>NZ_JBHVGL010000010.1:0-275308 GCF_042800875.1 Kitasatospora sp. NPDC057595 | reverse complement strand
AACGGGCCGTCGAGTGTGGTGCTGTCCGGGGAGATCGAGGCGCTGACCTCGGTGGCCGAACAGTGTGAGCGTGACGGGGTGCGGGCGCGGTGGATCCCGGTGGACTACGCCTCGCATTCGGCGTACATGGACGCGGTGCGCGAGGAGGTCGTCGAACTCTCCTCGGGTGTGCGTCCGTTGGCCGGCCGGGTGGCGATGTTCTCGACGGTGACCGGCGAAGCCGTTGACTCTCCGGACCGGTTGGCGGGTTCGTACTGGTTCGACAATCTGCGCGGCACTGTCCGCCTGGACGCGGCGGTGCGGGCCGCGGTGGCCGCCGGGCACACCACGTTCGTGGAGTGCAGTCCGCACCCCGGGCTGGTCGTTCCGGTCGCGGACCAGCTGGAAGAGGTTCCCGGCGCCGTGGTCCTGGAGACCCTGCGCCGTCATGAGGGTGGTCCCGCGCGGCTGGTGACGGCGTTGTCGGCGGCCTTCGTCGCGGGCCTGCCCGTCGACTGGACCACCCTGCTCCCCGCCGGCCGGCACGTCGACCTGCCGACCTACGCCTTCCAGCACCGCCGCTACTGGGCCGAGCCCGACCCCACGGACGTCGTCGGCGTCGGCTGGGGCCAGTCGGCCATGGAACACCCGGTGCTGGGCGCCGCCGTCGAGCTGGCGGACGGCTCCGGGACGGTCCTGACCGGTCGGTTCTCCGCCGCCACCCATCCGTGGCTCGCCGACCACGCCGTACTCGGCACCGTCATCGTCCCCGGCACGGCCTTCCTCGAACTCGCCCTCCGCGCGGGGGCCGAGGCCGGCTGCCCGGTGGTCGACGAACTCACCCTGCACACCCCGCTCGTGCTGGCCGACGCCGAGGACGTCCGGATCCAGGTCACCGTCGAGGACCCGGACGAGTCCGGTGCCCGCGCGATCGGCGTCCACTCCCGGCCTGAGCAGGCGCCCGCCGACCAGCCCTGGACCCGGCACGCCACCGGTCTGCTCACCGCCGCCCCCGAAGCGGTCGCCGAGGACCCGGCAGGCGAAGCGGCTGCCGGGCAGTGGCCCCCGCCCGGCACCCGGCCGCTCGACGCGGACGACCTCTACGAACGCGCGGCAGCGGCCGGCTTCGACTACGGCCCGCTGTTCCAGGGCCTGCGGCAGGTCTGGCGGCGCGGAAACGAGCTGTTCGCCGAAGTCGAACTCCCCGACGAGGGCGGCGCCGACGCCGACCGCTTCACGCTGCACCCGGCCCTGCTCGACGCCGCCATGCACCCGATGCTGGTCCGGGAGGACGCGGACGCGCCCCTCCAGGCGGGCCTGCCGTTCTCCTGGACGGCTGTCCGGCTGGACGCCCGCCACAGCCGTGCGCTGCGGGTGCGGCTGGTGGCGGGCGCGGACGGCGCGATCTCGCTGAGCGCCCACGACGAGGACGGCCGGGCGGTCGTCTCCATCGGCTCGGTGGCCGTCCGACCCGTCTCCGCCGAGCTGCTGCGGACCACCGACGCGCCGCTCCGCGATTCCCTCTTCGAACTCCACTGGAAGGAGGCGGAGTTCGAGGCCGCCTCCGGTTCCGGCCGGACCGTCGACCTGGACGACGCGCCCGCGCTCCTCGACGACTCCGAGGCCCCGCTCCCGGAGGCCGTCCTGGTGCGCGTCCCCTCCGCCGAGGACCCGGAACCCGCGCGGGCGCACGAGCTCACCGCTCGCGTCCTCGGTCTCCTGGGCCGCTGGCTGGCCGACCCCAGGACCGCCGACACCCGTCTCGTCCTGCTGACCACCGGCGCGGTCGCGGTCGGCGGGGACGAGCAGGTCGCCGACCTCGCCTCGGCCGCCGTCTGGGGGCTGGTCCGCTCCGCGCAGGCCGAGCACCCCGGGCGCTTCGTACTGGTCGACGCCGACCCCGACACCTCCGAGGAGGCCGTGCTCGCGCAGGCCGCCTCGGGCGAGGCCCAGCTCGCGCTGCGCCGCGGCACCGCTCTCCTCCCCGCCCTGGTCCGGGCCGCCGCCCGCCCCGAGGACACCGGCTTCACGCCCGCGCCCGAGGGCACCGTGCTGATCACCGGCGGCACCGGCACCCTCGGGGCCCTGCTGGCCCGCCACCTGGTCGCCGAGCGCGGCGTGCGCCGGCTGCTGCTGCTCAGCCGGCGCGGTGAGGACGCCCCCGGTGCGGCCGCCCTGGCCGCCGAACTCGCCGAGCTGGGCGCCGAGGTGCGCATCGAGGCCTGCGACGCGGCCGACCGCGAGGCCCTCGCCCGGGTGCTCGCCGCGATCCCCGCCGAGCACCCGCTCACCGCCGTCGTCCACGCGGCCGGCGTACTCGACGACGGGGTCGTCCAGGCCATGACGCCCGAACGGCTGGCCGCGGTGCTGCGCCCCAAGGCCGACGCGGCGTGGAACCTGCACCAGGCCACCCGTGACCTGGACCTGAACGCCTTCGTCCTGTTCTCCTCGGCCGCCGGCCTGATCGGCAACCCAGGGCAGAGCAACTACGCCGCCGCCAACGCCTACCTCGACGCCCTCGCCCGACACCGCCGCGCCCACGGCCTGCCGGCGACCTCGCTGGCCTGGGGCTGGTGGGCCGACGGCAGCGAGATGACCGCGGGACTCGGCACGGCCGACCGCCGGCGGATGACGAGCCTGGGAGTCCTGCCGCTCTCCGCCGAGCAGGGCTGCGCGCTCCTCGAAGCGGCGACCAACCGTGCCGAGGCCGTACTGATGCCGGTCCGGATGGACCTCGCCGTGCTGCGCCGCGCCGACGCCGACACGGTGCCCGCGCTGCTGCGCGAGCTCGCCCAGGGCCCCCGCCGACGTCGTTCCGCGGTCGGCGGAAGGACGCGGTCGGGCGCCCTGACGGTCCGACTGGCCGGGCTGCCGGAGGCCGAGCGCCGGCAGCTGCTGCTGCGGACCGTGTGCACCCACGCCGCCGCCGTGCTCGGACACGGCGACGAGGACGGCATCGAGGAGAGCCGGGCGTTCCGGGAGCTGGGCTTCGACTCGCTCACCGGGCTCGAACTGCGCAACCGGCTGAGCGGTGCGACCGGCCTGCGCCTGCCCGCGACGCTGGTCTTCGACTACCCGACGCCGAGGCTGCTGGCCGGCCGCCTGGCCGACCTGCTCGCCGACGGCCCGGCCCCGGCCGCCGCGTCCGCCCGGCCCGTGCCGGTGGCTTCGGACGAGCCGATCGCCATCGTCGGCATGGGCTGCCGCCTCCCGGGCGGCGTGACCTCCCCGCAGGAGCTGTGGGAGCTGGTCGCCGGCGGTGTCGACGCCCTCACCGACTTCCCCGCCGACCGCGGCTGGGACATCGACCGGATCTTCGACCTCGACCCCTCGCGCCCGGGCAGCACCTATGTGCGGACCGGCGGATTCCTCGACACCGCCGCCGAGTTCGACGCGGACTTCTTCGGGATCTCGCCGCGCGAGGCGCTGGCGATGGACCCGCAGCAGCGCCTGCTGCTGGAAGCCTCCTGGGAGACCGTCGAGCATGCGGGCATCGACCCGGAGTCACTGCGCGGCAGCCGCACCGGCGTGTTCGCGGGCGCGATCTACTACGACTACGCGACCCGCCTGAACCGGGTGCCGGACGAGCTGGAGGGCTACCTCGGCAACGGCAACGTCGGGAGCGTCGCCTCGGGCCGGGTGGCCTACGCGCTCGGCCTGGAGGGCCCGGCGGTGACCGTCGACACGGCCTGCTCGTCCTCGCTGGTCACCCTGCACCTGGCCTGCCAGGCGCTGCGCGCCGGTGAGTGCGACCTGGCGCTCGCCGGCGGGGTGACCGTGATGTCCACACCCGCCGTCTTCGTCGACTTCGCCCGCCAGCGCGGTTTGGCGGCGGACGGCCGGTGCAAGCCGTTCGCGGCGGGCGCGGACGGGACCGGCTGGGGCGAAGGTGTGGGCCTGCTGCTGGTGGAGCGGTTGTCGGACGCGGTGCGCAACGGGCATCCCGTCCTCGCGGTGGTGCGGGGCAGTGCGGTGAACCAGGACGGTGCGTCGAACGGGTTGACGGCGCCGAACGGTCCGTCGCAGGAGCGGGTGATCCGGGCGGCTCTGGCGAGCGGGGGGCTGGCTCCGGCGGACGTGGATGTGGTGGAGGCGCACGGGACGGGGACGACGCTGGGTGACCCGATCGAGGCGCAGGCGCTGCTGGCGACGTACGGTCAGGACCGTCCAGGGGACCGGCCGCTGCGGCTGGGGTCGGTGAAGTCGAACATCGGTCACACGCAGGCGGCGGCGGGTGTGGCGGGTGTGATCAAGATGGTGATGGCGTTGCGGCACGGTGTGCTGCCGAAGTCGCTGCATGTGGACGCGCCGTCGCCGCACGTGGACTGGTCGGCGGGCGCGGTCGAGCTGCTGGCGGAGTCGGTGGAGTGGCCGGAGACCGGGCGGCCGCGCCGGGCCGGGGTGTCCTCGTTCGGGATCAGCGGCACCAACGCCCACGTGATCATCGAACAGGCCCCGGAACCGGCCGGCCAGGACACCCCCCGGGAGCCGGGCGTGCCCGTTCCGTGGGTGGTCTCCGCACGCACCGCGACCGGGCTGCGGGCCCAGGCGGCCCGGCTGCGCGACTGGGCCGACGAGCACCCGGAGGCCCGCATCGCGGAGGTCGCGGCCGTGCTCGCCTCGGGGCGTTCGGCCATGGCGCACCGGGCGGTGGTCCTCGGCGCAGACACCGCGGAACTGTCGGTCGGTCTGGCCGCGGTGGCGGCCGGCGAGCCCGAACCCGCAGGCGTGGTGACCGGCGCCGTGGCGCGCGGTGCGGGGCGGACGGCGCTGGTGTTCACTGGTCAGGGGGTGGGTTGCCGGGGTGCGGGGCGTGAGCTGTACGAGGCGTTCCCGGTGTTCGCGGCGGCGGTGGACGAGGTGTGCGGGGCGTTCGAGGGGGTGGTGCCGTTCTCGGTGCGGGAGGTGCTGCTGGGGGAGCCCGGCGGTGCTGAGGACACGGGTGTGGTGCAGCCGGTGCTGTTCGCGTTCGAGGTGGCGTTGTACCGGTTGTGGCGTTCGTGGGTTGCTGCGCCGGAGGTGGTGCTGGGGCATTCGCTGGGTGGGATCGTGGCGGCGTACGTGGCGGGGGTGTTCTCGCTGGAGGGCGCGGTCGCCCTGGTGGCGGCGCGGGCCCGGTTGATGGGTGAACTGCCTTCGGGCGGGGCGATGCTGGCGGTGGGGGCGAGCGAGGCGCAGGTCGCGGCCCTGCTGGGTGCGGGCCGTGCGGGGATCGCTGCGGTGAACGGGCCGGCGTCGGTGGTGGTCTCCGGTGAGGCCGGTGCCGTGGAGGCGGTGCGGGTGCTGTGCGGGGAGCGCGGCTGGCGGTCCTCGCGGCTGGCGGTGTCGCACGCGTTCCACTCGGTGCTGATGGAGCCGGTGGTGGCACAGCTTCGGGAGGTGGTGGCGGGTATAGCCCTGTCGGAGCCGTCGATCCCGCTGGCCTCGGACGTGACGGGCCGGCTGGCGACGGCGGCCGAGGTCTGCGATCCGGAGTACTGGGTGCGCCAGGTCTGCGAGCCGGTGCGGTTCGCGGACGCGGTCGCCGCGGCCAGGTCCGAGGGTGCCTCGGTGTTCGTCGAGCTGGGCCCGGAGGCGGCACTGACCCCGATGATCGTCGAATGCACGACCGGCACGGACACCGTCGCCGTCCCCGCCCAGCAGCGGGACCGCGACCGGGTCCTGGCCCTCCGGACGGCGCTGGCCCGGCTGTTCGTCCGCGGCGGAGCGGTCGACTGGACGGCGGTGACCGGCATCGACGCGGCCACCGCCCGCCGCCGCGCCGGCGAGCTGCCGACGTACGCGTTCGAACGGCAGCGCTTCTGGCTCGACGCCGGCACCGGCGCGGGCGATGCCGCCGGCCTGGGACAGGGAGCGGTGGACCACCCGCTGCTGGGCGCGGTGGTGGGCCTCGCGGACGGCGACGGCGTGCTGTTCACCGGGCGCCTCTCGCTCGACACCCACCCGTGGCTCGCCGACCACGCGGTGCTCGACACCGTGCTGGTGCCCGGGGCCGCCTTCCTCGAACTCGCGCTGCACTCCGGCGCCCGGCTCGGCTGCCCGCACGTGGACGAACTGACGCTGGTGGCGCCGCTGGCCGTGCCGAGGACCGGGGGAGTGCAGGTCCAGGTCGCCGTCGGCGCGCCCGACCCGTCCGGCCTGCGGCCGGTCACCGTGCACGCCCGCCCCGAGCGGGCCGAAGGTCCCTCCGGGCCGGACGGCGCCTGGACGCTGCACGCCACCGGCGCGCTGACGCCCGAACAGGACTTCGGGGACACCCGGGGCGCCCGCGAACAGCAGGCGCTCGCCGTCTGGCCGCCGGCCGGCGCGGAGCCGGTCGAGGTGGACGAGCTGTACGCCGACGCGGCCGACGCCGGGGTGCGCTACGGTCCCTCCTTCCACGGGCTGCGGGCGGCCTGGCAGCGCGGCTCCGAGCTGTTCGCCGAGATCGTCCTCCCCGAGGAGGCGGCCGGCGGCCGGTTCGGCCTGCACCCGGCCCTGATCGACGCCGCCCTGCACCCGCTCGGGCTGACCGGGGCGGCGACCCGGGCGGCGACCGAGAGGGCCGAGGGGGCCGAGGACCTCGGCACCCGGGTGAGGCTGCCGTTCTCCTGGCGCGGCGTGCGGCTGCACGCGGGCGGCGTCCGGGCGCTGAGGGTGCGCCTGCTGCCGCTGGACGCCGACACGATCGCCATCACGGCGGCGGACGCGGACGGCCGGGCCGTCCTCTCGGTCGAGACCCTGACGGTGCGCGCGCTTTCCCGGGACCAGCTGCCGACGGCCGCGGCGCCCGCCGCCGACCACCTCTTCGACCTGGCCTGGGCCGAGGCCCCGGCCGTCGAGCCGCCCGCGCGCTGGGCGGTCGTGGGCGGCGGGAGCGACCCGGAGCCGGCCGCGTTCGCGGCACGGTTCGCCGCCCCCGGGTACCCGGACCTCGCCGCGCTGGCCGCGGCGGTCGACGACGGCGCGCCACTGCCCGACGCGGTCCTGCTCGCGCCCCGGTCCGGCCAGGACCCGGCCGCCGGGCCGCAGGCCGTCCGGGCCGCTGTGCACGAGGCGCTCGCCGTCGCGCAGGCCTGGCTCGCGGACGAGCGGTTCGCCGCCGCGTGCCTGGTGGTCACGACCCGCGGCGCGCTCGCCGTGAACGGCACCGAGCCGCCCGACCCGGCAGCGGCCGCGGTGTGGGGCCTGATCCGGTCCGCGCGCTCGGAGCACCCCGACCGATTCGCCCTGCTCGACCTGGAAGCGGATGCCGGGCGCCCGGACGGTACCGACCCCGCCGACGCCCGGCTCGACGCGATCGCCGCGGCCGGCGCCCTGCCCGAGGCTGCGCTGCGCGGCGCGGCCCTGCTGGTGCCCCGGCTGCGCCGGGCGCCGGCCCTCCCGGCCGCCCCCACCCCGCCGGAGCCGGCGGACGGCGGCACGGTGCTCGTCACCGGCGGCACCGGAGCCCTCGGGGCCCTGGTGGCCCGGCACCTGGTCGCGGCGTACGGCGTGCGGCACCTGCTGCTGGTGTCCCGGCGCGGCGCCGACGCCCCCGGGGCGCTGGCGCTGCGGGACGAACTCGCCGCGGCCGGTGCCCGGGCCGACTTCGCCGCCTGCGACGTCGCCGACCGCGCCGAGCTGGCGCGGGTGCTCGCGGCCGTCCCGGCCGAACACCCGCTCACCGCGGTCGTCCACTTGGCGGCCGTGGTCGACGACGGCCTGCTCCCGGCGCTGACCCCCGAGCGGGTGGACCGCGTCCTGCGCCCCAAGGCCGACGCGGCGCTGCACCTGCACGACCTGACGGCCGACCTCGACCTGCGGGCGTTCGTGCTGTTCTCCTCGGCCGCCGGCCTCACCGGCAACCCGGGCCAGGCCGCCTACTCCGCCGCCAACCTGGTGCTCGACGCGCTCGCGCAGCGCCGCCGCGCCCTCGGACTGCCCGCCGTCTCGCTGCAGTGGGGCCTGTGGGAGCAGGACAGCACGCTCACCGCCGGTCTCGGCACGACCGACCGGCAGCGGATGGCCCGCTCCGGGGTCCAGCCGCTGGACGCCGGGCTCGGCCTCGCCCTGTTCGACGCGGCACTGGCCCGGCCGGAGGCGGTCCTGGCGCCGGTCCGGCTCGACCCCGCCCGCCTCGGCGGGGAGGACCTGCCGCCCGTCCTGGCCGGGCTGGCCGCCCGACGGCCCGGGGCCGAGCGGCCGGGGCCGGGCACCGGCCGCGCCCTGGTCCGCCGGCTGGCCGCCGCTCCGGTGGCCGAGCAGGAACGGCAACTGGTCGACCTGGTGCGCACCCACGCCGCAGCGGTCCTCGGACACCGGGACGGCGGCGCGATCGACCCGGACCGCGCGTTCAGCGAGCTGGGCCTCGACTCGCTCGCCGCGCTCGAACTGCGCAACCGGCTGAACGGCGCGGCCGGCCTGCGGCTGCCCGCCACGGTGCTGTTCGACCACCCGTCCGCGGGCGCCCTCGGTCGGCACCTGCGCGCCGAACTGCTCGACGAGCCGCGCCGCCCGCGCGCCGCCGCCCCTGCCCGGGTGGCCGAAGAGCCGATCGCGATCGTCTCCGCCGGCTGCCGCTACCCCGGCGGGGTGGCGAGCCCCGAGGACCTCTGGCGGCTGGTGCAGGAGGGCACCGACGCCATCTCGGCCTTCCCCGACAACCGCGGCTGGGACGTGGAGAACCTGTTCCACCCCGACCCGGACCACCCCGGCACCTCGTACGTCCGCGAGGGCGGGTTCCTGTACGACGCCGACCGCTTCGACCCCGGGTTCTTCGGAATCTCGCCGCGCGAGGCGCTGGCGATGGACCCCCAGCAGCGCCTGCTGCTGGAGGCCTCCTGGGAAGCCGTCGAGCGGGCGGCCATCGACCCGCGCTCGCTGCGCGGCAGCCGTACCGGGGTCTTCGCCGGCCTGATGTACGCCGACTACGCGTCCCGGCTGGCCGCCGTCCCCGAGGGCGTCGACGGCTACCTCGGCAACGGCAGCGCCGGCAGCATCGCCTCCGGCCGGGTCGCCTACACCCTGGGCCTGGAGGGCCCGGCGGTGACGGTCGACACCGCCTGCTCCTCCTCGCTGGTGGCGCTGCACCTGGCCTGCCAGGCGCTGCGCCGCGGGGAGTGCGACCTCGCCCTGGCGGGCGGAGTGACGGTGATGTCGAGCCCGTCGACCTTCGTCGAGTTCTCCCGCCAGCGGGGCCTGGCCCCGGACGGGCGCTGCAAGTCCTTCGCGGCCGGCGCCGACGGCACGGCCTGGTCGGAGGGCGTGGGCCTGCTGCTGGTCGAACGGCTCTCCGACGCGCGGCGCAACGGCCACCCCGTCCTCGCGGTGGTCCGGGGCAGCGCGGTCAACCAGGACGGCGCGAGCAACGGCCTCTCCGCCCCCAACGGCCTCGCCCAGGAGCGGGTGATCCGCGACGCCCTCGCCGAGGCCGGGCTCACCCCGGCCGAGGTCGACGCGGTCGAGGCGCACGGCACCGGCACCGCCCTCGGCGACCCGATCGAGGCGCACGCGCTGCTCGCCACCTACGGCCAGGACCGGCCGGCCGAGCGGCCGCTGCGCCTCGGCTCCGTGAAGTCCAACCTCGGCCACACCCAGGCCGCCGCCGGGGTGGCCGGCGTGATCAAGATGATCATGGCGATGCGGCACGGCGAACTGCCCGCCACCGTGCACGTGGACGCGCCCACCCCGCACGTCGACTGGGCGTCAGGCGCGGTCTCGCTGCTCACCGAGCCGGCGCCGTGGCCGCAGGAGGGCCGGCCCCGCCGGGCCGGGGTGTCCTCCTTCGGCGTCAGCGGCACCAACGCGCACGTGATCCTGGAACAGGGCGACCCGGTCGAGGAGGCCGCGGCCCCGCTCCCCGAGCCGCAGCCGGAGCCGTCCGCGCTGGTCTGGCCGCTGTCCGGCGCGACCCCGGCCGCCCTGCGCGACCAGGCCGGCCGGCTCCGCGCCCACCTGGCCGCGCACCCCGCCGCCGAGCCCGCCGACACCGCCCACGCGCTCGCCACCACCCGCGCCGCGCTCGACCACCGCGCCGTGCTCGTCGCCGCCGACCCGGACGAACTCCTCGCCGCACTCGACGCGCTGAGCACCGGCGCGGCCCACCCCGGGCTGGTCACCGGAGCCGCCGGGCAGCCCGGCCGGACGGTCTTCGTGTTCGGCGGGCAGGGCTCGCAGTGGGCCGGCATGGGCGCCCGGTTGCTGGACCGCTCCCCGGTGTTCGCCGAGCACATCCGCGCCTGCGACGCCGCCCTCGCCCCGCACACCGACTGGTCGCTGCTCGACGTGCTGCTGCGGCGCCCCGGCGCCGCCTCGCTGGACCGCGTCGACGTCGTCCAGCCCGCCCTGTTCGCCGTCATGGTGTCCGTCGCCGCGGTGTGGCGCTCGCTCGGCGTCGAACCGGCCGCCGTCGTCGGACACTCCCAGGGCGAGATCGCCGCCGCCCAGGTGGCCGGCGCGCTCACCCTGGAGGAGGCCGCCCGGATCGTCGCGCTGCGCAGCCGGGCCCTGCGGGCCATCGCGGGCGGCGGCGGCATGATGTCGCTGGCCGCCGCGGCCGCGCGGACCGAGGAGCTGATCGCCGACCTGCCCGGCCGCCTCGGCATCGCGGCCGTCAACGGACCCGGCGCGGTGGTCGTCTCCGGCGACGCCGCTGCCCTGGACGCCCTGCACGAGCGGTGCGAGGCACAGGGCCTGCGGACCCGTCGGCTGCCGGTCGACTACGCCGCGCACTCCGCCGCCGTCGAGCACGTCCGCGACGAACTCCTCGCCGGCATCGGCGACATCGCCCCGAGGCCGACCCCGGCGGTCGCGTTCTACTCGACCGTCACCGGCGAGCCGTTGGACGGCGCCGCACTGGACGCCGGGTACTGGTACCGCAACCTGCGCGAGACCGTCGCCTTCGAGCGGGCCACCCGCGCGCTGCTGCGCGACGGGTACACCACGCTGGTCGAGACCAGCCCGCACCCGGTGATGGCCCCGGCCGTCGAGCAGACCGCCCAGGAGACCGGGACGGACGCCCTGGTCGTCGGCTCGCTCCAGCGCGACGCGGACACCCTGCACCGCCTGCTGACCGCGGCGGCAGCCCTGTCCGTGCGCGGGGTGCCCGTCGACTGGGCGGCGCTGCACGCCCACCGCGCGCCGCTGCGCACCGAGCTGCCCACCTACGCCTTCCAGCGCGAGCGCTACTGGCTGGAGCCCGCTCCGGCCGCAGCCGACGCCGAGGGGCTCGGCCTGCGCTCCGCCGACCACCCGCTGCTCGGCGCCGCCCTCGCCCAGGCCGGGGACGACCGGCACCTGCTCACCGGCCGGATCTCGCTGCCCACCCACCCCTGGCTCGCCGACCACGCCGTCCTCGGCACGGTGCTGCTCCCCGGCACGGCCTTCGTCGAACTCGCCCTCCAGGCAGGGCAGTCGGCGGACTGCGCGGTGATCGAGGAACTGACCCTGGAGGCACCGCTGACCCTGCGCGAGCGCGCGGCCGTCCAGCTCCAGGTCCACCTCGAAGCCCCGGACGAGGACGGGCGCCGCGCGCTCACCGTGCACGCCCGCCCCGACACCGCCGAGCCGGGCCCGTGGACCCGGCACGCCGCCGGCGTCCTGGCGCCCGCCCCGCTCGGCGAGGAGCCCGCCGCCGACGGCGCGGCGTGGCCGCCGCCCGGCGCCGAACCGCTGGACACCGAGGGCCTCTACGAGCGGCTGGCCGCCGCCGGCTACCAGTACGGCCCGCTGTTCCGCGCGGTGCGCGCCGCCTGGCGGCACGGCGGCGACCTGCTCGCCGAGGTCGCCCTGTCCGGGGACGACCACGACGCCGGGCGGTTCGCGCTCCACCCCGCGCTGCTCGACGCCGCCCTGCACACCGCCGGGGCCCTCGACGGCGCGGACGGCGAGAACCGGGGTGTCGGCCTCCCGTTCGCCTGGACGGGGGTGCGCCTGTACGCGGTCGGCGCCCGCACGCTGCGCGTGCGGCTCGGCCGCACCGGCCCGGACGCCGTCACCCTCGCCCTGACCGACCCGGCCGGCGCGCCCGTCGCCACCGTCGACACGCTGCTCTCCCGGCCGCTCACCGCGGGCGGCCTCGCCCCCGCCCCGGCGGGCGCGGACGCGGACCTCCACCCCGTCGCCTGGCCGCCGCTGACGCTGCCGCGGACCGCCCCGCTCGGCAGCTGGCTGCTGGCCGGGCCCGACGAACTCGGCGCCGGGGCCGCCCTGCGCGCGGCCGGCGCCGCCGTCACCACGACGGCCGACCCGGCCGCGCTCGACCCCGGCGCCCCGCTGCCCGACGCCGTCGCGCTCACCTGCGCCACCGACGGCGGCCCGCAGGCCGTCCGCACCGCCACCCGGCGGGTGCTGGCGTTCCTGCAGTCCTGGCTCGCCACCGAGCGCTTCGCCGCCACACCGCTGGTGGTGCTCACCCGCGGCGCCGTGCCCGGCCCGTACGGGGAGGCGGTCGACGACCTCGGCGCGGCCGCGGTCTGGGGCCTGGTGCGCTCCGCGCAGACCGAGCACCCCGGCCGGATCGTGCTGGTCGACCTCGACCGGCACCCCGACTCCCACGCCGCCCTCGGCGCGGCCCTGGCCTCCGGCGAGCCCCAGCTCGCCCTGCGCTCCGGCACCGCGGCGGCGCCCCGGCTCGCCCGGACCGGCCCTTCGGAGCGCCTGGCGGTGCCGGCCGGCACCGACGCCTGGCGCCTCGACCTGACCGGCACCGGGACCGTCGACGGCCTCGCCCTGGTGCCCCACGAGGACGGTGCCCGCCCGCTCGCCCCCGGCGAGGTCCGGGTCGCGCTGCGCGCCGCGGGCCTCAACTTCCGCGACGTCGTGGTCGCCCTCGGCATGGTGGCCGACACCCGGCCGCCCGGCGGCGAGGGCGCTGGCGTGGTGGTCGAGGTCGGCACCGAGGTCCACGACCTCGCGCCCGGCGACCGCGTCATGGGCCTGTTCTCCGGCGGCACCGGCCCGCTCGCGGTGACCGACCGGCGCCTGCTCGCCCCCGTCCCGGCCGGCTGGACGTACCCGCAGGCGGCGAGCGTGCCGGTGGTGTACCTCACGGCGTACTACGGCCTGGTCGACCTCGGCCGGGTCCGGCCGGGCGAGTCGCTGCTGCTGCACGCGGCGAGCGGCGGCGTCGGCATGGCCGCCCTGCAACTCGCCCGTCACTGGGGCCTGGACGTCCACGGCACCGCCTCGCCGGCCAAGTGGCCGGTGCTGCGCGCCCTCGGACTGGACGACGAGCACCTCGCCTCCTCCCGCGACCTCGGCTTCGAGGAGCGGTTCCGCACCGCCCGCGACGGCCGGGGCTTCGACCTCGTGCTCAACTCGCTCGCCCAGGACTACGTCGACGCCTCGCTGCGCCTGCTCGGCCCCGGCGGCCGGTTCCTGGAGATGGGCAAGACCGACATCCGCGACCGCGACGCGGTGACCGCCGCCCACCCCGGCACCGACTACCGGGCGTTCGACCTGATGGACGCGGGCGCCGACCGGATCCAGCAGATCCTCACCGAACTCGGCACCCTGTTCGCCGACGGCATCCTCGCCCCGCTGCCCGTCACCACCTGGGACGTCCGCGACGCCGTCGCCGCCTTCCGCCATCTGAGCCAGGCCCGGCACACCGGCAAGATCGTGCTGACGCTGCCGCCCACCGTCACCGGCGCCGCCGCCGACCCGCACGGCACCGTCCTGATCACCGGCGGCACCGGCACCCTCGGCGCCCTGCTCGCCCGCCACCTCGTCACCGGGCACGGCGCCCGGCACCTGCTGCTGACCAGCCGCCGCGGCCCGGCCGCCGACGGCGCCGCCGAGCTCGCCGCCGACCTCACCGCCCTCGGCGCGGAGGTGCGGATCGAGGCCTGCGACGCCGCCGACCGGGACGCGCTGGCCGCCCTGCTCGCCACCGTCGACCCCGGGCACCCGCTCACCGCCGTGGTGCACGCGGCCGGCGCCATCGACGACGCCGCCCTGCACGCGCTCACCCCGGAACAGCTCGACCGGGTGCTGCGCCCCAAGACCGACGCCGCCTGGAACCTGCACGAGCTGACGCTCGGCCGGGACCTGGCCGAGTTCGTGCTCTTCTCCTCGATGGCCGGCACCTTCGGCGGCGCCGGACAGGCCAACTACGCGGCCGCCAACGCCTACCTGGACGCGCTCGCCCAGCACCGGCGCTCCCGGGGCCTGGCCGCCACCTCGCTGGCCTGGGGCCTGTGGGCGCAGGCCAGCGGGATGACCGGCCACCTCGACCGGGCCGACCTCGACCGGATCGCCCGCACCGGCGTCGCCGCCCTGGAGACCGACCACGCGCTCGCGCTGTACGACGCCGCGCGCGCCGCCGACCACCCGGCCGCGGTGCTCGCCCACCTGGACCTCGCCGCGCTGCGCGGGGCCGACGGCGTCCCCGCCCTGCTGCGCGATCTGGTCCGGTCCCGGCCCAGGCGGGCCGCGGCAGGCCCCGACCCGGACACGGCCGCCTTCGCGCAGCGCCTCGCCCGGCTGCCCGAGGACCGGCGCCGGCAGACCCTCACCACCCTGGTCCGCCAGGAGACCGCGGCCGTCCTCGGCCACGCCGGCGCCGAGACGATCGAGCGCGGCCGCCCGTTCAAGGCGCTCGGCTTCGACTCCCTCACCGCGGTCGAACTGCGCAACCGGCTCAGCGCCGCGACCGGGCTGCGGCTGCCCGTCACCCTGGTCTTCGACCACCCGACGCCCGAGGTGCTCGCCGAGCACCTCGGCGCCGAACTCCTCGGCTCCTCCGAGCAGCAGGCGCCGGCCCTGCCCGTGCCGCGCACCGCCGACACCGCCGACGACCCGGTGGTCATCGTCGGCCTCGGCTGCCGCTACCCCGGCGGCGTCGCCGACGAGCACGACCTGTGGCGGATGCTCGCCGAGGGCGCCGACGCCATCACGCCGTTCCCGCGCGACCGCGGCTGGAACCTCGACACCCTCTTCGACCCCGACCCCGACCGCCCCGGCAAGTCCTATGTGCGCGAGGGCGGCTTCATCGACGACGCCGTCGCCTTCGACGCCGAGTTCTTCGGCATCTCGCCGCGTGAGGCCGCCGCGATGGACCCCCAGCAGCGCGTCCTGCTGGAGACCGCGTGGGAGACCTTCGAGCACGCCGGCATCGACCCCACCTCGCTGCGCGGATCCGCCACCGGCGTGTTCGTCGGCGCGATGGCGCAGGACTACCACACCGCCTCGGGCGCGGTGGCCGAGGGCCAGGAGGGCTACCTGCTCACCGGCACCGCCACCAGCGTCATCAGCGGCCGGGTCTCCTACGTGCTCGGCCTCGAGGGCCCGGCCGTCACCGTCGACACCGCCTGCTCCTCCTCCCTGGTCGCCCTGCACCTCGCGGCCGCCGCGCTGCGCTCCGGCGAGTGCGACCTCGCCCTCGCCGGCGGAGTCGCGGTGCTCACCTCGCCGCACGCCTTCGTCGAGTTCAGCCGCCAGCGGGGACTGGCGCCGGACGGCCGCTGCAAGCCGTTCGCGGCCTCGGCCGACGGCACCGGCTGGGGCGAGGGCGTCGGCCTCGTGCTCGTCGAGCGGCTCTCCGACGCCCGGCGCCGCGGCCACCGCGTCCTCGCCGTCGTGCGCGGCTCCGCGACCAACCAGGACGGCGCCTCCAACGGGCTCACCGCGCCCAACGGGCCGTCCCAGCAGCGGGTCATCCGCCAGGCGCTCGGCAACGCCGGGCTCACCCCGGCCGACGTCGACGCGGTCGAGGCGCACGGCACCGGCACCCGGCTCGGCGACCCGATCGAGGCGCAGGCCCTGCTCGCCGTGTACGGCCGCGAGCACACCGCCGACCGGCCGCTCTGGCTCGGCTCGATCAAGTCCAACATCGGCCACACCCAGTCCGCCGCCGGCATCGCGGGCGTGCTCAAGATGGTGCTCGCCCTGCGCCACGGCGAACTGCCGCGCACCCTGCACGCCGACGAGCCGACCCCGCACGTCGACTGGGCCTCCGGCCACGTCGCGCTGGCCACCGAGCACCGGGCCTGGCCGGAGACCGGCCGCCCGCGCCGCGCCGCCGTCTCCTCCTTCGGTGTCAGCGGCACCAACGCGCACATCATCCTGGAACAGGCCCCCGAGGAGGAGCCGGCGCCCGACCGGGCCGCCCTGCCCGCCCCGCGGGTGCCGGGCGTGGCCGACGTGGTGCCGTGGCCGTTGTCCGCCCGCACCGGCGAGGCGCTGCGCGCCCAGGCCGCCCGGCTGCGGGACTGGCTCCTGCGCAACCCGGGGGCCGAACCCGCCGACGTGGCCTGGTCGCTGGCGACCGGCCGGGCCGCCTTCGACCACCGGGTGGTGGCCCGCGGCCGCGACACCGCCGAGCTGCTCGCCTCCCTCGGTGAGGTGGCGGACGGAGCGGTGGAGGCTCCGGGCGTCCTGGTGTCCGGCCCCGGACCGGTCTTCGTCTTCCCCGGCCAGGGCTCCCAGTGGCTCGGCATGGCGGCCGAACTGCTGGACACCAGCCCGGTGTTCGCGCAGGCCGTGGCCGAGTGCGCGGAGGCCGTCGACCCGCTGGTCACCGGCTGGTCGCTGCTCGACGTGCTGCGCGGCACCGACGAGAACACCGAGCGGGCGCTCGCGCGGGTCGAGGTGCTGCACCCCGTCCTGTTCGCCGTGATGGTCGGCCTCGCCCGCTGGTGGGAGTCCTGCGGGGTGCGCCCGGCCGCGGTGATCGGCCACTCCCAGGGCGAGGCCGCCGCCGCCTACGTGGCCGGCCGGCTCTCCCTGGCGGACGCCGCCCGGGTCGCGGTGATGCGGGTGCGGGCCGTGCAGACGGTCGACGCCTGCCACGGCGGCCTCCTCGCGGTGGCCCTGACCCCGGATCTGGCCCGCGCCGAGATCGACGCGGTCGGCGCCGCCGACCGGGTGTCACTCGGTGCCGTCAACAGCCCGACCGGTGTGGTGCTCTCCGGCGAGACGGACGCCCTGGCGGCGATCGCGGCCCGCTGCGAGGCGGCCGGCACCCGCGCCCGCTGGGTGCCCGCCGCCTACGCCTCGCACTCCGCGCAGATGGACCCCGCCCGCGGGGAGATCACCCGCCTGCTCGCGGACCTGCGCCCGCTGCCGGGCCGCGTCCCGATGTACTCCACCGTCACCGGCGCGCTGCTGGACGACGCGACCCCGCTGGACGCCGCCTACTGGTTCGAGAACATGCGCCGCACCGTCCTGTTCGAGAGCGCGGTCGCCGCCGCCGCGGCGGACGGCCACGACGCCTTCGTCGAGTGCAGCCCGCACCCCGGCCTGCTGGTGCCGGCCGGGGACACCCTCGACGGGCTCGGCGTGCCCGCCGCGGTGCTGGGCACCCTGCGCCGGGGCGACGGCGGCGCGGACCGGCTGGTCACCGCCCTGTCCGACGCCCACGCCCGCGGTCTGGACGTCGACTGGCCGGGGCTGCTCGCCCACGACGGCGCGGTGCGGGTCGACCTTCCCGGCTACGCCTTCCGGCGCCGCCGCCACTGGATCGAGCCCACCACCGCCACCGGCTCCGCCGGCGCGGGCTGGGGGCAGTCCGCGGTCGAGCACCCCGTGCTCGGCGCCGGTGTCGACCTCGCCGACGGCTCCGGGACGGTCTTCACCGGGCGGCTCTCCACCGCCGCGCACCCCTGGCTGGCCGACCACCTCGCGCTCGGCTCCGCCGCCGTGCCCGGCAGCCTCCTCGTCGACCTCGCGCTGCGGGCCGGTGGCGAGAGCGGCTGCCCGGTGCTGGAGGAGCTCACCGTCCACACCCCGCTGGTGCTGCCCGCGACGGCCGGGGTACGGGTCCAGGTCGCCCTGGAGGTGCCGGACGGCACGGGCTCCCGAGCCGTCAGCGTGCACTCGCGCTCCGAGGACGCGCCCGCCGAGGCCCCCTGGACCCGGCACGCCACCGGCACGCTGGCCCCCGGCGGCCACCACCCGGCCGCCCGCCCCGGGCAGTGGCCGCCGATCGGCGCGACCCCGCTGCCCGTCGCGGACGCCTACGAGCGGCTCGCCGACACCGGCCTGCTGCTCGGCCCGGCCTTCGCCGGGATGCGGGCCGCCTGGCAGCGCGGCGAGGACCTGTTCGCCGAGACCGCCCACACCGGCGGCGAGGCGGCGACCGCCCGCCACGACCTGCACCCCGCGCTGCTGGAGGCAGCCCTGCTCGGCCTCGCCCCCGGCGAGCCCGCGGGCGACGGCCAGGTGCGGCTGCCGTCCGCCTGGCAGGGCGTCACCGCCGTACCCGGGGCACGGGCGGCCGTCCGGCTCACACTGCGCGCCACCGGCCCGGACACCCTGGCCGTGCACCTCGCCGACGAGCAGGGGCGGTCCGTCGCGGCGATCGAGTCGGTCCGGCTGCGCTCCTGGTCGGCCGCCGAACTGCGCGCGGCGGGCCGGGAGCGCCCGGCGCTCGCCCGGCTGGAGTGGCTGCCGCCGGAGCAGCCGCCCGCCGCGGCGCCCGGTGGTGCCTGGGCCGTGCTCGGCGCCGCCAGCCCGCTCGCCCGCGAGCTCGCGGCCGGCACCCACCCCGACTGGGCGGCCCTCGGCGCCGCGGTGGCGGCCGGACTGCCGGTGCCGGAGCGGATCGCCCTGGTACCCGACGCCCCGGCGGACGGGGAGCCGCTGCCGCAGGCCGTCCGCGACCGGCTGGGCGCCGTGCTCGCGCTGCTGCGCGAGCACGGGGCGGACCGGCGTTTCGAGGGCACCCGCCCGGTCGTGGTCACCCGGGGCGCGGTGCTCGCCGAACCCGGCGACCGCGTCGCCGACCCGGCCGCCGCCGCCCTGTGGGGGCTGCTGCGCTCGACCGGCCGGGAGCGGATCGTCCTCGCCGACCTGGACGACCACGAGGCCTCCCCGCAGGCCCTGGCGGCAGCCGTGGACGCGGGCCTGACCGAGTTCGCCGTCCGGGCCGGGCAGGTCCTCGTGCCGGTGCTCGGCCGGGCACCCGCCGTCGGCGTGGACGGGCCGGGACTCCCGGCGGACGGCACCGTGCTGGTGACCGGCGCGGCCGGCCGCCTCGGCGCCGCCACCGCCCGCCGGCTGGTGGCCGTCCACGGCGTGCGCCGCCTGCTGCTCGCCGACCCCGGCCCCACGGCACCGGCGACGGCCGCCCTGGCCGAGGAGCTGGCCGGACTCGGCGCCGCCGTCACGCTCGCCGACTGCGACGCCGCGGACCGGGACGCCCTGGCCGTGCTGCTGGCCGCCGTGCCGGCGGAGCACCCGCTGCGCGCCGTGGTGCACGCACCCCGGGCCCCGCGCACCGACGGCGCGGGCCCCGCGGACGACACCGAGGCCGAGCTGCGCCCGACCGTCGACGCGGCCTGGCACCTGCACGAACTCACCCGGGACCTCGACCTCGCCGCCTTCGTCCTGCACGGCTCCTGGGCCGGCCGGGCGGGCGACCCGGACCGGGCCGGGCGGGCCGCGGGCGCCGCTTTCCTCGACGCCCTGGCCCAGCACCGGCGCGCCCAGGGGCTGCCGGGCCTCGCGCTCGCCTGGGGCCCGTGGGCGGACGCGGACGCCTCCCCCGACGCGGGCGACGCCCGCCCGGACGGGCTGGTCGCCCTCGGCGAACCCGAGGCCCTGGCGCTGCTCGACGAGGCGCTCGGCCGCCCGGAGGCCGCGCTCGTCCCGCTCGCCGTCGACACCGCCGCCGTGCGACGCGGCGACCCGGGCGTGGCCCCGCTGCTCGCCGGGCTGGTGACGGACCGCCGGCGGGGCCGGCCCGCCGGCCCGGCCGAGGCGGGCCCCGCCGTCGCCGCCCGCCTGCTGGACCTGCCCGAGGACGAGCAGGAACAGGCCTTCGTCGACCTGGTCCGGGCCGGCGCCGCCGCCGTCCTCGGCCACGCCGACCCCGAGGAGATCGACCCTGGGACGGCCTTCAAGGACCTCGGTTTCGACTCGCTCACCGCGCTCGCGGTGCGCAACCGGCTGCGCACCGCGACCGGGCTGGCTCTGCCGGCCACGCTGGTCTTCAGCCACCCCAACCCGGCCGCCCTCGGCCGCCACCTGCGGACCCTGCTGCGCAGGGAGCACACCGTCTCCTGGGACTCCGTGCTCGGCGAGATCGACCGGGTCGAGGCGATGCTCGCCCTGCTGGACGAACACGACCGCGCCAAGGCGGCGCAGCGCCTCCGGGAGCTCGCCGGCGGCGGGGCGGAGAACCCGGAGGAACGACAGGTCCCGGCTGTGCACGAGGAATTCGGATCGGCCACCGACGAGGAGATGTTCGACTTCATCGACCGCGGCACCGATCGCTGACCACCCATCACGGGGCTGGGGCATCCCCGTCCCTCGCGGACATTCACGGAGCAGACCAACGATGGCGAACGAAGAGCAACTGCGCGACTACCTGCGGCGTGCGGCCAACGAGCTGCACGAGACCCGGACCCTGCTGCGCGACGCCGAGGACCGGTGGCACGAGCCCATCGCCATCGTCGGCATGCAGTGCCGCTACCCCGGCGGGGTCGGCTCTCCCGAGGAGCTCTGGGAACTGGTGCGCACCGGCGGCGACGCCATCACCGGCATCCCGTCCGGGCGCGGCTGGGAGCACGCCGAGGGAGCGGCCGGCGGCTCCTACCGGGGCGGGTTCCTGGCCGACGCGGCCGACTTCGACCCCGGCTTCTTCGGGATCTCGCCGCGCGAGGCGCTGGCGATGGACCCGCAGCAGCGCCTGCTGCTGGAGGCCTCCTGGGAGGCGGTCGAGCGGGCCGGGATCGACCCGACCTCGCTGCGCGGCAGCCGGACCGGCGTCTTCGTCGGGGTGATCGCGAGCGACTACCTGTCCCGGCTGCCCTCCGTCCCCAAGGAGGTCGAGGGCCACCTGCTGACCGGCAGCCTGACCAGCGTCGCCTCCGGCCGGATCGCCTACACCCTGGGCCTGGAGGGCGCGGCGGTCACCGTGGACACGGCGTGCTCCTCGTCGTTGGTCGCCCTGCACCTGGCCTGCCAGGCGCTGCGGGCCGGCGAGTGCGACCTCGCGCTGGCCGGCGGCGCCACCGTCCTGGCGACCCCGGGCGCCTTCGACGAGTTCGCCCGCCAGCGCGGCCTGGCGGCGGACGGGCGGTGCAAGTCCTTCTCGGCGGCGGCCGACGGCACCGGCTGGAGCGAGGGCGTCGGCATGCTGCTGGTCGAACGGCTCTCCGACGCGCGGCGCCACGGGCACTCCGTGCTCGCCGTGGTGCGGGGGTCGGCGGTCAACCAGGACGGCGCCTCCAACGGCCTGACCGCGCCCAACGACCTGGCGCAGGAGCGGGTGATCCGCCAGGCCCTCGCCAGCGCCCGGCTGACCCCGGCGGACGTGGACGCGGTGGAGGCGCACGGCACCGGCACGGTCCTCGGCGACCCGATCGAGGCCCAGGCACTGCTGGCCACCTACGGCCGGGACCGGCCGGCCGGACGGCCGCTGCGGCTCGGCTCGGTGAAGTCCAACCTCGGCCACACCCAGGCCGCCGCCGGAGTGGCCGGCGTCATCAAGACGGTGCTGGCGCTGCGGCACGGCCTGCTGCCGCGCACCCTGCACGCCCAGGAGCCCACGCCCATGGTCGACTGGGCGTCCGGCGGGGTCGAACTGCTGACCGAGGCGGCCGACTGGTCGGCGGGGGAGCGGGTGCGCCGGGCCGGCGTCTCCTCCTTCGGGGTCAGCGGCACCAACGCGCACGTGATCATCGAGGAGGAGCCGGCCGAGGACCGGACGCCCGCCGACGGGGCGGCCGCCGCGCCGTCACCGGCCCCCGTGCCCTGGGTGGTCAGTGCCCGCACCGAGGCCGGGCTGCGCGCCCAGGCCGCCCGGCTGCGCGACTGGGCGCTCGCGCACCCCGCGGCCCGGCCGGCCGACGTGGCCTGGTCGCTGGCCTCCGGACGGGCCGTGCTGGAGCACCGGGCGGTCCTGGTCGGGGACGACCTCGCCGGACTCGCCGCGCAGCTGGGCCGGGTCGCGGACGGCGGGGCGGACGCGCCGCAGGGCGCCGCGCCGCGCCGGACCGGCCGCACCGCCGTCCTGTTCACGGGCCAGGGCACCCGGACCCGGGGCGTCGCGCGCGAGGCGTACGCGGCCTTCCCGGTGTTCGCCGCCGCGCTGGACGACGTCTGCGCCGCCTTCGAGGGAGTGACGCCGTTCTCCGTCCGCGAGGTGCTGCTCGGCGAGCCCGACGGGTCGCCGGTCGAGGACACCGGCGTCGCCCAGCCCGCCCTGTTCGCCTACGAGGTCGCCCTCTACCGCCTGTGGACCGCGTGGGCGCCGGCGCCCGACCACGTGGCCGGCCACTCACTGGGCGAGATCGTCGCCGCGCACGTGGCCGGGGCGCTCACCCTGGAGGACGCCGTCACCCTGGTCGCCGCCCGTGCCCGGCTGATGGCCGCGCTGCCGACCGGTGGCGCGATGCTCGCGGTCGGGGCGGGCGAGGGCGAGGCCGCCGCCGTCCTGGCCCCGATCGCCGGGGTCGGGCTCGCCGCCGTCAACGGGCCTGCGAGCGTGGTGGTCTCCGGCACCGTCGAGGCCGTCGAACAGGTCCGCGCCGCCTGCGCCGAACGCGGCTGGCGGCACACCCGGCTGCCGGTCTCGCACGCCTTCCACTCCGAGCTGATGGACCCGGTGCTGGAGAAGTTCGCCTCCGTGGTCGACGGGCTGCGCCCGCGCCGCGCCGGGATCCCGCTCGCCTCCACCGTCACCGGGACGATCACGGCCCCCGACCGGTTCAGCGATCCGGCGCACTGGATCGCCAACCTGCGCGGCACCGTCCGCTTCGCGGACGCGGTCGGCGCGCTGCGGGCGGCCGGGGTGACCGAGTTCGTCGAACTCGGCCCCGGGGTCGTCCTGACGCCGATGGCCACCGAGTGCCTCGCCGCCGAGGAGGCCGACCGGACGGTCGCCGTGCTCCCCACCGCCGACCGCGAGGGCCCCACCGCCCGGAGCGTCCTGACGGCGCTCGGCCGGGCCTTCGTGCGCGGCACGGCGGTGGACTGGGCAGCCCTCACCGCCGGGCCCGCCACCGACCCGGCCGCACTCGGCCGGCGCCGGGTCGAGCTGCCCACCCAGGCCTTCGAACGCCGCCGGTTCTGGCTGGACGCGGGCATCGGGGCCACCGACGCGACCGGCCTCGGACAGGGCCCGGCCGACCACCCGCTGCTCGGCGCCATGGTCGAACTCGCGGACGGGCACGGCTCGCTGTTCACCGGACTGCTCTCGCTCGACAGCCACCCCTGGCTCGGCGACCACGTGGTGCTCGGCACCGTGCTGTTGCCCGGCACCGCCTTCCTGGAGCTCGCCCTGCACGCCGGCCGGCGGGCCGGCTGCGAACTCGTCGAGGAACTCTCCCTGGAGGCGCCGCTGGTCCTGCCCGAGCGCGGCGCCCTCCAGCTCCAGCTGTGGCTGGAGGCCCCGGACGCCGCCGGCCGGCGGGCCGTCGCGATCCACTCGCGGCCCGACACCGGCGACGCCGCCGAGCCGTGGACCCGCCACGCGGTCGGCACCCTGGCCCGGACCGGCGCGAGCGCCCCCGCCGAGTCGCCGGTCCGGCCGCCGGCCGACGAGGGCGCCGTCCCGCTCGACGGCTTCTACGACTGGCTCGCCGACGCCGGTGTCGCCTACGGTCCGGCCTTCCTCGGCGTGCGCGCCGCCACCCGCCACGGCGAGGACGTGTACGGGGAGATCGCGTTGCCCGAGGCCGTCGCCCACGACGCCGACCGCTTCGGCGTCCACCCGGCACTGATGGACGCCACCCAGCACCTGCTCGGCATCGCGGCCTTCGCGGACCGCGCCGACCCCGGCGCCGGGCCGGTCTCGCTGCCGTTCTCCTGGCGCGACGTCCGCCTGTTCGCCCCCGGCGCCGCCGCGGTCCGGGCACGGCTGCGGCGCACCGGCCCGGAGGCCGTCACCCTGACCCTCGCCGACACCCAGGGCCGACCGGTCGCCGAGGTCGGCTCGCTGTCGGTGCGGCCGGTCTCCGCGGAGAAGCTGCGCGCCGCCGCCACGGCCCGTCAGGACCCGCTGTACGCCGTGCGCTGGACCGCACTGCCCCACCCGGCGCAGCCCGCCGCCCCCGCCGCCGGCTCCTGGGCCGTGGTCGGGGACGGCGACCTGGCCCCCGGTCCGGAGGCCTCCCGGCACACCGACCTCGCGGCCCTCGCCCGCGCCCTGGACGGCGGCCTGCCCACCCCGGCCCTGGTCGTGCTGTCCTGGCCCGCCGCCGGAACCCCCGGCCCGCCGCCGGCGGAGGCCGTGCACGCCGCCGTCACCCGCGCCCTGGAGACCGTCCAGACCTGGCTCGCCGAGCCCCGCCTCACCGGAACGCGCCTGGCCGTGGTGACCCGCCGGGCGGTCTCGGTGGGCGCCGACGACCCGGTGCGCGACCTCGCCGCCGCCGCGGTCGGCGGCCTGGTGCGCTCCGCCATGTCGGAGAACCCGGACCGGATCGTCTTGGTCGACCTCGACGACGACCCGGCCTCGGCGTCCGCCCTCGCCGCCGCCACCGCGACCGCCGCCGCGACCGGAGAACCGCAACTCGCGCTGCGGGCCGGTGCGCTGTACGCTCCGCGGATCATCCGCAGTGGCCCCGCCGAGGCCGCCCGACCCGCCTTCGACCCGGACGGGACCGTCCTGGTCACCGGCGGCACCGGCGCGCTCGGTGCCCTCGTCGCCCGGCACCTGGCCGCGGTCCACGGCGTCCGCCGGCTGCTGCTGACCAGCCGGCGCGGCCCGAGCGCCCCCGGTGCCGCGGAACTCGTCGCCGACCTCGCCGCGCTGGGCGCCGAGGTCGAGGTCGCGGCCTGCGACGTCGCCGACCGGCAGGCCCTCGCGGCCCTGCTCGCCGCCGTCCCCGCCGAGCACCCGCTGCGCGCCGTGGTGCACACCGCCGGCGCCGTGGACGACGGCGTGATCGCCGCCCTGACACCCGAGCGCGTCGGCCCCGTGCTGCGCCCCAAGGTGGACGCCGTCCTCCACTTGCACGAGCTCACCCGCGACCTCGACCTGACCGCCTTCGTGCTCTACTCCTCCGTCGCCGGCGTCATCGGCAGCCGGGGCCAGGCCAACTACGCGGCCGGCAACGCCTTCCTGGACGCCTTCGCCCAGTACCGGCGGGCGGCCGGCCTGCCCGGCGTCTCGCTGGCCTGGGGCCTGTGGGAGGAGGAGAGCGGTCTGATGCGGGAGGACTTCACCGCCACCGACCGCCACCGCATCGACCGCAGCGGTGTGCTCGCGCTCTCCGCCGAGCAGGGCCTCGCCCTGTTCGACGCCGCCCTCGCCCAGGACGAGGCGCTGCTCGCCCCCGTCCGGCTCGACCTGGCCGCGCTGCGCCGCTTCGACGAACTGCCGGTCATCCTCGGCGCCCTCGTCCCCGCGCGGCGCCGGGCCGGCGGCGAGGAGGCCCGCAGGCTCGTCCAGCGCCTGGCCGGCCGCCCCGAGGCCGAGCAGGTCCAGCTGCTCACCGACCTGACCCGCCGGCAGGCCGCCGTCGTCCTCGGGCACTCCGGCCCCGAGACGGTCGGCGCCGACCGCGCCTTCACCGAGCTGGGCTTCGACTCGCTCACCGCGCTGGAGATGCGCAACCGCCTCAACACCGCGACCGGCCTGCGGCTCCCGGCGACCGTCCTGTTCGACTACCCCAGCGCCACCGCCCTCGCCCGCTTCCTGCGCACCGAACTGCTCAGCCTGCCCGGGTTCGGCCGGGCCCCGGCCGCCGTCCCGGCCCGGGTGACGGACGAGCCGATCGCGATCGTCGCCATGAGCTGCCGCTTCCCCGGCGACATCGCGAGCCCCGAGGAACTCTGGCGCTGCGTGGCCGACGGCGTGGACACCGTCTCCCCGCTCCCCACCGATCGCGGCTGGGACCTCGCGGGGCTGTACGACCCGGACCCGGACCGCTCCGGGCGCTTCTACACCCGCGAGGGCGCGTTCATGCGGGGCATCGACCGCTTCGACTCGGAGCTGTTCGGGATCTCGCCGCGCGAGGCGCTCGCGATGGACCCGCAGCAGCGCCTGCTGCTGGAGACCTCTTGGGAGGCCTTCGAGCGGGCCGGCATCGACCCGCTCTCGCTGCGCGGCAGCAACACCTCCGTCTTCGCCGGGCTGATGTACTCGGACTACGCCGCCGGCCGGGTCCAGGACGTCGACGACGAGCTGGAGGCGTACATCGGCAACGGCAACTCCTTCGGCGTCGCCTCCGGGCGCGTGGCCTACACCCTTGGCCTGGAGGGCGCGGCCGTCACCGTCGACTCGGCCTGCTCCTCCTCGCTGGTGTCGCTGCACTGGGCGAGCCACGCGCTGCGGACCGGGGAGTGCGACCTCGCGCTGGCCGGCGGGGTCACGATCATGTCGACGCCGAGCGTGTTCGTGGAGTTCGCTCGCCAGCGCGGGCTGGCCCCGAACGGCCGCTGCAAGTCCTTCGCGGCCGGCGCGGACGGCACCGCCTGGGGCGAGGGCATCGGCATGCTGCTGCTGGAGCGGCTCTCCGACGCCCGCCGCAACGGGCACCCCGTGCTGGCGATCGTCCGCGGCTCGGCGGTCAACCAGGACGGCGCCTCCAACGGCCTCACCGCCCCCAACGGGCCGTCCCAGCAGCGGGTCATCCGCCAGGCGCTGGCCAACGCGCGGCTGTCCACGGCCGACGTCGACGTGGTGGAGGCGCACGGGACGGGGACGACGCTGGGCGACCCGATCGAGGCCCAGGCGCTGCTGGCCACCTACGGCCAGGACCGTCCCGAGGACCGGCCGCTCTGGCTCGGCTCGGTGAAGTCGAACTTCGGCCACACCCAGGCGGCGGCCGGCGTGGCCGGTGTGATCAAGATGGTGATGGCGCTGCGCCACGGCCTGCTGCCGAAGACCCTGCACGTCGACGCGCCGACCCCGCACGTCGACTGGACGGCCGGCCGGGTGGAACTTCTCGCGGAGGGCCGCCCCTGGCCCGAGCTGGACCGCCCGCGCCGCGCGGCGGTCTCCTCGTTCGGGATCAGCGGCACCAACGCGCACGTCATCCTGGAGCAGGCGCCGGCCGCCGAGGCCCCCGCCGGGCCGGCCGCCGAGGCCCCCGCCGGCGTGGCCGGGGTGGTGCCCTGGGTGCTCTCGGCCCGGACCGAGGGCGCGCTGCGGGACCAGGCCGACCGGCTCGGGCAGTGGCTGACCGCCCGCCCCGACGCCGGACTCGCCGACGCGGCGTGGTCGCTGGCGGCCGGGCGGGCCACCCTGGAGCGCCGCGCGGTGGTCTGGGGCCGCGACGGCGCCGAGATCGCCGCCGGGCTGCGGGCGGTGACGGACGGTACGGCCTCCACCGCCCCGAACGCGCTCCCGGGCGACGCCGGCGGACCCGGAGCCGCCGCCACCGGACCGGTGTTCGTGTTCCCGGGGCAGGGGTCGCAGTGGGCCGGGATGGCGGTCGAACTCCTCGACGCATCACCGGTGTTCGCCGCCGCGGTCGAGGAGTGTGCGGGGGTGATGGACCCGCTGACGGACTGGTCGCTGCTGGAGGTGCTGCGGGACGGTTCGGGGGCGCTGCTGGATCGCGTCGACGTGGTGCAGCCGGTGCTGTTCGCGGTGATGGTGGGGCTTGCGCGGTGGTGGGAGTCGTGCGGGGTGCGGCCGGCCGCGGTGATCGGGCACTCGCAGGGCGAGATCGCCGCCGCGCACGTGGCCGGGCTGCTGTCCCTGGAGGACGCGATCCGGGTGGTGGTGCGGCGCGCCCAGGCGCTGCGGCGGGTCTCCGGCACCGGCGGCGGGATGCTTTCGGTCGGTGTGAGTGCGGACAGCGCCGCCGAACTGCTGGCCGACGACGAGCGGTTGTCCCTGGCGGCGGTCAACGGGCCGTCGAGCGTGGTGCTCTCCGGGGCCGTCGAGGCGCTGGCCGCCGTGGCCGAGCGGTGCGAGCGCGAGGACGTCCGGGCCCGCTGGATCCCGGTCGACTACGCCTCGCACTCGGCGCACATGGACGCGCTGCACGATGACCTCCGGGCGCTGCAGGCGGACCTCGCCCCGCTACCGGGCCGGGTGCCGATGTACTCGACGCTGACCGGCGAAGCGGTTGACTCTCCGGACCGGCTGGCGGGTTCGTACTGGTTCGACAACCTGCGCGGCACCGTCCGGCTGGACAAGGCGGTGCGCACGGCTCTCGGGGAGGGGCACACCGTCTTCCTGGAGTGCAGCCCGCACCCCGGGCTGGTCGTGCCACTGGAGGACCTCATCGCCGCGGCCGCCGCCCCCGGGACCGTGCTGCACACCCTGCGGCGCGGCGCGGGCGGTCCGGAGCAGTTGGTCACCGCCCTGGCCGCGGCCTTCGGCCGAGGCGTGCCGGTGGACTGGGCCGGGCTGCTGCACCGGCGTGGCGTGCGCCGGGTCGACCTGCCCACCTACGCCTTCCAGGGCCGCCGTTACTGGCTCGACCCGGACGGCGGGACCGCGCTGCCGGGCCGTGCCAAGCGGTCCGCCGCCCCGAGCGGCGACCCGGTCGACGGCACCCTGTGGGACGCCGTCACCGCCTCCGACGCGGCGGGCCTTGCCGCACTGCTCGACGTCCGCGAGGACGCGCCGCTGCACGAGGTCCTGCCCGCGCTCGCCGGCTGGCGCACCCGCCGGCGGGCCGACACGGCGGTCCGCTCCTGGCGCTACACCGAGAGGTGGGAGCCGTGGACGGACGCGCCCGCCGTGCCCGGCCGGCTCACCGGGCGCTGGCTGGTCCTCGCCCCGGCGGACACGGAGCCGCGCGCCACCGTGGCGGACGCGCTCACCGCGGCCGGCGCGGAGGTCCTCGCCCCCGGGGCCGGGGAGGTGCCCACCGACCGTGCCGAGCTGGCCGCCTGGCTGCGGGAGACCGCGCCCGCCGGCGTCCTGCTGCTGCCCGACCCCGGGCCGGAGCGGGCCGATCCGACCCTCGCCCTGTACGGGCTGGCGGTGCTCGTCCAGTCCCTCGGTGACGCCGGACTCGACGCACCGCTCTGGTGCGCCACCCGGGGCGCGGCCTCCCCCCTCGGCGAGGCCCCGGCCGACCTGACGGCGGCTGCCCTCTGGGGGCTCGGCCGCGTCGCCGGTCTCGAACACCCGGACCGCTGGGGCGGCCTGGTCGACCTGCCCGAGGCCGTCGACGAGCGCTCCGCCGCGATCCTGTCCGCCGTACTCGGTGCCCGCTCGGTGGAGGACGAGATCGCGATCCGCCCGCTCGGCACCTTCGTCCGGCGCCTGGCCCGGTTCCCGCACGCCGAGGGCGCCCCGCGCCGCGACACCCCCTGGCAGGCCGGCCGCACCGCGCTGGTCACCGGCGGCACCGGGGCGCTCGGAGGGCACGTCGCCCGCTGGCTGGTCCGGGCCGGCGCCGAGCACCTGGTGCTGGCCGGCCGGCGGGGCGAGGCCGCGCCGGGGGCCGCGGAACTGCGCGAGGAGCTGACGACGGCCGGCGCCGAGGTGGAGATCGCCGCCTGCGACGTCAGCGACCGCGAAGCGGTCGCGGCCCTGCTCGCCGACCTACGCGGCCGGGGACTGCGGGTGGACACCGTGGTGCACGCGGCGGGTGCCGAGGTCGGCGGACCGTTCGAACGGATCACCCGGGAGTCCGTCGCCGAGGCGGTTGCCGCCAAGGTCGGCGGCGCCCTCGTTCTTGACGAACTGCTGCGCGCCGACGAGGCCGGGACCTTCGTGCTCTTCACCTCGGGTGCCGGGGTGTGGGGCGGAGCCGGCCAGGGCGCGTACGCGGCGGCCAACGCCTACCTCGACGCGCTCGCCGCCCGGCGCCGTGACGAGGGCCGGGCCGCCACCGCCGTCGCCTGGGGCCGGTGGGCGGGCGGCGGAATGTCGGACGGCGAGGCCGTCTCGGCGGCACTCGACCGGATCGGTGTGGCGGCGATGGACCCCGAACTCGCCCTTGAGGCGCTGCGCCAGGCCCTGGAGGAGGACTTGGACCGGGTGACTGTCGCCGACCTCGACTGGCCGCGCTTTGCGGTCGGGTACACCGCCGCCCGCCCGCGCCCGCTGATCGCGGAGCTGGTCGCGGCCGAGACCCCGGCGCCGGCCGACGCGGAGCCGGGCGCCGACGACCGGGTGCCCGAGCACCTGCGCGAGCGCCTCGCCGGGCTGTCCGCCGATGACCGGCACGGCGCGCTGGTCACCCTGGTGTGTGCGGAGGTCGCCTCCCAGCTGGGCCACACCGACCCGGCCGAGATCGAGCCCGAACGGCCGTTCCGCGACCTCGGGTTCGATTCGCTGGCCGCCGTCGGCCTGCGCAACCGGCTGGTCGCCGCGACCGGGATCGACCTGCCGACCACGTTGGTCTTCGACCACCCGACGGCGCAGGCGCTGGCCGCCCACCTCGGCGCGGAGCTGTTCGACGACACCGCGCGGAACGCGTCGGCGCTCGACGAGCTGGACCGGCTGGAGGCGGGCCTGGCGGCGCTGTCCGGCGCCGCGGACCGTGACCGCGTCGCCGACCGGCTGGTCGAGCTGGCGGAGCGCCTGCGCGGCGGACCGCGCCCGCCGGCCGAGGCCGGCCGCGACCTGCGGACCGCGACCGACGCCGAGATGTTCGACATCCTCGGGGAGGAGTTCGGGATCTCCTGAGCAGCCGTCCACACCGGATTTCTCGAACCGACAGGGGTACACATGTCCACCGCGTCCAGCGCGCCGGACCCGTCCAACGGGTCGAACGAGGAGAAGCTCCGCCACTTCCTGCGGATGACCGCCACGGACCTGCGCGAGACCAAACAGCGACTGCGCGAGGCCGAACAGGCCGCCCGGGAGCCGCTCGCGATCGTGGCGACCGGCTGCCGGCTGCCCGGCGGCGTCCGCTCCGCCGAGGACCTGTGGCAGCTGGTGGCGGAAGGCATCGACGCGATCGGCGCCTTCCCGGCCGACCGGGGCTGGGAGGCCGGACCGGCGGGGGACGACGCCGCCGGCTCCGCCACCCGGCAGGGCGGATTCGTCTACGACGCCGCCGAGTTCGACGCGGACTTCTTCGGCATCTCGCCCTTCGAGGCGCTCGCGATGGACCCCCAGCAGCGCCTGTTGCTGGAGACCGCCTGGGAGACCGTGGAGCGCGCCGGCATCGACCCGCTCTCGCTGCGGCGCAGCCGGACCGGCGTCTTCGTCGGCGCCTCCGCGCTCGGCTACGGCGGTGGCCGGCAGGACATCGCCCCGGCGGTGGCGGGCCACCGGGTGACCGGCGGCTCGATGTCCGTGGTCTCGGGCCGGATCTCGTACGTGCTGGGCCTGGAGGGCCCGGCGGTGACCCTGGACACCGCCTGCTCCTCGTCCCTGGTGGCCCTGCACACCGCGGCGCAGGCACTGCGCGCCGGTGAGTGCGACCTGGCACTGGCCGGCGGCGTGACCGTGATGGCCCGGCCGACCGCCTTCGTGGAGTTCTCCCGGCAGAACGGACTGGCGGCGGACGGCCGGTGCAAGCCGTTCGCGGCGGCGGCGGACGGGACCGGTTGGGGCGAGGGCGTGGGCCTGCTGCTGGTGGAGCGGTTGTCGGACGCGGTGCGCAACGGGCATCCCGTCCTCGCGGTGGTGCGGGGCAGCGCGGTGAACCAGGACGGCGCGTCCAACGGCCTGTCCGCTCCGAACGGACCCTCGCAGGAGCGGGTCATTCGCCAGGCACTGGTGAACGCGGGGCTCTCCACGGACGAGGTGGACGTGGTGGAGGCGCACGGGACGGGCACGGCGCTGGGTGACCCGATCGAGGCGCGGGCGCTGCTGGCGACGTACGGTCAGGACCGTCCCGGGGGCCGGCCGCTGTGGCTGGGGTCGGTGAAGTCGAACATCGGTCACACGCAGGCGGCGGCGGGTGTGGCGGGTGTGATCAAGATGGTGATGGCGTTGCGGCACGGTGTGCTGCCGAAGTCGCTGCATGTGGACGCGCCGTCGCCGCACGTGGACTGGTCGGCGGGTGCGGTCGAGTTGTTGACGGACGAGGTGCCGTGGCCGGAGACGGGGCGGCCGCGTCGGGCGGGGGTGTCCTCGTTCGGGATCAGCGGCACCAACGCCCATGTGGTCCTCGAACAGGCCCCGGAACCCGCGCAGCCGCTGCCGGAGCCGCCCTCCGGGGCCGGGGTGGGCGGACTCGTTCCATGGGTGCTGTCGGCCCGGACCCCCGAGGCCCTGCGGGCCCAGGCGGCCCGGCTGCGCGACTGGGTCCGCGCGCACCCGGAGGCCGAGCCCGCCGATGTCGCCTGGTCCGCCGTCACCGGCCGGGCTCTGCTGGAGCACCGTGCCGTGCTGCTCGGCCGTGACCTCGCCGAGCTGACGGCCGGACTGACGGCGCTCGCCGACGGCGTGCCCAGGCCGGCCGGAACCCCGGCTGTGGTGACCGGGGTGCTGCCACGCGGTGCGGGGGCGGCCGGCAAGCACGCCGTGGTGTTCACGGGTCAGGGGGTGCGGTGCGCGGGCGTGGGGCGTGAGCTGTACGACGTGTTCCCGGTGTTCGCGGCGGCGGTGGACGAGGTGTGCGGGGCGTTCGAGGGGGTGGTGCCGTTCTCGGTGCGGGAGGTGTTGCTGGGGGAGACGGGGGACGCGGACGGTACGGGTGTGGTGCAGCCGGTGCTGTTCGCGTTCGAGGTGGCGTTGTACCGGTTGTGGCGTTCGTGGGTTGCTGCGCCGGAGGTGGTGCTGGGGCATTCGCTGGGTGGGATCGTGGCGGCGTACGTGGCGGGGGTGTTCTCGCTGGAGGGCGCGGTCGCCCTGGTGGCGGCGCGGGCCCGGTTGATGGCCGAACTGCCTTCGGGTGGGGCGATGCTGGCGGTGGGGGCGAGTGAGGCGCAGGTGCTGGCGCTGCTCGCGGAGCGTGCTGTGGGTGTGGTGGGGGTCGCGGCGGTGAACGGTCCGGCGTCGGTGGTGGTCTCCGGTGAGGCCGGGGCCGTGGAGGCGGTGCGGGTGCTGTGCGGGGAGCGCGGCTGGCGGTCCTCGCGGCTGGCGGTGTCGCACGCGTTCCACTCGGTGCTGATGGAGCCGGTACTGACCCACTTGCGGGAGGTGGCGGCGGGCATCGAGCTGAGGGAGCCGTCGATCCCGCTGGCGTCGGACGTGACGGGCCGGATGGCGACGGCGGCGGAGGTCTGCGATCCGGAGTACTGGGTGCGTCAGGTGTGTGAGCCGGTGCGGTTCGCGGACGCGGTCGCCGCGGCGAGGGCCGGGGGTGCCTCGGTGTTCGTGGAGCTGGGCCCGGAGGCGGCGCTCACCCCGATGGTCGCGGAGTGCACGGCCGGGACCGACGCCGTCGCCGTCCCCGCCCAGCGCCACGGCCGAGACCCGCGGGAGACCCTGGCGGCGGCACTCTCCACCGCCTTCGTCCGCGGCACCCCGGTCGACTGGGCCGCGGCCGTGACCGGCGCGCACCGGGTGGACCTGCCGACCTACCCCTTCCAGGGCCGCCCCTACTGGCTCGCCCACGAGGCGCCCTCGGCGGAACCGCTGCCGCAGCCCGCCACCGAGCCGGCGGACGGCGGGTTCTGGGAGGCCGTCGAGCAGACCGACCTCGACCGGCTCACCGCGCTGCTGGACGTCCCCGCGGACGCGCCGCTGCGCGAACTGCTGCCCGCGCTCTCCACCTGGCGCACCGAGGACCGTGCCGCGCGGACCGCCCGGTCCTGGCGCCACGAGCTGCGCTGGGAGCCGTGGACGCCCGCCGCGCCCGACGCCGCGCCCACCGGGCACTGGCTCCTCGTCCACTCCGCCGACGGCGGCGACCTCGCCGCCGCGGTGGCGCGGGCGCTGACCGACGGCGGCGCCCGGGTCCTGCGCCGCGAACTCGACGCCAAGACCGCCGATCGGGCCGAACTCGCCGCCTGGCTCCGCGAGTCGGCCGGTGAACCGGGACTCGCCGGGGTCGTGTCGCTGCTCGGGGCAGCGCCGGAGGAGGGCGACGGCGGATCGGTCCTGGTCCGCGCCGTGACGGCCACCGTCACCTTGGTCCAGGCGCTGGCGGACACGGACATCGCCGCCCCGCTCTGGTGCCTGACCGCCGGCGCCGTGTCGGTGCTGGGCGAGGACGTGGCCTCCGCGACGGGCGCCGGGATCTGGGGTCTCGGCGGCGTCGTCGGACTCGAACACCCGCTCAACTGGGGCGGGTTGGCCGACCTGCCGGCCGACCCCGACGAGCGCTCCCTGACCACCCTGCTCGCCGTCCTGGCCGACGCCGGGGGAGAGGACCAGTTCGCGATCCGGCCGCTGGGCACCTTCGGCCGCCGCCTGTCCCGCCCCGCCGCCACGGACGCGCCCGCCCGCCCCGCCCGCCCCTGGCGGACCGGCGGCACCGCGCTGATCACCGGCGGCACCGGAGCCCTGGGCGGGCACGCGGCCCGCTGGCTGGCCGCCCGCGGGGCCGAGCGCGTGCTGGTGCTGGGCCGCCGGGGCCCCGACACCCCCGGCCTCGACGGGCTGCGGGCCGAACTCGCGGCCGTCGGTGTCGACCTGATGCCGGTTGCCTGCGATCTCACCGCCCCGGACGCCGCCGACCGGCTCCGCGAGGCCCTGGGCGAGGAACTTCCGCGCATCCGCACCGTGCTGCACGCCGCCGGCGTCGCCGGGCCCGCCCGGCTGCTCGACACCGGCCCGGCCGCGATCGCCGCCACCGTCACCGCCAAGGTCGCCGGGGCGCTGGCGCTGGACGAGCTCTTCGCCACGGCCGAGCTCGACGCCTTCGTGCTCTACTCCTCCGGCGCCGGGGTCTGGGGCGGCGCCGCGCAGGGCGCCTACGCGGCCGCCAACGCCCACCTGGACGCCCTCGCCCTGCGCCGCCGGCAGCGCGGACTCACCGCCACCGCCGTCGCCTGGGGCCCCTGGGCCGCCGGGGGCATGGCCGACGGCGAGGCCGGACGCCACCTCGGCCGGCTCGGGGTGCGGCCGATGGACCCTGCCACCGCCCTGACCGCCCTCGGCCAGGTCCTGGACGAGGACCTGACCTGCGTGACGGTCGCCGACGTGGACTGGCCCCGACTCGCGCACAGCTACGCCGCCGCCCGCCCCCGGCCGCTGATCGCGGACCTCGTGGCGGCCGCCCCGGAGCGTCCGGCGGACCCGGCGCCCGGCACCGTACCGCCCCCGATCCTGGACCGCTCCGCCGAGCGCTCGCCCGCCCGGCTGGCCGCCGAGCTGCTCGACCTGGTCCGCACCGAGGTGGCCGCCCAGCTCGGCCACGCCGACGCCGGCGCCGTCGATCCGGACCAGCCCTTCCGCGCGATGGGATTCGACTCGCTGGCCACCGTCGGGCTCGCCCGGCGGCTCGGCGAGGCCACCGGCCTCGACCTCCCCACCACCCTGGTCTACGACCATGCCGGCCCGGCCGCGCTCGCCGCGCACCTGGCCCGCGCCCTGGAGGACGGGACCGCCGCGCGCCGCGCGCCGCGGCCGGAGCCGGGCACGGAGGAGTCCCACGAACTGCTCGGCTCCGTCTACCGCGAGCTGGCCCTGCGCGGGCAGATGGACGACGCGGAGGCACTGCTGGTCGGCGCGTCCGGCCTGCGCGAGGTCAGCGCGGATCTGCTGCTCCTGGCCGGCCTGGCCGGATCCGTCCGGATGTCGCAGGGCGGCGAACAGCCGCGGCTGATCTGCTTCCCTCCGTTCGCCCCGGTCGACGGCACCATCCAGTTCGGGCGACTGGCCGGCGCCTTCGACGGATTCTGCGGCACCGCCGTCCTGACCGTCCCCGGCTTCCGCTCCGGCGAGCCGCTCGCGGCCTCCCGCGACGTCCTGCTGGACCTGCTCACCGACGCGACCCTGCGCTGCGCCGAGGGCGAGCCGTTCGTCCTGCTCGGCTACTCCTCCAGCGGCTGGCTCGCCCAGGCGGTCGCCAGTCGGCTCCAGGCGGCCGGCACCGCGCCGGCCGGCCTGGTGCTGCTGGACACCTACCTGCCGGCCACCATGTCGCGTCGCATGCGCAAGGCGATGAACTACGAGGTGATCGTGCGCCGGCAGGCGTTCACCGCGCTCGGCTACGTCGGACTCACCGCGATCGGCAGCTACCGGCGGATGTTCCGCGGCTGGGAGCCCGAGCCGACCACGGTGCCGACGCTGTTCGTCCGGCCGTCGCGCTGCGTGCCGGGCTCGCCCGAGGAACCGATGACCGGCGAGGACTGGCGCTCCTCCTGGCCCCACGAGCACACCGCCGCGGAGGTCGAGGGCGACCACTGCACCATGATCGGCGAACACGCCGACCGGACCGGCGCCGCGGTGCGCACCTGGATCGAGGGGCTGTCCCGGACCGCCCCGTGACCCCGCAGGACCACCGGCCCCCGGCCGGCCGACGGACCGTACGACCGACGAAGGGATCATCACCCATGCCCCGGACCACCGCCCCCACGCCCGCCCCGCTGCTTCCGGCGCCCGGCTCGACCGGCCACCTCGACGCGGCGTTCCTCGCCGACCGGGCCGCCATCCAGGACGTCATCGCCGCCTACAGCCTGTACTACGACTCCGGCGACTTCGAAGCCCTCGGCGACCTGTTCACCGAGGACGCGAGCTTCACCTTCACCCCGGCCCCCGAGGGCTTCCCGCCGTCGGTGACCACCCGCGAGCGGATCGTCTTCGCGATGGCCGCGCTGTACCGCCACCACACCGAGACACGCGGCGCCCACCAGCGCCACCTCACCGGCAACACGGTCGTCGTCCGCTCGGACGGGAACACCGCCGAGGCGCGCTCGCTGCTCTCCGTCACCTTCGCCCTCGACGACGGCAGCCACGAGATCGGCCGCAGCGGCTCGTACGTCGACCTGCTGGAGAAGGACGGGGACCGCTGGCGCATCGCGAGCCGCCACCTGTGGCTCAGGGACCTCCCCCGGGTCACCGCCACCACCCCGGACGGACCGGAGGGTCGGGCATGATCCCCGTCCTGGACCTCGTCCAGATCTCCTCCCTGCCCGACGCGGAACGCGAGCTCGGGCAGCTGGCCCGCCGCCACCCGGTGATCCGCGCCCGGCAGGCCGACGGCACCGAGGCGTGGACCGTCCTCGGCGCCGAGTCCGCCCGGCGGTTGCTCGGCGACCCCCGGCTCTCCAGCGACCTCCACCGGCACGCGCCGCAGGCCGCGCAGATCCCGGACGCCCCGATCGTCCTCTTCGAACAGGACAATCCGGAGCACGCCCGCTACCGCCGGCTGGTCAGCGCCGCCTTCGCCTCCCGCGCGGTGCGCTCGCTGGAACCCCGCCTCACCGAGATCGCCCGCGGCCTGCTGGACGGCCTTCCCGCCGAGGGGGAGGCCGACTTCGTCTCCGCCTTCGCCAACCCCTTCCCGCTGGAGGTCATCTGCGAGCTGCTCGGCGTGCCGTCGGCCGACCGCGAGGTGTTCCACAGCCGGGTCAAGAACATGGACTCGCCCTCGGCGCCGGTCCGCCAGGCCGCGACGGACGCCTTCGCCGCCTACTGCACCAACCTGGTCGAGGCGAAGCGCCGACAACCCACCGAGGACCTGCTGAGCGAGCTCGTCGGCGCCCGGCTGGACGACGGACAGGCGCTCTCCCGGGAGGAGCTCGTCGGGTTCTGCTCCGTCCTGCTGTTCGCCGGACACGTCACCACCGCCCACGTCATCTCCAGCGCACTCCTCGAACTCCTCGAACACCCCGATCAGCTGGCCGCGCTCCGGACCGACCCGGAGCTCGTGGCGGGCGCCACCGAGGAGGCGCTGCGCTACCGCGGCTCCCTGCTGTCGACCACCAACCGGGTGGCGCTCGACGACATCGAGATCGATGGCGTGAACGTCCGCAAGGGCGAGCTGGTCCGCTTCCTGCCGTCGGCCGCCAACCGGGACCCGGCCGTCCGCGCCGACCCGCACTCCTTCGACCTGCTGCGCCCGACCACCGCGCACCTCGCCTTCGGCCACGGCCCGCACTTCTGCCTCGGCCACCAGCTGGCCCGGCAGGAGATCAGGGTCGCGCTGACCGAGGTCCTGGCCCGTTTCCCGGGCCTGGAACTCGCCGTCCCGCCCGGGCGGCTGACCTGGCACCGCTCGGACTTCCTGCGCGGGCTCACCGAGCTGCCGCTGCGCTTCGCCGGCTGACCGGCCGGACCGGTCCCACCACGAGAAACGGATCCCCCTCCCATGCCCGACCCCGGCCTCGACCCCGACCTCGCGGAGCTGAGCGGACGCTGGCTGCGGCAGTACCGCCCGGCCCCCGAGGCGGCCGTCACCCTGGTCGCCTTCCCGCACGCCGGCGGCTCCGCCAGCTACTTCCAGCCGCTGTCCGGCGCGCTCGGGCCGCGGACGCAGGTGCTCTGCCTCCAGTACCCGGGCCGGCAGGACCGCCGCCACGAACCCTGCCTGGACACCGTCGACGCCTTCGTCGACGCCATCTGCGCCGTGCTGCGCCCCCGCACCGAGCGGCCCCTGGTGTTCTTCGGACACAGCATGGGCGCCGTCCTGGCCTACGAGACGGCCCGCCGGCTGGAGGCCGAGCGCGCCGTCGACCTGCTCGGCCTGATCGTCTCGGGCCGCCGCTCGCCGACCACCACGCGGCACGAGACCGTGCACCTGCGCGACGACGCCGGCATCCTCGCCGAGATCCAGCAGCTGAACGGCACCGACAGCACGCTCCTGGACGACGAGGACATCCGGCGGATGATCCTGCCGTGCCTGCGCGCCGACTACACGGCGGTCGAGACCCACGTCCACCGCGACGGGCCGCCCCTGCGCTGCCCGGTCACGGTGCTGACCGGCGACGCCGACCCGCAGGTGACCCGGCAGGAGGCGGAGCGCTGGACGGAGGTCACCGCCGGAGGGTTCCGGCTCCGGACCTTTCCCGGCGGGCACTTCTTCCTCAGCTCCCAGCAGGGACCGGTGACCAGGGCGCTCACCGACTCCCTCACGGCCTTCCGCACCGGAACGGCGGAGAGCGCCCGCTGATCCGGGGCGAGGGGAGCGGGAACGGAGTGGTCCGGCACACCTGCGCCGGACCCGGCTCGCGGACCGGGTGCGGCCCCGGTGGCCGCCGTCCGTACCTCGTGCGTCCCAGCACGGGACCGCCGGTGGCGCCGTTCTTCCGGAGAACGGCGCCACCCACCGGTCGATCCGCCACCGCCGGTGGAAGGCTCCCCGATGGCCGGCCGGGGGAAGAAGCGGAAGCGCGTCCCGGGCGCCGCGGTCACACCTTCGAGTAGCGCCGGAACGAGTCCGGCCGGCCGTGGCCGAGCACCAGCGGCAACACGGGGCCGGCCGGGGCGACGGTGCGGGCGTCAGGGGATCAGCACCACCTTGCCGCTCACCGTTCCGGACTCGGCCAGGCGCAGCGCCTCGGCGGCGCTGGTAAGCGGGAGTTCGGCGGCGACGCGGGCGGAGACCTCGCCGCGGCGGACGGCGTCGAAGACCTCGGTGAGGTCCTCCCGCAGCCGGGTGCGGAAGCCGTCCGCGCGCAGGGCGCGGCCCGCCCAGATGTTGTAGAAGTGGGCGCGGCGCCCGTTGGGCAGGGTGTTCCAGAACCAGGTGCGGGCCAGGATCTTCAGCACCGGCCACTGCTTGGAGCCGGTGTCGTCCCGGGTGGAGGCGCTGCCGTAGGCGACCAGGGCGCCGCCGGGGGCGAGCAGCTGCCAGGAGTCGACCACGCTGCGCCCGCCGACGTGGTCGAACACCGCGTCCACTCCGCCGGGCGCCAGCTCCCGCACCCGGGCGGGGAGGTCACCGGTCCGGTAGTCGAGCGGGACGGCGCCCAGTTCGCGCAGCGCGTCGTGGTGCCGGGCGGAGGCCGTGCCGATCACCGACGCGCCCGCCGTGCGGGCGAGTTGGACCAGCACCGAGCCGACGCCGCCGCTCGCGCCGTGCACCAGCACGGTCTGCCCGGGGCGCACCCGGGCCAGCCGGTGCAGCATCTGCCGGGCGGTGATGCCGTTGACCACCACGGCCTCCGCCTCGGCCGAGGTGAGGCCGTCCGGCACGGGCACCACGTCCGCGGCGTCGAGCGCCACATGGCTGGCCCACCCGCCGGTCTTCACCAGCGCCGCCACCCGCCGGCCGGTCAGGGCCGGGTCGACGCCCTCGCCGGTGGCCAGGACCCGGCCGACCAGGTCGTAGCCGGGGACGAAGGGGAACGGCGGCTGGTCGTAGTACCGCCCGCGGCGCATCTGCTGCTCGGCGAACGAGACGCCGGTCGCCTCCACGCCGATCACGACCTGGCCCCGGCCGGGCTCCGGCACCGTGCCCCGGCGGATCTCCAGCCCCTCCGGGGCCACCACACCCGGCAGGACGACTTCGAGCAGGCGCAGGTCACTCATGGCCGCACCCTCCTGTTCCCTAGAGGCTTTTGCGTTCGTTATAAGTTGTAACTCCTTGCCTCTGTGAGTGTCAACAGCTTCAGTGAGACCCTCTAACTCCGCGGTGCGGCCGCGACGCCCCCGGCGTGCGTCACGGGACACGCGCCGGGGGCGGGCTGTCGGGGGCGGGCCATCGGGGGTGCTCAGCCCATCGACTTGGCGCCGTCCAGGGACTCCCGCAGGATGTCGGCGTGGCCCGCGTGCTGCGCCGTCTCGCCGATGATGCCGAGCACCACCCGGCGGGCCGAGCGGCGGGCGCCGGGCTCGTACCACGGCGCCGGCGGCAGGGGCTGGGAGACCTCGAGGTCCGGCAGGGCGGCGATCAGCTCGTCCGTGCGGCGCGCCGTCTCGGCGTACTCGGCGAGCACGTCGGCCAGCGTCTCGCCGGGCAGCATCCGGAAGATGCCCGTCCACCTCTCCTGCTCGGCCTGCGTCATGCTGGTGAAGTCGGGCATCGCGGACGGGCCTTCGAGGATGAAGTCGACCCAGGCCCGCTCGACGGCCGAGACGTGCTTGATGAGGCCGCCCAGGCACAGTTCGCTGGCGGTGGTGCGCAGCCCGACCTGCTCGTCGGTCAGGTCGCGCGTGGTGTGGCGCAGGTAGTGGCGCTGCATGGCGAGCTGCTCCAGCAGGTCGGCCCGCTCGCCGGTGATCGCAGGGGCGGTGGTGGCCGTGGTGTCGCTCATGTCCGTACCTCCGTGGGGTGTTGCGTTCTCGACGGTCCGTCGCCGTCCGACGTGTCCCACGATAGGAGCCGTATAGGTCAGATCCTGTCCTCGACTGCCGGGGCGGCCTCGGGCGTGGGGAAGTTCGGCAGCACGTGCTCGGCGAGCTCGTGCAGCAGCTCCTCGATCGGCCGGTCGTTGGGGCGCAGGTTGAACGAGACATGGGAGACGCCGAGACCGGCCATCGCCTTCAGGTGCTCCACCAGGGCGTTGCGGCCGGTGCTCAGGCCGAGCCGGATGGGGGTGGCCGGGGCGTCGGGGTCATCCTGGAGGGTGAGGACCATGGGCGTCAGGTACGGCTTGGCGCCGTCGGTCCGCTGCTGCCACTCCCGGGCCCTGATCCGCAGCGCGCCCAGTTCGCGCGGGTAGTTGAGGGAGGCGTCGACGTTCTCGGCGATCCACTCCGGGGTCTGCTGGGCGCCGCCGGCGACGGCGATCGGGATCCCGGCCGGGTGCACCGGCCGCGGCAGCACCTCCAGCTGCCGGTCCGCGCCGAGGCCGACGGCGGGCAGCTCCAGCGGCCCGCCGCGCCAGGCGGCGCGCAGGGTCTCGACGCCCTCGCGGAACGCCGCGCCGCGGGACTGGAAGTCGCGGCCGAACAGCGGGTACTCCACCGGGCGGTCGCCGCTGGCCAGGCCGAGCAGCATGCGCCCGCCGGACAGCACGTCGACGGTGGCGGCGGCCTTGGCGACCAGCAGCGGCTCGCGCAGCGGCAGGACTGTCGCGCCGGTGCCGAGGACGACGTTCTCGGTGACGGCGGCGAGGTGGCCGAGGTGGGTGAAGGTCTCGAAGACGGTGCCGGCGTCGCCGAACTGGAGCGGGTCGTAGAGCGGGACGTCGCGCAGCCACAGGGCGGCGAAGCCGAGCCGGTCGGCCAGCCGTGCGCGCTCGGTGTGCGCCGTGAGGTCGGGCACGCCGAACGGCAGGCCGGCGGCGCGGTCGGCGCGTCCGCGCTCGGGGCCCCAGTCGTTGTCCAGGGGCAGTTCGAGGCCGATCGTGAGCCGTCCGTCGCCGGGGGCGATGCGGGCGAGGGCGGGGTGGGCGGAGGCCATGGCGGATCCTTCCGAGGCGGTGCGAGCGGGTGTGCGGGCGGGTGTGCGAGCGGGGGTGCCGGGCGAGCGGTGGGAGCGGGCGGAGCGGCAACGGGGGACGCCCCCGCTCCGCCCCGGTCGGTCGGCCGGTGGTGGAGCGGGGGCGTCGGGAGGATCAGTTGAACTGGTCCGGGTGCGGGCCGGTGCGCAGGCCGCGGTCGGTCGCACCGATCGCGTCCATGTCCGCGTCGGTCAGCTCGAAGTCGAAGACGTCGAGGTTCTGGCGGATGCGGGCCGGGGTGACCGACTTGGGGATCACGATGTTGCCCAGCTGCAGGTGCCAGCGCAGCACCACCTGAGCGGGCGACTTGCCGGTGCGCTCGGCGATCGCGGTGATCGCCGGGTCGTCCAGGACGGCGCCCTGCGCGAGCGGGCTCCAGGCCTCGGTGGCGATGCCGTGCCGGGCGTGGAAGGCGCGCAGCTCGGCCTGCTGGAGGCCGGGGTGCAGCTCGACCTGGTTGACGGCCGGGACGAGCTCGCTGTTGTCCAGCAGGCGCTGGAGGTGGGCGGGCTGGAAGTTGGAGACACCGGCGGCGCGGATCCTGCCGTCGGCGGCGAGGCGCTCGATGGCCCGCCAGGAGTCGAGGTAGAGGTCGCGGGCCGGGGTGGGCCAGTGGATCAGGTAGAGGTCGACGGTCTCCAGGCCCAGCTTGGCGAGGCTGGCGTCGAAGGCGCGCAGGGTCTCGTCGTAGCCCTGGTCGGCGTTCCACAGCTTGGTGGTGACGAACAGGTCCTCGCGCGGCACGCCGCCCTCGGCCAGGGCCCGGCCGACGCCGGCCTCGTTGCCGTAGATCGCGGCGGTGTCGATGCTGCGGTAGCCGGCCTCCAGGGCGCTGGCGACGGCGGCGGTGGTCCGGTCGTCCGGGACCTGGAAGACGCCGAAGCCGAGCTGGGGGATCTCGACGCCGTTGTTGAGCTTCACGGTGGGGACGGTGGGGGCGTTCATGGTGGTACCGGTCTTTCAGTCGGTGCGGTTGCTGAGGGTGTAGCGGACGGTCTGGGCACTGATCAGGCCGTCGCGGAAGACGAAGGTGTCGGTGCCGTCGGCGACCCGGTGGGTGCCGGTGGCGGCCGCCCAGCGGAGGAAGAGGATCTCGCCGGCGAACTGCGGGGTCAGCCACCACTCGGCCTGCGGCAGGTCGGCCAGCAGCCGGCCGATCACCTGCCGGACCCCGTCATGGCCCCGGAACTCCCCGTCGGGGGTGATCAGGACGGCGTCCTCGGTGTAGTTGCCCGCTATGTGGTCGAGGTCGCCGGTGCCCAGGCGCTCACCGTGGTCAGCGAAGACCTCGCGAGGGGTGCGGCTCACCGGTCCAGCTCCTGGAGGGCGGCGGTGGCGAAGGAGTGGTCCTGCTCCGGGGCGCCGCCGCCGAGGCCGATGGCGCCGACGAGGCGGCCGTCGCGGTGGACGGGGATGCCGCCGGCGATGAACAGGAGCGGACGGTCGAGCGCGGTCGGCAGCGAGTGGAACGGGCCGTCGGGCTTGACCAGGTCGACCAGGTCGGCGGTCGGGGCGTTCAGCTGCAGCGCGGTGTAGGCCTTGCGGGTGCTGGTCTCGCCGGAGATCAGCACGGCCCGGTCGTCGCGCCGGAAGGCGAGCAGGTGGCCCCCGGCGTCGAGGACGGTGACGCTGACCGGGACCCCGGCCGCCTCGGCGGCGGCTCGGGCGGCGGTGATCAGGGTCTCGGCGTCGGCGGTGGTCAGCGGGGTCACGGTGGTGGTGCTCATGGGGGTGGTTCTCCTGAGGTGAGGGGGCCGGACGGGGAGGGTGGGACGGTCAGTGGTGGACCGGAACGGCGGTGGCGACGGGGTCGGCCGCGGTCGCGGTCACGGGGGTGCGGCGCTCCAGGGCGGCGGACCAGATGGCGAGGACGAGGGCCGCGGCGGCGAGCACGGCGCCGACCCAGTTCGGCGAGGTGTAGCCGAGGCCGGCGGCGATGACCATGCCGCCGAGCCAGGCGGAGAGGGCGTTGCCGAGGTTGAAGGCGCCGATGTTCACGGCGGAGGCCAGGGTGGGCGCCCCGTGGGCCTGGTCGAGCACCCGCTTCTGCAGCGGCGGGACGGTGGCGAAGCCGAGCGCCCCGACGAGCATGATGGTGATCGCGGCCAGCACCTTGTTGTGCGCGGTCAGGGTGAACAGCGCCAGGACGACGGCGAGGCCGCCCAGGGTGGTGTAGAGCATCGGCATCAGCTTGCGGTCGGCGTACTTGCCGCCGAGCAGGTTGCCGAGGAACATCCCGATGCCGAAGAGGACCAGCAGCCAGGTGACCGCGCCGTCCGAGTAGCCCGCCACCTGGGTCATCATCGGGGCGATGTAGGTGATCGCGGCGAAGACACCACCGAAACCGAGCACGGTCATCGCCATGGCGAGCAGGACCTGCGGGTTGCGGAAGGCGGTCAGCTCGCGGCGCAGGTGGGCGCCCTCGGGCCGGGGCATGGCGGGGACGAGCTTGGCGATGCCGAGCAGGCCGACGATGCCGAGCGCGGCGACACCGGCGAAGGTGATGCGCCACCCGACGGCCTGGCCGATGTAGGTGCCGAGCGGCACGCCGACGATGTTGGCGATGGTCAGACCGGTGAACATGGTGGCGATGGCGCCGGCCTTCTTGTCCGGGGCGACCAGGTCGGCGGCGACGACGGAGCCGATGCCGAAGAACGCGCCGTGGGCGAGCGAGGCGACCACGCGGCCGGCGAGCATCATGCCGAACGAGGGGGCGAGGGCCGAGACCAGGTTGCCGAGCACGAACAGGCCCATCAGCAGCATGAGCATCCGCTTGCGGCTGACCTTGGTGCCGAGCACGGTCAGCAGCGGTGCGCCGAGGACGACGCCGAGGGCGTAGCCGGTGACGAGCAGGCCCGCGGTGGGGATGGAGACGCCGTAGTCGGCGGCGATCTCGGGCAGCAGGCCCATGATCACGAATTCGGTGGTGCCGATGCCGAAAGCGCCGACGGCCAGAGCGAGCAGTGCGAGAGGCATTGGGCTCGACCCTTCTGTGATTGCTTGAGTGAGCTCCTTGCGTGTCTTCACAATAGTTGCAGGCGCGCTATAAGTGCAAGCGCGGGCTGTGGTCGTTCTCTGGATGTCGGCGATCACATGGTGTCGTCGGGCCGGGGCTGCGGGGGTCGCCGGGCCGGGGCTGCGGGGGTCGCCGGGCCGGGGTGGAGGGGTCGGGCATGCAAAAACCGGCCCCAGCGAGGTGCTGGGGCCGGTCGGGGGAGGCGGGGTCGGGTGGCTAGCCGAGGCGCGCCGGGGTCTCCACGGCCTCGACGGCCTCCACCAGTGAGGCCAGCTCGGGATTGCGCGCGGCCTCGCCGAGCGCCTCGCGCAGCGCGGCGTCATTGGTCGGCCGGGCCTCCTCCAGCAGCTTCAGCCCCTCCTCGCTGACATTGGTGTAGATGCCGCGGCGGTCGGTGGGGCAGAGGTAGCGGGCCAGCAGGCCGCGGTCCTCCAGGCGGGTGACCAGTCGTGTCGTGGCGCTCTGGCTGAGCACGACCGCGTCGGCGACCTGCTTCATCTGGAGGTGGCCGCCCTCGCCGTCGTGCTGCCGGCTGAGGACGTCGAGCAGTGAGTACTCCCGCACGCTCAGGTCGTGCTTGGACTGCAGGGCGCGCTCGATGTGCGACTCGATCCTGCCGTGCAGGAGGGAAAGCGCACCCCAGCCGCTGGCCAGGGCGGTGAGCGCGGGGTCCGTGGCGGTCATGAGGCCGGTCTCCTTCCGAATGTGGCTGTACCCAAGGGTAAGCCATGAAGGCGAATACCGGCTAGGGCCTATATGCGGCTAGTGCAAGTATCTCGTGCTCGGCTGCACGCTCGCCACACGCCCGGCCGCGGAAGTTCAGCTCGCGAAGCCGCCCTCCGGCTGGATGATCTCCAGATTGGTGCCGTCGGGGTCGTTGAAGTAGGCGACCTTGGTACCCAGGGCCGCCTCCGGGGTGACCTCGCCCGCGATGAACGTGTAGTCGTCGCCGAGGAAGTCGTACCCGGCCTCCTTCATCCGCCGGTACACCGCGTCGAAGTCGTCGACCCGCAGACACAGGTGCATCGAGCCGGGGCGGTTCGCCACCCCGCCGGTCCGCTCGCCCACCGGCTCCTGGAACTGGATGAGGTCGATGCCGAGGCTGTTGTCCAGGTTGATCGTGGCGTAGCGGAGCTTGGCGACCGGCAGCCCCTGCGACCTGCCGAACGGCACGCTGTGCATGGTTCCCTCGGCGACCGGCGACCGGCCGGTGAGGGCCGTGTAGAAGGCGATCGAGGCGTCCAGGTCGGAGACCGAGATGCCGACGTGGGCGGCGCGGGTGAGGTTGACCGGGGTGCTGGAAACGGTCATGGGGCATCCCCTTCGTCCTGCGGCCCTCCTCGTGCGGGGTGGCGCCGGCCGGCACGGGCGGGCCGGTCCCCGGAGAGCCGTCCGCGCTCAATTCTTCCGGGGACCGGGGCGGTCGCAACTCGCCCGCGCGCGGGGGGCGCGCACGCTCACTCCTGGCCCCGGTCCGCCGCGAGCGCGGTGTTGAGCCGGGCCGCCCGGCGGGTCAGATGGTCCCGCTCGGCGAGGTTGGGCGCCTCGCGGGCCGCCTCGGCGTACAGCCGCGCCGCCGTCGCCAGTTCGCCGTCCCGCTCGCGCAGGTGGGCCTCCGCCGCCGTGCGGCGCGGCAGCCCGGCGTCCACCTCCGCCAGCGCCGCCAGCCCGGCGCGCGGCCCGTCCGCCTCGCCGACCGCCACCGCGCGGTTGAGCCGCACGACGGGGCTGCCGGTCAGCCGCAGCAGCTCGTCGTACCACTCGACGATCTGCACCCAGTCCGTCTCCTCCGCCGTCCGCGCGTCCGCGTGCAGCGCCGCGACGGCCGCCTGCGCCTGGAACTCGCCCAGCCGGTCGCGGGCGAGGGCCGCCTGGAGGATCGCCACGCCCTCGGCGATCGCCGCGGTGTCCCAGCGGGAGCGGTCCTGCTCGGCGAGCGGCACCAGACTGCCGTCCGGGGCGGTCCGGGCGGCCCGCCGGGCGTGGTGGAGCAGCATCAGGGCGAGCAGCCCGGCCACCTCGGGGTGGTCGACCCGGGCCGCCAGCTGCCGGGTCAGCCGGATCGCCTCGGCGGCGAGGTCGACATCGCCCGAGTAGCCCTCGTTGAACACCAGGTAGAGCACCCGCAGCACGGTCGCGACGTCGCCCGGCCGGTCGAGGCGCACACCGGAGACGGTGCGCTTGGCCCGGCTGATCCGCTGCGCCATGGTCGCCTCGGGCACCAGGTAGGCCCGGGCGATCTGGCGGGTGGTGAGCCCGCCGACGGCGCGCAGGGTGAGCGCCACCGCCGAGGCCGGCGTCAGCGAGGGGTGGGCGCACAGGAAGTACAGCCGCAGCGTGTCGTCGAGCGCGGGGGCCGGCCCGGGGGCCGGCTCCTCCTCGACCCGGTCCTCGCGGCGGCGCCGGGCGGAGTCCGCCCGGGCCGCGTCGAGGAACTTGCGCCAGGCCACGGTGACCAGCCACCCCTTCGGCTCGGCCGGAGGCCCTGCGGGCCACACCCGCAGGGCCTCCACCAAGGCGTCCTGGACGGCGTCCTCGGCCGCCGCGAAGTCGGCTCCGCGGCGGACGAGGACGGCGAGCACCTCCGGGGTGAGGCTGCGCAGCAGGGCCTCGTCCACGGGAGCGGTCACTCCGTGATGGTCGGCGAGAAGGCGAGGAACGGGCGCAGCTCCAGCCACTCGTGGATCGGCCGCCCGCCCGCCCCCGGAGCGGCGGACAGCTCGCCGGCCAGCTCGACGGCGCGCTCGTAGCTGTCGACGTCGATCACCATCCAGCCGGCGATGAGGTCCTTGGTCTCCGCGAACGGGCCGTCGGTGACCGGCGGCCGGCCCTCGCCGTCGTACCGGACCCACGCCCCCTCGGGGGCGAGCGCCTGGCCGTCGACGTACTCGCCGCTCTTCTCCAGCCGGTTCGCGAAGTCGCGCATGTACTGCATGTGCGCCTCGATCTCCTCCGGGGTCCACTGGTCCATGGGCACGCAGTTGACCGCCTCCGGGGCGCCGCGGTAGTGCTTCAGCAGCAGGTACTTGGCCATGGTGACCCTCTCCTCGCAGTTCGTGCGGCCCATTGTGGCCGCCTTCGACCCTGGGACGGAGCCGCCCGCCGCTTCTCGACACCACCGCCGGAACTTCTTCGAGGAATTCCTCCCGCCCGGCCGCGCCCGCCCCGTCAGCTCCGGTGGACGCCCACCTCGTACAGTGAGTACCCCCACGAGGTGGCCCGCTGCTCGCCGTGGATCCGCACCTGGCGGGCCGGGACGGCGGGGAACCGCGCGGTGTCCAGACCGCCGTCGCCGGAGGCGGTGGACCACACCGTCCGCCAGGTCGTCCCGTCGGTGGACACCTCGATCCGGTAGGCCCGGGCGAAGGCGCGCTCCCAGTTCAGGGTGACCCGGCCGACCAGGGTGGTGGCGGGCAGGTCGATCCGCAGCCACTGGTCGTCGCTCCAGTCACTGGCCCAGCGGCTGGATCCGTTGCCGTCCACGGCCCGGGCGGCCCCGAAGTCGGTGAACGGGTTCCACTCGGCCGAGCTCGCCGAGGCGGTGGCGCCCGCCGCGAGGTTCACCTCGGACCGGTACCGCTCGGCGGCGCCCCAGGTGGTGAGGTAGGACTCCGCGCCGCGGAACAGGTCGTCGACCACGCCCTGCCCGCCGACCTGCCGGATGTCCTCGATCCAGTCCGGCACCAGGCCGTAGTGCGCGGCGCCGTCGGTGTTGACGTCCCAGGTGCGGCTGCCGGCGGTGGCGCGCTCGACCACCGAGCCGCCGTCGGCGGTGCGGAACGGGTAGCGCACCGGGTTCGCGGTCCCGGCCCCGCGCGGACCGGGCCAGCCGCCCACGCCGTTCATGTCCGTCCCGTAGCCGTAGCCGACCCCGTACTTGTCGCGCAGCGCGTCGGTGCGCTTCGCCTCCGCGCTGAACGCCTCCGCGCCGTTCATGTACTGGGCGACGAAGCCGCCGAGCTTGTAGACCCGCTCCGTCCAGCCGAGGTCCATCCAGCTGTGCGAGGAGAGCACGCCCGGGTACGACGCGGACTCCAGCACATCCAGTGCCCGCCCGGCCGCCTTGACGCTCATGTGGTCGAGCTCCAGCATCATGCCGCGCCGCATCATCCCGCGCAGGGCGTACTCGCCCAGCTCGGTCAGTCCGCGGGTGTTGCACTGCGCTCCGGCCGCGTACGAGGGCGGCGCCACCCCCGCGGGGAGCCGGCTCTGGACGGAGGCCGGCGCGGGTGCCAGGCCGATCGGATTGTCGTGCTGCGGGCCGGTGCACTGCTCGGTCTGCCAGAAGGTGCCGGTCGACAGGAACTGGCCGGCGTTGATCGCCGCGCCCAGCGAGCCTTCGTCGAACCGCACCCCGCACAGCGCGTTGTCGAACTTGTGGCAGAGGAACATGCTGCGCACGCCGAGCCCGTACAGCTCGTCGAGACCGCGGTCGATGTCCGCCTGGCCGCACTGGGCGACGTCCAGCACCTGCTTGCAGCCGAACGGCTCCGAGGTCTCCACCCCGAGCACGACGGCGAGCTTGCCCTGCCGGACCACCTCGCGGGCCTGTGCGCCGGTGGTGACGATCCGGAACCAGCCCTTGCCCGGCCCGCCGTACATGCGGTCGACGTAGGCCTGCATCTCCCAGCTCTTCTGCGCCTGAAGGCGGATCGAGGTCATCTCGTCGCAGCTGCGGTCCTTGAAGAAGTAGACCGAGCAGATCACGCCGTTGGTCACCAGGTCGTTGACGAGCACCCGCTCGCCGCCGCGCCAGGCGCGTTCCACCCAGGCGTAGTAGTTCTGCTGGTGGGTCAGCGAGTCATGGGCGGGCCAGTCGGCGAAGGTGGGCCAGCCGACCGGGTCGTGCTTGCCGTCGCCGCCCTTGGTGATCATGTCGAAGAGGGCGAGCGAGCCGTCGGGGTAGTGCTCCGGGCAGTCCTTGAGGGCGTCCTCGACGCCCGCCTCGGAGAAGGCCTTGCCGCAGATCAGACGGCCGCCGAAGGCTTCGTTGGCCAGGATGTGGTCGTGCGCGTCCACGAAGCCGCGGACGCGGCCCTGGGCGTCGGTGCCGGTGAACGGCTCGCCCGTGACGCCGATGGCGGCGTCGGGTGCCGGCCGGGCGACGGGGTCCCACCAGTCGGTGGAGCCCGCCCCCTGGGCCGGGGCGGCGAGCGCGGCGGCGACCAGGGCGAGCAGCGCGGCGAGCAGGGTGGCGAATCGGAGGCGTGCGTGGGGGAGTCGGCTCATGGGGAACCCCGGTTCCGGACGGGCGGACGACGCGGTCGACGCCCGGTCGCCCGCGGCGCGGCACCGCACCCGGACCGGCCGCCGGGTCCCGCGTACTCGGTGTGACGAGAATCGCCACTGTTGGACATTTCGTCAATAGCGTTGGCAGAACCGGCCGTTCCATGTGCGCCGGTTGGCCGTCGCGCCTGCCTCAGGTGCCGGCCCGGGCCCCGGCCTCGCCGCCGGCCTCGCCCCCGGTCGCGGCGTCCTGGGCGGCCGGTGGCCGGTCGTGCGGCAGGAACAGCGCCGCGCCGAGGCCGACCACGCCGAAGCCGGCCAGCGCGATCATCGCCGCCGCGTAGCCGTTGCGGGTGAGCTCGGAGACCAGGATGGTGCCGGCGACGGCGGTGCCCAGCGAGGAGCCGAGGTTGGAGATGCTGCGGGACAGACCCGAGATCTCGCCCTGGCGGCTGTCCGGGAAGGCGGACTGCACCACGTTGACCGACGGGGTGAGCATCAGGCCGAGCCCGAGGCCGATCAGCAGCAGGCCGGGGGCGAAGGCCCAGGCACCGCCGAAGGAGCGCACCAGCAGGAGCAGCAGGACGATGCCGGCGGTGGTGGTCGCGAAGCCGGTGACGATCAGCGTGCGCTGGGCACGGCGCTTCGCCAGCCGTTCGGCGGCGAGCGAGGAGACCAGCAGCCCCAGGGTGGCGGCGGTGAAGACGCCGCCGGTGGCGATCGCGCTGTAGCCGCGGACCACCTGGAGGTAGGCGCCGACGGTGAACGAGACGCCCATCAGGACCAGCCACTGGGCGTTCTGGGTGACCAGGCCCAGGTTGGAGACCCGGTTGTGGAACAGGCTGGTGGCCAGCAGCGGTTCGCGGCCCGCGCGCTCCAGCCGGCGGATCCAGCGGAAGAAGCCGGCCAGGACGACGGCTCCGGCGGCCAGCAGGGCGATCATCAGCCAGGCGTTGTTGTCCGCCGCGAGGATGCCGGTGACCAGCAGCACCAGGCCGCCCGCGGACAGCACCGCGCCGACGAGGTCGAACGGCCGGTCGGGGTCGGCGGGCAGCGGGTCCTCCAGGGTGCGGGTGAGGAGGAGGATCGCGGCGACCACCACGGCCTGGAAGCCGAAGTTGGCCCGCCAGTCGATCGCGGTGGTGAGCAGACCGCCGATGAGCGGACCGGCCGCCGCGCCGATGCCGCCCAGCGCCATGATCGTGCCGAAGGCACGGGCCCGGGCGGCGGTGCCGGTGAACAGCAGGGTGGTCAGGATGTAGACCGGGGGGATCAGCAGCGCGGTGCCGACGCCCTCCAGCACCGAGTTTCCGAGGATCAGCACGCCCAGCCCGGGGGCGGCCGCGCTGAGCACGGCGCCGACGCCGTAGACGGCGAGGCCCAGCATCAGGCAGCGCTTGCGGCCCCAGCGGTCGGTGAGCTTGCCGCCGGGGATCATCAGGGCGGCCATCACCAGCAGGAAGACGGTGATCGCCACCTGGACGCCCTGGACGCTGGTGTCGAGGTCCGCGCTGATGTCGTTGATCATCACGTTCATGCTGGAGCCGGCGAAGCTGCAGATGAACTGGGCCAGCGCCAGCGGGGCCAGCACCCTCCGTCCGGCGGACCGGGCGGGACGGGCGGTGGCGGTGGTCATGTCCCGCTCCGTTCGTAGGGCGCGGTGAGCACCGCGTACAGGGCGGCCACGTCGATGGCGATGATCAGGAGCGACCAGGCGGGGTAGCTCGCCACGAAGACGAACTGCACGAAGACGTTGGCGCACAGCACCGTCACCGGGAACCAGCGGCTGGGGAGGTCGCCGGTGAGCAGCGTGATGCCGGCCAGGCCCTGGGCGACCGCCAGCGCGAGCACCGCCCAGCCGAGGCTGTGCAGGTCGCCGAAGACGTAGCGGTCGGTGCCGGTGACGACGGGCGAGTCGATCAGCGCGGCGATCGCGTCCCACCCGTTGAACAGGGCCAGCAGGATCAGCGCCACGCCCGCGAACGGCAGCAGGTTGCGGCGCGGTCGCGCCGGGTGGGTGGATGAGGCCATGGCGCCGGGTTCCTTTCGCGGTGCTGCGGTCCTGCGGTGGGGCGCTCCTGCGCTCAGGCGGCGCCGCGCCGGTCGAGCTCCTCGTCGAGCGCGAGCGCCGCGTCGATCAGCGCGAGGTGGGTGAACGCCTGCGGGAAGTTGCCCAGTTGCTCGCCGGAGGGCCCGATCTCCTCGGCGAACAGGCCCACGTGGTTGGCGTAGGTGAGCATCTTGTCGAAGGCGTAGCGGGCCTGCTCGACCCGGCCGGCCCGGGCGAGGGCCTCGACGTAGAGGAAGGAGCAGAGGTTGAAGGTGCCCTCCGTGCCGCGCAGCCCGTCCGGCGAGGCCGCCGGGTCGTAGCGGTAGACCAGGCTGTCGCAGACCAGCTCCCGGTCCATCGCGTCCAGGGTGGACAGCCAGTCCGGGTCGGTGGGGGAGAGGAAGCCGACCTTGGGCATCAGCAGCAGCGAGGCGTCCAGGACCTCGGTGTCGTAGTGCTGGACGAAGGCCTTCCGCTTCGGGCTCCAGCCCCGCTGCACCACCTGGCGCAGGATGTCGTCGCGCACCGAGCTCCAGCGGTCCAGGTCCGCCGGGCGGGCGTGGGTGCGGGCCATCCGCACGGCCCGGTCGAAGGCCACCCAGCACATCACCCGGCTGTAGGTGAAGTCCTGGCGTCCGCCGCGGGTCTCCCAGACCCCCTCGTCGGCGCGGTCCCAGTGCTCGGTCAGCCAGTCCACCAGCCGGCGGAAGGCGTCCCAGCCGCGCAGCGCGCCCATGTCGCCCTCCCCGGCGGCGAACGCGTAGGCGGCCTCGCCGTAGATGTCGAGCTGGAGCTGGTCGGCGGCGGCGTTGCCGGCCCGCACCGGGAACGAGCCCAGGTAGCCCTCCCAGTGGCCGAGCGTCTCCTCGCCCAGCCGCGGGTCGCCGTCGATGCGGTACATGATCTGCAGCCGCTCGCGCTCGGCGGCGGCGGCCTCGACCCGGTCGCGCACCCAGCGGCGGAACGCCGCCGCCTCCTCACGGAAGCCGAGCCCGATCAGGGTGTGCACGGAGAGCGAGGCGTCGCGGATCCAGGTGTAGCGGTAGTCCCAGTTCCGCTCGCCGCCGACCTGCTCGGGCAGGCCCATGGTCGCCGCGGCGATCAGCGCGCCGGTCGGCCGGTAGCTGAGCAGCTTCAGCGTGATCGCCGAGCGGTCCACGATCTGCTGCCAACGCCCGTGGTAGTTCGAGGACTTCAGCCAGCCGTACCAGAACGCCCGGCAGGCGTCGAAGGCGGCGAGGCTCTCCTCGTCCCGGGGCGCGGCGGGCAGGGCGGTGCCCGGCGGCCGGCTGGTCAGCACGACGGTGGCCATCTGCCCGGCGTCCAGGGTGAACCGCGCGGTCACGTCGGTGCCGTCCGAGCGCAGCACGACCGGCTCGGTGGCCTGCACGCACAGCTCCTGGCCCGCCCCCTCCAGGACGGCGGTGCGCTCGTCGGGCAGGGCGAGCCCGTGGGTGGCCCGGCCGTAGTCGAAGCGGGGGCGGCACTCCAGGACGAACGGCACCCGGCCGCGCACCACCCGCGCCGCCCGGAGGATCCGGTGCTGCTCGCTCGGGGTGGGCGAGGTGTCCGGGAGCATGAAGTCGATCACCTCCGCCACCCCCTGCGGGGCGAGGAAGCGGGTGACCACGATGGCCGTGCCGGCCAGGTAGAGCTGCTTCACCTGGGCGTCCGGCACGGCCTCCCGGTCGACGGCGAGCCGGCACCGGCCGCCCTTGCGGTGGTCCAGCAGGGAGGCGAACAGACTCGGGGAGTCGAACCGGGGGGCGCACCACCAGTCGATGTCGCCGTCGGTGGAGACCAGCGCTGCGGTCTGCAGGTCGCCGATGACGCCGTGCTCGGCGATCGGGGGGTAGGGACTCATGGTGGATGCTCCCTCGGCGGACGACGGGACCCGGACGGCGCGGTCCGGGCGGTGGGAACCGCCTGCGCCGCCACCGTACGGGGGGCGGTCCGGGCGGAGGATCACCCCGGGCGGGTGAACGCCCGCCGGGTGGCCCCGCCGCGTCCTGCCGCACCCCGCCACTCCCCGCCGCTGCCACTCCCCGCCGCTCCGGCCGCCGTGCGCCCGGGCCGGCAGGTCACCTCGTGGGGGTGATGCGCCGGGCTCCCGGGACGACCAGGCTGGAGGCCACCGTCGAAGCGAAGGGAGCCGGCCCCATGCGCTACGAGATCCGGGTGTCCGGCGTGCTGCAGGAGACGACCCGCCGGGAGGGCTTTCCCGAGCTGGAGAGCAGGGTCGTTCCCGATCACACCGTTCTGTACGGGGACGTCGTCGACGAGGCCCACCTGTTCGGTCTGCTGAACCGCTGCCAGGCGCTGGGCCTGCGGGTGACGGAGCTGCACCGGCTGCCCGAGTGAGGCGCCCCGCCGTCGGCCCACGCGCCGCGGTCGGTCCGTGTGCCACCGGCGGTCCACGCGTCGCCGTCGGCTCACGGGCCGTCGAGCAGGTGCAGCCGGGCCGCCCTGCGCACCGCCTCGCGGCGGTTCGCCGTCAGCAGCTTGCGGTTGATGCTCTTGAGGTGCGTCTTCACGGTGTTCGGCGACAGGTACAGCTCGTCGGCGATCTCCTGGGTCGACAGCATCCGCGCCGCGTGCCGCAGCACGTCGCGCTCCCGCTCCGTCAGCGCCTCGGTCAGCAGGTCGGCCGGCGGCTCGGCGGCTGGTGCGGCCGGCGCCCGGGTCGGCGGCCGTCCGCCGGGGGGCGGGCCGTCCGGGTGCGGGTCCGGCGCGGACGGGCGCAGATCGCCGGGCAGCCAGCTGTGGGCCCGGGCCAGCAGGGGTTGCCGGTGCAACTGGCGCCGTACCCAGGGCGCGGACTCGCGGAACGGCCGGAGCAGACCCTCCGGCTCGGCGGCGGCCAGGGCCTGCGCCAGCAGCCGGGCGCTCTCCGGCCCGCCGGGTTCGGCGTCGGCCTGGGCCAGCAGCAGCAGTGCCCGGGTCCGGGTGGCGCCGCCCACGGTGGGGTCGTCGCGCAGCGCCCGCAGCTGGGCGAGGGCGCCCGCCTCGTCCAGCCCGGCCGCCAGCCGGGCCCGCGCCACCACCACCAGCGAGTCCGGCGCCCTGGTCGGCACGCCCTCCAGGACCGCCACCGCCGCCTGCGGTCGTCCGGCCGCCAGATGCGCGGCGCAGGCGGTCACGGCGAGGCACTCGCGGCTCCAGTCGGACGGGCGGTCGGCGAGGCCGCCGTCCTCCCGGCTCTCCTCCAGCAGTCGCAGCGCGGCGTCGGGCCGGCCCCGGGCCAGTTCCAGCTCGGCGCCGAGCACCGCTTCGCCCAGCGCGACCACGGGATCGCGTTCGGCCGCCGGGCGGGCCGTCATCCGCAGCAGCGCCCGGCGGGCGTCGGCCGGCTCGTCGCGCTCCAGCGCGGTGGCGGCCAGCACCAGGTCGCGCACCTCGGTGCGGCTGTCGGGCGGCAGGCTGGAACGGTCGGCCTCCTCGTCGGCCTCGCGCACCCGGTGCTCGGCCCGCCCGGAACGGCCGCGCAGGTGGTCGATGAACGCGAGCCGGCACAGCGAGTCATGGCGCAGCCGGGCGGTGCCGGGCGAGGGCGGGGCCTGCGCCGCGCACTCCAGGGCCGCCCGCGCCTCGTCGAGCCGGCCGTGCCACAGCAGCGCGGAGCCGAGGCCGGCGTCCACCAGGGCGAGCAGTTCGGGGTGCCGCTCCAGCGGGCCGGCCGGCGCCCGGCCGGCCAGCTCGTGGGCACACCGGGCGGCCCGCTCGGCGAGCGCGGCCGAGCCGAGCAGCCGGGCGGCCTCCGCCCGCACGAAGGCGGCCGCCAGCCGCAGTTCGGTCTGCTGCTCCGCCAGCCGCGGTTCGACGCGCTCCAGCACCCGTAGCACGCCGTCCACCTCGTCGCGGCCCAACTGGACGGCGGCGCGGACGAGTTCGGCGGCCGGGCTGTGTTCGGTGGCCGGCATCCGGGAGAACAGGGCGCGCAGCCGGGTGGCGTCCCGTCCGGCGACCAGCTCGCCGAGGGCCAGCTGGTCGACCAGGAGCTGCGCCGCCGACCCCCAGGCGCCGCCCTCGACGGCGTGGTCCAGCGCCGCCCGGTACTGGCCGTGGTCGGCGAGCCAGCGCGCGGCCCGCACCCGCAGCCCGTCGACGCGGTCCGGGGCGGCGGCGCGCAGGTGCAGGCGCAGGATGCCGGCGAACATCGGGTGCAGCCGGTACCAGCCGTCGGACAGCGCCTCGGTGAAGGCGTTGTCCTGGTGCAGCTGCTCCAGGATCCGCCGGCCGTCGCGGCGCCCGGTGAGCGCGTCGGCGAGGTCGGGGTGGACCCGGCCCAGGATGCTGCAGCGCAGCAGCAGGTCCTGGGTCGGCGCGGGCTGGGTGCGCAGCACCTCGGCGAGCAGGTAGTCGGAGAGCGCGGCCTGTCCGGCGTCGATCCGCCCGAGGTAGGCCTCGGGCTCGCCGGAGTCCTTGGCGGCGAGCGCGAGCAGCCGCAGCCCGGCCGCCCAGCCGGAGACCGCCCGGTGCACCGTGTCGACGGTGGACGCGTCCAGCCGCAGCCCGTGGCGCTCCAGCAGCTCGGCCGTCTCGGCCGGGCCGAAGGCGAGGTCGGCGGCGTGGATCTCGGCGAGCTCGTCCGCGGCCCGGTAGCGGTGCAGCGGCAGCAGCGGCTCGCGGCGGCCGACCAGCACCAGCCGCAGCTGCCCGGCCGTGTGCCGGACCAGGTCGTGCAGCTGACCGGTCAGCCGGGGGTTGTCGATGTGCTCGAACTCGTCCAGCACCAGGACCAGCGGCTGGGGCCGGGCGTTGATCCAGGCGGCCAGCCGGACCAGCAGGGACGGTTCGACGTGCTCGGCCCGGGCCGGGGCGCCGACCTCCTCGGGCAGCCCGGGCACGCCGCCGCGCAGGGCCTCGCGCACGTAGGCCCAGAAGGTGCCGGGCTGGTTGTCGCCCTCCTCCAGGGTGAGCCACCCGGCCGGACCCGGGAGCCCGCCGCGGGCCAGCCAGTCGGCCACCAGCAGGGTCTTGCCCGCCCCCGCGGGCCCGTCGACCAGGGTCACCGGCCGGGACACGGCCGCGTCCATCCGGCGCAGCAGCCGCTCGCGCCGGACGAAGGTGGCGGCGGGCGGGCCGGGCGGCCGGATCCGGGTGAGCAGCATCGGGTCCCCGTTGGGGAGCCTCGCGGGCGCTGTGCGGGTGTGCGGCATGGGGCCACCGCCTGGTGGTTCCGCCGTGCCCGAGGGCACGGCCGGGCGCGGACGCGAAAGGGCGGGCCGCGGGCTCACCGGCGCTCGGTCGCTCCGGGTGACGCCACTCAAACGGTAGTACGGCCCGGCCGCCGGGTGCCATCCGAGCGGGCGGGGCGGCCCGCCTCACCTCCCGGGGGTGAGGCCGGCACCCGGCGGACCGGCGACGATCGTCGCGAGGACCGGTCCGGGCGGCCGGTCCTGCCCCCGACCCCGCAGGAGGCCGCCGTGACCGGACCCGGACCGGCATCCCGCAGGCGCGTCCCCGGCCCGCCCGGACCGGGCCCGGAGGGGTCCGCGCAGCGGACCGACTACGCCGGCGCCGTCTACGGCTCGATGCTGGCGGCCTCCGTGATCGCGGCCTCGACGCTGAGCGGACCGCACCCGAGGCTGTCGCTCATCCTGCTGCTGGTGATCACCGGCCTGGTGTTCTGGGCGGCGCACGTCTACGCGCACGTCGCCGGGCAGCGCGAGGCCGGCCGCCAGGTCACCCGGCGGCAGGTGCGTGAGGTGGGGCGGCACGAGTGGCCGATCGTGGAGGCCGCCGCGCTGCCGGCCCTGGCGGTGCTGGTCAGCCCTTGGCTGGGGACCGGGGAGAACGCCTGGCTGGCCCTCGGCGTCGCGGTGGCCCAGCAGGTGGGCTGGGCCGGCCTGGGCGCCCGCCGGGCGGGGGCGACACCGCGCCAGGTGCTCGCGGAGGGCGCGGTCAACCTGCTGCTGGGCCTGGTCATCGTGGCGGCCAAGGTGGCCGTCGGGCACTGAATCACCCGGACCGGGTGGTCCCGGGGGCGCTCCGTCGTGGCGCAGTGGTACTCGGGGCAGCCTGCCCGGATCCGGGGCTCCCGGGCCCCCGATGACCCACGCCCGACAACCCACGCCCGACAACCCACGCCCGACAACCCACGGAGGCCACCATGACCGCCGCCGTTCCGCACGGTCCCGCCCGCCCGGCCGGGGCGCGCGCGAGGACCGACCCCGTCGGCTCCGGCCTGCTGACCTTCGCCGGTGTGCTGCTGGTGCTGGTGGGCTCGCTGAACGCCCTGGACGGCATCTCCGCGATCGCCGGCTCGCACGTCTTCATCGGGAACGCCCACTTCGTCTTCGGGGACCTGCTCGCCTGGGGCTGGGTGATGCTCGCCCTGGCCGTCGCCCAGCTCGGGGCCGCCTACGGCGTCCTCGCCCTGCGCGCGCAGTGGGCCCGGTGGGCCGGCGTCGTCGTCCTGGTGCTGAACGCCTTCGCGCAGATGTCCTTCGTGCCGTCCTACCCGGTGTGGTCGCTGACGATCATCGCGATCGACGTGGTCGCCATCTACGGCCTGACCGCCTACGCCACCCCCGACCGGTGGGGACCCGCCCCCTCCGAGGAACCCCCGGGCCCCGGCGGCGCCGCCTGAGCGGCCGGGCCGCGTCCTCGGAGCGCGTGACCGCCGCCCCCGCCACCGGATCGACCGTCGGCGGGGACCGGCGGTCCCGCACGTCCGACGGCTCACCCGGGCCGCGCCGCCCCCGCCGCCGGCCGCTCCAGCCGCCAGACCACCGCGATCCCGCTGCCCGCGGGAGGGACCGGCGGCGTGCTCGGCCCGCGGTGGATCTCCGCGAACCCCAGCCGGCGCGGTACGGCGGCGCTGGCGGTGTTGGCCAGGTCGTGCACGATCTCCACGAAGTCCACGTCCGGCAGCGTGAACAGCTCGGCGGTCAGGGCCGCCGCGGCCCTGGTCGCGATGCCCCGGCCGGTCGCGGCCGGGTGCAGCCAGTACCCCAGCCCCCGCCCCCGGGGATCGGCGCCGCAGTAGGCCTGGCACATGCCGAGGAGCTCGCCGTTCCCGGCCTCGACGGCGTAGTTGAAGACCTCGCCCTCCTCCCACCGGACCCAGGACCGCGCGAGGAAGCCCCGGGTGTCCTCCTCGCTGTTCCCGGTGACCCAGGTCACCCAGGGCCGCAGGTGCTCCAGCGACTCCTCGAACAGCACCAGCGCCGCGGCGAAGTCCTCCTCCCCCCGCCACCGGCGCAGCGTGAAGCCTCCACAGTCGATGATCTCCCTCGGTCTCCCCATGGACGCCATGATGTCCCGCGCCGCAGGCGTGTCACCAGAGCGGCGGGGCCGCACCCGAGTCCGGGGGTGCGGCCCCGCGGGGCGTCGGTCAGTACCGGTCGCCGTAGCGCCGGTGGAACTGCTCGACCCGGCCGGCGGTGTCGAGGACGCGGGAGCGGCCGGTGTAGAAGGGGTGGCTCGCCGAGGAGATCTCGACGTCGACCACCGGGTAGCTGCGGCCGTCCTCCCACTCGACCGTGCGGTCACCGGCGACGGTCGAACGGGACAGGAAGGAGAGGCCGCCGCTCTTGTCGCGGAAGACGACGGGCCGGTACGCGGGGTGGATGGCGGTCTGCACAGGAGGCTCCTTCGGGTCGAGTCCGGTCGGTTCCGGTCGGTTCGGGTCGGTTCGGGTCGGCGGGTACGGGGCCGGCGGGTCAGCGCTCCTCGCGGAAGTCGACGTGCCGGGCCACCACCGGGTCGTACTTGCGCAGCACCATCCGGTCCGCGTCGGTGCGGCGGTTCTTGCGGGTCACGTACGTGTATCCGGTGCCCGCGGTGGAGCGGAGCTTGATCACCGGGCGAAGTTCGCTACGGGCCATGGGGGTGTCCTCCCGGGGTCGCGCGGCGGTGGGCCGGAGCCCCTCCACTGCAATGGAAGTCGTTTTCATCCGGCTCCAACACGGGCCCCGCCCGGTCCATTCCCGGGGCCGGGGGAACGACGGATCAGGGCCGCGCCAGCGCCGCCACCGCGTCGGCGAAGCGCGCCGGGCCGTCCGGAACGGTGTCCAGGAAGAGGTTCGGCTCGACGAGCTCCAGCTCCAGGACGAGCGGCCGCCCGTCACCGTCGAGCACCAGGTCCACCCGGGCGTACAGCGGCGGGCGAGGGGAGGGCAGCGCGGCCAGGGCCGCGAGCGCGGTGCGCAGCTCCGCCCCGGTCGGCCGGTACGGGACGAGGCCGGGGTGCGGGTGGCGGTCGTTGTCGATCACCCCGGGCTCGGTCAGCAGGGGACCCTTGCGGACCGCGTGGCTGAAGACGCCGTTGAGCAGGACCAGCGCGCGTTCGCCCTCCGCCACCCGGGGCAGGTAGGGCTGGACCATCACGCCGCGGCCGCGCTCCAGCAGCGTCCGGGCGTGCCGGGCGGCCTGCTCGCCGTGACCGGGCTCGTAGCGGGCGGTGTCCAGCGCGCCCGCCGAGACGACCGGCTTGACCACGACGCCGTCGGGGGCGTCCAGCTCCCCCGGGTCGGCCGGGGCGTTCGGGGAGCCGGGTTCGAGGAACCGGGTCGGTACGACGGCGACCCCGTGCCGGGCCAGCTCCCGCAGGTAGTGCTTGTCGCAGTTCCAGCGGATCAGCGGCGCCGGGTTCCACAGCCGGGTGGCGCGCGCCGTGCCGTCGGCCCACCGCAGGAACTCGTCGAGCCGCTCCACGTAGTCCCACACCGAGCGGACGACGGCCAGGTCGAACCGCTCCCAGGCCGCGGCGGCGGCGCCCCACACCACCGGCTCCGCCGCCAGCCCGCGGTCGGCCAGCGCCGCCACGACGGGCGCGAGGTCGCCGTCGAGTTCGGCGCCGGCCTCGCTGGTCACCACGGCGACCCTGGTCACGGCCATGACTGCCCTCCTGCCACCGGTCCGACCCGGCCCGCCCGGGCGGACGACGCGGACCCGCCGTTCAAGGCGGAGCGCCCGTCACTCCGGCCAGGCGGAGTCCTTGATGACCTCGACGAAGTCGCCGCGCTCGAAACCGGGCAGGTAGTGGGCCAGCACATCGGCCTTGACGTTGCCGAAGGTGGTGGCGGGCCGGTCCTTGACGCCCTCGGTGAAGGCGGCGAGGATCCGGTTCTTGAAGTCCGGCCGGGGGTGGGCGGCGGTGACGGCGGCGCGCTGCGCGTCGGTGACGGCGTGGTAGCCGATACCGAGGACGTCCAGCTCGACACCACGGGTGACCAGGGCGATCTCGGGCGCCATGTGCAGCGGGATCTCCGGGGTGGTGTGCAGCGCGATCGCGGTCCACACCCGGTCGGCCGGCTCGCCCGTGATGCCGTGGGCGTGCAGGAAGCGGCGGGCCTCGTCGGCGCCGTCGATCTCGAAGCGCCGGTCGGTGCGGGCGTAGCGGCCGGTGAGCCCGAGGTCGTGGAACATGGCGCCGACGTAGAGCAGCTCCGGATCGAAGTCCAGCCCCTGTTCGGAACCGCGCAGCGAGCCGAACAGGAAGACCCGGCGGGAGTGGTCGAACAGCAGCGGGGAGGCGGCCTCCCGCACCAGTTCCGTGGCCTCCGCGGCCAGTGCGCTGTCCGGGATCCGCACACCCGCGATCGTCTCGCTCATCTCGGTCTCCTTCCGCTGGGGAACACTCGGTGGCCCCTCCACCCTCGCCCGGCGGTGGGGGCGGGCGCCAGGCCCGATCGGCCGTTCGCCCGAGCGGTGGGCGCCGCTGCGCAGGCGGGCCGCTCCGATCGGGCGGCCGGCTCGTTGAAGGGGGTATGGCGGACGAAGCGGGTGACGGCGGATCGGCGCCGATGGTCTGGGCCCTGGCGGTGCGTGCGGCGGCGGCCGGGCCGCCGTACGCGGAGCTGATCGTGGAGATCGGCCCGCGGCTGTACGAGGAGTTCGTCGAGAGCGCGGTGGACAGCGGCTTCGTGCTGGCGGCGGGGGAACCGCCCGCCACCACCGCCGTGGTGGGGCTGCGGGGCCATGTGCTGAGCCGGCTCGTCCTGGTCGGCGGCCGGCAGCTGTGGGAGCCGTCCTCCGAGGTCCACGCCTCGCCCGGCTGGGTGGCGGCCGCCGAGGGCCGGGCCGCCGTGGTGGTGCTGCTCGTACCGCCGGGGACGTGGCCGCCGGACCTCATGGACCTCGCCCCGGAGCAGGGCGCGGAGGTGCTCGGCCGGAGCCTGGAGGCGGCCCGCACCACCGGCGCCGTCCTGCACGGCACGGCGGCCTATGCGCAACTCGGCGGCTGATCCCGTGCTGCTGATGGGACGCCAGTGGTATTCGGGGTTGGACTCGTGCGAACGAATCATTCCGATGAGACTCCCGGTCGGTCAAGGGAAAACAAATTTCCCGACCGCCTGAAATAGTCCTGAAATAGAACGGCAATATCAAACAGCGGGCACCTGTTCGGTTTGTTGGGTTGAGGAGAAGGCGCGCCCCGGGCGGACGGACGGGGTGGCGCGCCGGGCGTGCGCCGGGCCCGGAGTGGCCGGCCCGCGCCGCGCGGGCACCCGTCCATCGGCCTGAGCCCGGCAGCATCATGGCAGGTCGATGCCGTCTCCGCGGGGGAGTGGCGCGCCCGCCGCCCGCGCCGTTCGTGCGCCCCCGGACGGCTCTTCCGGCCGCCGATGGTCAGTGGACGGCGCGCGGCCCCGCGCCCCGCTCGCGCAGTGGCGCGACGGGCGCCCGGGGTGCGCGATTCCGGTCGTGCGGGCGGAATGCGCGCCGTTGCGGGAGTCGTGGCAGCCAACCCAATATTCGGATGGCCTTATCGCCATACCGGAATCCCGCTTCCGGGTCCCGCCCCGTCGTCCACCCTCGCCCCGCCGTGCCCGGTGCCGTTCCGCGCCAGGCTTTCCGCCCCGCACTTCCCGCGTTCCGCGATCAACTGTTCGGCGATCAACTGTTCCGCGATCAGACGTTCCGCGATCAACCGTTCCGCACTGCCGCCGCCCGCCGCCGACCCCCTGCCACGAGGAGGGTTCCGTTGGACAACCGGTACGAGGCCTACGCCTACGCCGATCCGATCTTCTACGACTCGCCCCGGCGCTGGGGAGCGCACGAGGAGTTCGACGCCGTGACCCGCCCGCTGCCCGCCGGCTGGGAGCACGGGGACCTGGAGATGTGGGCCGTGGTGCGTCCCGTCGACGTGCGGATCCCCGACCAGGGCTGGAAGATCCACGTCTCCGCGTGCGTCGAGGACGCGGAGGAGGTGTTGGAGACCGTCTTCGCCTACTGCCTGCGCGAACACGTGACCTTCAAGTTCCTGCGCGGCCTGCCGATCCTCCAAGTGCAGAACTCCAAGTACGCGCCCCGCGGCTCCAGCGGGAAGTTCTGCACCCTCTACCCGGTGGACGACGCCGAGCTGGAGCGCTGTCTCGACGGCCTCGGCGCGCTGCTCGCCGGCCGCCGGGGGCCCTACATCCTCAGCGACCTGCGCTGGCAGGACGGCCCGCTGTACCTGCGGTACGGCGGCTTCGCCGAGCGCTACTGCCGCAACGAGGCGGGCGAGCGGGTGCTGGCCCTGGTCGGGCCGGACGGGCGGCTGGTGCCGGACGTGCGCGGCACGGCCTTCTCGGTCCCCGCCTGGGCGCCGGTGCCGGAGTGCATCGCCGCGGCCGTCGCCGAGCGCGCCGTCCAGCGCGACACCGGGCTGCCGTACACCGTGGAGCGGGTCCTGCACTTCTCCAACGCCGGCGGTGTCTACCTGGCCCGCGACGGGCAGGACGGCCCGCCGGTGGTGCTGAAGGAGGCCCGCCCGTTCGCCGGGCTGGACCAGCGCGGCGTGGACGCGGTGACCCGGCTGCGCAACGAGCACGCCGTCCTGGCCCGGCTGGCCGGCGTCCCCGGGGTCCCCGCCGAGTACGGGCTGCTGACGGCCTGGGAGCACGAGTTCCTCGTCCAGGAGTACGTGGCCGGGCAGGCCCTGAGCGAGTGGCTGACGGCCCGCTACCCGCTGATCCACCCCGGCGCGGACGAGGAGGCCGTCGCCGGGTACACCCGGGACGCCCTGGCGATCGTCGGCCAGGTCGAACGGGCCCTGGGACAGATCCACGCCCGGGGCGTCGTCTTCGGCGACCTCCATCCCCGAAACCTGATCATCGGACCGGACGGTGAGCTGAGCTTCATCGACTTCGAACTCGCCAGCACCGTCGAGGACTTCCTGCGCCCGGCGCTCGGCGCGGCGGGCTTCACCGCACCGCTCGGCGTCACCGGGCCGGACATCGACCGGTACGCGCTGGCGGCCGTGCGGCTCTGGCTCTTCTACCCGCTGGTCCAGCTCACCGCCCTGGACGCGGACAAGGCCGGCGAACTCGCCGACGCGATCGACCGGCGCTTCCCGGTACCGCCCGGCTACACCGACGACATCCGCCGCCACCTCGCCCGCTCGCCCGAGGACGGCCGCACGCCCCGCCCCGAACTGGCCGCCGGCCGCACCGGGACCCGCGCGCTGCTGGAGGCCCCGGTGGCCGACTGGCCGGCGATCAGGGACTCGCTGGCCGCCGGCATCGCCGCCGCGGCCACCCCCGGGCGGGCCGACCGGCTCTTCCCGGGCGACATCGCCCAGTTCACCCTGGGCGGGCTCGGCCTGGCGCACGGCGCGGCCGGGGTGCTCTACGCCCTGCACGCCACCGGGGCCGCCGTCGATCCCGCGCACGTGCGGTGGCTGGCCGCCGCCGCCCGCGACCGCGCCCCGGCGCCCGGGCTGTACCACGGCGGCCACGGCGTCGCCTACGTCCTGGACCTGCTGGGCGAGACGGAGCAGGCGGCCGAGCTCCTGCGCCGCCTGGGAGCCGCCGCGGGAGCCGAGGGCGAACCCGCCGCGGCGCCGACGCTGGTCTCCGGCGGGCCGGGGATCGCGCTCACCCTGCTGCACTTCGCCCGCGCCACCGGGGACGACCGGCTGCTGGACGAGGCGCTGGGCGCCGCCAGGAGCGCCGCCATGACCTGGGAGAAGGCCGGCCGCGGTGACGCCGGACGGCGCGCCGGGCTGCTGGCCGGCGCCTCGGGCGCCGCGCTCGCCCTGGTCCGCCTCCACGAGCACACCGGGGACCGCGCCCTGCTCGACCAGGCCGAGACCCTCCTGGAACTCGACCTCGACCGCTGTGTCACGGTCGCCGACGGAACGCTGCAGGTGGTCGACCGGCGCCGGGTGCTGCCCTACGTCGAGACCGGCAGCGCGGGCATCGGCCTCGCCCTGGCCGCCTTCCTCGTCCACCGGCCCGGCAGCGTCCTCGCCGGGCGGCAGGCGCCGATCCGGAAGGCGGCCGAGCCGGAGTTCGTGATCCAGCCGGGCCTGTTCAACGGACGGGCCGGACTCCTCGGCTACCTCGCGCTGACCGGCGACCCGGCGACGGCGCAGGCCCGGTCGGCCCGGCACCGCGCCCTGCTGGCGCTCCACCAGGTCCCGTACCACGGCCACCTCGCCTTCCCCGGCGACCAGTTGCTGCGCCTGTCGACGGACCTGGCGACCGGTTCGGCCGGGGTGCTGCTGGCCCTCGGCACGGCCCTCGCGGGCACCCCCTTCCTCCCGTTCACCGGTCCGGCGCCCGCGCCCCGGTGACGACCCCCGGGCGCGCCGGTCGCGCCCCCACCGACTCCCGGCTGCCCGGCCGGGTGGTACACCGCAACCGAAGGAGAACGTCATGGCGATCCTCGACCTCCAGACCCTGGAGCTGCCCGAGACCGAGGCGGCCCCGATCGACGACACCCTCGCGAGCACCAGCTCGCTGAGCGTCCTCAACTGCACCGTCAGCACCGTCAGCACCCTGCTCTGCCTCTGACCCGACCGGCCGCCCGCACGGGCGGCCCGTGACGGTCGACCCGGCCGGAGGGTCCACGGACCAGCCGGCCGGGTCCCGGTCGCGGCGGCCACCGCCGCGTCCCGACGGTCCCGCCCCAGGAGAGAGGTGTACCGTGGCCGACCGGCCCGCGCCCGCGCCCGCCCACGCCGCCGAGCCGGCCCGTGCCGCCGAACCGGCCGCCGCCCCCGCGCCCGCCCCGGCCACCGCGCCGCCGCACGTCCGGCTGCGCCGCGAACTCACCGCCCAGCCGGTCCGCCTCGCCGCCGCCCTGACGCTCGCCGTGGTGGCCACCGCCGCCGCCCTCGCGCTCCCGCTGCTGGTCCGCCGGATCGTCGGCGACTTCTCCGGCCACCGCTCGCTCGCCCCCGGACTGCTGATGATGGCCGCCGCCGCCCTCACCGGCGCGGTGGCCCAGGCCCTCTCCGGCTTCCAACTGGCGCAGGTCGGCGAGGGGATGACCTACCGGCTGCGGACCGCCCTGATGGCCCACGCGCTGCGCCTGCCGCTGCCCGTCGTCCGGGCCCGGGGCACCGGCGAGCTCGCCGCCCGCGTCACCTCCGACGCCCAACTGCTGGGTCAGGTGGTGGAAGTGGCGATGCAGCTGCCGCTCGCCGCGCTCAGCGTGCTGGCCACCCTCGCGGTCATGGTGTGGATCGACTGGGTGCTCACCGTGGTCACCGTGGCCGCGCTCGTCCTGCTCACCGCCCTGGTCCTGGTGATCACCCGCCGGATGCGGGCCAATGTCACCGGGCAGCAGGACGCGGTGGGAAGGATCGCCCAGCGCTTCACCGCCGACCTGGAGGCCCTCACCACCATCAAGGCCTACCGGGCCGAGGAACTGGCCGACCGCGTCCTGGCCGAGGACGCCGAGCACCTGCGCGCCGTCTCGCTGACCGGCGCCCGCCTCGGCGCCCTGGTCCCGGCGGTGCTCACCCTCGGCAACCAGTTCGCCATGATCGCGGTCATCCTCACCGGCGGCGCGCGGCTGGCGGCCGGCCACCTGCAGGTGGCGGCCTTCGCCGCGTTCCTGCTCTACCTGCTCCAGACCGTCCCGTCCGTCAACACGCTGGCCACCGGGTTCGGCCGTCTCCAAGCGGGGCTGGCCGCCCGCGACCGCTGCAACGAACTCCTCGCGCTGGCGCCCGAGGCGGAGCCGGACGACGCCGCCCGGGCGACGCCCGTCCCGGCGCCCGAGGCCCCGGCGGTGGTCTTCCGCACCGTCTCCTACACCCACACCGGCGCTCGGCGCGCCGCCCTGAGCGCCGCCTCCTTCAGCATCCCGCGCACCGGACTGACCGCCGTGGTCGGCCCCTCGGGTGCCGGCAAGAGCACCGCCCTCGCGCTCGTCGGCCGCTTCGTGCGGCCCGGCGCCGGATCGGTCAGCGTCCTCGGCCACGACCTGCGCGCCTGGCCACTCGGCGCACTGCGCGCCCGCATGGCGTACGTGGACCAGGAGTTCACCCTCCTGGAGGCCAGCGCCCGCGACAACCTCCAGCTCGGCCGAGCCGGCGCCGCCGACGAGCACGAGCTGGCCCGGGCCCTGGCCACCGTCGGCCTGAGCGAGGACGTCGAACGCCTCCCGCACGGCCTGGACACCGTCCTGGGCCGGGAGTTCGACCTCTCCGGCGGCCAGCGCCAGCGGATGGCCCTGGCCCGCGCGCTGCTCGCCGACGCCGACATCGTCCTGCTGGACGAGCCCACCAGCCAGCTCGACGGCCTCAACGAACTGCGCTTCCGCGAGATCGTCGACCGACTGGCCCGCCGCAGCGCCGTCGTGGTCGTCGCCCACCGGCTCTCCACCGTCCAGCACGCCGACCACGTGATCATGATGGACGGCGGCGCCGTCGTCGACGCCGCCGACCACCCCACCCTGCTCGCCCGCTGCGCTCCCTACCGCGAACTGGTGACCAGCCAGGCCGGCCCGCCCCTGCACGCCTGAACCCGGCGGGTCAGTCCCAGTCGGATTGCGGCTGCACGAGCCCGGGCCCGCCGGTGTGCGGGACGGGCACGTAGCCCTCGGCCGGGGCGGGCAGCGCGTCCACGCACGTCGCCGAGCAGGCGTTGACCAGGAGCGGAAGCACATCGGTCGCCACCCGCAGCGAGATCCACACCTGCCGCAGTCCGGCCCCGTCGACGCTCCGGCCGCACACGCTGCACCCGCGGACCGCCGTGGTGCCCCGCACCCCGGGGTCGAGGCCGTCGAGCCCGAGGCCCGCTCCGCCGGCCGTCAGCGCGGGGAACGGCGGCCGGTACTTCTCGTTCCCGTACAGCGCGCGGGTGCTCACCGTGCTGCGCCGCAGGGCGGTGCAGCGGGTGAGCTCGTACGGGAACCAGTGCAGCCGGTGGGAGGTGTACGGGGTGAACTCCTCCAGGCTCGTCATCGCGCCGATCTCCGGCGGCAGCCGCACCAGGTTGCTGCCGTACAGCTTGAGGTGCTTCACCGCGGTGAGCCTGCCGACGGTCGGCGGCAGTGTGACCACCTGCCGCCGCTGCCGCGCGGTCAGCTCCTCCAACGGGCTGAACACCTCCCGCCCGTCGGCCGCCGCCTCCTCGACGAGTTCGAGCAGACGCAGCCACCCGGGCGCCGCGGTGTCCTGGTGCTCGGCGTGGAACCGCGTCGCCCCCACCCGCCCCGTCGCCCCGCGCGCGAGGCAACCGCACTTCTCCCTGGGCGTGTCCTGATCGTCCGGCCCGGCGGTCTCGGCCGGGGGGTGGGAGGACACCTGGTGCTGTTCGCTCATGTGATCATCGTATCGACCCGTTTCGGGGTAATCGTTTCACGCAAGACCCACCCTGACGCACCGACAGGGCCGGATACCAGGCAGGCCCGGGTGCCCGGGCCTGCCAAGGTCCCGCGGGTGAGCGCCATGAGGACACCTCCCACTGACCCGGAGACCGCGCCATGCACCCCGAACTCGCCGCCGACCTGGAGCGGTTGCCCGCACTGCTGGAGGAGACCCGGCAGGCCGCGGCCGCCTACCTCGGCCCGCTCGGCGAGCACCCCGACCTGGTCATCTCACCCCCGAGAACTCCCACCGGCTGCGCGCCCTCGCCGCCTGGTTCACCCTGCGCGCCTACGGCCGGGACGGCCACCGGGAGATCGTCGAGCGCTGTGTGACCGGCGCCCGGAGGCGGTCGCGGCCACACCGGGCCTGCGGCTGCTGGCCCCGGTCCGGCTGAACGTCGGCTGTTTCACCCTGGCCGAGGACCCCGACGCCGAACGCCTCGCCGCCCTGGCCGCCGCCCTGGCCGACGAGGCGTTCCTGACCCCCACCCGCTACGCCGGCGTCCCCGCCCTGCGCGCCGCCTTCGGCAACTGGCGCACCACCGAGGCCGACGTCCGCCGGACCGTCGCCGCCCTCGCCCGCGCCCTCCGCACCCCGGCCGACTGACTCCCGGCTCACCCGGAAGGGGTGGTGCGCGGGCGGGCGGGGTGGGCGACCGTGGGCGCGAGGGGGTTCGGTTTCTCCTCCGGAGGCGGCGATGGACAGCTATCCGCTCTTGAACATCTTCCTCACGACCATGTGGATCTTCCTCTGGATCCTCTGGTTCATGCTCCTGTTCCGGGTCTTCGGCGACCTGTTCCGGGACGACTCCGTGAACGGCTGGGGCAAGGCGGGCTGGTGCGTGCTGCTGATCATCCTGCCGTTCCTGGGCGTGTTCATCTATCTGATCGCCCGCGGGAAGGGCATGGGAATGCGCGAGATGGCGCGCGCGAAGGAGGCCGAGGCGGAGTTCCGCACCTATGTGCGCGACGCGGCCGGGGCGGAGGCGAAGCCGGCCAGTGCCGCCGAGGAACTGGCCCGGCTCGCGGAACTCAAGCGCGACGGCTCCATCACGGAGGAGGAGTACCAGCGCGCCAAGGCGCTCGTCCTGGAGTGACGCGGCAGACCGTCACCGCTCCCCGTCCCCCGCGCCGGCCGGCTCGGGGGACGCGGGCGCGGGGGTGACCGGGTGGGCGGGCGCGAGGAACTCGCGCAGGGCGAAGGCGGCCAGCACGACCACCGCGAACCAGAACACCACCATCCCGGTCGGGTGGTCCCACAGGACGAAGACCACGGCGGCGACGACCAGGATCAGCACGCCCAGCCAGCGCTTCCAGCGGCGGACGAAGCGCTCCACCGGCCCGGCCCGGAACCCCGCCGCGTCGGCGGAGGACCGCAGCGCCGCGACCCCGTGCCCGGTCACCGTGCGGACGGTCACGGCGACGCGCGAGGGACCGATGAAGAACGCCCCGAGCGCGACGACCACGGCGACGAAGCCGACCATCCGCACGCCGACGCGCAGGTAGTGCACCAGGGCGTCGTAGACGGCGCCGGCGGCGGCCTGCGAGGCGTCCGCGGGCAGGTGGTCCAGGAAGTAGGAGCGGAAGACCGCCAGCGCGATGCCGAGCAGCAGCATGGCCGCCCCGATGCCGAGGGCGGCGCCGACCAGCGCGCGGCGGCGGTTGAAGGCGGTCAGCACGCCGGCCGCGGCGATCAGGACCGTGATGACCGGCAGCCACCAGCCGAGGATCTGCAGGAGCCGGAACCAGCCCTTGATCTTGGCGAGGTCGGGCGAGGAGAACACCACGAACGAGGTGTGCACCTCCGGGATCTTGGCGGCGGGCGCGAAACCGGCGTTGACCAGCTCGGTCTTGACGCGTTCCACCATCGGCCCGATGTCGATCACGACCTCGTCGTTCTTCAATTCCACCGCGCCGCCGCCCTGGCCGGTCAGGGCCTTGACCATGGTGCTGTGCGCGGCCCGTACGGCGTCCTCCCACACGGTGGCGAAGGCGTCGCTGGTGACCACCCGGGTGGCGGCGCCGTGCACGAGGTTGGTCAGCGCCCCCTCCAGGGGACCGGTCAGCCCGCCCAGCAGCTGGGCGAGCCGGGGCGGCACGCCCTGCTCGGCGGCGGCCTGGGAGAGGTCGTTGACCACGGCCTTGACGTCGATCTGCTCCGTCGCGGCATCGGTGATCCGGTTGGCGAGGGCGTTCTGCACGTCGGGGTTGTGGGCCAGCGGCGCCATGGTGGCGACGAACCGGTCGGTGTCGGTGATCTCGTCGTGGGTCCAGACCGCGATCACCGCGAGCAGCGACAGCACCGAGGCCACGATCACCAGGACGGTCGCGCCGGTGGTGCGCAGCCGGTGGTGCTGCGGCCCGCGCCGGGCCTCGGCCTCCAGCTGGGCGACCCGGTGGTGGAGCGCCTCCAGCTCGCCGGCGTCCGGGCGGACGGGCTCCGGGCGGTCGGGCTGCGGTGTGCTGGACTCGGCCGGTGGCATGCGGGCGGCTCCTCGTTCTGGGCGGTCCGGGGGCGGAACGGCGGCACCGAGCGGACGGGTCGCCGTGTACACCAGCCAAGGGCCCGGCCGGGCGGACGGCGAGCAGGGTTACCCCACCGGGGTGAGGCGCTCCCCCCCCGGCGGAGGGAGCGCCCGGGTCACGGCTCGGGTCACCCCGAACAGGTGAGCCGGAGAGCGGGCCCGGCGGGTTAGCTTCGCCGAGGGTCGGCTCCACCGCAGCGTCCGGGGCCGGCTCCCGGCCGACGCCGTCGGCCGGCCCTCCTCCGACAGGAGCCGACGTGAGCAGCGAACCCGACACCCGCGGCGAACTCGACGACCTGGGCCCCATCGACTACCTGGTCATCGCGTTCCCCGGAAGCCACTTCACCGGCGAGGGACTGCCCCTGCTCGTGGACCTGGTCGACCGCGGCATCATCCGCATCCTCGACCTGACCTTCGTCCGCAAGGACACCGACGGCACCGTGGTCGGCGCCGAGCTGGCCGATGTGACCGGCGACGGCCGTCTCGACCTGACCGTCTTCGAGGGCGCCTCCTCGGGCGTGCTCGGCGAGTCCGACGTCGCCGAGGCCGGCGCACTGCTGGATCCCGGCGACTCCGCCGCCGTCCTTCTCTACGAGAACCGCTGGGCGGCGCCGCTGGTGGCCGCGCTGCGCCGGGAGGACGCGCGCCTCGTCGCCGGCGGGCGGGTCCCGGTCCAGGACCTGCTGACGGTGCTGGACTCGCTCGACCGGCTCGACGCCGCGAGCTGAGCCCGCTCTCCTCCCGCACCCCCCTCACCCCCCTCACCCCTCGCACCCCAGGAGGAAGCCATGCCCGGACTGCTCCGCGGAGTCGCCCGTACCGCGGTGGTCGCCGGAACGGCCACCGCCGTCTCCAACCGGGTCTCCCGCCGCCAGGCCGGCCGCTGGGCGCAGCAGGACGCCCCGCAGGCCGGCTACTACGCCGAGCCCGCCGCGCCCCCGCCCCCGCCGGCCGCCGCACCGCCCGCCGCGCCGACCATGGAGGACAAGCTGGACCAGCTCAAGGACCTGGCGACGCTCAAGGACCAGGGCGTCCTCACCGAGGAGGAGTTCGCCGCCCAGAAGGCCCGGATCCTCGGCAGCTGACCGCGTGCTGGGCGCGCGGCGGCAAGGCGGGTGACGTGGTGGTGACGTGATGAACCGCTGGAAGACCCTGGTCGTGCTCGGGACGGCCCAGTTCCTCATGGTGCTCGACGCGTCGGTGATGAACGTGTCGATCAGCCAGCTGGTCGAGGACTTCGACACCGAGGTGACCGCGATCCAGGCCGTCATCACCCTCTACACCCTGGTCATGGCCTCCTTCATGCTGACCGGCGGCAGGCTGGGCGACATGTACGGTCGGCGCCGGGTCTTCGTGGTCGGGCTCGCCGTGTACGCGGTCGGATCGGGGCTGACCGCGGTGGCCCCGACCGTGGGTGTGCTCGCGCTGGGGTGGTCGGTCATCGAGGGCCTGGGCGCCGCCCTGGTCCTGCCCGCGCTGGCGGCGCTGGTGGCCGGCACCTACCAGGGCCGCGACCGTGCCGTGGCCTATGGCGTCGTCGGCGGACTCGCGGGCGCCGGCATCGCGGTGGGGCCGCTGCTCGGCGGCTGGGTCACCACCTATCTGACCTGGCGGCTGGTGTTCGCCGGGGAGGTGGTCCTGGTCGTCGTGATCCTGTTCCTGATGCACTGGGTGCCGCCGCAGCCGCCACCGGAGCGGCGCCCCCGGCTGGACGTGGCGGGCGTGGTGCTGTCCGCCGCCGGACTCGCCGTGATGGTGCTCGCGGTGCTGCAGAGCGGCACCTGGGGCTGGGTCCAGCCCCGCAACCCGCCGTTCACCGTCCTCGGCTTCGCCCCGACGCTGTTCGCGGTGGCGCTCGGGGCCGCGCTGATCTACGCGTTCGCCCTGCACGAACGCCGCCGGGAGGCCAAGGGCCTCGACCCGCTGGTCTCGCTCGCGCTGTTCGACAACCGGACGCTGCGCTCGGGCCTGGCGACCCTGTTCAACCAGAACACCGTCCTGCTGGGCCTGTTCTTCGTCATCCCGCTCTACCTCCAGGTCGTCCAGGGCCTGGACGCCTTCCAGACCGGCCTGCGGCTGCTGCCGGTGTCCGTCACCATGCTCGCGGCCTCGATGTCCGGCTCCCTGATGCTGCGGTTCGCCTCGACCCGCACCATCGTCCGGGCCGGGCTGCTGGTCCTGGTCGCCGCCACCCTGTGGCTGATCACCGTCATCGGGCCGGAGCTTCGCGGCGGCTCGTTCGCCGGGGCGATGGCGCTGCTCGGCATCGGCATGGGGATGCTCGCCTCCCAGCTGGGCAACACGGTGCAGTCCAGCGTGCGGCAGGAGGAGCGCAGCGAGGCGGGCGGGCTGCAGTACACGGCCCAGAACCTCGGCTCCTCGCTCGGGACGGCGCTGATCGGCGCGATCCTGATCGGCGCCCTGGCGACGTCCGTCACCAGCCAGATCGAGAGCGACCCCCGGGTCTCCGCCGCCGTCGCCGAGCAGGCCGGGGTCCGCGTGGAGGCGGGGCTGTCGTTCGTGCCCGCCGACCAGGTGGCGGCGGCGCTGGCGGCGCAGCCCGGGATACCGCCGGAGGAGGCCGCGGCCGTGGTGGAGAGCTACCAGGACGCGCAGATCAACGGACTCAAGGCCGCGGTCCTCGCGTGCACGGGCATCACGGCCGCCGCCGTCCTGTTCACCCGCCGGCTCCCCTCCCGGCGCCCGGCCGCCGGATCCGGGCCCGAGGAGTAGCCCGGACGCTCCCGTTGCCCCGGGCCCGACCGGACGGTGCCCCGAAGTCCACCCCGGGGGAGCGGTGGTGCGGTGCCGTCAGCGCGGCCGGTGGGCGGCGACGGCGAACATCGTCACCGACAGGTGGAAGGCACCCTGCTCGGCGGCGGCCGTCAGGTCCTCGTAGAGCCGGTCGCGCTGCTCCTCGTCCATCAGGCCCCGCCCGAGGGCTGCCGCGCCGAGCCCCCGCACCAGGGGCCAGGTGACGGACCGGGGGTCGTGCAGCAGGACGTCGGAGCCGATCGCGTCGACGGTCAGCCCGGCCTCCGCCAGCCAGCCGGCGAGCCGGCGCCCGGCGTCGGGGGTGGCGGCGGCGTCCCGGGCGACCGTGGCCAGCGCGGACCGGACGCCGGGGGAGGCGGGGTGCAGGATGAAGGTGGCCCAGTCGGTGTCCAGCAGGGTGACCCGGCCACCCGGCCGCAGCACCCGGGCGATCTCCGCGACGGCCCGCGCGGGATCCGTCAGATGCTGCAGGACCCGTTCGCACCGCACCGCGTCCAGGTCCGCGTCCGGCAGCGGCAGCGCGAGCGCGTCGCCGTCCAGGAAGCGGGCCGCACTCCCGGCCTCGGCGGCGCGCCGCTCGGCGAGGGCACGCAGCCCGGGGTTGGGCTCCAGCCCGATCGCGCTGCCGCCCGGCCCGACCGCCGCGGCGAGCACGCGCGTCTCCGAACCGGTGCCGGACCCGATGTCCAGCACCCGCTCGCCGGGGGCCGCCGCCAGCCGTTCGTGCGCCCACGCGCGCAGCCGCCGCACGCCGGCGTTGGCGGCCTGCGCGTCCAGCGCGGCGACCAACCGGCCGGTGACCGCGGGATCGGCGTTGGTGGCGTGGAAGGGCGAGGTCGGCCGGGGATCGGTCATGGCGCCCACTTTAGGCAGCGCAGCCCGCTCCGGCCTGGCCGCTCCCTGTCGTGTCCTGTCACGTCCTGTCATGGCGTCAATCCCGCGCGGGTGTCATCGGATTCATTCCGTTCCGCCCTATCGTCCTGGAGAGCCGGCGTCCGTATGATCTGGGCTGCCTGCCGTCGGGGACGCCTGTGGGGGGGCGGGACCCCGCGTGGTGCCCGGAGCCGTCCCGTCGGCCTCGATCGTTCCCAGGGAGGGCAGCACGGTGCAGTTCGCGGGTGTGGGTGTGACGCGTGAGGGCTACCGGATCGCCGTGTCGGGGGCGGTCGAGGTGTTCGAACACTGCGGGGTGGAACGGCCGGTGGCCCGGCTGATCGAACTGGCGGCCCGAACCCCGGACGGCCTCACCGTGGTCGTCGACAGCGCCAACGGCATCATGGACGCCTCCCTCACGGCCGCCGGGGTGCGCGTGCTGCGCGCCGATCCGCCGCTCCTCGCGGACGGCGGCGCGACGGCGGAGGCGCTCGCCGCGCTCGGCCGCTCCCGCGCCGAGGACCTGGCGGTACTGCCCGCCGGGGCCTGGACGATGAGCGGGCGCGAGGAGGAGATCGCGGCCGCGGATCGGGCCGGCGCGCCGGTGGAGAGCGAACTCTCCTCCCGGGGACGGCTGCTGACCGGAAGGGAGGACACCGGACCGCTGGTGGCACTGACCTTCGACGACGGCCCGCACCCGGAGTTCACCCCTCGGATGCTGGACGTACTGCACCGCCACGACGCCCCGGCCGCCTTCTTCTGCATCGGCCTGAACGCCCTGGCCCACCCCGCCGTGGTGCGCCGGATCGCCGACGCGGGCCAGACCCTGGGCAATCACACCTGGTCCCACGCCTACCTGCCGGACCTGGGCCCGATCGGCCTCGCCCGCCAGCTCGGCCACACCCGTGAGGTGCTCGCCGAGGCCTGCGGCGACGACCGCCCGGTCCGCTGGCTGCGCCCCCCGTACGGCGGACGAAGCCCCGAACTCCTCCGCACGGTCGACGGGTTGGGCCTGGTCACGGTGCTCTGGGACGTCGACGCCAAGGACTGGTCACGGCCCGGCCCCGAGGTCATCGCCGATCGGATCCTGAGCCAGGTGCGCCCCGGCTCGGTGATCCTGATGCACGACGGCGGTGAGGACCGTTCGCAGACCGTCGCCGCGCTGCCCGCCGTCATCACCGGCCTGCGCGCACGCGGCTACCGCCTGGTGACCCTCGACCAGCTGCTCGCGGCCACACGCCCCGTCGCCGCCTGAGCCGGCGTCGCCTTCGGCGCCGCTGCCGTCTCACCTGCCGGCCTCCGCCACCCGCTCGCCCGCCCAGTCCAGGAACGCCCGCACCTCCGCCTCCGGCAGCGCCGCGCCGGCCGCCGCCCGAGGCCGTTCGTAGCCGCGTACCGCGGCCTCCAGCAGCGCCCGGAACCGGGGTTCGGCCTCGGCGGTCTCCCGGGCCGCCGCCCGCTTGGCCGACCATCTGCCGGAGCGGCAGAAGGCCACCGCCCGGCAGCCGTTGAGGACCCGGTCCTCCGCGCGGTGCCCCGGCCCGTCGGCGTGCTCGCGCACGGCGGCGCGCAGTGCGGCGAACAGCTCGGCGGGCGCGGGCTCCGCGATCACGCGGCGCGCCGGCGCGCCCCACAGGGTGATCCCGGCCCGGTGCGCGATCGAGCGGTCGATGACGAACCAGAACGCCGCCGCCCCGGCGCCGTCCAGGTCGGCGCGCTCCGCCAGCAGCGGCCCGGTGTCGAGGTTGAGCAGGAACCTCGGTCCGCCCGCCGACCGTCCGGCGAACTCCGCGTCGTGGACGACCAGTTCCAGCCCGGCCGCCGGGCAGGGCAGCCCCGGATGGGCCAGCTCCCCGGCCAGCCGGCGCAGCGCCGCCCTCGGCAGGCCCGGTTCGACGACCACCACCACGTCCACGTCGCTGCGGCCGTGCCGGTAGTCGCCGAGTGCCACCGACCCGACCGCCACCACGCTCACCAGCCGGGCCCCGCACACCGCCCGCACCCGGCGGACGACCTCCCCCAGGTATGCGCGCAGCTCGGCGGGCACCGGCCGCCGCTCCTCGTCATCGTGGCTCATGGGCCAAGTCTGCCCGTCCGCGGCCGTCCGGCGGTGGACGCCCGACTCCCCTGAAAACAGGGGGATGTGACGACAGGCCCGGACCCTCTATGCTTCGTGCGTTCACAGACTCTTCGTACAGAGCAGGTTCTGCCGGATGAAGCTTCCTCGGGTCACCGCCGTCGTCGCGGCCGCGGTTCTCGCCCCTGCCGTCCTCTTCCCGTCCTCGGCCGTGGCCGCCGACGCTCCCCAGCCGGCCGGCGTCGTCGGGCCCGACACCGCCGAGGCCGACCGGCCCACCGGCGCCCCCGGGCCCGGGCCCGCCGAGACCGGCCGGCCGGTCGGCTCCGAGCCCGGGACGACCGCCCCCGAGGGCGGCGTGACCCAGGAGGAGCTCGACCGCGCCGAGATCGAGCGGATCCTCGCGGACAAGGACAGCGGAATATCCGTGCGGGAGGAGGCGCAGAAGGCCCTCGCCGTCGGAACGCCCGAGGCCCTGCGGCGCTACCTGGCGGAGGGCCTGGAGGTCGCCCGCTACATCGACGACCGGGTGAAGGTCTTCCAGGCCCTCGCCGTCGGCGGCCCGGCCGTGAAGCGGGCCGCGGTGGCCGCGGTGACCGCGCAAACCCACTCGGCCCTGGTCGCCTTCCTCAAGGAGGGCTGGTTCACGGCCCAGGCCGAGGACGACCGCGACGAGATCGAACGTCTCCTGGCCGATCCGCAGACCAGCAGACGCCTGCGGCTGGCCGCCCAGAAGGCCCTCGACGCCGGAACGACCACCGCGCTGCGGCACTTCGTCGAGGTCGAACTCGCAGAGGTGCGTGCCGGTGACGACCGCGTCGAGGTCACCCAGATCCTCTCCAAGGGTGGTCCCGCCGTGCAGAAGGCCGCACGCGAGGCCCTCAACGGCAGCTACGCGGACCTCGTCACGTTCCTCAAGGAGGGCCAGTTCGCCGCCCGCGCCGAGGACGACCACGCCGAGATCGAGCGGATCGTCGCCGACCCGCAGACCGGCCCGCACACCCGCAGCGCCGCCCAGAAGGCGCTCGACCGCGACGCCGCCGGCCTGCGCGGCTTCCTGGAGTCCGAGCTGTCGGCGGTGCGCATGAGCGACCACCGGGTGAGGGTCTCGCAGATCGCCGAGAGCGGCGGCCCCGCGGTCCGGCAGGCCGCCCTCGCGGCCCTGGAGGGCAGCGACCAGGCCGTCCTGGGCTTTCTGGAGTACGGCTGGGAGGCGGCCCGCGCCAAGGACGAGGCCGCCGCGAAGGCCGGCGGCCAGCCCACCGCCCAGCCCACCACTCAGCCCACCGAGCAGGCGCCGGCCACCACCCCGGCACCGCAGCACACCGCCACCGCCCCGACCGGCCAGGCCGCCCCGACCGGCCAGGTCGTTCAGGCCGCGGTCGGCAGCACCGGCTCCGGCACCGGCACGCGCCACGCACCCACCACCCGCGCCACCACCACCGGTGCCGTCGCCTCCCGCCCCGGGCAGCTCGCCGCCACCGGTGCCGAGGGCCTCGGCACGGAGGCCGGCGTCGCCGTCGCGGCCGTCGCCGCCGGTGCGGCGCTCGTGGTGGTCTCCCGCCGCCGTCGCCCCACCGAGGACTGACCCACCCGCGCATCCGCAGGCCCGGACACCCGAAGGCCGGCGCCCCGTCACCCCGGCCGCCTCCCGGCGGCCGGGGTGACACGCGCGTACGGGCCGCCCGGACCGCGTCCGGACCGCCGACGAGGGGTCAGGGAAGCATCAGGCCGCGACCGCCTCGACCACCGACAGCACGGTCGGCGTGGGGATCACCCGGGACAGTCGCAGTCCGGCCCGCGCGAAGAGCTCCGCGAAGTCGGCCTCGCTGCGCTCGCGGCCGGTCAGCGAGGCCATCATCATCAGGTCCAGATCCTTGGACTGGTGGGGCTCGTTGCCCGGGGGAACCACGGCGTCCAGCACCAGCACCCGGCCGCCCGGGCGCAGCGCACGCGCGCAGTGGCCGAGCAGGGTCACGCACGCGTCGTCGTCCCAGTCGTGCGTGATCCGCTTGAGCATCAGGACGTCACCGGCCGGCACGGCGGCGAAGAAGTCCCCTTCCTGGACCGTCCAGCGGCCCGTGATCTCCGGGTGCGCGCCCAGCCGGTTGCCGGCGAGGACGTGGGAGCGGTCGTAGAGGACGCCCTCCAGGCCCGGGCCGCGGCGCAGCACCTCCAGCAGCAGACCGCCGTGACCGCCGCCGATGTCCACCACCGTGCCGCTCGGCGGGAAGTCGGGGGCGGCCGCGATGGGCGCGTTCTCCTGGTCGGACATCGCCGCCATGCCGACGTGGAAGACGGCGGCGGTGCGCTCGTCCTTGGCGAAGTGGTCGAAGAACGGCATCCCGAAGATGTTCTCGAACGCCGTGGTGCCCTCGGTCAGACAGTGCGTCAGCTCCCCGGCGGGGCGCCACATGGTGCGGTCGGTGAGCATCTGGACGGCAGTCCGCACCGAGTACGGGACGTCGCCGCGCAGCGCCTGGCCGGCGTCGGTGAGGGTGAAGCGGCCCTGCTCGTCCTCGGACACCACCCCCCGGGTGGCGAGCAGCCGCAGCACCCGGTAGAGGTTGCGGGTGTCGGTGCCGGTCGCGGCGGCGAGTTCGCCGGGGGTGGCGGGGCCGTTCGCCAGATGGTCGGCCACCCCGACATCGGCGGCGGCGCGCAGGGCCGCGGGGAACAGGAAGCCGAGGGCCTCGTCGACGAGGAACGCGGCGGACCGCCGCAGACCGTCCTCGCCGCCGCCGTCCCCGGTCCGTTCCGTCCCTGTGGTCCCCGCTGCCACCACGGTCTCGTCCTGGCTCATCCCGTCCTCCTCCTCGCGGCCGAATGTCCGCCCGGGAGACTGCCCACCGCCGGCGGCCCCGAAGCCGGGCGCACGGCGATCCCGTTCTTTCGGGTGCCGCGCGCCGCTCTCCCAGGTCCGTGGCGGCTACCGCGCCCGGGCGCCAGTGCCGCTCTCGGCGCGCGCATCGTGGCGATGACGTTCCACCCGCGCTCGTGGACATGGAGGGCGGTGCGGCGGCCGTAGTCCGGAGGGTCGCCGTACGCCCCGCTCGCCCGCCTGCTGCGCCCGTACGCCCCCTGGGACGAGCTGACCTCCCACCCCGCGGGGCTTGTGACCTCGGCCAGCTTCGATGGTTCCGTCAGTTCATCGGCGGGCCCTCGGGTCGGAGCGCGTCTACGGGCCCGCGGTCCCGGCCGTCCCCGGCGGATCGCCGGGTTCGAGCAGCCCCAGGGCGTCCAGCAGCAGCCGGCAGTCCTCGGTGTCCCGGGCGCGTGCCGCCACCGTCCTCCGCGCCCGCGTTCGCACCTCGGGCGGCCCCGGCTCGCCCGGCGGTGCGAACAGGTCGCCCATCGTCTGTAGTTCATGGTTGGACCGAGCCGTCGCCGCCACTGTCGCCTCCCGTCCGAACCGAGACCGGTCGTCCAGCGTACTGCGATCGCCGCCCGCCCGGGAAAGCCGATTCGGGCAGGCTCCGCCCCCGGCCCTCCGGCGGTGGGCGGCGGCCCACCTCGACCTGGTCTGGAGCAGCGGTGACCGCCAGGGCCGCCTCCACGTCGACGACCACGGCCGCACCTGGTCCCGCACCGAGCCCGATCTCTGACCCCGGCCGCCGGGAGCCGGCCCGGTCGGCCCTTCCCGGTGACACCGCCGCCGGGGCGTCAGCTGATGTGGACGTTGCCCTGGATACCTGTGACAACAGTGCCGTGGCCCGCGATGTGGAGGGCCACGGAGCCGCTGACCGCTCCCACTTCCTCCGGCGCCACCGGCGTTCCGCCCGTGCGGGCGAGCTCGTGGAACAGCTCCTCCGCACCGGAGGCGAGCGCCCGGTCGACGAGGTCCTGCCACGGTTTGACGGTACGGTCCGGTTCGCGCAGGCAGGCCGTCACCCAGGCCGCCAGCCGGGCGTCGAGCCGGCTCACGGGTTCGGCGACCTCCTCGGGCGGCAGTGTGCTCGACTCCAGAACGGTGCCCAGCCAGTACGCGAGATTGGCCCGGGTGACGACGGTCTCCGGATGGTTCGGCCCGAGGACCCGCGCCCGGTCCACCGCGATCCGCGTCAGCAGCCTCACCGCTCCCCGGGCATCGCCGCTCCGGCCGAGCCAGGAGGCCAGGTTGTTGCCGGAGGTCAGGGTGTCGGGGTGGTCCGCACCCAGGACGCGCAGCCGGGCCTCCCTGACGCGCTCCAGCAACTCGGCGGCGTCCCGGGAGGCACCGGCCTGGCCGAGCGAGGAGGCCAGGTTGTCGCCCGAGGTGAGGGTGTCGGGGTGCTCCGCGCCCAGGACCCGGGTCTGGTCGGCGACCAGGGCGCGCCAGAGCCGGGTGGCCGTCGGGGCGTCGTCGCTCCGGCCGATGGACCAGGCGAGGCGGCCACGGAGCAGCAGGGTCTCGGGGTGATCCGGTCCGAACAGCCGCTCGGCGAAGGCGAGGAGCTCCCGCAGCTCCGCGATGGCGCCGGCGGTGTCACCGCACTCCCCGCGCCACGTGGCCAGGCTGCGGCGGATCGAGACCGCCTCGGGGTGGTCGGCGCCGAAGATCTCCTGCGCCTCGGCCAGCAACGCGGTCAGGGCCTCCACGGCCTCCTCGGGGCGGCCGGACTGGCCGCGGCACCAGGCCAGGTCGTGCGCCGCGCGCAGGGAGTCCGAGTGGTACGGCCCGAGGACCCGCCGGGTGTCCGCCACCAGCCGCTCCAGTTCCGCCGCCGCTCCCACGAGGTCTCCGGCGGCGGTCCGCCACCGGGCCAGGAACGAGCGTGTGTCCAGGACGTCCGGATGGTCCGGGCCCAGCCGTTCGGTGGCTTCGGCGACGAGCCGGCTCAGGTACCGGACGGCCTCCAGCGGCATGGTCGTACCGGTGCTCTCGGCCAGGCGCAGCATCACCGGATGCATCCCGCCGGCCCACAGCACCTGCGGCGAGTGCTCCAGCAGCGCCCGCGCGCAGTTCCGCAGACCCTGGGCTCGTGCCGGGTCGTGCCCGTCGGCGGCCCAGGCCTGGGCCAGGGCATCTGCTGCCGCCAGGGCCACTTCGCCCAGTCCGGGCTCCGGAAGGTGTTCGAGCGTCAGCCGCTGGGTCAGCCGGTGCACCCGCACCAGTCCACGGTCGTGTTCGAAGGAGACCAGCCCGAGACGGTGCAGACAGCTCAGCGCGGCACGGGCCTCGTGCGGTGCGCGGCGGCGATGGCCCGCTGCGGTGTTGTCCAGAACCGTCCGGGCCTTCAGGTAGTCGAGGGCGGCGTCGCTGAGGAAGACGTCGAGCGGGACACCGCTGGGGGAGAGCATCGAGGCGAGTTCCAGCACGGGCCGGGCCAGGCCCAGCGGTCGCATCCGGTCGGCTCGTGCCACGGACAGCGCCCAGCTCGCCGACAGCGTGGTGTGCTGGGCGTCCGGCAGCCCGGAGGGGTCCGGGAGGACGTCCTGGAGACGCAGCTGCCGATCCGTCAGGAGGCGCAGGTAGGCCGAGCTGTCGAGATGGACATCGGCCATGTAGGTCGCGGCCTGTGCGAGTGCCAGCGGAAGGTGGCCGAGGCTCTCGGCCAGTTCGGCCAGCGGCCCGGGCTCGTCGTGCAGGCCGGCGGCGGCGAGTTTGCTGCCCAGGTAGCCGACGGACGCCGCCGGGGAGAACGTCCCCAGGTCGAGCGTCCGTCCCACGCCGATCAGCGCGGAGTCCCTCCGCCGGGTGGTCACCACGACCTTGCCGGCGGCGTGCCGGGGCGGCAGGAGATCGCCGATGTCCGAGGGTTCGAGAACGTCGTCCAGCACCACCAGCCACCGGAAGTCCGCGATGGCGAGGTGGTTGAGGAAGATCCGGGCCGCCGTCGGGACGTCGTCGGCCGTCGCCAGGTGCAGCTCCGCGGCGGCCTGGGCGTAGCCGGTGAGCACCGACTCCCGGCTGGTGGCGGACACCCAGACGAGCAGGTCGATCCGGCCCCCTGACAGGGTCTGCGTCGCGTGCAGGGCGGCGAGTTGGGTCTTCCCGACGCCTCCGATCCCGGTGACCACCACGGCCCCGCCGTCGGCCGCGCCGAGCACCGACAGTTCGTGATCGCGCTCCACCAGGCTGTCCGCCCGCCGCGGCACCGGCCCGACCTGGAGCGGCCACGAGGGCCGGACCGCGCGAACCGGGGGGAAGACCCTCCGCTGGGCACGGCGGAGCAGCGTCACCGTGACGAAGCCGTCCGCCTCCACCACCTGCGGCGGGGCGGCGCCGACGGCGTCACAGTCGGCGACCGCCGTGGGGATCCCGCTGCCCTCGCCCTCCACCAGCCGGTTCCAGGTGAGCAGGCGGGCGAGCTGGAAGTTCCGTTTGACGGACTGCCCCTCCAGGGCGGTCAGCTCCCGCGGATCCGAGTCCGCGAGCACGCCGCCGGGCCAGGTGCCGGGGCTGCTGACCTCCAGCCGGTCGGTGAACAGCCGCACGTGCACGCACGCGTCGACGCGTGCGTAGTCGCGGTGCACCAGCGCGTTCGCGATGATCTCCCGCACCGCGATCATCGGCAGTTCGTAGACGGGGACCGACCGGGCGCTCTCGGCGCTGGGCCGTTCGCCGCGGTGCACCCGGCCGGCGACGAAGTCGCGTGCCCCGGCGATGAGTTCCGTCACCGGTCCCTCGAAGGTCACGGGGTGCCGGGCGGCGGAGCGGTCGGTGCCGAAGTACTCGACGCACTTCACCATCGACCGAACGGAACCGGCGGCCGGGTACCGGGTGAACATCAGCACACCCGTGTGGGTCAGCACCTCGCCGGTCCAGACCCCGGTGCGCTTCAGGAACTCCGCGGCGGTGAGCGTGGCCGGATGGTCGGCGAGGACGTCCTCGTGCAGGTCCGCCCGGAAGGCGCGCACCACGTCGTGGTCGAACTCGGCCGTGGGGCTGGGTTCGTCGAGGAACTGCCCGGCCGCGCCCCGGTCGCCCGCCCGGGCGGCCGGGCGGGCAGGTGGCGGGGGCGGCGGGCAGGGGAAGTGGTGTTGCAGCGCCGCGAGCAGATCGGCCATCGCCTTGACGGGATCGTCGCAGTACCGGGCCGTCACCGTGCCGATGGCCAGCTGGTCGACGTAGGCCTCGGCGTCCATCTGGACCACGAACACCCGCGACGAGGCCCTTGCCCGGGCCGCGCCGACCAGCTTGTGCGCCCAGTCGCTGCCGACGGCCCTCAGGGTCGCGCACAGGACGACGGGGGCGTTCCGGTCGAGGGCCTGCACGGCCGCCGCGTAGACGGAGTCGCCGACCGGCACGGTCCCGTTGTGGGAGACCGGGTAGCCGGCCTCGCGGAGCTTCCCGGCCACCAGTTCGGCGTGCTCGCTCTCGTCCAGGGCCGCGACGATGAAGACCTCCTGGCAGCTCATCGCAGTGCGCGATCCAGTGCCTCGACTCCCTCGTTCCAGTCGGCCACCAGGTCCGCGTACTTGATGTCCGCCAGGATCGAGGGGAGTTCACCCCCGGTCAGCCGGGCGGGCAGCAGCTTAACGTCGGCACCGTTCAGCTGGCGGGCGAGCGCGGACAGCCACTCCCGGCTCATCCAGGGGGCGTGCACGCCCGAATCCGACAGGCACAGCACGAGGAAGCGGTAGCCGGCGAGCCCCTCGTCGATCTTCTGCACGATCGAGTCGCCGATCCCGATCTCCCAGAGGTCGAGCCACACCCGGTGCCCGCGCGCCCGGAGTTCGTCGGCGAGCTCCTCGGCCTTCTTGTCGTCGTTGCCCCGATGGCTGATGAACACGTCCGCCATGTGCCGCTGCCCCCTTGGGTCGAATCCCGTCGGAAGTCTACGGAAACCGCCCCGCGGTGGGCAGCGGTTCGGCGGGTTCGGCGGCCGTCCTGCGGTATCCGGTACGGACCACCGCCGGCCGGCGGAGCCCGTCGTCCGCCTGTCCGGTGACATCGGACGTTCACCTCCCGCTCGTTGACCCTGTTCGAGCGGCCCTGTTGTAATCATGTTGGCGATAGGGAACGAGGTTCTGTAATGCCGAACAACTGGACCTCGCAGCCCCGGATACCGCCGAGAGCGCGGCGTCGAACGACAGCGGGCGCCAGCACCCCCCCGAACAGGCAGAGGTGATCGGCTGTGAAGAAGTTGGGCAGGATCAGCATCAGCGCCGCCGTCGTGGCGGCCGTGGCCGTCGCGGCGGCCACCCCCGCGCAGGCCGCGACGTGGACGCGGACCGCGCAGTACTACCGGTGGACCGGGTTCAACGCCCTGGAGCGCGGCCAGGGCGTGGCGACCGACGGCACGTACTTCTACTACGCCGGTCCCGGCGGGATGGTGAAGGCGACCATCTCCAACGACAGCGAGGTCGCCTCCTCGGCGTTCCCGATCCCGTCGTCGCTCAGCTCCCCGTTCAAGAGCGACCACATCGGCGACCTGGAGTACTACGGCGGCTATGTGATCGCCCCGCTGGAGGACGGCAAGAACAACTACCAGCACCCGCTGCTGGCGCTCTACAACGCGAGCGACCTCGGCTACACCGGCCGCTACGTGCAGCTGCCGCTCGACAAGATGCCCGGCGGGGTGCCGTGGGTGGCCGTGGACGGGGCCGCCGGCCTGGTCTACACCGCGCCGTGGACGCAGAACGCCGCCAACGGCACCAACACCCTGATCGCCTACAGCCTGGCCGACCTGCTCACCCTGCCGGCCGGCAGCACCCTCCCGGTGCAGCGGACCATCACGCTGTCCCAGCCGCTGAGTCGGATCCAGGGCGCGGCCGTCTGGCAGAACAAGCTCTACGCCTCGGTCGACGACAGCGGCAAGTCCGTCTTCTCGATCGACCCGAACACCGGTCAGGTCTCCTACGAGTTCCACCAGGACGCGGAGCCGGGCGACGAGGTGCAGGGCATCGCGGCCTGGGACCTCGGCCCCTCCGGTGGCCAGCTGCACATCGTGCACGTCGGTTCGGGCTGGAAGTCGATCTTCCTCTACCTCCAGCACTACACCAGGACCAGTTGACCGGTCCGGGTCCGGTCGCTCCGAGCGGCCGCCCGGATTTCATCGGCAGGTCATCGGCGCGCCGCCGCGACGACCGGGTGGCGCGCCACCATGTTCAGGAAAGCAGATCGATGTTCGGAATGGCAGAACATCTCGGAACATCGCAGAGCACTCTGCGGATCGTGAGGGGTGGGCGGGAATGCCCGACGTGGTACTGGAGCGGATCTCGAAGACCTACCAGGGCGCCAGGGGAGTCCGGCACCAGGCGCTGACCGGGATCGACTTCACCGTGCCGAGCGGCGAGTTCGCCGCCCTGCTGGGCCCGAGCGGCTGCGGCAAGTCCACCACCCTGCGGATCGTGGCCGGCCTGGAACGCGCCGACGAGGGCGAGCTGAGGATCGGCGGACGCTCCGTCAACCGGGTGCCCGCCGCCGACCGCGGGCTGGCGATGGTCTTCCAGAACTACGCGCTCTTCCCGCACCTCTCCGTCGCCGAGAACATCCTGTTCGGCCTCAAGTCCCGCCGGGTCCCCAGGGCCGAGCGGAACGCCCGACTGGCGGAGGCGGCCCGCCAGCTGCGGCTGACGGAGCAGCTCAACCGCCGCCCGGCCCAGCTCTCCGGCGGCCAGCGCCAGCGGGTCGCCCTCGGCCGGGCCCTGGTCAGCGGGGCCGAGCTCGTCCTGATGGACGAGCCGCTGTCCAACCTGGACGCCCGGCTGCGCGCCGACATGCGCACCGAGCTGCGTGAACTCCAGCAGCGGCTCGGGCTGACCGTCCTGTACGTGACCCACGACCAGGTCGAGGCGATGACGATGGCCGACCGGGTGATCGTCATGCGGGAGGGCGGCATCGACCAGATCGCCGCCCCCGAGGAGCTGTACGCCCGCCCGGCCTCCGTGCGGGTCGCCTCCTTCATCGGCTCCCCGCCGATGAACCTGCTCGACGTCCGCCGGGACGGCGCCTGGCTGGCCCTCGATCAGGGCGAGGGCAAGGGTGGGAGCGAGGGGGGCGACGCGGTCCGGATCGAGGCGTCCGCCCTGCTCAAGGGCCTGCCGGACGAGCTGCCCGAGGAACTCGTGCTCGGCGTCCGCCCCGAGGACCTCGTGCCGGGCCCGGGCGAGCTGACCCTGCCGGCCGTCCGGATGCGGGACGAACTGCTGGGCGCCGACCGGCTGATCGCCTTCCGGGTCGGCACCCGGACCGTCCAGGTGAGGGTCCGCGCCGACGAGCACCGCCCCGGCGGCGACCGGCTCGGCGTCCGGTACTCCGCCTGCCACCTCTTCGACCGCCGCACCGGTGCCCGCCTCGACGCCCGCCGCCTCGTCGGCGCCGTGAGCTGAACCCCGTGCTCAGCGGTCCAAAGCTCCACCAACGCACCGAGAAGCACCAAGCACCAAGCACCAAGCGCCAAGCACCGAAGCACAGACCCGTCAGGAGATCTCCGTGGCCCTCTCTCCCCGCACCCGAGCGCTCGCCGCAGCGACGCTCGCGCTGACCGCGATCGCCGGCTGCTCCTCGGCCTCGGGCGATTCGGGCGGTGACGGCGCGAAGGACGGCGCCGTCAGCATCGACTTCTACTACCCCGACCAGGTCGGCACCCTCAGCACCCTGATCGACGGCTACCTCAAGGACTTCGCCAAGGAGCACCCCGAGATCAAGGTCAAGGGCGTCTACTCCGGCGACTACGACCAGACGCTGGCGGCCGTCAACACCGCGATCGACGCCAAGAAGGCGCCCGCGCTGGCGATCATGGACCAGTCCTTCATGCACGACCTGGTCGAGCGCAAGGCCGTGACGGCCTGGAATCCGTTCCTGACCACCGACGCCGACAAGCAGTGGAAGGACTCCTTCTACCCGCAGTTCATGTCCAACTCGGTCGGCGCCGACGGCCAGGTCTGGGGCATCCCCTTCGCCCGCTCCACGATCGTCCAGTACTGGAACAAGGACTACTTCAAGAAGGCCGGGCTCGACCCCGAGAAGCCGCCGGCCACCTGGGACGAGCTGATCGCCGACGCCAAGACCGTGCAGAGCGGCGCGGGCGCCAAGTGGGGCCTGTTCATCCCGACCTCCACCGGGACGGCGTACTGGCTCTACCAGGCACTCGTCCAGCAGGCCGGCGGCGACGGCGCGATCAGCGACCGGGCCGGTACCAAGGTCACCGTCAACTCGCCGCAGAACGTCAAGGCCCTGGAGTCCTGGGCCTCGCTCGGCGCCCAGAAGATCGCCCCGACCACCGAGGTCGCCTGGGGCACCTCCACCGACGACTTCCTGGCCGGCACCACCGGAATCCTCTGGACGACCTCCGGCCGGATCGGCTCGATCCAGGAGAAGGCGGGCTTCGACTGGGGCGTCTCGGCGCTCCCGGCGGGCGCCGGCAAGGGCGCGCCCACCGGCGGCGGCAGCCTGATGCTCTTCGACGCGGGCGTCTCCAAGAAGCAGAAGGAGGCCGCCGTCACGCTGGCGAAGTTCCTCACCACCCCGGAGCGGGCCGCGGACGTCTCCGCCAAGTCCGGCTACATCGCCACCTCCGACGCCGCCTGGAACACCGAGGCGATGCGCGGCTACCTCGCCCAGCACCCGCAGGCGAAGGCCCCGCATGACGCCGTCGCCGACGCCATCCCGGAGATGGCCACGGTCGACCGCGACCGGGTGGTCTACCAGACGCTCGCCCCCGCGCTGCAGTCCGTGCTGCTCAAGGGCGCCGACCCGCGCCAGGCGCTGGACAAGGCCCAGTCGGACATCGACGCGATCCTGAAGACCCACCGGTGAGGTCCCGCACCTCGCCGCGCAGGGTCCCGGACCAGGTGTTCGCGTACGCGCTGCTGGTGCCCGCGTTCACCTTCCTCGCCCTGTTCACAGTGAAGCCGCTCGTCTCGACGGTCGTCAGCAGCCTGTACGACCGCCGGGACGAGGGGCCCACCCTGGACAACTACCGCTTCCTCGCGGAGGACGAGGTCTTCCGCAAGGCCCTGGTGAACAACCTGCTGTTCTCGGCGCTGACCGTCCCGGTCTCCCTCGCGCTCGCGATGCTGCTCGCCGTCCTGCTGCAACGCGCCCTGCGGGGCAAGGCGCTGCTGCGGGCCGGCGTGTTCGCCCCGGCGATCCTGCCGGTGGTCGCGATCGCCGTGATCTGGCTGTACTTCTACCAGCCCAACATCGGGGTGATCAACGAACTGCTCGCCCGGTTCGGGGTGACCGGGCCGGACTGGCTCGGTGACACCGCCCTGGTGCTGCCCTCGCTGATGGTGATGATGGTCTGGAAGGAGGCCGGCTTCTTCATGATCTTCTACCTGGCCGGCCTCCAGGCCATCGACCCCGAACTGGACGAGGCCTCCCAGCTGGAGGGCACCGGACGGTTCGCCCACTTCCGCCGGGTGACCTTCCCGCTGCTGATGCCGACCACCCTGTTCGCCGCGATCGTGGCGCTCGCCGACAGCATCAAGATGGTCGACTTCGTCTTCGTGATGACCCAGGGCGGGCCGGACAACGCCAGCAACCTCCTCCTCTACTACCTCTACCGGGTGACCTTCTCCCAGCACTGGCCGCAGTACGGCGCCGCCGTCGCGCTGCTGGTGATCGGTGTCCTGGTCGCCCTGGCCGTCCTGCAGATCCGTCTGCTGGACCGCCGGATCCACTACCGCTAGGAGCCCCCGTGGACCGCATCGTCAGCTGGCCCGACCGGGTCGAGACGGCGCTCGCGTGGCTGGCCGGCCTGCTCTGGACGGCCCCGCTGCTCTACGTCTTCGTCCGCGCCTTCGAGTCGGGGACCGCCGACCTCTCCTCGGCCTGGCGGGCCGCGCCGTTCGGCCGCTACTACCTGAACACCGCGCTGCTGGTCACCGGGATCACCGCCGCCCAGCTCCTGGTGGGCGTGCTCGCCGCCTACGCGTTCGCCCGGTTCGCGTTCCCGCTGCGGGGGCCGCTGTTCGGCTTCGTGCTGATCCAGCTCATGATCTTCCCCGAGGTCCTGATGTCGGAGAACTACCGGACGATCGCCGCCCTCGGGCTGCTCGACACCCTCCCCGGGGTCGGACTGCCCTATGTGGCCAGCGCGTTCTGCGTGTTCTTCCTGCGGCAGGCCTTCCTCGGGGTGCCGGACGAGCTGGTGGAGGCGGCCCGGATCGAGGGGGTCTCACGGATCGGCATCCTGTGGAAGGTGTTCGTGCCGGCGGCCCGGCCGAGCATCGTCGCGTACGCGCTGGTCTCGATCTCGACGCAGTGGAACAACTTCCTCTGGCCGCTGATCGTCGCCGTGTCGGACGAGACCCGTCCGGTGACGGTCGGCCTGGTCCGCTTCCTTGCCCCGGAGACGGGCATCGACGTGCCCAGGATGGCGGCCGGGACGGTGATCGTCGCGGCGCCGCTGCTCGCGCTCTTCCTGATCGGGCAGCGGCAGTTCATCAACAGCTTCCTGCGCTCGGGGATCAAGTAGTGGCCCCGGGCCCCGCACCCGGAGCCCGGCCGTGCTCCGGACCCGGACCCGGACCCGGACCCGGACCCGGACCCGGAGCCAGACCCGGCCGGTGCTCAGAGGGCCCGGTAACCGCCGAGCGTGCGGGTGATCCGGTCGGCGGCCTCGGTCAGCACCCCGCCGAGCTCGGTGATCTGCCGCACCGACTGGTCCCCCTTGAGCCCGGTGACGGACAGCGCGCCGAGGACCGTCCCGGTGTGGTCGAAGACGGGCGCGGCGACGCACAGCACGCCGTCGGAGTCCTCCTCGTCGTCCACGCCGTAGCCGCGCCCCCGGGTGAGGTCGAGCTCGGCCCGCAGCTCGGCCGCCGAGGTGATCGTCTTGCGGGTGCGCGGAGGCAGGCCCGTCTCCTCGGCGATCCGCTCGGTCACCGCGGCCGGCAGCAGGGAGAGGATCACCTTGCCGGCGGCGGAGGTGTGCGGCAGTTCACGCACCCCGAGCGGGGTGTGGAAGCGGACGGTGCCCGCGGCGTCGACCCGGGCGATGAACATCGGGTAGCCGTCGTCGTTGATCGCGGCGCGCGCCGTCATCCCGGTCTGCCGGCTGAGCTCGTTCAGCACCGGCTTGACCACGTCCGCCAGCGGGTGCGCGGCCGACGCCCGGTCGCCGAGCCGCACCAGGGCCATGCCGAGCCGGTAGCGCGGGCCGGGCTGCACGTCGCGCAGGTAGCCGGCGTCGACCATGGTGCGGGCCAGCGAGTAGGCGGTGGACTTGGAGGTGCCGAGACCGCGGGTGAGCTCGGTCAGGGTGACGCCCTCGGCCGGTCCCTCGGCGACCAGGTCCACCAGGCGCAGCGCCCGGACCACGCTGCCCACCGCGTAGCTGCGCTTCTCGCCGCTCTCCGTGCCGTCCGCCATCGCCGTCCCCGTTCTGTGCTGTCCTGTGGAACCTGATTCTTCCCTGCCAAACATTCTAGGAGGGCCCGTGGACCTGCTGACCCTGGCGACCGAACTCGCACGCGAGGGTGCCGCGTTCGTCCGGCGCCGCACGGGCGGGGCCCGTGTGGTCGCGACCAAGTCCTCGGAGCTGGACGTGGTGACCGCCGTCGACCGCGGGGCCGAGACGCTGATCCGCGACGCGCTGGCCGCCGCGCGGCCGCTCGACGGCTTCCTCGGCGAGGAGAGCGGCCACCGGCCCGGGAGCAGCGGACTGACCTGGATCGTCGACCCGCTCGACGGCACGGTCAACTTCCTGTACGGGGCCGCCCCGTGCGCGGTGAGCGTGGCGGTGGTGAGCGGCCCGCCGGATCCGTGGACGCCCGGGGCGGGCGGGTGGACGGCCGAGGCCGGCGCGGTGGTGACCCTCCCCGGCGGGGAGCTGTTCGCCGCCGCCCGGGGGAGGGGCGCGACCCTGGACGGCCGGCCGCTGCGGGCGAGCGGCGAGACGGCGCTGTCGCGGGGGCTGGTCTCCACCGGCCTGGCGTACGACCGCGCGGCCCGCGCCGGGCAGCTCGCCGTGCTCGCCGAACTCGCCCCGGTGGTACGGGACATCCGGATGAGCGGTTCGGCCTGCGCGGACCTGTGCGCGGTCGCGGCGGGGCGGCTCGACGGCTACTACGAGCGCGGACTCGGGCCGTGGGACCACGCGGCGGGCGCGCTGATCGCCCGGGAGGCCGGCGCCGTCGTGGCGGGACCGGGCGGCGGTCCGCCGGACGGGGAGCTGGTGCTGGCCGCCGCTCCGGGCATCGCCGCCGCGCTGCGCCGGGTGGTCGGGTGAGCCGGGCACGCCGGGCCGGCCCGGCGCCACGGCCGGGTCCGGTGCCACGACGGGGTCCGGCGTTACGGCAGGGTCAGCTGCACCTTCCCCCGGGGCCCGGCGCAGCCGCGCAGGACGGCCAGCGCCCGGTGGGCCTCGGCGAGCGGGAAGCGGTGGGTGATCACGAAGCCCGGTGCCACCTCGCCGGCGTTCAGCAGCCGCACCGTCTCCCGCCAGGCCTCCGAGGTGTAGGCGAAGCTGCCGAGCACGGTGAGGTCGCCGTTGACCGTGTCGTCGATCGGCAGGGCGGCGGTGCGGCCGGTCCCGGCCAGCCCGAGCAGCAGGATCCGTCCGCCGCGCCCGGCCGCGCCGAGCGCCGTTCGCACCGCCTCCGGCGCGCCGGCCGCCTCGACCACGAGGTCGTAGCCGCCGCCCGCCTCCCGGGCGTCCAGGGTGAACCGGTCCGCTCCGGCCGCCACCGCGAGGCCGGCCTGCTCCGGGCGCCGGCCGAGCACGGTGACCTCGGCGGGCGACCGGAGCCGCAGCAGATGGGCGGCCAGCAGGCCGATCGTGCCGTCGCCGACGACCAGCGCACGCCCTCCCGGTTCGGGCGCGGCCCGGCGCAGACCGCGCAGCACCACGGCCATCGGCTCGACCAGGGCCGCCTCGGCGAGGTCCACGCCGGGCGCCAGCCGGTGCACCAGCCGGGCGGGGACGGCCAGTTGGTCGGCCGCGGCGCCGGGGCGGGTGAAGCCGAGCTCGTCGTACGTCGCGCACAGGTTGGTCGCCCCGCGCCCGCAGGCGGCGCAGGCGCCGCAGGGCACGACTCCCTCGCCGACCACCGCGGTCCCGTCCGCCAGTACGCCGGACCACTCGTGGCCGAGCACCAGTGGGTAGCGGACGTAGGCGGGGTCGACGGCGCCGTCGATCAGCTCCAGGTCGGTGCCGCAGAGCCCGACCGCGCGCGGGCGGACCAGCAGTTCGCCGGCTCCCGGCGTGGGGGCGGGCTGTTCGGCGAGGGCGACGGAGCGGGGGCGGTCGACGCGGAGGGCTCGCACGGTCGGTCTCCTCTGTTCTGTTCTACCGAACGATGGTCTGTCATTCGGCACATAATGCTTGACGATCAGTGAGCCGCAGTGCTTGGCTCTCGATCGCTTCATGAAACCAGGTTCTGTGACGCAGAACAGGGCACAGAAGATGACCTTGACGTGAAAGGAAGCGCATGAGGAGTACCGACATCGTCGCCGGACTCGGACTGAGTGCCGAACCCGTGCCGCCGCCCAGCGAACTCCGCTTCCCCGACGGCGCCCACTACCGGGTGGAGATCCCCAGCGTGGAGGGCCCGGACGTCCTGCGGGCCACCCTCGCCGCGGCCGACGCCCTCGGCGTCACCGTCAACCGCGTCTCGCAGGGCAGCGGCGCGATGCTGCTCACCCGGGCCGAACTCGCCGAGCTGGCCCGGATCGGCGCCGACCGGGGCCTGGAGGTCTCCCTGTTCGTCGGCCCGCGCGAGGGCTACGACACCGGCAACCACTCCCGCTCGGGCGACGGCGCCGCGCTCGCCGGCCAGCTGCGCGGCACCCGCCAGCTGCGCCACGCCGTCGAGGACGTGCTGCGCGCCGTCGAGCAGGGCATCCGCGGCTTCCTGGTCTCCGACCTCGGACTGCTGGAGGTGCTCAACGGCCTCCAGAGGACCGGGGAGATCCCGGCGTCGGTGGTCTGGAAGGCCTCCGTGCTGATCGCGCCGTCCAACCCCGTGGCCATCCGCCAGCTCGCCCGGCTCGGCGCCCACACCGTCAACGTTCCCTGCGACATCACCCTCGGCCAGCTGGCCGAACTGCGCGCGGCGACCACCCTGCCGATCGACCTCTACGTCGAGTCCCCCGACTGGCTCGCCGGGGTGGTGCGCGGGCACGAGGCCGCCGAACTGGTGCCGGTGGGGGCGCCGCTGTACGTCAAGTTCGGGCTGCGCAACGCCCGCAACCTCTACCCGGCCGGCGAGCACCTGGCGGCCGACGCCGCCGCCATCGCGGCGGCCAAGGTCCACCGGGCCGCCGTCGCCCGGGAGTGGATCGACCGCTCGGGCCTGCCCCTCGTCCAGTCCTCGCCCGGCGCCGAGGGTCTGGGGGTGCCCGAGCCGTGAGCGAGCACGAACGAACGGGCGCGGACCCGTGCACGCCGAGGAGCCGGGAGTGGTTCGCGGGCGAGGACGAGGTCGCCGTCCTGCACCGCGTCGCGATGCGCTCGACCGGCGTCGCGATGGACGCCGACGACCACCGCCCGGTGATCGGCATCGCCGACTCCGCGAGCGACCTCAACCCCTGCAACCTGCCGCTGGCCGGGCTGGTCGACGCCGTGCGCCGGGGCATCACCGCCGCGGGCGGCATCGCGGTGCGCTTCCCCGTCATGTCGCTGGGCGAGGACCTGATGAAGCCCAGTGCGATGCTCTACCGCAACCTCCTCGCCATGGAGGTCGAGGAAACCCTGCGGGCGAACCCGCTCGACGGCGTCGTCCTGCTCGCCAACTGCGACAAGACCGTCCCCGGCGCCCTGATGGGCGCCGCCAGCGCCGACCTGCCGGCCGTGCTGGTCACCGGCGGCGCCCGCCCGGCGGCCGTGTACCGCGGCCGCCGGCTCGGCACCGGCACCGACCTGTGGCGGCTCTGGGAGGACCACCGCGCCGGGCGGCTCGACGACGCCGGCTGGGCGGAGGTGGAACGCTGCCTCTCCTGCGGCCTGGGCGCCTGCAACACCATGGGCACCGCCTCCACGATGGCGGTCCTCGCCGAGACGCTCGGCATGGCCCTGCCCGGCTCGGCGACCGTTCCGGCCGGCGACCCGGCCGCCGCCGCCCTGGCCGAACGGGCCGGCCGCCGGGCCGTCGAACTCGTCCGCGAGCGCCTGACCCCGTCGGCGGTCCTCACCCCTGCGGCGTTCCGCAACGCCATCGCGATGCTGAACGCCGTCGGCGGCTCCACCAACGCGATCATCCACCTGGCGGCGATCGCCGGACGGCTGGCCCTGGACCTCGCGCCGGAGGACTTCGTCCGCCCGGACGTGCCGGTGCTCGCCGACGTCGAGCCGTCCGGGGCCGGCCTCGTTCAGGACCTGCACGCGGCCGGCGGCGTCCCGGCCCTGGTCCGTGAACTCGGCCCGCTGCTCGACCAGGACGCGCCGACCGTGGCCGGCACCTCCCTCGGCGCGGCCGCCGCCGACGCGCCCCGGCCCTCCGGGGCCCTGCGGCCGCTCACCGATCCGCTGCGTCGCGGCGGCGCCTTCGCGGTCGTCCGGGGCTCCCTGGCCCCGGACGGCGCGGTGATCAAGGTCTCGGCCGCCGGACCCGAACTGCTCGTCCACCGCGGCCCGGCGCTGGTCTTCACCTCCTACCAGGACATGCGGGCGCGGATCGACGACCCCGACCTCGATGTCACCGCCGCGACGGTGCTGGTGCTCACGGGCTGCGGGCCGGTCGGCGTGCCCGGCATGCCCGAGTGGGGCATGGTCCCGGTCCCCGCCAAACTGGCGGCGCAGGGCGTGCGCGACATGGTCCGGGTCACCGACGGGCGGATGAGCGGCACCGGCTTCGGCACCGTCTTCCTGCACGCCGCCCCCGAGTCCGCCGTCGGCGGGCCGCTGGCCCTCGTCCGCACCGGCGACACCGTCGTGGTGGACGTCCCGGCCGGGCGGCTCGACCTGGACGTTCCGGCGCGGGAACTGGCCCGCCGCCGCGCCGCCTGGTCGCCGCCGCCCTCCCCGCACCTGCGCGGCTGGCCCGCCCTGTACCGGCGGCACGTCACCCAGGCCCCGCAGGGCTGCGACCTGGACTTCCTGCGGGCACCCACCGAGCGGCACCTGGGGATGGTGCCGCCCGTGATCGGCCGCTCATGAGCCGCCCCCTTCGACCCTGCACAGAGGGAGGACGCACCGTGCGCGTGATGGCCTACAACATCCTGGACGGCGGGCAGCGGCGCACCGAGGCGCTGCTCTCGGTGATCCGTGCGCAGCGCCCCGACGTGCTCGGCCTGTGCGAGTGCGCGGGCTTCGACACGGACGGGACGTTCGGGTACTTCGCCCGGGCCCTCGGCCTGACCGGCGTCCTCAACCGGGCCCCCAGCGGCAACCACGTGGCGCTGCTGCACCGGCCCGGACTGGAGGTGGTCCGGAGCGGCACCCAGTCGGCCGGGATGTACAACGGCATGGTGGAGGTGGTGCTGCGCACGGGCCTCGGCGAGGTCGCCTTCGTGATGACCCATCTCCACCCGTTCTCACCGGTCTTCCGGCTGGCGGAGGCGGAGGCCGTCGCCGGCGCCGCGTCGTTCACCCCGCACTCGGTGGTGATGGGCGACCTGAACAGTCTCTCCGCGGCCGAACTCCCCGGCACGCACGAGGCGCTGGCCAGGACGTTCCGGCTGCGGACCACCACCGCGGACGGCCGGGTGGACACCGGGCCCGCCGATCTGCTGGCCGCCCGGGGCTGGACGGACCTCGAATCCGGCGCTCCGCGGCCGACCTATCCCAGCCGCCTGCCGGGCGCCGAGGAGGTCCCCGGCGGCTCCGCCCGGCTGGACTACCTGTTCGCCACACCCGAACTCGCCGCCCGGTGCCGGGAGTTCACCGTGGTCGACGACGAGCGCGCGCAGCTGGCCTCGGACCACCTGCCGGTCGTCGCCGAGTTCGACCTCGGCTGAGCCGCCGCACCGCCGCACCGCCGCACCGCCGCACCGTCGGCCGGGGCCGGGGTCGCGTACCGGGGCGCACCCGGCGTCACAGCACGGTGAGCACGTCCTGGTGCAGCTCGTCGAGGACGAAGCCGTTGTCCCACCGGACCCGTACCGTCACCCGCCGGCCCCGCTCCCGGTACGCGGCCCACTGCGGCTCCAGCTCGGCGACCTCCGCCTCCAGCCGTTCGCGGCTCGCCACCGGCATGGTGTGCCCGTAGTCGTCGAGCAGCGCCTTCAGCCGCTGGTACTCGCGGACCTCGTGGCTCGCAGGGAGCTCCCCGTGAACCCGCTCGACGGTGCCCTCGATCCCGGCTCCCAGCGCGAGGAACCCGACGGCGGCCGCCGGCTCCCCGGCGAGCGCCTCACCGATCCCGAGGTCCTTGGCGAGCCTGACGCGGCGGCCTTCCTCCAGGGTCATCCGTTCACTGCCTCTCCGTCGATCATCACCGGACGTCACCGTACCCGGCTCCCGGCGACGGGTCGCACCCGACGGGCGGCACGCGACCGGCGGGGCACTGCTCGCCGCGATCGATGAGCGGGGCTCATCGATCGATGAGTTCATCGATCTTGTTCGGCCCTTCCGCCGGCTGATGGGCTGATCACATGACGAACCCGGAAGATCTCGTTCCACCGGCCGGTCCGGCCACCACCCCGCAGTGCTGGACGCCGGTGCTCGCCGTCGCTTCGCCACCTTCACCGTGGCACGACGGCCAGATCCACCTCGCCCCGGGCGAGCTGCGAGAACGGGTCCGCCCAGGGCAGCTCGACCGGCCGCGTGGTGCCCTCCGGCAGACCCGCGATCACCCGGGCGACCGGCTCGTAGACCGCGCACTGGAAGCCCAGCCGCAGCGGCCGGGCCGTCGCCGCCCGGGCGCGCGCGGTGTCGTAGCCCGACCGGAGCCGTTCGAAGGCGGGCACCAGCTCCTGCAGCGGCAGTTCGGGCAGGATCGGGACGGGCGTCGGTGGTTCCACCGCGCCGGCCTACGCCCGGCCGCCGGTCCGCCGGTTGGCGGTCCGCCGGCCTCCGGTCACTCTCCCCAGGGGCAGGAGGCCGCGGCCCGCTCCAGCTCGGTCACCCCGTCGGCCCGGCGCTCCCGCAGCAGTTCGCCGCCGAGGGAGTACCGCACCGAGGCGGCGTCCGACCGGGCGGCCCGCTCCGCGATCGCGTCGACGAGGGCGCGGACCATGGACAGCCGCGGATGGGCGGCGTGGATCCGCTTCTCCCAGGGGGCGAAGATCGCGGCATTGCGCCCGAAGTCGGCGCCCACACCCTCGCGGGTGAGGTGGCACAGCAGGCCGCGGCGTTCGGCGATGCCGGCGGAGGTGTGCAGGGCGATCGCCTCCCAGACCCGGTCGACGTCCGCCTCGGGAACGTCGTGCCGGCGCAGCAGCTCCGCCGCCAGGTCCGCGCCCTCCACCTCGAAGCGGGCCGCGCCCGGCGCCAGGTCGCCCGTGCCCAGATCGTGCAGCACGGTGGCGGCGAACAGCAGTTCGCGGTCGTACGCCGCGTCCTCCAGGCACCCCTCGTGGGCGGCGAGGATCTCGGCGAAGAGGAAGCTGCGCACGCTGTGATTGGCCACCGGGGGAGTCTCGGAGGCCCGCACGGTGGCGAGCATCGCTTCGGCCAGGGGGCCGGTCGGCAGGTCGAGTGAGAAGTCCATGGGTGCAGGCTATGAACCCGCGGCCGACCCCCGACAGTGGCACGTGGGACGGGTCTCGCTAGGATCGTGCCATGTCGGCCACAGCAGGGCACCGGGTCGCGGTGCTGGCGCTACCGGGGGTGCTCCCGCTCGACCTGGGCATACCGGCGCAGGTCTTCGGCAGTGACCCGCACTACCGGGTCACCGTCTGCGCGGACCCGGAGGCCGGGCCGGTCAGCAGCGGCGGGTTCACCGTCACCGCACCCGCGGGGCTGGAGGCGCTGCGGGACGCGGACACCGTCGTCGTCCCCGGCTACACGGAGCCGCAGGTCCCGCCGCCCGCCACCGTGCTGTCGGCGATCCGTTCGGCGCACGCCCGCGGAGCGCGGCTGGTGTCGATCTGCACCGGGGCGTTCACGCTGGCCGCCGCCGGGCTGCTGGACGGTCGGCCCGCGACGACCCACTGGCGGGACGCCGCCGAGCTGCAACGTCGTTACCCCCGGATCGACGTCCGTCCGAACCGGCTCTTCGTCGACGACGGCGACATCCTCACCTCGGCGGGCGTGACCGCCGGCATCGACCTGTGCCTGCACGTCATCCGCCGCGACCACGGCGCCGCCGCCGCCAACGACCGCGCCCGGGCACTCGTCGCCCCGCCGCAACGGCCCGGCGACCAGGCGCAGTTCATCGAGCGCTTCCGGCCCGCCGACCGTGGCGACGAACTCGCCCCGGTCCGCGCCTGGATGCTCGACAACCTCGCCTCGCGCCACAGCGTGGACGAGCTGGCCCGCCGCGCGCACATGTCCCGGCGCACCTTCATCCGGCGCTTCCAGCAGGAGACGGGCACCTCGCCGATGGCCTGGCTGACCGCCGCCCGCATCGACTGGGCCCGGGAACTCCTGGAGACGACCGCGGGCCCGGTCGAACAGGTCGCCCGGCTCAGTGGCCTGGGCAGCCCGGCCGCCTTCCGCGCGGCCTTCCACCGCCATGTCGGCACGTCCCCGGCGGAGTACCGAACCACCTTCCGCCGCTGACGCCGCCGCCCCGTTGCTCCCGTCGGTGTCGATCCTCGGCCATGATCGGAACGGCCGGTACTCGACTGTCCGTGGCGGTCACCTGACCCCTAGCCTCACTGGTCTGAACCAGTCGGACGAAGGGACCCCAATCATGAACCGTCTCAGACGAGTTGGCTCGATCCTCGGTGCCGCCGCGGCGGCGCTGACCCTGTGCGCAGGACCTGCGGCCGCGGTCGGGCAGCCCGCGGCACCCGTGGCGTCCGGCAGCACCCTCGCGGCGAACCCGGCGGCGAGCGTGTCGGCCGGCACGTTCGCCCGGACCTTCACGCTCGTGAGCAACAGCCCCGACGCCGCCGGCAAGTGCCTGGACGTCTGGGACTGGGGCAACGGGCCGTGGATCCAGATGTGGGGCTGTCACGGCGGCGGCAACCAGTCCTGGAACGTCTCGTTCAACAGCGTCAGCAACGGCTACCAGATCCAGAGCAACGCCAGCGGCAAGTGCATCGACGGCTGGCGCGGCCGGGGGCAGCAGGTCGTCCAGCTCCCGTGCGACAACAGCAAGACGCAGACCTGGATCCTGTCCACGACGGGTGGCCCCTGGCACCTCATCAACGCCCAGTTCCCCGGCTCCTACCCCCTGCCCATGGTCACCGGCCAGTGCCTGGACATCTACGACTGGGGCCGCGGCGACGCGGTCCAGCTCTGGGACTGCGCGAGCCGGGGCAACCAGGAGTGGTGGTACAACTGATCCACCCCGGCCCCGAACACGGCTGCGCCGCGGTCCGTCCCCTCGACGGACCGCGGCGCGGCGGTTTCAGCGGGCGTCAGCGCCTGCCGGTCACACGGCCTGCCAGAGCGCCGGGACGTTCGGCGGCTCCCAGCCGACGTAGGCGGTGTGGCCCTGGAGGCAGCGGTAGCTGACCCCGTTGTAGGTCACGATGTCGCCGGCCTTGTAGGTGGTGCCGGCGGCCCAGGTGCCACCGCCGGGGTTGGGCGTGCCGTCACCGACCGTCAGGTTGAACTGGCTGGTGTGGACGGTGGCACCGGCGGTGCCGGTGACGGTGATCTGGTAGGTGCCGGCCGTGGCGCTCGACGAGGCCGACAGCGTCAGGGTGGCGGAGCCACCGGACTGGACCGACGACGGGCTGAAGGCCGCGGTGACGCCGGCCGGGAGGCCGGAGGCGGTCAGGGCGACGGTCTGCGCGCTGCCCGAGGTGACGGCGGTGTTGACGGTCGCCGTGGTCGAGGCGCCGGGCTTGACCGAGGCGGACGACGGGTTCAGCGCGAGCGAGAAGTCGTCGCCGCCGTTGTTGGTGCAGGTCGGGTCGCCGGTCTGGGCGGGGACGCTGACGGCGTCCCAGGCGGCCTTGGCGCGGTTGAACAGGTTGCAGGTGGAGTCGAGCTGCTTGGCGGCGGTCAGGGTGGTGGTGCGGTAGCGCTTGAGGGTCATGCCGCTGGTCTTGAGCAGCATGCCGCCGTAGAAGATCCGGCCGGCGTCCTTGATGCCGACGCCGGTGACGGTGGAGTTGTTGCAGGTGGGGCTGGTGGGCTTGCCGCCGCCGGGGTTCGAGCCCTCGGAGATCAGGTAGAACCAGTGGTTCAGCGGGCCGGCGGCCGCGTGCACCTCGGTGTTGGGGATCGAGGAGGAGTAGCAGTTGGGGTTGTTGCTGACGAGCGAGGGGTTGTACATGTTGCGGATCGGGCCGCTGCCGACGAGGTTGATCATCTCGCCGACGAGGTAGTCCGGGCTGTCGTACGGGGCGGACTGGTTGGCGTAGGCCTCGGTCAGTGCGCCGAAGATGTCGCCGGTGCCCTCGCCCAGGCCGGCCTCGTTGTTGGCGCCGCCGGGGGTGAACTGGTCGATGCCGTGGCCGAACTCGTGGCCGACGACGTCGATCGAGGAGATCCACTCGTTGGCGTTGCTGTGGCCGATGGAGATGGACGAGCCGTCCCAGTAGGCGTTGACGTCGTTGAGGCCGACCTTGATCGGCCAGCTGCCGCCGTTGCCGTTGTGCCCGTTGCGACCGAGCCAGTCGCGGAGCATGTCCCATTCCTTCTGGGCCGCGAACATGGCGTCGCCGCAGCCGGTCTCCTTGCTGGTGGGGCTGCCGGTGCCCCAGGAGTCGGAGGACTTGGTGAAGACCTGGCCGGTGGCGTTGTCGGCGCAGCTCAGGCCCGGGCGGCTGGGGTCGCGCAGCGAGTAGGAGCTGCCGGAGCCCGTGGTGTTGATGGTGGGGTTCGGGCCGTTCCACTTGGAGTTGAGCGTGCCGGCGCGCGCGTCGTCGTAGCTGTCGATGACCTCGCCCGAGGTGGCGTCGACGAAGACGTGCAGGGTGCTCGGGGCGATGCCGTTGCTTCCGGTGAGCACGGTCTCCCAGGCGAGCCGGCCGCTGTCGCCGTCCTTGACACGCACGACGAGGCGGCGCGACTCGACGGAGTCGACCCGGGCCAGCTTGGTGCGGGCGGTCTTCTCGGCCTTCTGGGCGCTGATCCTGGCGCTGGTGGCGCCACCGATCCGGCCGGTGGAGGCGGACTGGGCGCCGCGGACCTTGCCCTGGCCGTCGGCGAGGACGACCGCGTCGCCGCCGACGACGGGCAGGCCCTTGTAGGTGCGCTCGTAGGAGACCGAGTAGAGGCCGCCGACCCAGGGGGTGACGGTCTGCCGCTCATAGGTCTCGTCCGGGCCCTTGGCCAGGGCGTCCAGGCCCGCCGAGGCCGCCAGGTCGGCGGCGTTGACGGCGGCGGCCAGGGCGCTGGGCGGCGCGGGGGTGGCCGCGGCGGTGGCCGGGCCCGCGGTGGCGGCTATCGTGCCGGCCAGCACGGTCAGGGTGGTCGCGGCGGTCAGCAACCGGCCCGCGGTGGCACTGCGTTTCATCGAGGCTCCTAGCACGTGGGGGTCCTCGACCGCGGAAGGCATGGCTGATGGCGCACCGCAGGGCCGTGTTTCGGGGACGGCCGTGCGGGCCGTCCGCGCTCGGGTGCTCGAACCCTCACACGACGTCATGCTCCGGTCAATGAGTGCGGCAGGGGGTGAGCGGGGTTGGCAAGTTCCGTCAAGAACCGCGGGAACGGATCCACCCGGGCCGGTCCCGCCGCTTCATGATCACGACCAAATGAATCCTGGTCGAACAATCGCGTCGGCCGGTGATCATTTGACGCTGTTTGGTCAATTTCGATCGTTCTGGCCCCTCCTAAGCTCCGAGCGCACCGTCGCGTGACGGCAAGTCAAGGAGTGCACATGAAGAGGGACATACCCGAACGGCCCGGGCGCCGCGCGCCCGTGGGCATGCGGGCGTTGAGCGGGACGCTCGCGCTCGCCGTGGCCGTGTCGCTGCTGGCCGGGTCCGAGGCGGCGCTCGCGGCCTCGCCGGCCGCCGCCCCGGCCGGCCAGGGGGCGGGCCGGTGGGCCGGCTCCGCGGCCGACGTGCCGTCGGCGCGGATCGCGGCCCGGCTCTCGGGACAGCGGGTGGAGGCGCTCTCCGAGCGCACCGAGACGTCGACGACCTGGGTCAACAAGGACGGCTCGCTCACCACCGAGCTGTTCGCCGGCCCGGTCCGCTTCCAGCGCGACGGCCAGTGGGTGGACGTCGACCTCGGCCTGCAGGCCGCCGCCGACGGCTCGGTGGCACCCAAGGCCCACCCGAACGCGCTGCGGCTCGCCGGTGCCGGCGGCACCCGCGCGAAGTCCCTGGCCGAGGCGCAGGGCGCGGCCGAGCAGGCCCGCACCCTGGTGACCCTCGGTCAGGGCGACGAGCAGGTCGAACTCCAGTGGAAGGGCGGCCTGCCCAAGCCCGTCCTGGACGGCACCAAGGCCACCTACCGGGACGCCATCGCCGACGGCGCAGCCGACCTGGTCGTCGAGGCGACCCGCACCGGCTTCGAGCAGTACACGGTGCTGAAGCAGCGCCCGGCCGCCGCCGGCTTCTCGTACACGATGCCGCTGCGCGCCGACGGCCTGAAGGCCGAGGCCCAGCCGGACGGCAGCGTGCTGTTCACCGACAAGAAGTCCGGTGAGAAGAAGGCGGTGCTGCCGGCCCCGGTGATGTGGGACGCCACCACCGTCCCCGGGTCCAGCGAGCACCCGCGCCAGGCCAGGGTCGACCTGAAGGTCGTCCAGCACGGCAACGGCATCGACCTCGTCTTCACCCCGGACGCCGCCTTCCTGGCGGACCCGAACACGCGGTACCCGGTCACGGTCGACCCGTCCACCACGGCCCTCGGCAACGCCTTCGACACCCGGGTGCAGCAGGGCGAGACGGTCGACTGGTCGGCCGACACCGAGATCTACTGGGGCAACTCCGGCACCAAGAACGCCGACGGCTCCTCCCGCCAGGCCCGCTCGTTCATCAACTGGAACACCGCGCCGATCGCGGACGCGCTGATCACCAACGCCACCCTGTCGCTGTACAACTTCCACTCCGGCAACAGCGACTGCCTGCCCTACGCGTGGGACATCTGGGACACCGGCCTCGCCTCCACCGCCTCGCGGTGGACCGCCCAGCCCTCCTGGAACTCCAAGAAGGCCACCGGCACCGAGACCAAGGGCCGGGACGCCTGCGGCGGCGACGGCTGGATCACCGCCGACGTCACCAACCTGGTGCAGACCTGGACCTCGGCGAAGAACGCCACCTCGGGCATGGGCCTGCGCGCCCCCGACGAGACCAACACCAAGTACTGGAAGGAGGTGAACTCCGCGAATGCCGCGAGCAACGTGCCGAAGCTGACGGTGACGTACAACTACCGCCCGCGCACCGGCACCGACCAGCAGGCCGGCTCCCCGTTCTACAAGGACACCGCCGGTACCTGGTGGGTCAACTCGGCCACCCCGACCCTGCGCGACACCTTCGTCGACCCCAACAACGACAAGGTCGACGGCACCTTCCAGATCTTCGACGCCGCCACCGACACCCAGGTGGGCAACGTCCTGGTCTCCCCGTACGTGCCCAGCGGCGCCCCGGCCTCCGTCACGGTCCCGGCCGGCGTGCTGACCAACGGCAAGACCTACAAGTTCCGCACCTCGCCGTACGACGGGCTGCACTACAACAACAACTGGTCGGCCTGGGCCACCTTCACGGTCGACACCTCCGCCCCGTCGGCGCCCGCCGCGCTCTCCTCGGCCGACTACCCGTCGGGCCAGTGGGTCAAGGGCGCCGGCCAGCCCGGCACCTTCACCGCGACCCCGCCCGCGGGCGACCAGAACGCCCTGGAGTGGTCGCTCGACGGCGCGACCTGGACCAAGGTGGCGACCAACGGCTCCAGCGCGCCGGTCACCTTCACCGTGACCCCGGCCAAGGCCGGCACCAACACCCTCCAGGTGCGGGCGGTGGACCGGGCGGAGAACAAGTCCGAGGCCCTGTCCTACACCTTCCAGGTCGGCGCCGGCGGCGTCACCGCGCCGAACGACGGCACCCGCACCGCCGCGCGCCTGCCGCTGGCCGCCGAGGCCGACGCCGCCAAGTACGACAAGGTGTCCTTCTCCTGGCGGCGCTCCGACGCCGACGGCTGGACCCCGGTCCCGGCCGGCGACGTCACCGCCGGCGGCACCGCGCTCACCGCCTGGCCGGTGGCCCTCACCGCGGGCAAGAGCCCCGCGCTGACCTGGAACGCCACCTCCACCGTGACCCCGGACGGAACCGTCCAGCTGCGCGCCGACTTCACCGGCCCCGCCTCCGCGGCCGTCTCCTCGGAGCCGATCCGGGTCGTGGTCGACCGCAAGGCCGACGACGCCGCGACGGAGAACGTCGGCCCGGGCGCGCTGAACCTGCTCACCGGCGACCTCCGGGTCCCGGCCACCGACGTGTCGCTGTTCGGCATGACGGTCGGCCGCACCCACTCCTCGCGCGACCCGCGGGCCGCCGCCGGCCAGGAGGGCCAGGCGGCGATCTTCGGCCCCAACTGGGTGTCCAGCGTCTCCTCGAACCTCTCCTCCTCGGAGTACACCGAGATCCGCAGGACCTCCAACACCTCGCTCAGCGTGATGGCGGCCGACGGCTCGGCCGTCTCCTTCACCTCGAACGCGGCGGGCAACGGCTGGGCGCCCGAGCCGGGCAGCGAGGACCTCACCCTGGCCGGCTCCTTCGCCGGCGGCTTCACCCTGTCCGGCGCCGAGGGCACCGTCACCGCGTTCGGCAAGGCCGACCCGGCCGCCGCCACCTGGACCGTCACCTCCACCCTGCTGGACGGGCGCGCCAACACCACCACCACGGTCGTCTCCGAGGCCACCGTGGTCGGCGGCAAGACCCTGACCCGGCCGAAGCTGGTCATCGCCCCGACCTCCGCCGTCACCCCGGCCGTCTGCGCCGCGAACGTGACCGCCAAGGGCTGCCGCGTCCTGCAGTTCGTCTACGCCGCCACCACCACCGCCACCGGGGTCACCGGCCCCGGCGAGTTCGGTGACGTCGCCGGGCAGGTCAGCTCGATCAAGCTGTGGAGCACCGCCCCCGGGGCCGCCGCCGCCACCGCCACCGACGTCGCCGTCTACCGCTACGACTCCGCCGGCCGGCTGCGCCAGACCTGGGACCCGCGGCTCGGCCAGAGCAGCCAGAACCAGTACACCTACTACACCCAGGGCGCCGACGACGGCCTGCTCGCCTCCGTCCAGCTGAGCGGCACCCGCGCCACCTCGCTGGCGTACGGCACCGTCGCCTCCAACCCGGCCGCCGGCCCCGGCATGCTGACGAAGGCCTGGCACGACACGCTCGCCCCCGGCACCACGGGCACCGTGAACGGCACCGCCACCACCACCGTCGTCTACGGCGTCCCGCTCACCGGCGCGAAGGCGCCCGAGGACCTCGGCGCCTCCGCCGCCGCCGCGTGGGGCCAGCGGGACCTGCCGACCGACGCCACCGCGGTGTTCCCGGCCGACCAGGTCCCGGCCTCCAACAACGGCGCCGACCTGGGCGCCGGTGACTACACCAGGGCGACCGTCGGCTACCTGAACGCCTCCGGCCGCCAGGTCAACCAGCTCACCCCGGGCCACCACGTCACCACCACCGAGCACGACAAGCAGGGCCACCAGGTCCGCAGCCTGACCGCGGCCAACCGCGAGCTCGCCCTCGGCGGCACCCCCGCGGCCAAGGCCCGGCTCGCGGACCTCGGCATCGACACCCTGCCGTCCGCCGAGCGTGCCCAGCTGCTCTCCAGCAGCAGCGTCTACAGCGCGGACGGGCAGCAGGAGACCGAGGTCTACAACCCGCTGCACCGCATCACCCTCGCCGCCGACGCGGTCTCCGGCAGCACGGTCCTGGCCAAGGCCGGCACCCAGCTGCCCGCCCGTCAGCACACCGTGAAGACCTACGACGAGGGCCGGCCGACCGACGGCACCGCCAAGATCAAGAACCAGGTCACCCTCACCACCACCGGTGCCCGCCTGCGCGCCTGGCCCGACCTGCTCACCGAGTCCCGCCAGGACCGCAGCGCCTACAACTGGGCGCTGGGCGTGCCCACCGCGCAGACCAAGGACAGCGGCGGCCTCGCCCTGACCACCACCACCGGCTACGACGCCCAGGGCCGGATGGTCTCCACCCAGCAGCCGGCCTCCACCGGAGCCGACGCGGGCACCGCCTGGACCAGCTACTACACCGCCGACGGCACCGGCGTCTGCGCCAACCGCCCGGAGTGGGCCGACCTCGTCTGCCAGACCGGGCCCGCCGCGGCCGTCACCGGCGGCGGATCCAACCCCGCCCAGCTGCCCGTCCGGACCACCCAGTACGGGCAGTTCGGCCAGGCCACCCGGACCACCGAGACCGCCAACGGCGTCACCCGGACCACCGTGACCGACACCGACGCGGCCGGCCGTCCGACCACCGTCACCGTCGCCGACGGCCTCGGTACCGCCGCCCCGGCCACCACCACGACCTACCACCCGGGCACCGGCGCCGTCACCCAGCAGACCTCCGCCACCGGCGGCACGATCACCAAGGGCTACGACGAGCTGGGCCGGCTGATCTCCTACACCGACGCCGACGGCGCCGTCACCACCACGGAGTACGACGCCCTCAACCGTCCCACCAAGGTCACCGACACCGCCCCGTCCACCACCACCTACACCTACGACACCGCCGTCGACCCGCGCGGGTTGGCCACCTCGGTGACCGACTCCGTCGCCGGCACCCTCACCGCCCGCTACGACGCGGACGGCACGCCGCTCACCCAGGGCCTGCCCGGCGGCTACACCCAGACCGACACCAAGGACCCGGCCGGCACCACCGTCAGCCGCGTCTACACCCGTGACGGCGACGGCGCCGTCCTGGTCTCCGACGGCATCACCGAGACCGTCCACGGCCAGCGGGCCACCCACACCGGCACCCCCGGCGTCACCGCGGCCCAGACCTACAGCTACGACCGGGCCGGCCGGCTCGTCCAGGTCCAGGACACCTCGACCGACGCCGTCTGCACCACCCGCACCTACACCTTCGACCGGAACACCAACCGCACCGGCCTGGCCACCGCCGACGCCGCCCGCGGCCAGGCCTGCACCACCACCGGAGGCAGCAGCCAGACCAGCGGCTACGACACCGCCGACCGCCTGGTCAACCCCGGCTACACCTACGACGCGTTCGGCCGCACCACCGCGCTGCCCGGCAGCACCGTCGCGTACTTCAACACCGACCTGGTGCAGCAGCAGACCAGCGGCAACAACCGGCAGACCTGGACCCTCGACTCGGCCCAGCGCTTCCGCGCCTGGACCACCGAGGCCAACAACGCCGGCACCTGGACCCAGACCGGCGTCAGGACCAACCACTACGGCTCCGACACCGACACCCCCCGCTGGACCACCGAGGACACCGCGGGCAACCTGACCCGCAACGTCACCGGCCCCACCGGCACCCTGGCCGCCACCACCACCAGGACCGGCGGCGGCGTCCTGCAACTCGCCAACCTGCACGGCGACATCACCCTGCGCCTGCCGCTGGACACCGCCGTCGCGCCGACCGTGCTCGACTACGACGAGTACGGCCAGCCGCGGGCCGGCCAGCCCGGCGCCCGTTACGCCTGGCTCGGCGACAAGCAGCGCTCCGACGAGACCCCCGGCGCGCTCACCCTGATGGGCGTGCGCCTCTACAACCCGGCCACCGGCCGCTTCCTGTCCCCGGACCCGGTCCAGGGCGCGAGCGCCAACGCCTACGACTACTGCAACGCCGACCCGGTCAACTGCACCGACCTCAACGGCCGGATGCCCGGCTGGCTGAAGGCCGCGCTCAAGGCCGCCGTCGCCCGCGCCGTCCAGCTGGCCGTGACCGCGGCCGTGGCCGCCTGGGTCCCGTTCCTCGCGCCGTGGGCGCTGCACATCGGCAACTGCGCCGGCGGCGCCTGCGCCGGCGTGCTGTTCGGCAGCGGCAACTGGAAGCAGCGCATCGTCTGGGCCGTGGCCGGCTGCCTGGCCGGCTTCGTCTTCGACCGCGGCGTCTCCCAGAAGATCATCGACAAGGTGATCGGCGTGGTCCGGAGGTTCGTGTGACGCCCGAGCAGGAACCGCCGGCGCGGGGCGCGAGCCCGCTGCGCCTGGCCGCGGCGAACGGGGCCTGGCTCGCCCCGTCGTTCCTCGCCGCGTTCCTGCTCGCCGACCGGCTGACCGCCGACGCCACCGCCCGCACCTGGTGCACCCTGCTGCTCGCACCGGTGATCGGCCTGGCCCTGCGCGCCGCGACGCAGCTCGCGGCCCGCCTGCGGCACCGGCGGAGGCACCGCCACTAGCCCGACCCGCACACCGCGCGGGCCGGCCCACCGCACCACGGTGGGCCGGCCCGCGCCGTTTCGGGCGGTTCCGGCGCCGTCCCGCGGGGAACCGGGCGCCCCACCGCGCCGTCCCCTGTACGAGGGAAGCCCGACGCCCGGGAACAGTGCCCCAACTCCGGCCGAACAACCACCATCCGAGGGGTTGACGGACGGGTGGGGCGGGAAGAGGCGGGGGCGGGACGAAGGTCCGGGGCGCGGAACTGGGGGTCGTGTGACGAAGCGTGCAGCCCATGCGATACGGAGCGGTGCCGTCGCACTGGCCGTCTGGTGGCTGTGGATGCCACTGGTCGCGCTGCTGGTGTGGCTGGTCAAGCACTTCGTCTTCGGCGGCTTCGGACAACAGGACCAGAGCTATCTGCTGCTGATCGAGCGGGAGTTCTTCCCCAACGGCGGCCCGCTGGACGCCGCTCCGCTGTTCTGGTTCTGGATCGCCGTGGGCCTGTGCGGCACGGTGTGGGCGGTCGTGCACATCGCGGAGGAGGCCGGGGCGGCCCTCCACGGCCTGCGGACGCGCCTGGCGGTGGCGGTCGTGGTGCTGGCGGTGGCCGGCTCGCTGGTGCGCGCCGGCACCGGACTGTGGGACGACGACAAGGACGCGGGCCGCTTCTACGCGGCGGCGACCGTGCTCGACGTCCCGGCCTCCGGCGCGGGCACCCCGCGCTCGGTGCTGCCGGTCATCGAGCACACCCGCCCGGGCGACGGCACCCGCTGCGACCTGCTCGGCACCGCGGACGTGCCCGCCTGCGTGAAGACCGCGCCGATGCCGGACTTCGACTTCGAGGCGCGCACCGCCTCCTACGCGGCGGCGACCAAGGCGCTCACCGACAGCGCCGGCCTGACCTCCGGGATCAACCTGCTGGGACACAGCCTGCACTACCTGCCCGACGGCTCGGCGGGCGGCGGTGTGTGGACGGCGGTCCTGGACGGCTCCGGCGAGCAGCCGATGGAGGGTGTCGCCGTCTGGGACGGCCGCTCGAACTCCGTCGTCACCTGCGCCTTCCGCGGCGACCACGCCTTCGGCCGGGCCTTCGGCGGGACGGGCGCGGTCAGCCTGCGCAACCTGCTCGCCGAGCGCTTCCCGGACCTGGTCTACAGCGACCAGGACATCTGGGGCTACTGCGACGGCACCGCCCCCCGCACCGCCCGGCCGGTGGTGGTGATCTCGGTCACCCGGCAGATCGGCTACCGGCAGCGCACGGTGCTGGAGCCGGCCGGCGTGCTGGTGCTGCGCGGCTCGCCGGACGGCCGCCCGGAGGTCACCCACCGGGCGGAGGTCTCCCCGGGCGAACTGCCGGGAGCGGTGTACCCGGCCTCGGTGGTCCGCTCGCAGATCCACGAGGTGCAGTGGCTCGGCGGGCGCGGCGCCAAGGACGACCGGGGCTTCGGCTACGACCACACCTCGGCGGCCACCAACGCCACCAACCCGGGCGAGTTCCTGCTGCGCTCCAAGGCCGACGGCCACCTGTACTACGTGACCCCGCTGGTGCCCCGCGAGAGCTCCTCGCAGCTGGTGGTGGCCTTCGCGGTGCTGCAGGCCGACCGGGTCGGCGGGGGCCTGGGCGACCTGCACGTGTACGTGCGCGGGGACGACGAGCCGCCGGTGAACCTGGACGTGCTGGCCGGCCGGATGGTGACGTACATGGCGCAGCAGACGTCGATCACCATCAGCGCCGGGAAGGACGGGGCGCTGCAGGAGATCATCCCGTTCGGCCGGGACAAGTGGCGCGGCTTCGTGGACTTCAACGGGCAGACCCAGGACTACATCGACCTGTCGGGCGACGCCGGGGTGACGCCGAACCTGGTGTCGGTGAACGGCGGCATCACCCCGCCCGGCGGCCAGCCGTCCGCGTCCCCGAGCCCGAGCCCCTCCGCTACGCCGGCTCCGTCCGCGTCCTCGTCCGCGACCGCACCCCCGACCGTACCGGTGGGCGAATGCGGGGGCGACCCTGCGAAGTTGACGACCGGACAGCTCGCCGCCTGCGTCGCGGAACTGTCCAAGGCGCTGCAGGGGCGCGTCCAGGACCAGGCGTCCCCCCGGCCCTGACTCCGCCCTGGTCCCGTTGTCGGTGGTCGGGTCTAGGCTGCGGCCGTATCGACGATCCGGTCGACGATCCGGGAGGTATGCGTCCGATGGCGACCTACGTACTGATCCACGCGGCGGCGGTCGACTCCTGGTACTGGGGGCCGCTGTCCGCCGAACTCCGCGCCCGGGGCCACCAGGTGGTGGCCCCGGACCTGCCGTGCGAGGACGAGTCGGCCGGGCTCCAGGAGTACGCGGACACCGTCGTCGAGGCGATCGGCGACCGCACCGGTCTGGTCGTCGTGGCCCACTCCTTCGGCGGGTTCACCGGCCCGCTGGTGTGCGAGCGGGTCCCGGCGGACCTGCTGGTGATGCTCCAGGCCCAGGTCCCGGCGCCGGGCGAGTCGCCGGGCGCGTGGTGGGCCGACACCGGCTACCCGGCCGCGCGGGCCGAGGCCGACCTGCGGCGGGGTGTCGCACCCGGCACCGAGGAGGACGCGGCCTCCCTCGTACTGCACGACACCCCGCCGGAGCTGGCCGCCGCGTTCCTGGCCGGCCACCAGCGGCGGCAGGCGCCCGCCCCGTTCGGTCGGCCGTGGCCGGCGGCCTCCTGGCCGGACGTGCCGACCAGGTTCCTGCTCTCCGCCGGCGACCGCTTCTTCCCCGCCGGGTTCATGCGGCGCCTGGTCGTCGAGCGCCTCGGTTTCGAGCCGGACGAGATGCCCGGCGACCACTGCCCGATGCTCGGCCACCCCGAGGAGGTGGCCGAGCGGTTGGAGGCCTACCGCACCGCGCTCTGAGCGCGGCGCGTCAGGAGACGGCGACCTCGCCGAGCTGCAGGTAGTGGTCACCGAACTGGTCGGTGCTCAGGCGGGTGCCGGTGATCTTCACGTAGCGGGCCGTGGCCGGTGCGAACGGGAAGGTCACGGTGCCGCCCGGGCGGGGCTGGCCGTGGCGGTCGGCGACGGTGGTCCAGGTGGTGCCGTCGGCCGACACCTGGATGGTGAAGTCGACCGGGAAGCCCAGGCCGGTGTTGGCGCCGTCGGTGCGCGGGGTCAGCCGGACCTGTTCGATCCGGCTGGCCCCCTGGAGGTCCACGGTGAGCGACTCGTTGGCCGTCGCGGTCGGCGACTTGAGGCTGCTCCAGCCCATCGAGTAGCCGGCCGCGGAGTTCAGCACGCCGTCGGTGGCCGCGGCCCGGCCCCAGCCGGAGACCTCGACCGAACTCGACGTGGTCACCGGCCGGTTGGCGGCCAGATTGTCGCCGGCGGCTTCGATCTCGGCGAGCTGCATGTGGTAGTTGCCGCGGGGGTCGGTGCGCAGCCTGGTCCCGGTGACCTTGACGTAGCGCACGTCGGCGGGCGTGAACCCGAAGACCTGTGCGGAGGCGTCGGGACGCGGGTAGTCGTGCCGGTCGGCGACGGTGGTCCAGGTGTTCTTGTCGGCCGAGACCTCGATGGTGAAGTCCACCGGGAAGCCGAGACCGGTGTTGGCGCCGTCGGCGCGGCCGAACAGGTCCAGGCGGCTGATCCGGCGGGTGGCGCCGAGGTCGACGGTGACGCCCTCGATGTGGTCGGTGGACAGGTTGTCGATGCTGCTCCAGCCGAGGGTGCCGGTCGGCAGGCCCCGGCGGCCGTCGGTCAGGGCGGCGGCGCTCCAGCCGTCGGACTCGTAACTGCTGGTGGGGGAGACGCCGGCGGCCTCGGCGGGGTCGCTGCCGGGGTTGAGCCGGACGTTGTCGAAGCGGGCGGCGGCGCCACCGGTGGCGAGGCCGATGTTGCCGACCGGGTAGCCCGGGTCGTCGACGGTGATCAGCTTCTTGGCGCCCGCGTACACGTCGAGCCTGGAACCGCGGGTGACCACCCGCAAGGTGACCGTCTGGCCCGGGGTGAAGCCGGGAACGGTCGCGGTGTCGAGGGTGGTGTTGCCGCGATTGACGAAGACCTCGCCGTTGTTGCGCAGGGCCACCAGGTAGCCGGTCTGACGGTCGGTCGGGTGTTGGCTGTGGACGGTCAGGCCGGCCCAGTTGGCGTTGCCGCCGCTGGCGTTGACGTCGGTGATCCGGACGTCCACGGAGGCGGCGACGTCCGCGTAGGCGCGCCCGGCCACCGCGGTGACGTTGTTCCACTCGTCGCCCGCGCTGGTCTGCGCGTAGGCCTTGTCCCCGGTGACGGTCCAGGTGCCGTGGGTGTGGCGCCACTGAGTGTCGGCGCCGGAGGAGAAGTCGTCGGTGAACGGGTAGGAGGCGTCGGGCCCCGGGTCGGTGAGGGCGTCCAGGATCTGCTTGTGGCGGTGGTCGATCTCGGCGCCCGAGGTGGTGAACTCGGTGGTGCTGGTGATCAGCGACGAGGTCAGGGCGTGGGCCAGCACGGGCTTGGTGGCGGCGAGCCGGGTGAGCAGCTCGTAGTCCTGGACGCCGGCGAGCATCGCCTCGCTGCGCAGGCTGTCGTAGATGTCGAGGGCGCCGTTCTCGCTCTTGGGGCGCACCAGGAACGGGTCGCCGGTGGTGGCGTCCTTGAAGGTGTCGACGTGCGCGTACCCGCCGTTCTTCGGCTGCGTCCAGATGTTCCAGCCCCAGTGGAGGTACCCGTTGCCGCCTGCCGCCGACACCATCCACGGCGTCAGCCGGGAGTCGGAGAGGGGGTAGCTGATGTAGCGGTTGGGGTGGGCGTCGTTGGGGTCGTTGCTGTAGTAGAGCCAGAGATCCTTGCCGGCCAGCCGCTTCTCCTGGTAGTAGGCGGCGTTGTTGTCGTACGAGTCGTCGACATGGGCGGCGATGGTCGAGATGCGGGAGTCGATCGCCTCGTTCGGCTGGAGGTGCGCTTCGCCGGTCATGGCCTGCGGGAAGTACTGGTGGAAGCGGTCGTTGAGCCAGGTGACGGCGGAGACCTGGGCGGTGTTCTCGGACAGCGGCTCGTCGGTCGCGGAGAGGTAGAACACGTCGCTCCAGCGCCGGCCCGGTGCGCAGCCCGGTCCCGGGTCCAGGCACTTGGTGTCCAGGTGGGCCTTGAGCGCGGGCAGGGCGGCGGCGAGGTACTTCGTGGCTTCGTCCGAGCCGGGTGCTACGTGGCCGACCCGCACCCCGCCGCTGCCGTCCTCGACGAGCGCCTCCAGTTCCACGCCCTCCAGGAGGTGAGGGGTGTAGATGTACTGGAGGGCGCCGGCGTCCTGGAAGAGCTGGACGAATCGGTCGAAGGTCGTCCAGTCGAAGGTGTAGGTGCCGTTCACCAGCGTGGTGCCGCGGGCGGCCAGTGCCTGGAAGTCCGCGAAGACGACGTTGTTGCGGTGCTTGGCGTGGTTCCTGGCGATGTTCCCCATCAGGGTCCACCAGCCGTCGGAGTACGCGTCCACCCCGTACTGGTCCGGGATCGAACTGGCCGTCCAGGTGTAGTCCCAGCCGACCGAGGTGAACCAGTTGTTCAGCCGGAACGAGGAGCGGTTGGCCGGGGGTAGTTCGACCGCGTACACCGTCACCGAGACCGGGACGTCCACCGGACCCGAGGAACTGTTCACGGTGGCCTTGCCGGTGTATGTGCCGGGCGCCTGCCCGGGGGGCACGGCCACGCTGTAGTGGTAGGGCTGGGTGGTGTTCGCCGCGAGGTCGTAGGGCGCGTTGCCGTAGAGCGAGTCGTAGTAGTCGTTGCCGCCGTTCGGGGGCTCCTCGCGGTGAGGGCTGCCGATCTTCACGACGTTCGGGTGGTTGTACTCCCGGTTGACGCTGATCCTGGAGGACGGGATCACCGCCCCGCCCGGTCCGGCGAGATCGCTCGCCTGCACCGACAGGCCGGTCAGGGCTGCCGCCGAGCGGACGGCGATCTGGGCCGCCTGGACCTCGTTGCGTGCCGCGAACAGGGTCACCCCTCCGGTCGGCCGCTGAGGGGTCGGTGAGGAGCTGAAGACGTGGTCGGCGCCACTGGCGACCCAGACCGAGGGCGGGGCGGCGGCGCCGGCCTGCCCGGGCAGTACGGAAGCCAGGACCAGCCCCGCCAGTGTCGCTATTGACACCCTTGTGGATATTTTCCCCACGGTATCCCCTTCGTGAATTCTGACTGTTCTGTACACGTCTAATAACTGGCACTGCAAGTCATATCGCATGAAGAGCATCTGGGTTGAGGGTTCGATGGAATTGGCCGTATCCGCTCCCTCTGTCGCCCCCCCGTCGCCCCTCCTGTCGTCCTCGGCCGGGACGCGGTGGCGGAAACGTCACCGGGCACCGGTATGTTGATCACCCGCCGGAGGTGGCCGGCCGTGCCTCGTCCCACCACTTCTCGAAGGAATCCGGATGACCCTCCCCGCCCCGTCCGACGGTCCCAAGCCCGCCGAGGAGGCCGCCGGCAACCCCTGGGCGCCGCCGGGCCCGGACCCGAGCGACCGCGGCGGTGCCGCGCCGGGCGGGGTCCCGGGCCAGGGCGGCCAGGGCTGGTCCCCGGCGCCCCCGACCCCGGGCGCGCCGTACTGGGGCCCCTACGCGATGCCGGTGCCGCCGCCGGCGCCGCGCAACGGCGTGGGCATCGCGGCCATGGTCATCGGGGTCGTCGGCATGGTGCTCAGCCTGGCGGTCCTCCTGTTCTGGCTGTCCTGGCTGCCGGCCCTGCTGGCCGTGATCCTCGGCGCCGTCGGCCTGGTGCAGGTGCGCAAGGGCATCGCGACCAACCGCGGGATGGCACTCGCGGGCGTGATCCTGGGCGTGCTGGGCCTGCTGGTCTCGACCGGCGCCGGAGTGTTCGTGGTGTCGGAGGTGCGCGCGGTCGAAAGGGAGCGCAAGGCGGAGGAGGAGGCCGACCAGGCCCGCTACGACGCCGCGATGAAGGAGGCCGAGGAACGGGCGGCCAAGGAGCGCGAACGGATCGAGGCCGAGCGCAAGCGGCTGGAGGCCGAGCGCGAGAAGGCGGCCGCGGACGAGAAGGCCCGGCGCCTGTCGTTCGGGCAGTCCTACACCTACCCGGACGGCCTGAAGGTCACCATGGGCAAGCCGGAGCGCTACGTCCCGGACGAGACGGTCTTCCGGGCCCCCAAGAACTCCAGGTTCTTCCAGGTGAGGATCACCATCGTCAACACCGGCTCGGTGAACCTCGCGCTGGAAGGGGCGGGCCTGCCCCTCGTCCGGGACGCCGACGGCGGCCTCCTCCTCGTGATGATCGACGGAAGCTCGCGGATGAAGGTCCCCACCGGGTCGCTCGCCGTCGGTCAGGAGGTCACCAGCCTGACCGCCTACGCCCTGCCGAACACCGCGGGCGAGTCGTTCTCCGTCGAGTTCGTCCACGGCTCCGTACTGAAGCACGTCACCTGGTCCGGCCCGGTCGGCTGACCCGGCCTGCGGGCCTGACCGGTCGGGCCGGCCGGGGCCCGTGCGGTCGATCCGTGTGCGCCGCGCGGGCGCATGCACCCGCCCGGGCGGCTCCGCCGTGCGTAGCGTGGGTGGTGATGAACGAGATGATGTCGTGAACGCCGAAGCGGAGCCGGCCGGGCCGCCGGGAGCGGGGGACCGGTCGGAGCCGGGCGGCGGGCTGGAGGGCGTCGCCCTCCAGCTGCACGCGCTGGCCAGGGCGAAGAACCGGTGGCAGGGTCTGTTGTCGGCGGTGCTGGCCATCAGCGGAGACCTGGAGCTGCCCGTGGTGCTCCACCGCATCGTCACGACGGCGATGGACCTCGCCGGTGCCCGCTACGGGGCCCTCGGTGTCCTCGGCCCCTCCGGCGACCGGCTGGAGCAGTTCATCACCGCGGGTCTGACACCCGAGGAGCGCGGGGCCCTCGCCGGGATCGACTTCCCGCACGGTCGCGGTGTGCTCGGCCACCTGATCCGCCACCCCGAACCGCTGCGGGTGGACGACATCCCCTCCCATCCGGCCTCGGCCGGCTTCCCGCCCGGCCATCCGCCGATGCGCACGCTGCTGGGCGTGGCGATCACCGTCCGCGGCGAGATCTACGGCGACCTCTACCTCTCCGAGCGCGTCGACGGCCGGCCGTTCGACGAGGACGACGAGGAGATCGTCCGGGCCCTCGCGGGCGCGGCCGGCATCGCCATCGAGAACGCCCGCCTGTTCGGCTACATGCGCGACAGCGCGGAGCAGTTCCAGCGGTTGCTGCTGCCCACGCTGCCGGACCTGGCCCCGTTCTCCGGCGCCGCCGTCTACCGCACCGCCCACGAGCCGGCCCGGGTGGGCGGCGACTGGTACGACGCCGCCGTGCTGCCCGACCGGGCCTGCGTGGCGGTCATCGGCGACGTGGTCGGCCACGACCTGCACGCCGCCGCGGCCATGGCCCAGGCCCGCAACATGCTCCGCGCGCTGCTCTACGACCGCAGGACCCCGCCCAGCTCGGTGCTGACCCAGCTCGACCACACCGTGCACGCCATCACCGACCTGCCCGTCACCACCGCGTGCCTGGCCCGGATCGAACCGGCAGCCGACGGCTGGACCCTCCACTGGAGCACCGCCGGCCACCTGCCGCCCCTCGTGCTCACCCCCGACGGCCGCGCCTGGTACCTGGAGGGCGAACCCGGCATCCCGCTGGGCGTGGACTTCGCCGTCGGCCGCCCCGACCACACCCACCCCCTGCCCGTCGGCGGCACCGTCGTGCTCTTCACCGACGGCCTCGTCGAGGACCCCGCCCGCTCCATCGACGAGGGCCTGGACGCCCTCGCCGCCCTCGCCGCCGCGCACGCCGCCGAACCCCTGGACGACCTCGTCCGCGCCCTCGCCGACCACCACCCCAGCGACGGCCACGACGACATGGCCATCCTCGCCATCCGCACCCCCGTCACCCGCTGACCGCCCCCGCCCGCAGGACGTCCGGAGCGGCCGACACGCCCGCGACCGGGCCCTCGGCAGGGCCCGGTCGCGGAACAGGTCGAACGGCGGGTCGTCACCGACGGACCATCACCGGCGGATCGTCACCGGTGGGTCGGGCCGGTCACCCGGAACAGGGCTTGCACTCCTTCACCTGGACGTTGTCGATGACCGGGCCGAACGCCCCGGCGACGGTGCTGGCGAAGCTCAGGGTGGTGGTGGTGTTCTGCGCGACGAAGCTGAACTGGCGTCCCACGTAGCCCATGGCGGCCTTGGTCTTGCCGGTGACGTCGAAGGAGAAGTCCTGGAAGTTCTGGCCGTCGATCAGCGCCCGGCCGGTCCGCACGGGGTTTCCCCCGGCCGGGTTGCCGGCCAGCGCGTAGGTGACGGAGTAGAGGGTGCCCGGGACGGTGGTGAAGCTCTGGGCGATGGTGCCGGTGGTGTTGCCGTTGAGGTCCACCGCCTGGTCGCCCTCGGCGACCTGCCAGAAGCCGGCGCCGGTCAGGTCGGCGCTGCCGGCGATGACGGTCCACGGACCGATGGTCTGACCGGCGTTCAGCTCGACGAAGTTGTTCGCCGGGGCCTTGGGCGTCTCGAAGCTGCCGTCGTCGAAGCGGCTCAGGGCGCGGTGGCCGTCGGCACCCTGGGCCGGGACGGCCGCGGCGGTGGCTCCGGCGACGAGCAGGACGGCGACGGCGGCGATGCGGGCACGCGGGAACGGCATGGGTGGCCCTCCTGGGGCTGGTGGACGGGGTCAGCCGGATCGGCTGCGCACCGAGCGTCCGCCGTTCGGGTGATCGCTGCCAAGGCCGGAGGCGGGGCGCCCGGTGTCGCACGGCGCTCGCCGCCGGGCTCTCGCGCGCCGGTTTGGCCGGGCCCGAACCGTCGTACCAGGCGGTTGTTCCGCCCCGGACGGCGCCGCGCGGCCACTCGCCGTCCCCCGTGCGGTCCCGTCCGGGGGAGCGGAGCCGGTCGCGCACACCCCCATCGCACCGCACGCGCCGCCGCTCCCGGCCGTGCCCCGGCGTGTACGCACGCCGGGGCACGGCAACCGGTCAGCCGTCCTCGTTCTCGCCCTGGGAGTCGCCGCCGCCACCCCGGTGGCGCCCGACGAACGCGGCGAAGGCCTGCCAGTCCTCGGTCGGCGGGGCGTCGGTGCCGGCCACCAGGTTGCCGCTGGTCGAACCGAACACCACCGCACGGCCGGCGGCGTCCACGAAGGGCGCCGTCGACGAGCCGTTGCCGAGCGAGCCGTCCGGCGCGGTGGACACCCGCTCGGTGCGGCCGGTGCGCAGGTCCTGGCGGTAGACGTCCCAGCCCTGGTGCTGCGGGCCGGGCACCAGGTTGTCGGCGGCCGACTCGAAGTAGACCCAGCGGTTGTCCGCGGTGATCGAGCCGTGGTCGGAGGAACCGACCGAGCTGGTGCCCGGCAGGCCGCCGCTGACCTTCGTCACCGTGCCCGTCCTCAGGTCCCGGACGTGGAGCACCGTGTGGTAGCGGTGACCGCTGGTCGAGCCGCCGGGCTCGGGCAGGGTGTAGATCGCGCGCCGCCCGTCCGGACTGATCGTCGCGTCGAAGCTGGAGTTGCCCAGCGTGCCGTCGAGGCCCGCGCTCACCGGGGTCAGCTTCCCGGAGCGCACGTCGTACGTGTAGTAGACGGCGGACGTCGGGTGGGAGAGGACCGTCTCCGTCGGGCCCTGCGGGGTGCTGCGCCGCGCGGCCTCGGCGGCGCTCGGGGTGAGCTCCGTGTCCGCGGACGCGGCGGCCGACGCCGCGGCGAGGCCGGGGGCCTGCTCCTCCGGCAGCAGCTGGGACAGCGAGGAGAAGCCGATGGTGCGGCCGTCCGCGCTGATCGTCGGGTGCAGCGAGAGGCTCTCGCCCGGCTTGCCGTTGGCGTCGCGGGAGATCAGCCGGGTGGTGTGGGTCCGGCGGTCGGTCAGGTAGACGTTGTACTTCCAGGTGTACGGCCTGTTCAGCGAGGGCTCGGTGTCCACCACCGTCGGGTCCAGGTCGGTCCGGGAGGACACGAAGGCCACGTACCGGCCGTCGGCGCTGATCGACGGCGCGTACGAGGCGTGGTACCGGTCGGTGTCGGTGTTGGCGAGGCTGCCGCTGATCAGCTCGGTGTGCCCCGTCCAGCGGTCGCGGATGTACACCTCGTCGCGCCCCGCCACCGGTGTACCGGGCACGACGCCCTCCGCGTCGCTGTTGAAGGCGACGTAGCGGCCGTTGGCGTTGATCGCGACGTAGTCGGTGAAACCGGCCAGCGGCTCGCCCGAGTCGGACAGGTTGACGCGCTCGGTGCGGCCGGTGCGCAGGTCCTTCACGAAGGCGTCGCGCCAGCTCTTCCCGGGCTGCTCCACCAGGTTGGTGGCCCAGGAGGTGAACAGGGCGTAGCGGCCGTCGGCGCTGATGCCCTGGCCGGAGGACTGGCCGTCCGGCACGGCGCCGTTGAACCCGATGCTGACCTGGACGGTGCCACGTGGCACCGGGCCGGCCTGGGCCGGGGCGGCGATCGCGGTGGCGGCGGTCGCGGCGACCAGCGTGGCCGCGGCCAGCAGACCGCCGCCCGCCCGCCAACGGTTGCGGATCGTCCGGGTGGTACGTGTCATGAGGTCTTCCCCTCTGCTCGCCCGGCCGGGCTCCCTCCCGGTGGCGGGCTTTCCGGGCAAGCCAATCCCCGGTGCGCCCCGCGGTCAACGCCCGGGCGCGTTCGGCGGCGAATAATACGTCAACCTGCTTACCCCACAACGGAGTCGGGCCGTCGCCGGAAGCGTCCGCCCCGGCCGTCGTCGCGCGAGACTCCGCTCCATCGGCTCGGCCATGTTCTCCTCCGGTCCTGTCGGCACCTCCGATGATCATCGCGGGCGGCACCGACAGGGGCGGCCGGCAGGAGGCGCCGACCCGGCCGGGGCCGGGTCGTTCGCAACCGGGGGACCTGACGCGGTGTCGTTCCTGTCGACGGTCCGATTCCGTGATGCGGGGGCATGGTGGGGACGATCGCAGTGGTGGGCGCGGTGGCCGGGCCCGAGGAGACCGCGCTGCTGGCAGCCCTGTACGGTCGCCGCGCCCTGGGCCGCCTCCTGCCGACCTTCGCCGCCCGGGCCGCACTCATCGGCGGCCGCGCGGCCCGGGAGACCGTCGCCCGCACGGATTCCGGCGGTGTGCGAGGGATCCGACGCCGGCCCCGCCGGGGACTACTGACGCCCCCTCGGGCCCACCCCGGCACCAGCCGGGCGGGCCCCGCTATGCACTCGCGGCCGATGCGGCGGCCGGTGCGGTCGCAGGGGAGCGCCGGTCGGCTCGGGCGAGCCTGGCGGCCGAGGCGAGGTGCAGGACCGCCAGCGCGCCGGCCCCGACGGCCATGCCCGGATTCCGCGTCGTCAGGCCAATGGCGACGTCCCCGATCTGGACCACTCCGGCCACCGTCAGCAGTGGCAGCAGCCCGCGTTTGGTGCGGCTGACGAGCAGCTGATGGACCAGGGCCGCCCCGAGGGGAAGGGTCCGAGCCGCGTATGCCTGGGCGTAGAGACGGACGCCGTCGGTGACCGCGCTGCCGTGGGGGAGGGCCAGGCCGGGGTCGACCAGGCCGGCGACGCAGAAGGCCGTCGAGAGCAGGGTGCCGGTGGTGTTCGCGACGACCAGCGACCGGGGCAGCGCGTCGTGGCGGCGAGCAGCCCGGTCGGGAGCGGAGGGAGCACGATCGGCGTCAGGCATTGCGTCAACTCCAGAATCGTTCGAGCTCTGAATCATTGGAGGGAAGCTAGCATCGTCGTCATGGACGATGTCAACCGTGCGCCGCTGACCTCCTCGCTGGTCTTCCGTCTCGGCACCCTCGGCACCGTGGCGACCGCACGCTTCACCGCGGCGATCGAGAGCCGCGGCCTCAAGCCCAAGCACGTCGGTCTGCTCGCCGCGCTCAGCTCCCGCGCGGCGCCGTCGCAGCTGGAGCTCTCCCAGGCCATGGGCGTGGCACCGAGCCTGGTGGTGAGCCTGGCCGACCAACTGGAGGCGATGGACGCGCTCCAGCGCGTCCGTGATCCGGCCGACCGCCGCCGCCAGACCCTCGTCCTCACGGACACCGGCCGCCGTCTGCTCGACGAGTGCACGGCCCTGGCACGGGACCTCGACACCGAGCTCGCCGCCGCCCTCACCCCCGACGAACGCGAGACCCTCCGACGGGTGCTGGGAGTCCTCGCCCGGGACGCGGGTCTGCCGGCCGAGTGACCGGCGCCCGCCCCCCCGGCCACCGAGGACCGGAAACGGTGTTCCTGCCCGCAGGATGGGAGGCCGCCGGACGCGCGGCGGGTCTCCTCGGGTGGAGGCCGATGTGCCGCGCCAGGAGCAGCGCGTCCGACGGTCGCCCGGCTCCCGATCGAGCGGGTTTCTCGCGGCCGGTCGTCACCCCCTGGCGAGGGTGACGACCGGCCGGTGGGCCGACAGGTCGTGCTCAGGCGGTGCTCAGGCGAGCTTCTGGCAGAGCAGCGCGTACGGCCGCGCCGCCCACAGCTGCCACCAGGGCTGGCTGTAGGCCACGCCCGCGATGAACTCGTCGTTGGAGCACTGGCCCTTGGCGAAGCCGTACGCGAAGTCACCGCCGCCCGGCACCGCGGGGCGGTTGTCGCCCTTGTCGAACCAGACCGTGCGGCTCGAAGTGCCCAGCGGAGTGGCCGACCTGGCGCACAACACGCTCATCGTCCGGCCGTTGCGGCCGTATCCGGACACGAAGGATCCGGCAGGGCACTGGGCCTTCGTGTAGCCCGGCGCCCAGTCGCCGGTCACGTAGGTGCCGCCGTGGTCGACGACGAACGCGTGGCCGGCGTCCCAGAGGTCCGCCTTCGTGGCGTCGGTGCACAGGCCGTCGTCGCCGCCGTGGCTGAGCCCGATCAGCCGGCCGCCGTCCGGGCAGGAGGCCTTGAGGGCGTACGGGTCCCAGTCCGGCCGGGTCCTCAGGTGGGCGGAGTGCTGGTCGTCGCCCAGACCGGAGCTGAGCGCGGTCCAGTCCACCAGGCGCGGGGGGTTCGGGCCGGTGCTCGCCGAGGTGAGCAGCCATTCGCGGTGGAAGGCGAGGAAGGGCAGATCGGCCGAGAGGATCGGCGTGCCGAGTATGGCGAGCTGCGCCGTCAGCGCCCCGTTGATGTCGATTCCGCCGTAGAGCGCGGCCGTGCCGTTGACCTCCGGCGTGCCGCCGGCGCCGCCGAGGACGACCGAGCCGCTGACAGCGGCCCGCAGGTACGGCTCGATCGAGGCCTTCACGCCGATCGTGTCGTACAGGGCGATGGAGCCCTCGGCGAGCAGGCCGGCCTTTGCCGAGGCGGAGCCCTTGAGGTCGAGGCGCAGCGGGGTGACGGTGGAGGTCCCGGGGTCGGTGGTGGTGGTCCAGCCCGGGCCCTTGACGTAGTCGGAGTGGACGCCCCACTGGCCGTCGTAGGTCTGCTCGGCGTCGAGGGTGACGGTGCCGTCGGCGGCGATGTCGGCGGAGAGGGTGAACTTCAGGTTGATGACGACGGGCAGCGGGCCCACCATCACCACGGGACTGGCGCTGTACGTGGCCAGCGGTATCCGGATGCCCGCGGCGCTCGCCGTGAGGTCCGCGCTGACGTGCCAGTCGGCGTGGGCGCCCAGGCTGAAGCCGATCCGCGCCTGCTGGGGGTCGATCAGACCGAGGCCGCCCCGGTATGAGAAGTCGACGGCCGGGGTGAGCGAGACCGAGCCGGAGAGCCTCGCCGAGGAGCCGTTCGGCAGCGGGACGGTGGTGTCGGCGCTGAGGCCCAGGCTGCCGGAGACGGAGCCCCGGCCGGCGGTGGCGCCGAGGTCGGTGGTGACCTGGACGCCGCCGATCTGCGGCTGGACCTGGAAGGCGCTGGGGCTGACGGCGCTGTGCAGGCTGGTGCTGGTCGCACCGAGCAGCTCGGGGAGCGTGGCCGGGCGGGTGGTGACGGCCACCTTGCCGTCGGTGGTCGGCTGCACGCCGGTGACGGCGACCAGCGCGCCCTGCGGGGCCGCCGGGGTGGGCGGGCTGTCGATCAGCTGCCCGGGCCGGACGGCGGCCGCGGCGGTCTCGGCGGCGCCCGGGGCCGCGGCCGGGCCGGACGGCGACTGCGCGTCGGCCGCGACCGGCGCGAGCTCGGCGGTGCCGGTGCCGGCGTCGTACGCGGAGAGCGTGAGGCCGGGGGCGGTGGTGGCGGTGGCCGGCGCGCTGCCCTGCGCCGGGGTCGCCACCGTGGCCGCGGCCGTTCCGGTGGTGGTGTCGGAGGCCGTGTCGGAGCTCGGGGGTGCCAGGGTCGCCGGCACACCGGGCGACGCGGGCGAAGTGGGCGAAGTGGCGTCCACGGCGTTCACGGCGTTCACGGCGTTCACGGCGGCCACCGTGGTCGCGGTGGTCGTGGTGACAGCGGCGGCCGATGCCACCGCCGCCCCGTTCAGGACGGTGCCGCAGAGGAGGAGCACGGTGGTTGTCGCGGCTGCTGACAGGGTCAGCTTGCGCACGGTCACGTGGAGGGTCCCTTCCGGTCAACGGTGCTGGAGCAGTGGTGACTTGCGGTGGGGCACGACGGCCGGAGCAGCCGCACGCCGCTCCTGACCGACGGGTAACTTAGCAGCCGCCCACGGCTCCGCTGACCGGTTCGCACGGTTCTCGGATTGCGCTTACCGAGATTTCACGATTCGGGAACAGGCCTTTCCCCCGCGGTTAATGCGGCGCCCTGGGCGATTCGGTCCCGGAGGCTCCGACGGGGCGAAATCGGACGATCCGACCAGCGGTCACATTCGCGCACGGAACGGTGAATTGCTGCCGAGGGCCGATCTCCGTGCGCACCGCCGGGCGTATCGGACTACCTATTCTTTCCGCCCGCCGTGCGGCAATGAATGGGGAAGGCCCCGGATTGATCCGACCGGCCGCGCAGGCTTGGCTCGCCGGGCGGCTCCCCTGTTCGTGGGTGCCGGTCGGACGTACCGTCAGCACTCCCTGCCCCCGCTCCCGATGGAGACCTCGTGAACCCCAGCAGTCCGGCCCGCGTGCCGCGGATCCGACGCCGATGCCTCGCGGCCGCCGTCGCGGCAGTGGCCCTCCTCGCCGGGGCGGCGGCCACCGCCCCGGCGACCGCGCGGCCGGCCGCGGCCCCGTACGCGGCCCCGCCCGCCCCCGCGGCCACCGCGCCGGTCCTGGACGGCGCCGCGCTCGCCGCTTCCTGGACCGGCCCGTTGAGCACACGGGGCCGCTACATCGTCGACGCGAGCGGTGACCGGTTCAAGCTGAAGGCGGGCAACTGGGCCGGCGCCCAGGGCACTTGGGAGGGCAGTGGCTCGACCACCGACCCGGCCAACAACCAGGCCCGTCAGGTGTCGTACAATATCCCGCTCGGTCTGGACCGGGCGCCGATCGGCCGGATCCTGGCGGACCTCCACGGGCTGGGCCTGAACAGCGTCCGGCTCCCGTTCGCCAACGCGATGATCCACGACACCACCCCGGTCCCGGACGCCGCCGTCACCGCCAACCCGCAGCTCAGGGGCAGGACCCCGCTCCAGGTGTACGAAGCCGTCGTCGCCGCGCTGACCGCCGACGGCTTCGCGGTGATCCTCAACAACCACACCACCGGCTACCGGTTCTGCTGCGGCCTGGACGGCAACGAGCGGTGGAACAGCGGCCAGACGACCCAGCAGTGGGAGGACGACTGGCTGTTCATGGTGAACCGCTACCAGGCCGACAAGCGCGTCGTCGGCGCCGACCTGCGCAACGAGGTCCGCCGGGACGTCTGGGACGACCCCAACTGGGGGATGGGCGACGGCCACGACGCGTACGCCGCCTTCGAGGAGGCCGGCAACCGGATCCTGCGGGCCGACCCGGACATGCTGGTGATCATGGAGGGGATCAACTGGTACGGCATCCCCGCCGCCGGGTTCTCCCACGGCCGCCCGGTGCTCGCCCCGGTCGCCACCCTGTCGAACACGCTCGTCCGGTCCGACAAGCTGGTCTACGCCGCGCACTTCTACGCCTACACCGGCCCGGCCAACACCGGCGCGGCCGGCGGCGCGGGTGCCACGAACGACCCGCGCTACCAGGACTTCACGCCCGAGCAGCTGGCGCGCGTGGTCGACGAGCAGGCGCTCTTCGTCACCCGCTCCGGGCAGCACTTCACCGCGCCCGTGTGGATCAGCGAGTTCGGCGCCGCCGGACGCGGTTCCACGAACACCGCGGAACAGGGCTGGTTCGACCGCTTCACCGACATCCTCGCCGCCAACGACACCGACTTCGCCGTCTGGCCGCTGGTCGGCTGGCAGAGCGGCGGCGTCCCGAACGACAACTGGGCCCTGCTCTCCTACGACGCCGACGGCCGGCGGATCGGTCTCGGCGACCCGGGCGACTGGCGGGCCGCCGACTGGAACAAGCTGCTCGACGCGCCCTCGTACCGCGGCCGGGTCGCGCCGGTGGACCACTGGAACATGCTCGACCTCGACCACGGCGACCAGAACGTCTCCGGTCGCATGCTGGCGCTGCCGGACTGGAGCAGCGGCAACCGCAAGGGCAACTGCCCCGACGGCCAGCGCCTGGTCGGCCTCGGCCGGGGCGACAGCCGCGGCCTGTGCACCGACGCCGGCTCGCCCGCCACCGGCGGCGGCACCTGGGTCACCGTCGCCGACCAGCGCTACGTCACCGAGGGTGACTGGGCTCCGGGCTACGACAAGCTCCAGTGCCCCGCCGGCACCTTCGCCGTCGGCTACAGCGTCAACCGGAACGCCATGTCCGCCCTGCTCTGCGCCCCGTCCGCCACCCCGCTGCCCCGCACCGGCCGGACCGTCTGGTTCGACCACGGCGACAACCGCCCGGCCACCGGCGGCTCCACCGGCAGTGACTGGGCCCCGGGGCACTACAAGGGCCAGTGCGCCGACACCGAGTACGTCGCGGGCGTCGCCTACACCTGGAAGTGGCTCCACTACGGCGTCCCGGACGCCCTGCTCTGCCGCCCGCCGGCCTGACCCCGCCGGCGCAACGCCGCAGTGGGCGCTGCCCATACGTGGCAGAACCGGACCGCCCGGCCGCCGGCTCCACTGAGCCTGCGACCGGGCGGTCCGGGGGTGTCCGCGGGGTCAGACGGTGACCGCCTCGCCCCGCTCCACCTGAAGGTCGGAGGCCGGCTCGGTGGCCGACCCGGTGGCCGGGGTCTTCTCCCGGGGGGTGGGGAGCACGGCCATGATCACGGCGGAGATGACGATGGTCGCCGCCCAGGCGAGCCCGTACCGGCCGATGGGCGTACCGGACAGCGGGCCGGCGAACCAGTCGCACTTGGTGAAGGCGAGCCCGGTCAGCAGGGCGAGCACCCAGGAGACCATGGCCTGCCAGCAGAAGCCGCCTGTGTACCAGTAGCGGCTGTTCCGGCTGGTGTCCATCAGCGCCTCGGCGTCGTAGCGCACCGCGCGCCTGCGGCGCCGGAACATGTCCACCGCGTAGACGCCGATCCAGGCCGAGAAGGAGACGGCGAGCAGGATCAGGAAGGTGATGAAGGAGCCCAGGAAGCTCTTGGCGACCAGCATCAGCAGCAGGCCGGCGACCAGCGAGATCACGGCGTTGATGCTGACGGCCATGGCACGCGGCAGCTTCACGCCCATGGTCTGCGCGGTGAAGCCGGCCGAGTACATGGAGAGGCTGTTGATCAGCAGCATGCCCACGATCGCGGTCAGCAGGTACGGCACGGCCAGCCAGGTCGGCAGCAGGTCGCCGAGGAAGGAGACCGGGTCCGCGGCGTCGGCCAGTCCGGGGGAGGCCACCGCCATCACGGCGCCCATCAGCACCATCGGCACCATCACCAGGCCGGCACCGGAGACCGTCACACCGACGATCTTCCGGCCGGAGGCGGAGTGCGGCAGGTAGCGGGCGAAGTCCGGGCCGGTGGGGACCCAGCTGATGCCGCCGGCGGCGATGGTCCCGATGCCGGCGATCATCATCGCGGTGGTCCCCGCGGGCTTGGCGAAGACCTCGCTCCAGGGCATGGTCGCGATCAGGTAGCCCAGCACCAGGACGCTGAAGACGCCGAAGAGGTACGTCGACCAGGTGTTGCAGATGTTCAGCGCCTTGCGGCCCAGCCCGGAGACCAGGAAGGTGGCGGCGACGAAGCCGACGAGCGTGACCACGATCAGCGCGGTGTTGCTCCTCACACCGAACAGCAGGTCGAGGACGGTCAGCACGGCGTAGGCGCCGGTGACGGCGTTGATCGTCTCCCAGCCGAACCGGGCGATCCACAGGATCGCACCGGGGAAGAGGTTGCCGCGCACCCCGAAGGTGGCCCGGGAGAGCGTGGCACCGGGGGCCCCGCCCCACTTCCCGGAGACCGACACCACGCCGACCAGGCCGAAGGAGACGAGTGCGGCGCACGCGGCGACGACCAGGACCTGCCAGAAGTTCAACCGGTTGAACACCACCAGGGCCGCACCCATGGTGAGAAGCAGGACGCTGATGTTGGCCGCGACCCAGGTCGGGAAGAGCTCGCGGACCCTGCCCCGGCGCTCGTGGTCCGGGACGGGCTCGATACCGCGGGTCTCGACGGCGCCGCCGGTGTCGGCGGTGGACGGATTGTCCATGAGGGTGGCTCCGTGCATGTGAAGCGGGAGATGAATCGGGCAAAATGGATCATTTATGGATCTCTCCGCGCATAGCGCGGGAGTCTATTCATCCTACTTTGTCCGTTTCGGTTCCATCGTCGGCCCAGTTGTGGACGTACCGTCCCTACGGCTGGATCACGAAGTGCGCCACCGTGCCGGCGGTCGGGCACAGGAACAGTTGCACCATGAAACCGGCGGGGATCGGCACCTCGCCCTCGCGCCCGGACCACACCTTCGATGGTGCGCTGTTCCATCGAAGGTGTGAACTTCCCCCCGGGTCATGGCCTCGCCGTTCGCTTTCGACCTAACGTGCGTCGGGAGCCGCGGCGGGCCGGCGGGCTGCGCCGTCGGGCGGGAGCGAAGGAGAAGGCATGCCGGCCAAGGTGAAGAAGCAGAAGTTCACCATGCTCTTCGACTGGTTCGACCAGGGTGGTGACGGCCTGCTCACGCAGGACGACTTCCAGGCGATGGGGGATCTCTTCGGCGGGCTGGCCGCGGACGACGACCGGGAGAACGCCTCGGCGATGCGGGAGGCGTTCGAGGAGTGGTGGCGGGTGCTGCTCGCGCACGGGGACGCCGACGGGGACGGGAGGATCACCCGCAAGGAGTTCCTCGACGTCATGGAGGTCAACGTCACGGCTCCGGAGCACTTCGGGACGGCGGTGCTGGCGATCGCCGACGCTCTGATGCGCGCGCTGGACACCAACGGTGACGGGGAGCTGAGCGAGGACGAGTACGTGCGCATGTACAGCGCCCTGGGAATCCCGCCCGAGCACTCGGGGGAGGCGTTCCGGCGGCTCGACCGGGACGGCAACGGGGCGATCAGCCACGAGGAGTTCAGGACGGCCATCACCGAGTTCTACCTGAGCACCGACGAGAACGCACCGGGGAACTGGCTGATCGGCCCCATCGCGTAGCGGCTGAGTGGCGGCGTTCCGGGGCCGGCCCGTGGTCGGCCCCGGGGCGGGGTTCAGCAGGCCCGTTCCCGGGCCAGCTCGGCGTGCAGTTCGGCCCGCAGCTCGGGGTCCGGGCCGGGGTCGGCGGCAAGTGCGCGGGTGAAGTCCTCGACGGCGGCGGACCGGTTGCCGAGCCGGCGGTGGGCCAGTCCCCGGTTGTAGAGGGCGAGGGGGTCGGGGTCCAGGGCGATGGCGCGGTCCAGGTCGCCGACGGCGCCGGGGACGTCACCCCGTTCGAAGCGGACCGCCGCGCGGTTGGCCCACGCGGTCGGCAGGTCGGGGGCGCGCTCGACGGCTCGGGTGAGCAGGGCCTCGGCCTCGGGGAGGCGGCTGCGTTCGGACTCGACCAGGCCGAGCACGCACAGCAGGTGGGGCTGGCCGGGGGACAGGCTCAGGCCCGCGTTCGCGTCACGTTCGGCGAGGTCGGGTTCGCCGCTGTCCAGGTACAGGCCGGCCCGGTTGACCAGCGCGTCGAGGTGGTCGGGGGCGATCCGCAGGGTCCGGTCGAGGTCGGCCAGGGCCGCCCGCGGCCGGCCCAGGTCGGTGTGGGTCTCGGCGCGGTTGTAGTAGGCCTCGGGAAGGTGCGGACCGAGGCGGATCGCGGTGCCGTAGTCGGCGATCGCATCGTCCGCCCGTCCGGTGGCCCGGTGGAGGGCGGCCCGGTCGACGTAGTACTCGGCGTTCTGCGGGTCCTGCGCGATCACCGTGTCGAGATCGGCGAGCGCGCGGTCGGGATCGCCCAGCGCGAGGTGCAGCTGGGCCCGGTTGTGCACCAGCCGGGCGCGGTCCTGGGGGCGTTCGCCGGGCGCCAGGGTCTCGGCGAGCCTGGCGATGCCCTCCTCGACCGTCCGCAGCGCCGCCGCGTGGTCGCCGGCCCGGCTGTCCAGCAGGGCCAGGCCCTGGCGGTGGAAGACCGTGGTCACGGTGCGCTCGCGCGGGTCGTCGATCTGTCCGGCGAGCGTGAGGGCGCGCTCCAGCCAGGTGCGGGCGGCGGCCAGGTCCCGGGCGGGCGCCGGAAGGTGGCGGGCGTGCAGCATGGCGGTGGAGTAGGCGGCGGACAGGTGGATCCTCGGCTCGTCGGTGACCTGCCGGGCGTGGTCGTAGAGCGCGAGCGCCTCCGCCGGGCGGTCCAGGGCGGTCAGCGCGGTGGCCAGCATGGTGGTGAAGGCCCACCAGTTCCGGGTGTCCGCCGACGGGGTGACCAGCGGCAGGCCGCGCTCGGCGAGCCGGACGGCGTGCTCGTAGAAGCCGCTGTTCAGGGCCGCGCCGAGGGCGGTGCGCAGCGCGTCGACACCGTCGGTGGCCGGGCGGGTGCCCCGTTCGCGGTGGTAGGGGATCGCGCCCAGTTGCCAGGACCACTCGCCGGTGGCGGCGAGTTCGTCGGCGCGCTCGTCGTGCCAGACGGGGCCGTGGGCCGGGGCGGCGTCCTCGGTGGCCGGCCCGGACGGGGCGACGGCCAGGGGCCGGGCGAACTCGGCGACGGTCTCCGCGAGCGCGTCGGGCAGCGAGGCGCCACCGACGTACAGCCTCAGCCGGGACGGGTCGACGCGCCGCAGCAGGACGTCGACGAGCTCGACGGTGGTGGCGTCCGCCTGGTCCAGCCGGTCCAGTACGACGGCGGCAGGCGCCCTGCGCTCCGCCGCCCAGGCCGCGACGAACTCGCCGATCCCGTAGGCGAGATGGCGGGTGCGCCGGGCCGGGTGGAACCTGATCTGGACGTCCGCGACGTCCAGGGCCGCGACGGCCTCGGCGGCCCACGGCATCGCTGGTTTCAAGTCCCTTACCGCACCGAGGAGTTCGACCTGGTGGCGGGCCACCAGCGGGGAGTGCCCCAGGTCGAGGACGAGGCGGCGGACGAACTCACCGACTCCGCCGTAGGGGCCGCGTTGCCAGACCCGGCAGTCGAAGGCGCCCAGGAGCCCTTCGACTCCCGCGGTCGCCGCGCGCCGGTCCCGGGGCCGGGGCGCCTCCAGCCAGACGTGCCGCATGCTCGACTCAATCCTCCTCGCGCCGGCGGGCCAGCGGCGCCCGCCGCGGGCTGCCGGTGGCCGTCGGCGGCTCTCGCTTCCGGGCGGCGGCGGCCGCCTGGTGGCGCGCCGGGGCTCCTGGAACGCCCGGCACGCCACCGGTGTCAGTGGTGGTACGCCGGAGTTACCAGCACCACTCGAACCAGAGCCGGCGGGTGTTGCCGGTCAGCGCGACGGTGCCGGACTTACGGATCGTCATCTTCCGCATGTCTGTCTCCTTCGGTGTGGGGGTGGTCGGCCGGGACTCGGGGCGACCTCCGTTCATGGTGTGATAAGTCATATGGCCTGTCAAGGAATTGGAGACTCCGCTTCCGGCGGATGCCGGGTCAGTCCGGCAGGCCCTTGAAGCCGCCGAGCAGCGCCGTCAAGGCCTGCTGCGCGGCCGGGTACGCCTCCTCGGCGGCGGGGGTTTCGGACGTGCTCGTCGAGACGTGGTTCTTGCCGACCTTGACCAGTTCGACCAGGACGCGGCCGTTGGTGCCGTAGAACACCGCCTCGCCGTAGTCGACGGGCGCCGGGCCGGGCTTGGAGGCGGCCAGCAGGTCGCCGTCGGGCGCGAGCTTCCCGTCCGGTCCGATGGTCCAGCCCGGGGTCTTCGGCGGGGTGGTGGTGGCCGGGGTGGCGGGGGCCGACCTGCTGAGCACGGCCACGCCGGGGCCGTCCGGTCCCGAGGTGATTCCCGCGGTGGTCAGCACCGGCGCCGTGGAAAGTGCCGGCGCGGTCGCCGTCGCGGGGTGGTCGGTGCTCGTGACCTTGCGCGGCTCGCACGCCCGGCCGGCCGTCACCAGGTCGGTGAGCACTTTGGTCTTGTCCGCGTCGCGCGCGAGCACGTACACGCTCACCCACAGACCGTCGGCCTCGGCGGGGACCCGCAACTCGTAGAGCGCCGGAACGGGCACGACCGGAACCCCCGCGCGGTCCTTGTCGGCGATCTGCACGCCGACCTGCGGCTGCTCCAGCCGGCAGGGCGAGAGGGTCAGCGGCTTTCCCGGCTCGGGACGGAACACCTGGCCGCCGCGCAGCCCCGCGGTTCCGGAGATGTACACCGACTCGACGATGTTCCGGAGGTGACCGGACGCGAACTCGCCGGCCTCGATGTCCTCCGCCGCGCTCCCTATCGTGCTCCCCGCCGCGCCCGAGGCCGTGTCCGCGGCCGGGGTGCCGTCCCCGGAGCAGCCGCTCGCTGCGAGGCAGGCGATCGTCAACACCACTGCCGCCCAAAGGCGTTCGGTCGTTCCCATACCGCAGACGCTACCCGTGCCGCTCGCCCGCTGTACGGTCAACGGCCAACCGGGCCGACGGTGACGGGCACGGAACCGACCGGCCGCCGGCCCGGGGCGGCTCCGCCGGTTGACGGGCAGGCGTCGACTTGCCTGTGGTGGGCCCCGCCGTCGGGCCGTACGAGGAGGCGCTGGTCGGCGACGGGATCCCCGCGGCTCCTTCGCCGTGGACGACGTGCGCGCCGAGTCCGAGCGGCTGCGCGGTCCGGGCGTGCGCTTCACCCAGGAGCCGGTGACGACAGGGCCGGTCACCACGGCGGTCCTCGACGACACCTGCGGCAACCGGGAGTGAGTCGACGGCGTCACGGGCGTGTGAGCAGCGGGAAACCCTCCGCCGCGGGATCGGGACCGGGACCAGCGCCGAGGCCGGGGCCGGCCCTGCCGCGGCGGACACGCCGTCCGGCCGTTCCCGGGGCGGGAGGCGGCGGATTGTTACGATCGACGCCCCGCCGTCGCCGGACCGGTGCAGAGGCACACCCCGAACGGCCGCTCCGTGGCCCGCGGCGCCATGGATGCCGTCGAGGCCGTTGAGAGGGAGTCCGTCATGACCTACACCGTGGATTTCGACACCGTGTCGACCGTGGGCCTGGAGTCGTCACCCGTCGCGGAAGCGCTCGCCGGGCTCCGCGCCAACGAGGCCCGCTACTTCAAGAACAAGTACGACCACGTCTTCACGGTGGAACGCGCGGAGGACGCCGCGGAGGTCGTCGACTGGGTGCACCGCGTCCTCCGCGAGGAACGCGAGATCGTCATCGTGTCCAGGCCGCTGGAAGCCACCGCGTTCCAGGTCGAGAACATCCGGATGGCCTACGTCTTCTACGAGAGCGGTCTGTCGGTCAACGTGATGTACACCGTGGACGATTCCGGCAAGCGGGCGGTCGGGTTCAAGCTCTCCGACGGGATGGAGGTCCCCGAGGAACTCGCCTCACGGTTCAAGTTCGCACGGCAGAAGTCGAAGCTCGCCGGCACCATCCGCGGATCGTTCTTCGTCATCAAGAACGAGTACTGAGTTCCGGCGCGGCGGAGACTTCCGGGCCGCGGGGCCTCAGAGCGTGGAGGCGTGCAGCAGGGCTCCGGCCGCGTAGGTGATCGCCATGGCCAGGGCGCCGCCGGCGACGTTGCGCAGGACGGCGGGGCGGACGGGTGCCCTGCCGAGGCGCGCGGAACCCCAGCCGCACACGGCGAGCGCCACGAGCACGGAGGCCACGGTCACCGCGATCCGCGCGTCGGCCGGTGGCAGCACGATGGCCAGCAGCGGCAGCAGGGCGCCGACCGTGAACGCCGCGAAGCTGGCCCCGGCGGCGTGCCACGGGTTGGTCAGCTCCTCGGGATCGATGCCCAGCTCGACCTCGGCGTGCGCGGCCAACGGGTCGTGTGCCGTCAGTTCCACCGCGACCTGCCGGGCCAGCTGGGGCGTCAGACCCTTGGCGACGTACAGGCCGGTCAGCTCGTCGAGCTCCTCCTGGGGCGCGGTGGCGAGCTCGCGTCGCTCCTGCGCCAGCGCCGCCCGCTCGGAGTCCCGCTGGGTGCTGACCGAGACGTACTCCCCGGCGGCCATCGACAGCGATCCGGCCAGCAGCCCGGCCAGACCGGCGGTCAGGAGTTCGCTCGACGTGGCCTGCGCACCTGCCACGCCCACCACGAGCCCGGCCGTCGACACCACTCCGTCATTGGCCCCCAGCACCGCGGCGCGAAGCCAGTTCAGCCGGCCGCCCAGGCCGCCCGCCTCGTGCGGCTCGCCGCGGTGCCTTCCGGCCGCCGCGAAGGGTTTCCCCGGGTCGTCGTCCGCGTTGCCCATCTGCGGAGTATGGCAGCCGGCGGCGGTGGACGGCGGAAGACCCACCGCGACGGCGGCGGACCGGGTGTCACGCGGCCGCGACGTACCGCTCGACCAGATCGCGCTCGGCGTCCCGCAGGTAGGAGGTCATCTCGTTGGCCGCCTTCGTGAAGGCCCCCGCCTCGATCAGCTCCAGGATCCTCCGGTTGCGCGCGCCGTAGACGACGTGGAACTCGCGGAGGTCCGACATCGCGTAGAACACGAGACGCAGTTCGGCCAGTACCCGGCTCATCAGCTCGTCCAGGCGGCGGCTGCCGGCCAGCGCCGTGAGCGCCAGGTGGAACCGCAGGTTGGCGGTGCCCAGGACCCTCCAGTCGGCCTCCGGCCCGGCCGCCTCGGACTCTTCGACGGCCGCCCGGGCCCGACCGAGGTCGACGGCCCGGCCCTTCAGGTCCCTGATGGAGGCCGGCTGCACCACCCGGCGCAGCCGGTACAGGTCGGTCACGTCGGCCACGGTCAGCCGGCGGACGAACACGCCCCGGCCGTGCCGGTGTTCGACGATCCCCTCGTGCGCCAGCAGGCGGAACGCCTCGCGCAGGGTGTTGCGGGAGACCTTCAGTCCCTGGCTGATCGTGTCCTCGGGCAGCCGGTGGTCGGGCAGGTGCTTCCCCTCGGAGATCCGCCTGCGCAGGATCGACGCGATGTGTTCGGCCTTGCTGCTCCAGCCCGCCTGGGCGAGTTCCTCGGCCCAGTCCTCGACCGCACTGCCCGCTTCGCGTTCCATGGCGTTGTCCACGGCGCCCCTCCCGGCTCTTCACCTGTGTCGCACCTTCGTACCACCTCGGGCGACGTTCCGTCAGGTCCCAGGGGGTGCAATGCAATTGTTCAACAATCCTCCTGGTGGATCGTCCTCCTTCCGACAAAGTGGATTGGGTGCCGACGATGCCTTGCGGGCCGATTCGTGAGGCTGTCACTGTCGATGACGAAAGAGCGTTCACCACAACGCAGTTGGGGGAAGATCATGCCACGATCGCGACAGGGCCGCCCGGCTCGGAGACGTACCCGCCGACCTCAGCGCACCGCCCGGTACGACCGCTCGCCGGTCGTGGCCGCGCTGTCCGCGGCGGTGATCGACGCGGGGCTGGACCTCCATCCCTTCCTACGACTGGCCGTCGCCGCGACCGCCGTGGTGCTCACCCTCGGAGGCCGGCTGCTCGTGACCGGACCCCTCTCGCTGTTCGCCGGACGCTACCGCGCTGCCGGTGCCCGCGGCCTGAGCGTGTCGGTCAGCAGCGGACCGGGGCCCGCCCGCCACCTGGCGGTGGGGGTGCGGCTCGGCGACCGCGGGGTCGGCATGGCCGCGGTCCTCGGACCCCTGTCGCCGATGACCACACTCTCCGGCCTGCTGGACCCCTCTGCGCGCTGACCCGGCGGTCGCCGCCCCCGCGCTTCCCCCGCGCCGCCCCGCGCTTCCCCCGCGCCGCCCCGTGCGCAACCGACCCCGCGCGACACGCCCCGCCGAACCGCCCCGGCATCCCCCTGTCGAGAAACCCCGCCCCGCCGACGAAGGAGATCCCTCCCATGACCGAGAACCACGCCACCCTCGCACCCGCCCGCGCCCGTGGACTGTTCCGGGCCGGCACCGCGGTGCCCACGGCCGGCTGGTGCCTGGGCCGCACCCAGGCGAACCTGATCAGCGTGCCCGTGGACTGGGCCGCCGACGTGGCCCGCTTCGCCGAACTCAACCCCGCCCCCTGCCCCGTCCTCGAACAGACCGTTCCCGGCGCCCGCACCAGCGCCCTGGCCCCCGGCGCGGACCTGGCCACCGACCTGCCCCGCTACCGGGTGTGGCACGACGGCCGGTACCAGGAGCACACCGAGGTCTCCGCGCACTGGCGCGACGACCTCGTCACCTTCCTCATCGGCTGCTCCTTCACCTTCGAGTCCGCACTGCTGGACGCCGGCATACCGCTGCGCCACGTCACCGAGGGCCGCAACGTCGCGATGTACCGCACCACCCGGCCGTGCGCGCCCGCCGGACGGCTGCACGGCCCGATGGTGGTCTCCATGCGTCCCGTCCCCCGCGACCTGGTCGCCGACGCGCGGGCGATCACCGCCCGGATGCCGGCCGTGCACGGGGCACCGGTGGCCGTCGGCGAGCCGGGGGACCGCTCCAACGCCGAGCTCGGCATCGCCGACCTGGGGCGCCCCGACTTCGGCGACCCGACCGTGATCGGGCCCGACGACGTGCCGGTGTTCTGGGCCTGCGGCGTCACGCCGCAGTCGGCCCTGATGGCCTCCCGTCCGCCCTTCGCGATCACCCACGCGCCGGGGCACATGTTCGTGACCGACCGGTTCGACCGTGACTACCTGCTCGCCGAGAGGGGCTGAACCGTCCTCATGGAGATCCTCCAGTACGGCAGCCGGGCCCTGCTGGTCGAGGTCCGCGACCTCGACCAGGCGGCCCGGCTGCACACCGCGCTGCTGCGCGACCCACTGCCCGGGGTACGGGAACTCGTTCCCGCCGCCCGCACTGTCCTGCTGCGCTACGACCCCCGGACCACCGACCGGGCCCGCCTCACCGCGGCCCTGCGCACCGTCGACCTGCGCACGGTCGACCCGGGGGCCTCCACCACCGCGGGCGCCGACGGGGCGGGGGTCGGGACCGTCGAGATCCCGGTCCGCTACGACGGCGCGGACCTGGCGGAGGTCGCCGGGCTCTGCGGTCTGACGGTCCACCAGGTGATCGCCCGCCACTGCGCGGCCACCTACCGGGTGGCGTTCTGCGGATTCGCGCCCGGATTCGCCTACCTGACGGGCGCCGACCCCGTCCTGCGGGTTCCGCGCCGCACCGTCCCGCGCACCCGGGTCCCCGCGGGCTCGGTCGCCGTGGCCGACGAGTTCACCGGCGTCTACCCCCGCGAGTCCCCCGGCGGTTGGCACCTGCTCGGCACCACCGGCGTGTCGCTGTGGAATCCCGGGGCCCACCCGCCGACTCCGCTCACACCCGGCACGACCGTCCGCTTCACGCCGGTCGGCCCGCCGGACCCGCAGGCCCCGCCACGCCGCCCGTGACGCGACCCGCCACGGCGGACCCGCCCCCGGAGCCGGCCGCTCCGGGGACGGGGACCCCCCCGGGGCCTGCGGCGGGCCCCGCGGGCCACGGCCACCCACCGACCCACCAGCACCTCACGGAGGACCTGATGACGGGCAGCCCCACAGCACCCACGCGCCGCGTACGAGTGATCCACCCGGGCTTCGGAGCCACCGTCCAGGACCTGGGCCGCCCCGGCCACGCCGCGCTCGGGGTCGGCCGCTCGGGCGCCGCCGACCGCCGCAGCCTGAGCCTGGCCAACCGGCTCGTCGGCAACCGGGAGGGCGCCGCGGCCGTCGAGGCACCCCTGGGCGGGCTCGTGCTGGACTTCGACCACCACGCCACCGTCGCCCTCACCGGCGCGCCCTGCCCCGCCCACGCCGACGCCCGCGTCGTCGACCTCAACGCCCCGGTCCGGCTGGCCCCCGGCAGCCGGCTGACCATCGGCGTCCCGTACGAGGGCCTGCGGGTCTACCTCGCCGTACGCGGCGGCGTGGCCGTGCCGCCCGTCCTCGGCTCGCGATCCACCGACACGCTGTCCGGAATCGGTCCCGCCCGGCTCGCCGCCGGCGACCTCCTGCCGGTCGGGGACCTCACGGCCGGCTGGCCCGCGGCGGACTTCGCCCCGCAGCGCGCGCTGCCCGCCGAACCCGTCCTGCGGATCCTGCTCGGCCCCCGCGACGACTGGTTCACGCCCGGGTCCCTCGCCACTCTGTGCGCCCGGCCCTACCGGGTCACCGACCGGAGCGACCGGGTGGGCATGCGGTTGACCGGGGCCGCGCTGCACCGCGCCCGCCCGGGCGAACTCCCCTCCGAGGCCGCCGTTCCGGGCGCGCTCCAGGTGCCGCCGGACGGGCAGCCGATCCTCTTCCTCGCCGACCACCCGGTGACCGGCGGCTACCCCGTCGTCGCGACCGTGCACGAGGACGATCTCCCGCTCGCCGCCCAGACCCGACCCGGGCAGGCCCTGCGCTTCCGTCCGGTGTGACCGGGCGCGGGCCACTGCGGTCACTGCCGGCCTCGGCCACGGCCCTCCGCCGCCGCTTCCCGCTCTTGTTCTCCGCCGGGGGAGGGGTGCCCGTGGGCGAACCAGGTGGGTGCCGGTGGTGGTGAGCCGGTGGGTCGCGCCGTGGCGGGCGTCGGCCGGGTCGCCGGACAGTTCCGTGCGGGTGAGTGTGCCGGGGCCGGTGGCCTCGCCGGCGAGGGCCCGGGCCGGGACGCCGGCGGAGCATGGGTGGGGCGTTGCTCCGGCCCGGGGAGCACGTGGTGGTTCCCGGGCCGGAGCAAGAGGTCAACCGGCGGTGTGGGTGCGGGCCAGGTGGGCGCCGGCGGTGGTGAGCCAGTGGGCGGCCCGGTGGCGGGCGTCGGCCGGGTCGCCGGACAGCTCCGTGAGGGTGAGCGCGGCGGGGTCGGCGGACTCACCGGCGACGACCCGGGCGGGGACGTCGGCCCGCCGTGCGCGGGTGAGGACCTCGCCGACCGCCTTGCCGAGCAGGCTGGTGCCGTCGAACCGGCCCTCGCCGGTGATCACCAGGCCGGCCCCGGCGAGGGCCTCGTCGAGCCCGGTGAGCCCGGCCACCGCCGCCGCTCCGGGGACCACCCGGGCGCCCCAGGCGGTCACCAGGCCGTAGGCGGTGCCGCCGGCCGCGCCCGAGCCGGGGAGGTCCGGGTCGCCGCCGAGGAGCTCGGCGAAGCGGCGCAGCCCCGCCTCCAGCAGGGCGGTCCCGTCCTGGTCGGCGCCCTTCTGCGGTCCGTAGACCGCGGCCGCTCCGGCGGGGCCGAGGAGCGGGTTGGTGACGTCGGTCAGCACCCGGACACCGCCCGGCGGGGCGGCGCGCAGGCCGGTGCGGTCGAGCCGGGCGGCCCGGGGGAGGGCGCCGCCGCCGTCCGGGAGGTCGGCGCCGGTGTCGTCCAGCAGCCGCAGGCCGAGGGCGGCCAGCAGTCCGGCACCGCCGTCGGTGGACGCGGACCCGCCGAGCGCGACGGTCACCTGCCGCGCGCCGGCGTCCAGCGCGGCGGCGATGGTCTCGCCGGTGCCGCGGGTGCCGGCGGTGAGCGGGGCGAGGGCGCCGCCGAGCAGCGGCAGGCCGCCGGTGTCGGCCAGTTCGACCAGCGCGGTGCCGTCCGGCAGCAGTGCGAAGCGTCCGGTGACCGGCCGCCCGTCGGGGCCGGTGCAGCCGGGGACCGGGTGCAGGACGGCGCCGGGCAGGGCCGCCGCGAGCGCGTCGAGCGTGCCCTCCCCGCCGTCGGCCATCGGACGGATCAGCAGCTCGTCGTCCGGCCGTACCGAGCGCCAGCCGGTGGCCAGCGCCCGGGCGGCGTCCCGGGCGCCGACGGTGCCCTTGAAGGAGTCGGGCGCGAGGACGACCCTCACGGCGAAGCCAGATGGGTGAGGTGGCGCTCGATCAGGGTGCGCAGCGTCAGCTCGCCCGGGGTGTCCCAGATCTCCTGGTTGAAGATCTCGACCTCGATCCAGCCCTCGTACCCGGCGGCGGTGACCAGGTCGGTGAGGGCGCGGAAGTCGATGTGGCCGTCGCCCACGTGGCCGCGGCCGAGCAGGGCGTCGGCGGGCAGCGGCAGGGTCCAGTCGCACACCTGGTAGGAGGCGATCCGGCCCTCCCGCCCGGCACGGGCGATCTGCTCGCGCAGCGCCGGGTCCCACCAGACGTGGTAGCTGTCGACGACCACGCCGACCTGCCGGGCGGGGTGCGGGGCGGCGAGGTCGAGCGCCTGGCCCAGGGTGGAGACCACCGCGCGGTCGGCACAGAACATCGGGTGCAGCGGCTCGATCGCCAGCCGCACGCCGAAGTCGCCCGCGTGCGGGGCGAGTTCGGCGAGCAGATCGGCGACGGCGGCGCGCGCGCCGACCAGGTCGCGGCTGCCCGCCGGCAGGCCGCCGACGACCAGCACCAGGGTGTCGGTGCCGAGTTCGGCGGCCTCCTCGATGGCCAGCAGGTTGTCGGCGAGCGCGGCCCGGCGCTGCTCGGGCCCGTCGGCGGTCAGAAAACCGCCCCGGCAGAGGCTGCTGACGGCGAGCCCGGCGTCCCGGCACAGCTTCGCGGAGCGGGCCAGGCCGGTCTCGGCGACCTTGTCGCGCCACAGCCCGATGGCCGGGATGCCGGCGTCCGCACAGCCCCGCACGGCCTCCGGCAGGCTCCAGCCCTTGGTGGTGATCTGGTTGAGCGACAGCCGGTCGAGGCCGTTCACCACGGGGGAGCCGCTCATGCCGCCACCCCCGCGACCGCGAGCAGCCGGCGCATCCGGTCGGCCGCGAGATCGGGGTCGGGGAGCACCCCGGCCGCGTCCGCGAGCCGGAACAGCTCCACCAGGTGGGGCAGCGAACGCCCGCTCTGCGCACCGCCGACCATGGTGAAGTGGTCCTGGTGGCCCGCCAGCCAGGCGAGGAAGACCACGCCGGTCTTGTAGTGGAAGGTCGGCGCGGCGAACAGGTGCCGGGCCAGCGGCACGGTCGGCGCGAACAGCTCGTCGTAGCGGTCGAGGTCGCCCTCGTCGAGCGCCCGCAGCGCGGCCGCGGCGATGGCCGCGATCGGGTCGAAGACGCCCAGCAGGGCGTGGCTGTGGCCGAGTTCGTCGCCGCGGATCAGCTCGGGGTAGTGGAAGTCGTCACCGGTGTACATCCGCACGCCGGGCGGCAGCGCGCGGCGCAGCGCGATCTCCCGGTCGGCGTCCAGCAGGGAGACCTTGATGCCCTCGATCCGGTCGGCGTGCGCGCCGATCAGCTCCAGCACGGTGGCGGCGGCCGCGTCGAGGTCGGCGGAGCCCCAGTAGCCGGACAGCGCCGGGTCGAACATCTCGCCGAGCCAGTGCAGCAGCACCGGCCGGTCGGAGGCGGCGATCAGCCCGCCGTACACCTCCAGGTAGTCCTCCGGGCCGCGCGCGGCGGCGGCCAGGGCGCGGCTGGCCATCAGGATCGGCTGTGCGCCGGCCTCCTGGACCACGGTCAGCTGCTCCTCGTAGGCGGCCCGGACGGCGTCCAGCGGGTGGGCGCCGGGGGCGAGCTGGTCGGTGCCGACGCCGCAGGCCAGCCGGCCGCCGCAGGCGCGGGCCGCGGCTCCGGAGCGGGTGATCAGCTCGCGGGTGGCGGGCCAGTCGAGGCCCATGCCGCGCTGGGCGGTGTCCATCGCGTCGGCCACGCCCAGGCCCAGCGACCACAGGTGCCGGCGGAAGGCGAGGGTGGCGTCCCAGTCGACGGCGGCGGGTGCGCCGGGGGCGTTGTCGCCCAGCGGGTCGGCGACCACGTGGGCGGCGGCGAAGGCCGTCCGCGAGCGGGCGGGGTCGGCGGAGGCGGGCGGCGCGGCGGGCTCGCGCAGCCGGATCCGGCCGTGGCCGGGCAGGTCGATCTCGGTCATGGTGTCAGCGCATTCGTCTCGTCGGCGGGCGGCTGCGGGGCGGTCGGTTCCCCGGCGGCCGGGTGCGGGGCGGCCGGCCGGGGTGCGGCCGGCGGGCCGTCACAGGGACAGCTCGGGGACGTCCATCCGGCGTCCCTCGCGGGCGGAGCGCAGGCCGAGTTCGGCGAGCTGCACGCCCTTGGCGCCCTCCAGCAGGTCCCAGTGGTACGGGGAGCCGGTGGTCACGTGGCGCAGGAACAGCTCCCACTGCGCCTTGAAGCCGTTGTCGAACTCCTCGTTGTCCGGCACCCGCTGCCACTGCGCGCGGAACGGCTCGGTCACCGGCAGGTCCGGGTTCCAGACCGGCTTGGGGGTGGCGGCGCGGTGCTGGAAGCGGCACTCGCGCAGCCCGGCGACGGCGCTGCCCTCGGTGCCGTCGACCTGGAACTCCACCAGCTCGTCGCGGTCCACCCGGACCGCCCAGGAGGAGTTGATCTGGGCGGTGATGCCGCCCTCCAGCTCGAAGACGCCGTACGCGGCGTCGTCGGCGGTGGCCCGGTAGAGCTGGCCGCGCTCGTCCGTCCGCTCGGGGATGTGGGTGGCGGTGTGGGCGTAGACCGAGCGGACCGGGGCGATGATGCCGTCCAGCACGTAGCGCCAGTGCGGGAACATGTCGAGGACCATGCCGCCGCCGTCCTCGGCGCGGTAGTTCCAGGACGGCCGCTGGGCCTGCTGCCAGTCGCCCTCGAAGACCCAGTAGCCGAACTCGCCGCGCACGGAGAGGATCCGGCCGAAGAAGCCGCCGTCCACCAGCCGCTTGAGCTTGCGCAGACCGGGGAGGAAGAGCTTGTCCTGGACGGCGCCGTTGCACACGCCGGCCTCGCGGGCGAGCCGGGCGAGGTCGAGCGCGGCCTCCAGCGACTCGGCGGTGGGCTTCTCGGTGTAGACGTGCTTGCCGGCGGCGATCGCCGTGCGCAGCGCGGTCTCCCGGGCGGGGGTGACCTGGGCGTCGAAGTAGATCTCGGCGAGCGGGTGGGCGAGGGCCTCGTCGAGCGAGGTGGTCCAGTGGGTGAGGTCGTGCCGGTCGGCGAGGTCCTTGAGCTTGTCGGCGTTGCGGCCGACCAGGATCGGCTCGGGCCACAGCGTCTCGCCGTCGCCGAGCGGCAGGCCGCCCTGCTCGCGGATGGCGAGGATGGAGCGGACCAGGTGCTGGCGGTAGCCCATCCGGCCGGTCACGCCGTTCATGACGATGCCGATCACCCTGCGGGACATGGGGGTACTCCGATTCGTTGCTGGTACGGGGGAGCGCGTACTGCGGGGAGCAGGCGCGCGGCGGGGAGCACGCGTCGCGGGAGCGTGTCGTCCGGGCAGCGCGCGTGCTGCGGTGGCGCGTGGTGAGGGGCCGCGCGGCACAGGGGCGCGGCGCGCGATCACGCGGTGCGGTGGACGTCCTCGGCGAGGACGGGGTGGGCGAAGGGCTGCCCGGCGGTGTAGCGGGCGAGCTCGTCCGCGGCGGCGGCGGCCATCCGGTGCAGCTCACCGCCGAGCGAGCCGGCCACGTGGGGGGTGAGGAAGACGTTCGGCAGGTCGTAGAGCGGGGAGTCGGCGGGCAGCACCTCGGGCTCGGTGACGTCGATGACGGCGCCGAGGCGCCCGGAGGCGACCTCGCGCACCAGCGCCTCCTGGTCGACCAGGGAGCCGCGCGAGGTGTTGACCAGGGTGGTCCCGTCAGCCATCAGGGCGAGCCGGCGGCCGTCGATCAGGTGCCGGGTGGCCGGGAGTTCGGGGGCGTGCACGCTCACCACGTCGGAGGCGGCGCAGAGTTCGTCGAGGCCGACGGAGCGCGCGCCGAGCCGGGCGGCCTCGGCGGGGTCGACGTACGGGTCGTGCAGCAGCAGGTCCAGGTCGTGCGGACGCAGCAGTTCCAGCACCCGCCGGCCGATCCGGGAGGCGCCGACGATGCCGACGGTGCGCCGGTAGTTGCCCGCCGTGGCGTACGCCAGCTGCCAGTCGTACGGGGCGCGGCGGCGCCGGTACTCCTCGCGGATCGGCAGCAGCCGCTTGTTGGCGAACAGCACGACGGCGACGGTGTACTCGGCGACCGGCAGGGCGTTGGCCCAGGCCGCCGAGGTGACCTGCAGGCCGCGGCGCCAGCAGGCCTCGGTGACGTGGTGCTTGACCGAGCCGGCGGCGTGGATGACGGCGCTCAGCCGCGGGGCGGCGGCCAGCACCTCCTCGTCGATCGGCGGGCAGCCCCAGCTGGAGACGATCACCTCGGCGTCGGCGAGTGCGGCGCGGGCCTCGGGGGTGGTGAAGTCGTCCAGGACGAGCGCCGGGTCGAGGTCGGCCAGCGCGGTGAGCCGGGCCATCGTGTGCGGGTCGATCAGGCGGCCGGAGAGCTCGCGGTGCATGGCGAGGACGGCGCGGGGGCGGCAGGCGGGCCGGCCGTCGGGCACGGTGGTCTCCCGGTCGGGCGTAGGGGCGGACGCGGCGGCGGTACCGGTCGCGGCGACGGTGTCCGCGGTGGTGGCGGGGTTCGGGTTCACTTGACGCTCCCTGCGGTCAGGCCGGCCTTCCAGTGCCGCTGGAGCAGCACGAAGGCGAGCACGAGCGGCACGACGGCGAGCAGCGAGCCGGTGATGACCAGCGGGTAGTACTCGGGGAAGGCCTTGGTCTGGGCGTTCCAGCTGAACAGGCCGAGGCTGACCGGGAACAGCTTGCTGTTGGAGAGCATCACCAGCGGCAGGAAGAAGTTGTTCCAGATGGCGGTGAACTGGAACAGCAGCACGGTCACGAAGCCGGGCATCACCATCCGCAGCCCGATCGACCAGAAGGTCCGCAGCTCCCCGGCGCCGTCCATCCGGGCGGCCTCCAGGACCTCGTTCGGCACGTAGCCGGCGCAGAACACCCGGGCGAGGTAGACGCCGAAGGGGTTGACCAGCGAGGGCAGGAAGACCGCCCAGAAGGTGTTGACGATGCCGAGCTCGGAGGCCAGCAGGTACATCGGCAGGGCGAGCGCGGTGGTGGGCACCAGCACGCCCAGCAGCACGAGGCCGAACAGCTTCTCCTTGCCGGGGAAGCGGTAGACGTGGAAGGCGTAGCCGGCCGCGACGCACACCAGTGCGCACAGCACGGAGCCGATCCCGGCGTACAGCAGCGAGTTGAGGTACCAGCGGAAGTAGATGCCGTCGCCGGTGGTGGCCAGGTCGTGCAGGTTCTGCCCGAGCCGGAAGTTGTCGGCGCCCAGGGCGTTCCCGCCGAGCAGGTCGGCGGTGTTCTTGGCGGAGGCCGTGAGCAGCCAGCCGAGCGGCCACAGGGTGTAGACGGTGGCCAGGACCAGGGTGCCGTTGACGGCGGCCTTGGAGAGCGTCCAGGGGCGGCGCGGGCGGTTGGCGCGGTCCGGGCGGCGCGGCGGGGCGCCGGCGGGGCGGGTGGCGGTGGTGGTCATGCGTCGGCCTCCCGCCGGCGGTCGGAGCGGCCCCGGGTGAGCCGGGTGACGGCGAAGGAGAGTCCCGCCGCGGCGAGGGCCAGCAGCACCGAGGCGGAGGCGGCGAGCCCGTAGTCGTGGCGCTCGAAGGCGGCCGTGTAGGCGTACATGTTCGGGGTCCAGGAGGAGGTGACGCCCGGCGAGGTGCCGTAGAGGATCATCGGCTCGGTGAACAGCTGGAGCGAGCCGATGACGGTGAACAGGCCGACCATGGCGATCGACGGCCGGATCAGCGGCACCTTGATGCTCAGGGCGGTGCGCAGCGGTCCGGCGCCGTCGACGACGGCGGCCTCCAGCACCGAGCGGTCGATGGCCTGCAGGGCGGCGTAGAAGATGACCAGGTTGTAGCCGGTCCACTGCCACAGCGCCATGTTGACCACGGCGGGCAGCGGGTGGCCGAGCGGGTCGGGCTGGGTGCCCAGGGACTCCAGCGCGTCGAGCACGGGGCTGATGCCGGGGGTGTAGAGGTACATCCACAGCAGGGCGGCGATGATGCCGGGCACGGCGTGCGGGATGAACAGCGTCAGCTGGAAGAAGCGCCGGGCGCGGGCCAGCGTGGAGTCCAGCAGCAGGGCCAGCACGAGCGCCAGGCCGGTCATCAGCGGGATGTAGATCAGGCAGTACTGGGCGGCGGTCAGGAAGCCGCCGCGGAACGCCTCGTCGCTCAGCGCCCGGGTGTAGTTGCCGAGCCCGGTGAAGACCGTCTCGGCGTCGCCGAAGCCGAGGCCGGATCGGTGCTCGGTGAACAGGCTGAGCCGGATCGCGTAGCCGATCGGGATCAGCGTGCACGCGGTGAAGAGCAGGAGGAACGGGGCGAGCAGCACGGCGGGCGCCCCGTACCGCCCGCGTCGCCGGCCGGCGACGCGGGCGGTACGGCCGGGATGGGTGCCGGAGGTCACTGGGCGACCTTCAGTCCGCGGTTCTTGAACTCGGCGACGGTGGCCTGCTGCGCGGTGGTGAGCGCCTCGTCGATGGTGCCGCTCTTGCCGGAGACCTTGCCGAAGGAGTCCTTCAGCGAGCCGTTGGTGACGCCCATCGCCGGGCCCCAGGTCCAGCCCTGCTTGATGGACTTGGCGGCGTCGGAGTAGAGGGCGTAGAGGTCCTGGCCGCCGTAGAAGTCGGTGTTGAAGGCCTGCTTGGCGACCGGCACCAGCTCGGTGGCGGCCGGGTAGGCGGAGGAGGTGCCGGAGGAGATCCGGGCCTTGAAGCCGTCGGCGGTGGTGGTCGCCCAGGTGGCGAACTCGACGGCGGCCTTGGCCTTCTTGCTGTCCTTGGACACCGCGAAGGTGGTGCCGCCGAGCATGCCGCTGGCGGGGGTGCCGTCCCAGCTGGGCAGCGGCGCGGCCGCCCAGGTGCCGTTGACCTCGGGGGTGGTGCCGACGTTGGCCTTCAGGACGCCGCCGCCCCAGGTGGCGCCGAGGTAGCCGGCCGTCTCGCCCTTCTGCAGGGAGGCGGTCCACTGCTGGCTGAAGGACGGCATGACCCGCACCAGGTCCTCGTCGGCCAGCTTCTGCCAGTACTCGGAGACCTTGCGGGTCTCCGCCCCGGTCAGGTCGGCCTTCCAGGACTCGTCGGCGGCGGTGAACCAGTGGGCGCCGTTCTGCCAGGCCATCGCCTCGAAGGTGGTCGGGTCGTCGGGGAAGAAGGTGGCGATGCGGGTGTCGGGCTGGGCGGCCTTCAGCTGCTGCGCGGCGGTGCGGAACTCGTCCCAGGTCTTGGGGACGGTGATGCCGGCCTTGGCGAAGAGGTCCTTGCGGTAGTAGAAGACCTGGGGGGCGGCGTCCAGCGGCAGGGCCCAGGTCCGGCCGCCGAGCGAGGTGAGCTCGACGGCCTGCGGCAGGTACTTGGCCTTGAGGTCCGCGCCGACGAGCTTGCCGATGTCCTGGACGGCGCCCTGGCTGACGAAGTCCGGCAGCTGCGGGTACTCGATGTTGAAGACGTCGGGGGCGTTGCCGGCCTTGACCGCGTTGGAGATCTTGGCGTAGCCGCCGGCCGCGCCCGCCGGGATCTCCTCGAAGGTGACCTGGATGTTCGGGTGGCTCGCGTTGAACGCGGCGACCACGTCCTTGGTGCCCTTCGCCCAGCCCCAGAACGTCAGGCTGACCGGCTTGCCGTCGTCCGTGGCGGCGGCGGACCCGGCCCCGTCGCCGCTGCTGCCGCAGGCGGCGAGCACGGTGACACCGAGCGCGGTGGCGGTGGCCGCGGCGGCGAGGCGGAGGGCTCTGCGCCGGGAGAGGGGGGTCGAGCGCATCGGTGGGCTCCTTAGGGCGAGGGTGCGCGGGCTGCGGAACGGTCGGCTCCGACCGGAACCCGCAGAGGGTGGGGGCGATTGGCTGTCATCCTGAGCAGGTCGGCGATCGGAGTCAAGAGATTTGGATCAAATGATCCGACCTGATCGGCCCGACCGGTGCCCGGCGGCACCGCTGTGAGCACCGGAAATGCCGGAAAATCGGGGCAATCGGCCACCTCGACGGCAAGGTCACAATCCGATCAAGCCGCTCATTTGATCGCCCCGGCTTGACGAATGATCAGGCGCTGCCTAGATTCCGGCTCACCACCCGATCACGGAGGACCCATGCGCCTGCCCCCGGAGGACCGCGACCTCAGCCCGTACACCGGCTGGACCAGGGAGCACTGGGAGGCGGTGGCCGACGCCCTGCTGACCGCGGTCCGCCCGTACGCCAGCCCCGCCGGGGCGCTGATCGACCTGCCCGGCCCCCGCCCGAGCTGGTCCGGACGGCGCTCGGACGGCCTGGAGGGCTTCGCCCGCACCTTCCTGCCCGCCGCCCTGCGGGTGGCCGGCGCGGGCGGCGCCGACCCGCACGGCCTGCTGGCGCACTACGCCGCCGGACTCGACGCCGGCACCCGCACCCCGACCGGCGAGCGCGACCTCGCCGACGGCGACCGCGAGTCCTGGCCGCTGATCACCGACCGGGGCCAGGCCATGGTCGAGGCCGCCTCCATCGCCTTCGCGCTGCGCCTCACCCGCCCCTGGCTCTGGGACCGGCTGCCCGGACCCGTCCGCGACCGGGTCGGCCGCTGGCTGGCCGACGCCCTGCACCGCGCGCCCAACGACAACAACTGGTGGCTCTTCCCGATGTCCGTCGGCGGCTTCCTCGCCGAGGCCGGAATCGCCGAGCGCGAGGCCCGCGCCGCGGTCCGCCGCGGACTGGAGAACATCGACCGCTGGTACCTCGGCGACGGCTGGTACACCGACGGCCGCCCCCGCGCCTTCGACCACTACAACGGCTGGGCCCTGCACCTCTACCCCGTCCTGCACGCCCACCTCGCCGACGACCGGGCCCTGCGCGCCGTCTACGGCGAGCGCCTCGCCGCCCACCTGGCGGGCTACGCGCACACCTTCGGGGCCGACGGCGCGCCCGTCCACCAGGGCCGCTCGCTCACCTACCGCTTCGCCGCCACCGCCCCGCTCTGGGCCGGGGCCCTCACCGGCCACACCCCGCTCGCCCCCGGCACCACCCGCCGCCTCGCCTCCGGCGCTCTGCGGCACTTCCTCGACCGCGGCGCCGTCGACGAACGGGGCCTGCTCACCCTCGGCTGGCACGGACCCGACCTGCGGCTCGTCCAGCCCTACTCCGGCCCCGCCTCCCCGTACTGGGCCGGCAGCGCCTTCCTCGGCCTGCTGCTCCCGCCCGGCCACCCGGTGTGGACCGCGCCCGAGGACCTCGCGCCCGCCGAGCGGCGCGACACCGTCCTCGCCCTGCCCGGGCCCGGCTGGCTGGTGCAGTCCACCGCCGCCGACGGCCTGGTCCGGCTGCACAACCACGGCAGCGACGACCAGCCCGCGGACGCCGTGGGCCCCGACGATCCGCAGTACGCGCGGCTCGCCCACTCCACCGCCACCGGGCCGTCCCTCGACGGTCCCGCCGACAACCACCTCGCCCTGCTGACCGACGCCGGACCCACCGAACGCGGGCGCGTCCACCCGCTGGGCACCGGATCCGGCTGGGCCGCCTCCCGCTGGCACCCCCGTGTCGGCGGCCGTGAACTGCCCGGCGTCACCGTCACCTCGCTCACCCTGGCCCACGGCGCCGAGGAGGTTCGCGCCCACCTGGTCACCGGCGGGCCGGCCGGCACCCCGGTCACCCAGACCGGCTGGGCCGTCGCGGGCCGACGCACCGAGCAGTCTGCCGTCGCGTGCAGCGGGCAGTACCCCGCCGCGGACGCCGCCGCCGGACAGCCCCTCGGCGCCCAGGTCGCAGCCGGGCAGCACGCCGCCGGCACCGCCGACGCCGCAGCCGGACAGCACGCCGCCGCCGGTGTCCGCGCGGACGGCCGGCTGGCGTCCGAGCTGCGCGCCCTGCACGGCTTCACCGCCGCCGACAGCGAACGGGTCCCCGGCGGCACCGCCTTCGGCCCCGAGGCGGCACTGCCCCGGCTCACCGGGGAACTTCCCGCCGACGGCCCCGCCCTGTTCGCCTGCGCCGCCCGCCTCACCGCGGCCGAGCACCCGCCGGCCCTCGCCGACGCCGTCACCCTGGAGGCCCGCCCGGACGAGCGCGACCCGGCGGCCGTCGTCCTGACCGTGCGCCCCGCCGGCGCCCCCGCCCTGCGGATCCGGCTGGCGCCCGGCGCGGTCGCCGTCCACCCCGCCGAACAGGACTGAACCGCCGTGCCCCTCGCCCTCGCCACCCTCGGCCTGCCCGGGCTCCCGCTCGACCGGGCCGCCGCCCTCGCCGCCGAGCACGGCTGGCACGGCCTCGAACTGCGCTGCGCCGACGACCAGCCGGTCCGCCTCGGGCTGGACGCGGAGAAACGCCGGCGCACCGCCCGGCTGCTGGCCCGGGCCGGCCTGCTCCCGCTGACCCTCGCCTCCTACGTCGGCGTCGCCGCCCCCGGGCCGGACGCGCCGGTGCTCGCCGCGCTGACCGCCCACCTGCGGCTGGCCGCCGACCTCGGCTGCCGGTACCTGCGGGTCTTCCCGCAGGGCGGCCCCGGCCCGGCGGCCGAGGCCGACGAGCGCGCGGTCCGCAGGCTGCGGGCGGCGGCCCCGCGGGCGGCGGCCCTCGGCGTGCGGATCCTCGTTGAGACCCACGACTCGCACCGCGCCGGCGCCGCGCTGGCGCCGCTGCTCGACCGGGTGGACCACCCCGCGGTCGGCGCGCTGTGGGACCTGCTGCACACCTGGCTGGCCGGTGAGACCCCGGCGCGGACCCATCGGGCGCTCGGTCCCCACCTGGGGTACGTGCAGGTCAAGGACGTCGCCTCGGCGGACGACCTCACCCCGCTGGCGCTCGGCGCGGGCGTGCTGCCGATCGCCGACTGCCTGCGCCTGCTGCCGCCCGGTGCCTGGGCGGCCTGGGAGTACGAGGCCCCCTGGCACCCGCGTGCCGCGCCGCTCGCGCCGCAGCTGGGCCCGGGGGCGCGGCACCTGTCCGCGCTGCTGCCGGGGTAGCCGGACCGGACGGGCCGGCCGGGCCTCCGGGCTGTCGGGCTGTCGGACGTGCCGGATCGGCCGGTCGACGGCGAAGCTCCGCGGCGGGCGCCGCGCCCCTCACCCCAGGGGCGCGGCGCCCGTTCGTGCCGCCGCCTGCTCGGCTCCGCAGGAGGCGCGCACGTGCAGCACCGGGAGCAGCGCGGTGCGGTGCACCGGCAGCTCGGCGCCGGCCGCCAGCCGGCGCAGCAGCAGATCGACCGCCGCCGCGCCCACCGCGCGCTTGGGCGGGGCGACGGCGGTCAGCGGGGGCGCGGCGAGCGCGGCGAAGACGTCGTCGTAGGCGACCAGCGCCACGTCCGCGGGCACCGACAGACCGTGCGCGCGCAGCAGCGGAGGCAGCCGCAGCGCGTCCTGGTCGTTGTGGACGAGCACCGCCCGGGTCCCGGACCGCACGGCTTCGGCGATCCGCGCCACCAGCGGCTCGGGGTCGGCCGGCACGTTGCCGGGCCCGAGCGTGTCCAGCGCCGGCAGGTCGGGCAGCCCGAGCAGCCGGGTGCCCTCCCGGTACCCGGCCCGCACTTCGGCGGCCGTCCAGGAGTCGCCCCGGGCGGCCAGCAGCACGCTTCCGTGGCCGAGCCCGGCCAGGTGGCGCAGGGCGCTCAGCACTCCGTGGCGGTGGTCGGAGGCCACCGTGTCCAGCCCGGAGCCGGGGCCGTCCGGGGTGGGGGAGCGGCGTTCCACCAGGACGGCGGGCACCGGCAGGGTGTCCAGCCAGGCGTAGTCCTCGGCCGCCCGGCCGGGGACCAGCCCCGGGGCCAGCAGCAGGCCCTCGGCGCCGGACTCCAGCAGGCGTTCGGTCTGCAGCCGGTCGCCGCCCGCGCCGTACGGGGCGATGCCCAGGACGAGCCGGGCCCCGGCGGTTGCGGCGGCGGCCCGGGCCCCGGCGATCACCTCGTCGAAGTAGGAGCCGACCGAGGGCACCAGCAGGCCGAGGGCGCGGCCCGCGCCGGGCCCGGGGGCGATCGGCGTGCCGGCGGCGTCCGGGCGCTCCAGGGAGACGAAGCCGTGCGAGCGGGAGAGCCGGCCGGCGTCGGCGAGCGCGGCGACGTCACGGCGGACCGTCACGGCCGGGATGCCCAGCCGGTCGGCCAGCTCCGTGAGGCGCACCCGACCGCCGAGCTCACCGACGGCCGACACGATCAGCCTGCGGCGCTCTTCCCCCGAAATGGCCATCCTGGCCTCCATCTGTCGTGCCCGCGCAAGCGTCGCCCGGAAGCGGTCTGCCGATGATATTCCGATCGAAGAGTATCGTTCGATCGAAAATTGATCAATAATGCCGATGATCGCCGATCGATTGACCGTGCGATCACCGAACTCCTAGGGTGACCCCGGTGGCCGCCGCCGACCCGCCCGCGGCCACCCGCGCAGCCGTGCGCCCGGACCCACCCGGGGTCCCACGCCCCCTCACTCCCGCTCCCCTCCCGCGGAGGACCCGATGGCCGACCAGGCCCCCCACCCCGCCCTCACCGTCGACGGCGACACCTTCCTGCGCGACGGACGTCCGCACCGGATCGTCTCCGCCGCCGTCCACTACTTCCGCATCCGCCCCGAACAGTGGACCGACCGCCTTACCCGGCTGCGGGCCATGGGCGTCAACACCGTCGAGACCTACGTCGCCTGGAACTTCCACCAGCCCACGCCCGACCGCGCCGACTTCACCGGCGACCGCGACCTCGCCGCCTTCGTCCGCGCCGCCGGCGACCTCGGCCTCGACGTCATCGTCCGCCCCGGCCCCTACATCTGCGCCGAGTGGGAGTTCGGCGGCCTGCCCGGCTGGCTGCTCGCCGACCCCGCGATGCGGCTGCGCCGCCTGGACGCGCCCTTCCTCGCCGCCGTGGAGGCCTGGTTCGACCACCTGGTGCCGGTGCTGCTCCCGCTGCTCTCCTCCCGCGGCGGCCCGGTGGTCGCCGTCGCCGTGGAGAACGAGTACGGCAGCTACGGCAACGACACCGCCTACCTCGAACACCTGAGGGACGCCCTGGTCGCCCGCGGCGTCGACGTCCTGCTGTTCACCGCCGACGGCGCCGAGGACGGCTTCCAGCTCGGCGGCCGGGTGCCCGGACTCCTCACCACCGGCACCTTCGGCTCCCGCCCCGAGGAGTCCCTCGCCTGCCTGCGCCGCCACCAGCCGGTCGGCCCGCTGGTCACCATGGAGTACTGGTGCGGCTGGTTCGACCACTGGGGCACGCCGCACCACGTGCGCGACGCCCGGGACGCCGCCGAGGTGCTCGACGCCCAGCTCGCCGCCGGCGCCTCGGTCAACATGTACATGGGCCACGGCGGCACCAACTTCGGCTGGTGGAACGGCGCCAACCACGACGGCACCACCTACCAGCCGGACGTCACCAGCTACGACTACGACGCCCCGGTCGGCGAGGCCGGCGAACTCACCGAGAAGTTCCACCTCTTCCGCGAGGTGATCGAACGCCACCTCGGCCCCAACCCCCACCCGCTGCCGCCGCTGCCCGCACGCCTCGCCCCCCGCACCGCCCCCGTCACCGCGAGCCGCCCGCTGCTGGGCGGCGTCGGTGAACCCGGCTCCCTCGGCGCCCTCGACGAGCTCTCCACCGCGCACCACCTCCCCGAGCCCCGCCCGATGGAGGAACTCGGCCAGAACTTCGGCCTCATTCACTACCGCACCCGCCTGCGCGGCCCGCTCGCCCACGGCGAACTGCGCGTGGACGGCCTCGCCGACCGCGCCCAGGTCTTCCTCGACGGCGAACCCCTCGGCGTCCTCGACCGCAACCACCCCGAGCACGCCCTGCCGCTGCGGGTCCCCGAGGGCGGCGCCGTGCTCGACCTGCTCGTCGAGAACCTGGGCCGGATCAACTACGGCCCGCTGCTGCACGACCCCAAGGGCATCACCGGCGGCGTCCGGGTCGACCGGCAGTACCAGTTCGGCTGGGAGGTGCGCCCGCTGCCGCTCGACGACCCGACGACCCTCGCCCTCGGCGCGCCCTCCACCGCCGACGGGCCCGCCTTCCACCGCGCCGAACTGACCGTCGACACCCCCGCCGACGGCTTCCTCGCCCTTCCCGGATTCACCAAGGGCATGGTCTGGCTGAACGGGTTCGCGCTCGGCCGCTACTGGGACCGCGGCCCGCAGCGCACCCTCTACGCCCCGGCGCCGCTCTGGCGGGCCGGCGCCAACGAACTGCTGATCCTCGAACTCCACGGCCCGGGCGACCACGTCGAACTGGTCGAGGGCCCCGACCTCGGCCCCGTCGTCCCCGAGGAGCGCTACGGCTCCTGACCCCCTGCCGCCCCGCGGGCGCGTGCCGGCCCCTCCGGCCCGCGCCCGCGGGGCCGTCCGCCCGCGAGGGGAACAGGCACGGGCCGCCCGTCCGCCCCTCCGGTGACCGAGTGGTAGGTTCCTGTCCACTTCGACAGACCGGTCCACCGACAGGGAGTGCCATGCCGATCCCGGCGGACGATCGTCGTGCCCGCATCCTCGACACGGTGCGCGGCCTGGGCACCGTCCGGGTGGTGGACCTCGCCGAGCGCCTGGGACTGCCCGCCGTCACCGTCCGCCGGGACGTCGCGACCCTCGCCGACGCCGGCCTGCTGCGCCGCACGCACGGATCCGTCTCGTTCGGCGGCCCCGCGGCCACGCCCGCCCCCGAGCCGGCCCGCCCCGCCGAGGTCCCCACCCTGGGCCTGCTCGTCCCCGCCGTGGTGCAGTACTTCGACGAGGTGATCGCCGGCGCCCGCACCGCCGCCGCCGAGGCCGGCGTCCACCTGGTCCTCGGCATCTCCTCGTACGAGGCCAGCGCCGACCGCGTCCAGGTCGACCAGCTCCTCGCCTCCGGTGTCCAGGGCCTGCTGCTCGCCCCGAACTGGACCGCCGCCGACCGTCCCGAGGACCACGTCTGGCTGGCCGAACTCCCCGTTCCCGCCGTCCTGCTGGAACGCCGCCCGGCCCCCGGCAGCCCCGCCGCCGCCCTCGACGCGGTCGGCTCCGACCACCGGCACGGCGTCCTGCTCGCCCTGTGCCACCTCGTCGCCCTCGGCCACCGCCGGGTGGCGCTGGCGGCCCGCACCGACACCTGGACGGCCCACCAGGTCCGCCTGGGCTACGCCGAGGCCTGCCGCGCGCTCGACCTGCCCGCCGAACCCGTCGTCGACGTCCGCACCCCGGCCGCCGGCGTCGACGGTGTCGCCCACCGGCTCGCCGAGGCGGTCGCCGACGGGGTCGGGGCCGCGCTCGTGCACAACGACCAGGACGCCCTGCAACTGCTGCCGCTGCTGCGGACCAGGGGTGTACGGGTCCCCGAGGACCTCGCCCTGGTCGCCTACGACGACGTGTTCGCCGCCCTCGGCGCCCCGCCGCTGACCGCCGTGGCCCCGCCCAAGCGCGCCGTCGGCGCCGCCGCGGTGGACCTTCTGGTGCGCCGGCTGACCCCCACCGGGAGCGCCTTGCCGGTGCACCACCTCGACCTGCTGCCGGACCTGACGGTGCGCGAGTCCTCCGGAGCCTGACCGCCTGCGCCGCGTGGCCGTCGCGCCCGGGCGTTCGCTCACGATTCCCGATCGACGGCAGCTGTCGCACACCTGTCGGTCCTTCACATCCGTTGCTACAGTCCCTGCTTGCAACAACACTGCACGTGCCCGGACTCCCCTCGATCCACCAGAGAAAGTGGAGCACAGCCATGGGTTCGCTTCCCCGCCGCACAGCCGCCGTCGCCCTCACCACGGCGGCCCTGCTGGGCCTCGCCGGTACCGCCACCAGCGCGTCGGCCACCACGATCAGGTACTTCAAGGCCTACGGCCCCAACCCGGCCGTCGCCGCCCCCCACGCCTGGGCCGCCGCCCACGCCGCCGGGTACACCGACGCCCAGTGCGGCCAGGAGAACGAGGTGATCGCGCCCGGCTACTGGCAGGTCATCGTCACCTGTGTGAGCTGACCCCCGGCACCCGCAGAGGGCGGTGCCGCCGCCGGCCGCACGTCCGACCGGCCCCGGCACCGCCCACGCCCCGGTGCGGGGCGGTCTGCCGCTGACGAAGAACCCCGGTGGCCCCGGCGCGCCGTCCGGATAGAGTTGCGCCGTGCCCGAGCTGAAGCAGTTGAACGCCGGCCTCGCCCCGGCGGTGCTGGCCTTCGAGCTGGCGAACCGTGCCTACTTCGCGGCCTCGGTCCCCGACCGGGGCGACGAGTTCTTCGAGCGCTTCGCCGACCGGCACAGCGCCCTGCTGGCCGAGCAGGAGGCCGGCACCTGCGCCTTCTACGTGCTGGTCGCCGAGGACGGCGCGGTGCTGGGCCGGTTCAACCTGTACGACCTCGCGGACGGCGCCGCCGTCCTCGGCTACCGGGTCGCGCAGCACGTCTCCGGCCGTGGCGTGGCGACGGCGACTGTCCGGGAGCTGTGCCGGCTGGCGGCGGAACGGCACGGGCTGCGCACACTGCGGGCCGCCACCACCCACGCCAATGCCGCCTCCCGGAAGGTGCTGACCAAGGCCGGGTTCGTCCCGGCGGGCCCCGCCGACCCCGCCGACCTCGCCGGTGAACCGGGCACCTGGTACCGGCGCGAGCTGGCAGGGCGGCCGTAGCCCACGCGTCGTTCGAGGCTCCGGGTGTCCCGCTACCAGTCGCAGACGAACCGGAAGTCGGCTCCTTCGCCCTCCTCGTGGTGCAGCATGCTCCGGAGCGACCGGATCTCCGGGTCCCTCGCGGCGAACCCGGGGAGGTCGTGGGACAGGGCGACGGGAAACGGTTGGTGGGCCGTGCGGAACTCCGCTGCGGGATCTGCGCCGATGAGCTCCAGCGCCCGGTACAGGAGTGCCATGCGGGGGATGATCTCGCGGGCATCCTGGGTGGTGGCCATCGCCAGTTGCACGGCCGCCAGCCCGTCGCGGGCGGCCTGCACGTCCCGGGTGCGCACGGCGAGCGTGGCCATCCGCCCGGCGAACGCCCCGAGAACCTCCGAGGCGTCGGGATTCATGAGGGGGAGGACCTCCGCCAGTCGACCGGGACCGGACGCGGCCCGTACGACCTCCTGGATGGCCCGGTCCCGAGCGTTCGGAACCGACCTCGGTCCGTATCCGTCGGCCCGTCGCGGATTCAGCGCGCGGTCCTGTGCCTTCGTCAGCCGCATGCCGCTCACTTCACCGGAGTCGGAGGAATCAGCGGCCCCAGCGTAGCCCGCGGCGGCGGAGGCCCGGAATGGCGGGCCGGGCGGGGAGCACGGGCACGGAGCAGTCGTGCGCCCGGCGCGCGTCACGCCGTCCACGCGCGCCCTGTTGTGGTCCGGCGCGGGCGGTCAAGCTTCCCGGGGTGGCCCGGCGGCCGGCCGGGTTCGCCGTCAGAGGATGCGCACGCCGACCGGCGGGTGGCGGCCTGCCGTGATCAGGGTCCGCCCCGCCCGCCCCGCGCCGTCGTGCAGAGAGGTGGATGGCATGACAGTGGTCCCCAGCGGACGGGCCGGATCCCCGGGCCGACTTCGACGGTTACGGCGCCGTGCGCTGGCCGCCGCGGTGGCCGGCGCGCTCGGCGCCCTGGGCGCGGTCGTACCGGTGTCGTCGGCCCACGCCGCCGACCAGGCCGACCGGGCGCACCAGGCCGACCCGGCCCCCGCGCACCGGCTGGTCTACATCGCCAACCTGCGGTCGAGTTCGGTGACGGCGTTCGACCCGTCGACCGGCACGGCCGTCGCGACCGTCCCGGTCGGCACCGGGCCCCAGGGGGTGGCGGTCTCCCCGGACGGCTCCCAGGCGTATGTCGTCAACAACGGCAGCGGCACGGTGTCGGTGATCGACACCGCCGCCAACACGGTCGCCGCGACCGTCCCCGTCGGCCGGCTGCCCGGACCGGTGGCGTTCTCGCCCGACGGCACCCGCGCCTACGTCGGCCACTACGTCAGCCCGGGCACCGGCGGCGTGGACGTCATCGACACCGCCACCCGGACGGTCACCGCGACCGTCCTGGTCGGCAGCCAGCCCTTCGGCATCGCCGTGACCCCCGACGGGACGCGCGCCTACGTCGCCAACCTGATCGGCGGCACGGTCTCGGTGATCGACACGGCCGCCAATACGCTCAGCGCCACGATCGCGGGCGCGAACGCCCGGATGCCGATGGCGGTCGCGGTCTCCCCGGACGGCTCCCGCGCCTACGCCGCGAACTTCAACAGTGGCAACGTCTCGGTGATCGACACGGCCACCAACACCATCACCGGCACCATCCCCACCGGGTCCGGTCCCGGGGGAGTGTCGGTCGCCCCGGACGGCGCGCACGCCTATGTGACGAACCAGAACGCCAATACGGTGTCGGTGATCGACACCGCGGCCGGCACCGTCACGGGCACGGTCGCCGTCGGTGGGACGCCCGTCGGTGTGACGGCCGATCCGGCCGGCGGCGCCGTCTACGTGACCAACAGCCGCTCCAACACCGTGTCGGTGATCGAGACCGCCGGTAACACCGTTACCGGCACCGCCGCCACCGGGAGCAGCCCCTACGCCGTGGCCACGGCCACCGTCGCGCCCACCGTCACCGGGGTCCGGACCGGTCACGGCCCGGCGGCGGGCGGCGGAACCGTCACGATCACCGGTACCCACCTGGCGGGCGCGCGGTCGGTCCGGTTCGGCACCGCGCCGGCCACCGGCGTCACCGTCGTCGACGACTTCACCGTCAAGGCGACCGTACCCGCAGGCGTCGGCGGCACCGTGGACGTCACGGTGACCACCCCCGCCGGCAGCAGCGCCACCGGTGTCGCCGCCCGGTACACCTACGAGTACCCCTTCGGCGGGTTCCAGCCGCCGGTCGCCGACCCGCCCGCCGTCAACCAGGGCCACGCCGGCCGGGCGTTCCCGATGAAGTTCAGCCTCGGCGGCGACCGTGGCCCGGACGTCATCGCCCGCGGCTACCCCACCGCACGGAACGTCGACTGCGTCACCGGCGCCCCGCTCGACCCGCCCGCGCCCGCCGTCACCGCGGGCGGCAGCGCCCTGCGCTACGACCCGGCCGGTGACACCTACACCTTCGTCTGGAAGACCTCGTCCTCCTACGCCGGGACCTGCCGGCTGTTCACGCTCGGCCTGACCGACGGCACCACCCACACCGCTCTCTTCCGGTTCAGCTGACCACCCGGGCGGGCCCCGCCCCGCCCGGGCCGCCGACGCCTCCCTGACCGAAGCGCAGGCCGCCCCCTACCCCGACCCCGACGGCGCCCCGGCCACGCCGTCGGGGTCGACGCTCTTCCCTCAGCCCCTTCCTGAACCACCACCCCACCACCCCACCGCCGAGACGTCCGGGCCGTCCGGGCCGTCAGGGCTGTCCGGGCCGTGGGCCGGCTACCCCTCGGGGTAGAAGACGAAGAGCGTGCAGCCCTCCGTCATCTGCGGGACGTGCGACGACCCGGCGGGTGCGTGGATGAACGATCCCGCGGGATAGTCCCGCTCGCCGTCGTTGAAGACGCCGGAGAGCACGAAGACCTCCTCCGGCCCGGGGTCGTGGACGTCGACTGAACAACAACCTGAGCTGCTACCGGCGGCGAAGTCGGGCAGCCGCCGGTGCCGCGCGGCCGTCCGGCACTCGTGGCGCACCCGGCGGCTGCGGGTTCAGCGGGCCGGGGCACGAACGGGCGGCGGACACTCCTGGGCGGCGGGTGCAGTCCACGGGGGTGGTCCCGCAGGACCGGGCGGGGCTGCGGGGCGGCGTGCTGGCGGACAACACGCTGCTGCCCTGCCCTGCCCTGCCCTGCCCTGCCCTGCCCTGACCCGGACCGGCGCCGGGGCCCGCCGGCCGCGCCCGTCGGCCCCGCCCGCGCGGGGGCGGCCGGCCCTCGGCTAGCCTCCCCTCGTGAACGATGGTCCCGAGCCCCCGACCCTCCGTGTCTTCGTGGCACTGGCCCCGCCCGACGACGCCAAGGACGAACTGGCCCGGGCCCTGCAGCCCGCCTACGCCGCGTACCCGGGGCTGCGGTGGAACCGCATCGAGGACTGGCACATCACGCTGGCCTTCCTCGGCGAGCTGCCCTCCACGGCCGTGCCGCCGCTGCGGTCCGTGCTGGCCAGCACCGCCGCGTCGCACCCCGCCCCGGCCCTGCGCCTGCGGGGCGGCGGCCACTTCGACCAGCGTCTGCTGTGGAGCGGGATCGACGGGGACCTGGAGGGACTGTACACCCTCGCCGCCGACGTCCGGGAGCAGGTCAGGTCCTGCGGGATCGGCTTCAGGGACCGCGCGCTCCACCCCCACCTGACGCTGGCCCGCGCCCGACGCGACGATCCCACCAGTGTGCCGCGCCTCGCGGCGGGCCTCGCCGCCTTCGCGGGCCGGACATGGTCTGCCGAACGCCTGCACCTCGTCGGCAGCAACATCGGCCGCGGTCCGGGTCCGATCCGGTACCGCGACATCGAGGCGTGGCGGCTGGGCGCCGTCGTCCGGACCCGCGGCGACGGCGCCCCCGCCACGCCGTGACCGGCCGCGGCGTCCCCGCCCCCGCCGGCCTCCACCACCTCGGCGGTGCGCGGTCAGGCGTCCTCCGGCCCCGGCCGTTCCCAGTTCGCCTCGACGCGGGCCCGCTCGGCCTCGACGAGCCGTCGGACCACGTCGTCGTCGGTCTGGTGGGAGATCTCGGCGAAGCAGTGGAGCCATTCGGCGAGGTCGGTGGGCAGGTGGACGGTGACGCGGCGTGTTGCGGGCCGTTCGCGCACGGGGTCTCCTGTGGGGCCTGCGGGCTGCCGGGCGGCGGTGGGGTCCGCTCAAGCCTCGCCGGGGCGGGCGGGGCGGTCATCCGTCTGCGGTGGGAACGGCGGCTCATCCCTGGGACGGACCGGCCGGGGTCCGTCCGCACGTGCGCCGGTTGACCGTTGTTCATCTCGCGGTGGGTGCCGGACGGCCCCGGCCGGGTGCTGTCATGGGGCACATCCCCGATGTGCGGGGCCGGTCGCAGGCTTGAAGGGAAGACGTCCCATGATGACCCGTCAACGTCTCGTCTCCGCCACCGCGGCGGTCGCCCTGGCCGGTGCGGCGCTCGTCGCCGGCACGGGCGGTGCGCACGCCGCCACCTGCTCGCAGTCCTACCTGCCGCTGCCCGACCCCCGCTGTACGCCCGGTTCGTACAACGGCGCCGTCACCCAGGCCACCATAGGCTCCACGATATGTGTGGCGGGCTGGACCGCCACGGTCCGCCCGCCGACGTCCTACACCAACCCGCTCAAGGCCCAGGGCATCGTCGACTACGGCTACAGCGACACCAACATGGCCGACTACGAGGAGGACCACCTCGTTCCCCTCGAACTCGGTGGCGCTCCCCGCGACCCGGGCAACCTGTGGCCCGAGCCGCACTCCGGCACCAAGAACTCCTCCACCAAGGACGGCGTGGAGACCAAGCTGAAGAACGCCGTCTGCGGCGGTGTCATCACCCTGGCCGCCGCCCGCACCGCGATCCGCACCAACTGGACCACCGCCCTCTCGGTCACGGGCATCGGCTGACCCACCCACGGCGGGGCCCGTCCACACCGGGCCCCGCCCCCGCCTCCATCCCCGGCACGGGCCCGGGCGGAAATTCCTTCGATCGGTGGGCATGTTTCGTGAAAGTGTGTCCACGTACGACATCCGCCGACCGGAGACCACTTTGACGATCCGCCGCACGACCCTGACCGCCGCCGCCTCGCTGCTCGCCCTGTCGGCCGTGGCCGCCTGCAACGACGACACGCAGTCCGCCCCGACGGCGGCCGGCACCTCGGCCGCCGCGAGTACGACCACATCCGCTCCCGCTCCGGCGCCCACGCCCAGCGCGACCACGTCCGCCCCGGCCGCCACCCCCAGCGCGACCGCGAGCGTCACGCCGACCGCCACGGCTGCCCCGAGTGCCACGGGTGCGCCGGTCGACGCCTCGGGAGCGTTCGACCCCGTACAGGCACTGACCACTCCCGACCTGACGCCGTACGCCGCGACGATGAACATGACGGTGGTGGCGACGGGCGCGGGCGGTGAGCAGTCCACGATCACCTCGACCGGCCGGACGAACGTCAACACCCCGGTCACCGAGAGCCGGACGGAGACCAAGACGCTCGTCGGCGGCAGCGATGAGCCACTGCTCTGGGTGGAGGTGGTGAACACCGGCAAGGGCATCTTCATGCGCGACAAGACCAAGCCGGGAAGCACCTGGACTCCTTCGGGCACCTCCTCCGACGACTCCGCGTCCGACACCGCCACCACCTATGCCAAGGCGCTCGCCGAGTCCGGCCCCGCCGCCCGCAAGGGCATGGAACAGAAGAACGGCGTGCCCGCCTACCACCTCGGCGGGCGCCTGACGATCGACCGGATCAAGAGCCTCGCCCCCAAGGAGCACCAGCGGATGAGCGCGAAGGGGGTCACCGCCATCGACTTCGACATCTGGATCGACCGGGGCGGCCGGGTCCTGGCCCTGCGGCAGACCATGAAGGTCCCCGACGCCCGTGTGTCGACCGTCACGACGGTCACCTCCGTGACCTACAGCGACTTCGGCCCGCGCGAGACCTTCACCGCCCCGACCGCCGCCGCGACCACCGCCCCGACCGCCGCCGCCTGAGCCGGCCGCCGCCGACGGCACGCCCCACCCCGCCCGAGGGCCGCCCGCACATGCGGTCACGGCCCGCCGGGTGGCGCGCGCCGCCGCCGCGGTCGGGGCTTTGTACCGTGCGCGTAGGCTCACGGCATGAGCTTCACGGGATTCTGGGTGGTGATGCCGGTGCCCGCGGCCGTGATCGACGAGGTGGCTCCGGTGCTCGGCCCGGTGATCGAGGCACAGTCCGCCTCGGATGCCGCACGCGCGGGCCTGCAGCGCTGGGCGCGTGGCGGCGCGGACGTCCCCGACGTCCTGGAGTTCCACGACCTGGCCGCCCCCTACCTGCTCGACGACCATCTCGACCTGCTCTTCGAGGTCTGGGGCGGCTACGAGAAGGCCGGCCCGTTCCTGAAGTCCGCGTGCCGCAAGGGCTACCCCGCCATCGGGCTCGCCCACGCGCTCGGGCACGAGCGGTTCGGCGTCCTGCCCGGCTGGTTCGGCACCTTCGTCGTCCCGCCGGACGAGGTGCGGGCCGCCTTGCCCGCCGTCGAAGCCGCCCTCACGCTCCACCCCGCCGACCGGGCCGCCGCCGACCAGAGGCTGAACGAGTTCTTGGAGGAGGCCTCGCCGGAGGACACCGCCGCTCTCCTCGACGACCTGGCGCCCACCTGGCGGTGGGCGGCCGCCACCGGACAAGGGCTGATCGGCGCCCAGGCCGTCCCCTGCTGACCGGCGGCGTTGTGGCGGGTGTCAGGTGGTCGCGGGCAGGCCGGCCTCGTGTTCGGCGGTGCTGATCAGGTCGATCACCTGGACCTGGTGGAGCGACAACGCGTCGTTGGCGATCCGTCCGATGTCCACGGGGCGGGTCGCGTGGCCGAGGGGGTGGGCGAATCCGGTGACCACCCAGCGTCCGCCCAGCGGTGACGTGTCGTCGGGCAGCCATGCCCAGTGGGCGCCATGGGTGTGGATGAGGAACTCGCCGGTGACGGCCATGAGCATGGCCCGGAACCGGTGCCGTTCGTCCTCGTCCATGGCGGTCGGGTCGAAGCCCTCGACGATCTCCCGGTCGAGCAGCCCGATCGCCCAGTCGGGGTTGGTGCGCAGCCACTGCGGGTCGCCGCCCAGGCTGCTCACGATCCGTTCGGCGAAGTCCCGCAGGTCGGCGGCCCATGCGTCGGTGTCGGGGTTCGGGTAGCCGGTCATCGACGGGTGCCTCCTCGTACGGGTCGTGCCGGGTGCAGACGATACCGACCTCCCCGAGCCGCTCGCCGGCCGGCCACTGTTGTGTCGGCGGTGGCGGCTACGGTTCGAGTGCCTGTTCGCTCCGCTGCGCCTGGTGGATATCGCCGAAGCCGTTCCGGAGCTGGTGCCGCCGGCGCGGCGGACGGTGCGTCTGCACCTGCGCCTGGGCGGGCCGACCGTCCGCGACGGCTCGGTCGGTGGCTCGCTGCTGTGGCGCTCCTTGGGGCAGGTCGCCGCACTGCTGACGGGTCCGCTGCTCCTGGCCGATGTGGAATACCACGGTGACTGCGTTCCCGGGCCCTGCGTGCTGCACGTCCGGGGCCCGGACCGTGCCGGGTGAGCCGCTTCCCGCCGGACACCTGGTTGTGAAGGCGATGGACGGCTGTTCGAGTGCTGCCAGGCCTACGGTCCCCTGCGACCTGGGGAGAAGTAGGGCAGCCGAGGCGACGTTCCCGGGCAGCGGGCCTGGTGCAGGACGTCGACCTTCCCGTGGCAGCTCAGCGGGCAACGCCCGTGCTGCCGGATGAAAGGAACCCCTCATGCGGAGCCGTTCCCTCCCCCCGATGCTTGCCGCGCCGGTCGCGGCGGCCCTGTCCCTGCTGGGTGTAGCCGTCCCGGCGCAGGCTACGTCCGGCGAATACGCCGAGGCGGTCCCGGTCGCACCAGCCGCAGCCGCAGCCAACGGCGACTTCTTGGTCGCCATCGAGCAGTGCGGGCCCTGGGGCTGCGACTACGCGACCTACTGGTCGCTGACCAACCCGACGGGATGCCACGTCATCCCGAGTGACCCCAAGGAGCCGACCCTCACGGGCTGGAGGGAGTTCTCGAACGAAACCGACGGGGACGCATACCTCTACAACAACACCGACTGCAGCGGGGGACCCGACGCGATCCTCGAGCCCAAGTCCGACATCAAGATCGCCAGCCCCACCTACCGCTCGGTCCTCTTCCGCTGAACCTCGCCGCGTGCCGGCGGACGGCGTGACGCCCGGGCCTCCACTCCACGCCGTCCGCCGGAAAGGCGAGGCCGCCCCGCTGAAGGCGACGCCGCACAGTGCTTCGGCGCCGGTCACCGGGGCATCGCCGCCCACACCTGCAGCCTCCGCCCGAGCGCCGCCGCCGACGCTGCGGTGTGCCCGGGGTTCCTGACCGGGCTTGTCGATTATCGATATGGTCGAGTAACGTCGAACATATCGAAAATCGATGCGCGGAGGGTGGGAGTTGGATACGCGGCTGACGAAGGTGCTGGCGTCGGTGACGTTCGTGCTGGCGGTGCTGTGCGGGCTGGCGTTCCTCGGGACGGGGGCTGTGCGCATGCTCGACGACGGGGCGGTGTGCGTGCAGACGGGCTTCTGGGCCAATGCCACACTGGCCGGTGACCTGCCGGTGCGTGAGGGTGTGGACGCGGCCAGCAGTGCCTCGCGTCTGTGTCAGGGGAATCCGTCGGTGGGGCAGCGCGCCGCCGACCTCGGGGGTGAACTGCCGTGGCTGCTGTTCGGCGCGATGGCGCTGCTGTTGTTCTCCCGGCTCATGAAGGCGGTCCTGTCCCGTGGGCCGTTCACCGTCGAGGTCGCGCGGCTGCTGACCGTTTTGGGCTGGTTCGTCACGGTGGGCGCGGTGGTGGCCGGACTGGTCGCGGGCTGGTCGCAGTCCTGGCTCGTGGGGAGCATGGCGCCGATCGTCGGGGCCGGGCCGGCGCTCTCCGGTCCGCTGGTGCTGGTCCTCGCGGGCCTGGCCGCGGTGGTCATGGGGCGGATCATGCGTGAGGGTGTGCGTATGCGGGAGGACCTCGAAGGGACGATCTGATGCCTGAAGAGGAACCCCATGCGATCCGTATCCACCTCGACCGCCTCCTGGCCGAGCGCGGCATGACGTTGACCGAGCTGTCCGCGCAGGTCGGGATCACGGTCGTCAACCTGTCCGTCCTCAAGAACGACCGGGCCAAGGCCATCCGTTTCTCGACCCTGTCGAAACTCTGTGCGGCCCTGGACTGCCAGCCCGGAGACCTCATCACCCACGACCCCGCCGCCCCGGACACGGACGCGGGGCACTGACACACCACCCCCGGTCCGGGTTCGGACACGGTGTCGTGCCCGCTCTCGAACGGCCCGCGGGTCGGCCCCGGGCCGTCCTCGGGTTGGGGCAGGCCTGGGGCACCCCTGTCCCGGCACCGTTCCAGCGTTCCCGTCATGTTGGGTTCATTGGGACAGTCGTCGGGACTGTGGCCAGACCTCGGCCAACAGCCGCCAGGTACCGGGCTGGTCGAGCGGTCGCGGCAGCGGCAGTTGCGTCGCGGTTTCCGGGAGGTCGGCTGTCAGAGGGGTGTGTCAGAGTCTGGGCATGCTCGAGATCGTGGTGAGGACGGAGAACGGGGAGCGGCACGTCCGTGTGTCCGCCGAGGAGCTGGCCGGGTTGGTCCGGCGGATCGGTGGTGACGGTGACCGGTTCCTGGTGGTCCAGCGCATACCCGACCTGCCGGACGTCTTCGCCCAGGTCTGGCACCAGGCCGGTGGTGACTACACGCTGGAGTACCGGGACGGCACCGCCGCCCGGCACTTCCAGGCGATGGTCGACGGGCCTGAGGCCGTGAGTGCGGCGATGACCGGCTGGGCCCGCCAGGAGGCCGGATGGGACAGTGGTCCGGCCTGGTCGCCGCTGGACATGGGCCCCGTCCGTGAGGTGCCGCCGCTCGGCCTCGACGAGGGCGAGCGCGCGGAGTTGGAGAAGCGCGTCCGCGAAGTGCTGGTGGGCGGTTACGCCTCCCTAGCGGAACTGGCCGAGCTTGCCGAGGAGTTCCTGGTCACCGAGGACGGCCGGCCTGTCTCGCGCGAGCAGGCGCAGGCGCTGGCCGACCGGTTGTGGGTGGAGCGGGTCGCGGAGCAGGCCGGCTGGCGGGGCGAGACCGACCCTGAGCGGCTCACCCGCGCGTTCACCGCCCTGCAGGGGGCCGGTATCACCGCCCGCGAGAACTTCACGTGTTGCCGTAGCTGCGGCCAGTCCGAGATCGGCGGCGAAGGCGGGCCCGAAGCCCGGGGCTTCGTCTACTTCCACGCACAGTGCACGGACGCTGCCGCAGCAGGCCACGGACTGATTCTCCTCTACGGCGGCTTCGACGACTCGCCCGAGACCACGACAGCCACCGGCCACGAGGTCGTGGCCGCCCTCGAAGCGGTCGGCCTGACCGCCGAGTGGGATCACGACCCCGGCCGGGCCATCACCGTCACTCCGTTGGACTGGCGTCGCCGCCTGGTCGGCTAGTGCTGTGACCGCATAGGTTCGCCGGGTTGGCGCTCTCGGGCCATCGGCCGGTTGGATGTCGCGAGCCGTTCAGCTCGGAAGGGGAGCGGTGGCAGAGCCGGTCAGGGTCCGCAGACTCACGGACCGTGAAGGACAGCAGTTACAGCGGATCGTGCGACGAGGCAGTACCAGCTCGGTGCGGCATCGGCGGGCGATGATGCTGCTGGCCTCGGCAGGTGGGAACCGGGTGCCGGTGATTGCCCGGCTTGTGCTGGCGGACGAGGACACGGTGCGGGATGTGATCCATCGGTTCAACGAGATCGGCCTGGCCGGCCTGGACCCTCGGTGGGCGGGAGGTCGTCCCCGCCTGCTCAGTCCTGACGACGAGGACTTCGTCGTTCAGACGGCCACCACCCGCCCGGCCAAGCTCGGGCAGCCTTTCACCCGCTGGTCCATCCGCAAACTGCTGGCCTACCTGCGTCGGGTTCACGGCCGGGTGATCCGGATCGGCCATGAGGCCCTGCGCTGCCTGCTCGCCCGGCGTGGTGTCACCTTCCAGCGCACCAAGACGTGGAAGGAGTTCACAGACCCCGAGTGCGACGTCAAGCTCGATCGGATCGAACACCCCGACCAACGCCTCCTGGGCCAACCCGATCGAGGCCCACTTCGGACCACTGCGGCAGTTCACCCTCGCCAACTCCAACCACCCGAACCACACGGTCCAGACCCGCGCGCTGCATGCCTACCTGCGCTGGCGCAACACCAACGCCCGCCAAGCGCAGCGAGCGCGCCCGCATCCGCAGCGAGAAGGGCATCCACGGGGGCGGCCGTCTCCCGACGCGTGCCGCGTGATCAGTCACGTCTGCGAGGAACAGGACAAAACTCAATGGCGAGGCCGCCCGCCTCATGCTGGAGTGGGCGGATGGATCATGAAGAAGTGCTCGCTCTGTTCGACCGCCAGATGAGGCGCGACGCGCAGCCCGACGGTGCCGGAGCCCGCGTCGAGCGTGACGGCGACGTCGTGCGGCAGGTCGGCGAGGATCACGACTGGAACGGCGTCCTCTGGTCGGACCTCGACGATGCCACGGCGGATGCGGCGATCGCGGCGCAGGTGCGCTACTTCGGCACGCTGGGGCGCGAGTTCGAGTGGAAGGCATACGCTCACGACCGGCCCGGCGATCTCGGGAGGCGGCTGCGGTCGGCTGGGTTCACAGCGGAGCCCGAGGAAGCGGTGATGGTCGCCCGGATCCAGGATCTGCCGGCCGACATCGCGCTGCCCGAGGGCGTCCGCCTGCTCTCGGTGACCGATCTCGCGGGAGTGGATCTCGTGGTGGACGTCCACGAGCAGGCCTTCGGCACCAGCGGCGCCGGTCTGCGGCAGCGGCTGCTCGCCCAACTGACCCAGGACTCGGAAACGGTCAGCATGGTCGTTGCGATGGCCGGCGACCTGCCCGTCTGCTCGGCGCGGATGGAACTGAACCCGGGCACGGAGTTCGCGGGCCTTTGGGGCGGCGGCACTGTGACCGCCTGGCGAGGCCGGGGTATCTACCGGGCCTTGGTCGCCCATCGCGCCCGGATCGCCGCCGGCCTCGGCTACCGCTACCTTCAGGTCGACGCAACCGACCAGAGCCGCCCCATTCTGCAACGACTCGGGTTCGCCATCCTGAGTACCACGACTCCATACGTCTACCCGCCCCAGCGCAACGACCGCGAAGCGTAGCGAGGCAACGCGGCCATCGGGCACACCCGGTGAACCTTCTCGGTCGCAGCGCTGGGGATCGGCGTCAAGGATCACACCCGCAGGGGGAGTGAGGCGAGGGTGGCACCGGCGTGGTCGGTTTCTGCACGGTGCCGGCCGGTGTCGACAACAGGCTCGGCGAGTTGACCAGCGGGTTGCGTCGTCGGGCCGCTCGGCGATGAAGCAGGTGCCGGGTGACTTCAACGGTGGCAGCCGGGCAGGGCCAGCGGTGAGGTCCGGGCGCGGCGAGGGCCGGATCAGCCGGAACACCTTGCTGTCGAACGCGTTCGGTCTTTACAGCGGCTTCACCACTGACGGCTGGACGGCTTCCGTCATCCGGCTCCCGTCATCCGGCTCCGGTGGTCCGGCTTGCGTGGTCGGGCGGGCCGGTGTCCGGTTGCGGTGATGTCGGTCCGCTGGCGTGGAGGGCTTCGTCGCCTGGCCGGTTGCGGAGCCGGGGAGAACGGACTCGGGGAGAACCCTGAGGGAGCCCGTGCTGTGTCAGGGTTCTTCCAGGGGTGGTGGCCATGGCGGTCTGCCGCCGGTCCGTGGTCCTATCGGGTCGAGGGGGACGAGCCAGGGAACTCCGTCGTATCAGGAGAGGCCAGGCCATCGGATGAATCGTCGTACCGTGCACCGGACCAGCCGTGCCACCGCCACACCCACCGCCACCACCACACCCACCGCCACGCCCGCGCGGGCCCGCCGTCGGCTCGCCGCGGTGCTCGCGGCGACCGCCGTGCTCACGCTCGCCGCTGTCCCCGGACCCGCCGCCGCGGCCGGCGGCGGCGCCGTGCCACAGGACGGCGCGGATCCTCAGCTCCAGTCGCGTTACATCACCATGCCGGACGGTGTGCGTATCGCTGTCGATGTCTACATCCCCGCAGGTACCGCTCCCGGCGCCGCTCTGCCGACCGTTCTGTCCGTGCAGCGTTACTGGCGCGCCCGGGTGCAGGCCGGCGACAGCGGCGGCATCACTGAAGCCGCTCGCCGCTGGACCGCCCGTGGTTACGCCTACGTCACCGCCGACCTGCGCGGCACCGGTGCCTCTTTCGGGACCCTGACCTCCGAGCCCAGCGACGAGGCCGCCGCCGACGCGGGTCCGCTCAGTGACTGGATCGCCGCCCAGCCGTGGTCCAACGGCCGGGTCGGTACCACCGGCGAATCCTACGGTGGCGACACCGCCATGCTCGCCGCGTCCCTCGGCAACCATCACATCGCCGCCGCCGCGCCGATCTCCTACGACTTCGACGTCTACGAGGACCTGGCGCGCCCGGGCGGTGTGCTCATCGAGCCCCGGCTCGGCCCGTACGCGATGCTGCTGCGCATCCTCGACGGGACCGGCGGCACCACGTGCGAGAGCGACGAGCAGACCCGCGAGCTGTGCGACCTCGCCGGACTGCACGGTGTCACCCCGCGTCCGGTGGACGGCCCGGACGGTCCCGCGCTGCTGGCCGCCGCCCGGGCCGAGCACGTCGCCAACGTCAACCAGGTCGAGATGGCGCACGCCGGTACGCACCGTGACTACCGGGACGGGCTCAAGGCGTGGAAGACCGGCAGTATCGCCGAACGCACCGAGGCCATCGAGGCGGGCGGTGTGCCGGTGTTCACCAGGGCGGGCTGGCTCGACGCGGGTACCGCCAACGGCGTGCTCTCCCAGTTCAGTGCCCTGTCCAACACGCAGGACGACTGGATCGGCCCGTGGAACCACGGCGCGACGTGGTTCGCCGACCCGTTCCGACCGGCCCGTGCGCTCACCAGCGCCGAACGCCACGACAACGAACAACGCGTCGTCGCCTTCTTCGACCACTACGTGCGCGACGGGGCTCGCCCGGACGGCCGCCGCCGGGTGCACTACTACACCTTCAACGAGGGCGCCTGGCGCACCACCGACCGCTGGCCGGTGGCCGGTACCCGTACCCGCCGGTTCCACCTCGGCGAGGACCACACCCTCCAGCGCCGCCACCCGTCGCGCGCAGGCACCGACCAACTGGTCCTCGACCCGAGCGCCGGCACCGGGCAGTCCGACCGCTGGAACACCAACCTCGGCGGCGATCCGGTCAGCTACCCCGACCGCGCGGCCGTGGACGCCAAACTGCTCAGCTACACCACCGCCCCGCTGACCGAGGACACCCGCGTCACCGGCAACGGCAAGGTCACCCTCGACGTCACCGGCCTGGCGGGCTCCGATCGGGGCGCGTTGCACGTCTACCTGGAGCACGTCGCCCCCGACGGCCGTGTCACCTACCTCACCGAAGGTCAACTCGCCCTCACCGAACGGGCCGTGGCCGACCGGGCCGACAACCCCGACTGGCGTCGGCTGCGCACGCCCCGGACCTACGCCGGCGCCGACTCCGCGCCCTTCCCGCAGGGCAGCGCCCAGCGGGTGGTGATCGACCTGCAGCCATGCTCGGCGCTGTTCCGCGCGGGCGACCGGATCCGGCTGAGCGTCGCGGCCGCCAACCCCGACTCCTTCGAACTGCTCCCGGCCGACGGGCGGGCCGCCTACCTGATCGGCCACGGCGGCACGCGGGCCTCGACACTGGACCTGCCGGTGGTCGGCTGACCCCCCCCGCCGGACACCCGCCCCCGCCCGGCGCAGACCGCCGGGGGTCGTCGGCAGCCTCGACGACGCCCGGCGCGCTGGAGCGGGCCTGCCCCGACGCGGACGACCCCGGCCGCACGGTCGTCCGCGACAACAGCGGGTGCTGAGCGCCACGAGGTCGCGGTCGCGTGCGGCTTTCCACCGGCGCCGAGCCCGGGGGATTCGGTGGTCGCTCCTTCAGGCGGGCTGTGACGTCTTTCGGGCGCTGCTCGGCCTGCTGCTTTCTGCCGGTGTCGGCGATGGCGGGAAAGCCCCCGCACGGCTGTGGGGAGGACAGTTGACGGGCGGGTGCCAAGACCCGCCGAGGGACAGTCGTTGTCAGTGCGGGAGCGCCCGGAGGGCGGAGCCGAGGTCACTGCCGGAAGGGCGCGTCGCGATGAACTCCGGCTCGACGAGGTGGCCCGGGTACCAGAGGCCGTCGGCTTCCACCACGGCGTGGTCGCCGAAGGAGATCGCCCGGGTGGCGGACAGCCGGTGGCTGAAGTCCGCGGAGATGGCGGTCAACTGGTCGGTGGGGAGGAGGGTGGCGTTCGTGCGGCCGGTGAAGGCGTTGATGTCGGTGATGGTCCAGTCCTCGGGCAGGGGGCGGTCGGTGAGTTCGAGGACGGCGAAACCCAGGCGCGGGCGGATCCAGTCGCCGTCGCGTTCGATGCCGAGCACTCCGCCGAGGAAGACCATCGAGCGGATCCCGTCCGGCCGCTGCCACCTGTACGGGACACGGGAGAGGTGGGACGGGAACCGGCCGTCGTGGATGACCTCGCCGACGGCCGGCTGTGGGCCGTTGGCGAGGTAGCCGTGGGCGAAGAAGGCGGTGATCCAGCCGGTGACCCGCGCGCCGCCGGAGGCGGACTGCCACTTGTAGATCGACCGCCAGAAGTCCTGGTCGACCGGCTCGCCGGCGGCCGTGGCGGCGATGGTGGCGAGCACCGGTCGCAGGTTCCGCAGCCACGGCCGCAGACCCGCGAACCGCCCCTCCAGCTCGCGGACCCGGACGGTCAGCCGATGCCAGTCCTGGGCGGTGCCCTCCAGCCGGATCCGGGGAATGCCGCAGAGCGTATGCCAGCGGAAGTCGTAGTAGGGGCTGACCACGTCCATCAGCGCGACCAGGGTCGCGGAGGCGTCCACGGGCGTGGTGGTGGAGAACGTCGGCTGGAGAAGGTCCGCGACATCGTCGCCGATCCGCTCCCGGAGAGGCCGCTGGATCAAGTGGAGGGACTGTTGCCAGTCGGGTTCGTGCAGCAGCGAGTCGTCACGGACGGTGATGAGCTGCTTCTCGCCCGGGGTGTCGGTGAAGAGTTCGGCATAGGTGTCACTGTTCAGCCGGACATGGGTGGCGACCTCGTGGACCACCGTGTACCACAGCAGGTCGGGGGAGAGGCTCAGCGGCAGGTGGGCGCAGAAGCACAGGTGCAGCGCGCGCAGCAGCAGGCTGGAGCCGGATGCGTCCCGCTTGTCCGGCGGGGACCCGAGCAGGGCGCCGGTGGACCGGTGATGCACGGTGAAGCCCTCGCGGACCACCGTACGCAGGAAGCCGTCGTTGCCGAGCTCGGTGAGCGTGGCGGCGAGTTCGGCTGCCTCCTCGGTGTCGTCCAGCGGCAGGTCGAAGTCGACGGCCATCTCTCATCCCCCAGAAAACGTGATCGAGCCCGTCGCCCGGACTGTGGAAGGCGGGTCCGATAGTAGTACGGGGAGTATCGGCCAGCGGCAGGATGTCCTCCTCGCCGTCGATGCCTGGCGCGCCCTGCCCGCGTCGCGCGCGGCGGATCAAAAACGCGTTGGCCGGTCCGTCGTGGAGCTGCGATGATCCCCGCGTCTCTGCGGCGGAGGGCATGTGTTCGTCTTTGTGTGTGCTGGGTGTGGCGCCAGACTGACCGAGCCGCTGTCCCAGGTGGAGCTGCCGGCCCACGCCCATCAGAGGTACGGGAACGGGATTCAGCTCCCGGTTCTCATGGAGCCGGGTACGTTCGCCGTGGAACCGGAGCCCTGGGGGCACCCGTGGCGAAGGTGGGAGGAGATCGATCCGGACGAGGCGGCAGCGCGGGGCGTCTACGCTCCGGTCCACGCCTTGTCCGAGGGCCCGTCCGGCACCATCGTCATCGCACCGGGGGACACCTGCGGCACCGTGCTCGTTCCGGAGCGAGCCGGTGGCTACTGCTGTGGCCTCGACTGGGGTGACGGCCCCAACATGGCTTGCGAGGCGTGCGGCCTGCCCGTGGCGAACCGCATCGACGACTGCTCGCTCTGGCAGGCGGTCTGGCTCGCGCCGGACGCCGTGCACCGCCTGCCCGTCGTCGACGGCGACATCGCGATCCTCTCCTGGGCGGAACTGTTGGTGGAGCGGAAGGCCTCACCCCCGAGCGTGCCGATCACGAGATGGGGCTCGACGCTCGGGCTGGACCACTGGTGGTCATGGAACCCACAGTGGGAGGCGGCAGCCGGCCGGGCGCTGGCCCACCTGCTGGCCGCCTCGGACGGCCGGCCGGTGACCGTCCCGCACGGTCTGATCGCGGAAGTGTTCCAACGTGCCCTCGACGCCCTGCTGCCCGCGGTCCAGCCGGCGCGGCGCGCCGTCCTGGCCGGACCCGGACTGCCCGCCCCCGATACGGATGCCGACATGGTCATCGTGCCGACCCACCCGCAGACGGGGGAACTCTGGAGTCCGGCCGGCCCGGCGGCATCGGCCTACTCGGTGCCGCTGCCGTTCGGGGTGTGGATGTGGATGGCCTTCCCCGAGCCACACCTCCTCCTCCCCGTGTCAGGAACCATGCCTGACGGCGTTCTCCGCGACGACCCGCCCGCGCCGCGTCCCCACCACCTGTTCCGAGCCGACCGGGGAACCTTCCAGCACACGCTGGTCCGGTTGCCGGCCGCCCGCAGGCCGTGGCTGCGCGATGTCCTGGAGAACCTCACGCAACACATGCGCGCCGGCCTCTTCTAGCCGGCCGGCGGGGAACACCGGTACGCCCTCTTCGGGGCTGCCGTTGACCGGAATGGCGGCAGCCGGGAGTTGGTCACCCGGCGGGGTGACCAACTCCCGGCCTTCGCAAGGCCCCCGCATGTCACGGCCCGGCACTGACACCGGCACTGCCACCAGCTCTCCCACCGGCCGCCCAGGCCGCTCCACTCCGTGCTCGGCGAGCTGTGCGGGCCGCTCCTGGGGGCATCGCATGCCTGGGCTTGGTGTCGGTGAGGGAGGTGGGTCTGCTCGGCGGCCGCAGGCCGTGGGTCGGGCTCGATGCCGGGCACGGTCGGCAGGTCCCGCTGGTCCGCCTCGAGTTCGGCCCGGCCGGCCCGCTGCGTCCGTGCCCGGCGGCCCGGTGGGTGGTCAGCGGCACAGGGCCGTGTCGAGTGCGTCGGTGAGGTGTGTGGCAGTGGGTTCGTCGGGGACGGTGGTGAGGGTGATGTTCGCGGCGCGGCCGTCCTGGGTGACGGCGCCGCGGGTGCGGTGACCGGGGGAGGTGCCGCCGTGGCCCCAGGCGAGGCCGCCGCAGGTCAGCGGCCTGCTCTGGATGCCGAGGCCGTAGCGGACGCCGGGGCCCAGGACCTCGGCGGGGACGGTGGTGAGCATCTGGGCGAGTTGGGTGGCGGGCAGTAGACGGCCTTTCAGGAGCGCGGTGTAGAAGGTGTTGAGGTCGGTGTTGGTGGACACGAGGGCGCCCGCGGCCCAGGCCATCGAGGTGTCCATCTCGGTGTAGTCGATCAGCGGCGCGTCGGGGGCGGTGCGCAGGTAGCCGTGGGGGTGGGCCTCGTGGATCGTCGTGTCGCCGGGGAGGGGGACGTAGGTGTGGCGAAGGCCGATCCGGTCGATGACGCGCCTGGTGACCTCCTCGCCGAACGGGCGTCCGGTGACCTTCTGGATGATCAGGCCGGCCACCAGGTAGTTGGTGTTGTTGTAGTCCCAGCCGGTTCCGGCGGGGAACAGCGCTTTCTGGGCCAGTGCCTCGTCGAGGAGTTCACGCGGCTCGAAGTACCGGTACTGGATGGTGGTGAAGTCGGCCAGCGCGGGGGCGTTCATGTAGTCGGGCAGGCCGCTGGTGTGCTGGAGCAGCTGGCGGACCGTGATGGTGCGGCCGTCGATGCCCTCGCCGCGCAGGAGGCCCGGCAGGTAGGTGTCGACGGCCGTGTCGAGGCCGACCTTGCCCTCGGCGACCAGCTGCAGGACGACGACGGCGGTGAAGGCCTTGGTGTTGCTGCCGGCCCGGATCTGCCCGTCGACCGGGACCCTGGCCCCGGTGGCCAGGTCGCCGACACCGGCGGTGTAGGTGCGGCTGCGGCCGTCGCGGCCCTTGACGGTGGCGAGGGCCGCGGGCATCCCGTCCTGCTCCACCAGCGCGTCGAGGCGCTGCTGCACGACGTCCGGGCGCGGTACGGCCGTGGCCTGGTACGGGGCGAGGACGGTCAGGGCGAGGGCGGCGGCGGCCGTGGCCGTCGTGGCGTGCCGTGCGAGGCGCACGCGGTGTGCCCTGTGCTGTGGGGCGTGTTCGTTCATCGGGGGCTCCGGTACCGGGAGGCGAGGGGGAGGTGTGGGGCGGTGCGGCAGGGTGGCAGCTGCCGGGGTCAGCGGCACAGCGCCTCGTCGACCGCCTGCGCGATGTGGTCCATGGTGTCGCCGTCGGGGATCGTGGTGACGGCGATGTTCACGGCGCGGCCGTCGTCGGTGGTGCCGCCGGCGGTGTAGTAGCCCGGGATCGTTCCGCCGTGTCCCCAGGCGACGCCGCCGCAGGACAGCGGGCGGCTCACCAGGCCCAGTCCGTAGCCCATGGCGGGGCCGGCCGCCTCGGCGGGGTCGGCCGCCCGGGCGGGGACGGTGGTGCGCATCTGGGCGAGCTGGGCGGCGGGCAGCAGACGGCCTTCCAGCAGCGCGCCGTAGAACCGGGTGATGTCGGTGTTGGTCGAGACGACCGCGCCGGCCGCCCAGCCCCAGGCCGGGTCCAGTTCGGTGTAGTCGCGCAGCGACCCGTCGGCGGCGCGCTGGTAGCCCTGGGGGTGGGCCTCGTGGATCGTCGTGTCGCCGGGGAGGGGGACGTAGGTGTGGCGCAGGCCGATCCGGTCGATGACGCGCCTGGTGACCTCCTCGCCGAAGGGGCGTCCGGTGACCTTCTGGATGATCAGGCCCGCCAGCAGGTAGTTGGTGTTGCTGTACTCCCACTGGGCGCCGGGCGCGAAGTGGGCCTTCTGCGCGAGCGCGGCGTCGAGGAGTTCACGCGGCTCGTAGTAGCGGCGGGGGGCGTCGAGTATGACCTCCTTGTCCAGGTAGTCGGGCAGGCCGCTGGTGTGCTGGAGCAGTTGGCGGACCGTGATGGTGCGGCCGTCGATGCCCTCGCCGCGCAGGAGGCCCGGCAGGTAGGTGTCCACGTTCGTGTCGAGGCCGACCTTGCCCTCGGCGACCAGCTGCAGGACGACGACGGCGGTGAAGGCCTTGGTGTTGCTGCCGGCCCGGATCTGCCCGTCGACCGGCACCTTGGCCTTGGTGGTCGCGTTGCCGACACCGGCGGTGTAGGTGCGGGTGCGGCCGTCGCGGCCCTTGACGGTGGCGAGGGCGGCGGGCATTCCGTCCTGCTCGACCAGCGCATCGAGGCGCTGCTGCACGGCGTCGGGCCGCGGGCCGGCGAAGGCCGCGGACGGTGCCAGGACGCCGGCCGCCACGGCGCCGGCCACGGCTGCGGCGGTCACGGCGGTCACGGCCGCCGCCCGGCGCCGGCCACCGCGCGGGCGGTTGGGAAGGTGGTGCTGCGGTGCGTGCTCGTTCACGGGAAAGCCCCTTCTGGGTAGGGCGCCGGAGCTCTTCTCGGCGCCCTCCAAGAGGACCATCCGACGGACCGTCAATCCGTCCGCGCGAAGGACGAGACCGCACCCGGGAACGTGGTCCGGGCCGTGGCCGGGCACGGGAGCGTACTCCCGGGGCCGCCTCGGCGGAGCACCCCCGAGGCGGCCCCGGTGGCCCTGTGGCCCGCGGCGTCGGAAGGGTGGAGGCGGGGGAGGGCCGGGGGCGGGGGGTGGTGGTCAGTGCGGGCGGGCGGTGGACTGGCGTTCGTGCAGGGTCGCGGGCACGATCCTCGGTGCTGCCGATCCCGGTTCGCCGGCGAGGCGTTGGAGCAGGAGCTCCATGGCGAGCCTGCCGGTGGCCTCGGGGGAGAGGTCGAGGGCGGTGATGGCGGGAGTGGCGAACCGGGTCTGCTCGCTGTCCGATCCCGCGGCGATGAGCAGGCGGTCGGGAATGTCCCAGCCGAGGGCGATCGCGGTGCGGGCGATGCTGGCGGCGTGGCGGCCGGTGCTGGCGAAGACGGCGTCCGGGGGGCTGGGGCGGGACAGCAGCAGTGTGCCGATCTCGGCGCCGGCCGTCTCGCCGCGTTTTTCGGGGACCCGTTCCAGGATCGGTTCCTGGCCGTGTTCCCGGGCCCATGACAGGTAGGCCTCGACCGTGTCGTGGTTCCAGGCGTTGTCGTCCGTGCCCGCGACGACGGCGATCCGGCGGGCGCCGCGTTCGAAGAGCAGGTCGAGTACGCGCCGGGTCTCGGCGCGGTTGTCCGTGTCGGTCCACCAGATGTGTTCGGGGCGGGCGGGGTCGCGGCCGGTGGAGACCACGGGCAGCCCCCGGTCGAGGAGTTCGGCCAGGACCGGGTCGCCGACGAACGGGTCGACGACGATACCGCCGTCCAGGTTCATGGCGGCGGGGACGGACCGGCGCGTGAGGTCGGGGACGAGCATGAGTCCGAAGCCGTGGTCGAGCGCCGCGGTCGCGGCGGCTCCGGCCAGCCGCACGAAGTAGTCCACGCCCTGCAGTGTGTAGCCGATGGCGTCCAGCGGGCGGATGGCCAGCGCGATCACCCCCGTGCGGCCGCCACGCAGACTCTGGGCGATGGGGTTGGCCTGGTAGCGCAGTTCGGCGGCGGTGCGCAGGATGCGCTCGCGCGTCGCCGCCGCCACCGAGCCCTTTCCGTTGAGCACATGCGAGACGGTGGTCGCCGACACACCGGCCGCCCGCGCCACGTCGCGGATCGTCACTCTCCCCGACGGAGCCATCACGCGTTGTCCAGCCTTTCCGGATGTTGGCAAAAAGATACCACCAAAACGATTGACCAAAACGTTTTGGTAGGTGAGTCTACCGGTCTGAGTTGTCCACTCCCGCTGGATGCGGACCCCCACGTGCGCCCATCGTGGCGCCGCCGCATGCCCGGGGACAGGCCAGGAAGGACCGGAAGTGCGCAAGAGAGCGTTTGTCGCCGTCGCGATCGCGGGCGTGATCTCGCTGGCCGGGTGCGGAAACCCGGCGCAGTCATCGAGCGCCGACCAGGGCGCGGGCGCGGGAACGCGCGTCGACACCCCCGCCGCCAGGGCCGAGGTGGACCGGGTGACCTGGAACGTTCCCTACGGCGAGCCCACCTCGCTGGACCCCCTCAAGTCCTACAACTACCCGGAGAACGAGGTCCTCTCGAACCTCTGCGAAAGCCTGATGCGGATCAACCCCGACTTCTCGGTCACCCCGGGACTGGCTGAGTCGGCGGAGCACCCCACACCCACCACCTGGGTGTACAACCTGCGCAAGGGCGTGCGGTTCTGGGACGGCCAGGAGATGACGGCCGACGACGTCGTCTTCAGCCTCAAGCGCCACCTGGACCCCGCCGAGGGCTCCTTCTGGGCCGCGGACATGCTCACCGGCAACATCGCGGGCGTCGAGAAGACCGGCGACCTCCAGGTCACCGTCACCCTCAAGACACCGGACGTGGTCATCAACGACTACATGGCGACCCCACTGGGCGCCGTCACCCAGGCCGCGTTCACCCAGCAGGCCGGCACCGGGTTCGGCACCCCGGACAAGGGCGTCATGTGCACGGGCCCCTTCCAGCTCAAGTCGTGGGAGAAGGGCTCCCAGATCAGGCTGACGCGCAACGACGCGTACTGGGACCAGACGCTCAAGGCGAAGGCCAAGGAGTTCGACTTCCGCTTCATCACGGACCCGGCCACCCTCACCAACGCGCTGAAGACCGGCGAGATCGACGGCACCTACGACGTGCCGACCGACGCCGTCGACCAGCTGTCCAACGCCACCAACGGCACCCTCTACCTGGGCAGGTCCATGCAGATGGTGGCCGTCATCGGCACCGGCGAAGGCCCCTTCGCCGACCCGCGGCTGCGCACCGCCCTGCTGATGGCCACCGACCGCGAGGCCATCGGCAGGACCGTCTTCGCCGGCACCGCCACGCCCCTGCGCTCCGTGGTGCCCCCGGGCAGCTACTCCTACGGGTCCGCCGCGTACGAGAGCGCCTACGACAAGCTGCCGCCCACCACGGTGGACATCGAGGGCGCCAAGAAGCTGGTCGAGGAGGCCGGAAGGCCCAGCGGGCCGATCACCATCGCCTATCCCAGCGAGCGGCGCGTCTACGAGGACCTCCTTGCCGAGGTGCAGAGCGCCGGCAAGAAGATCGGACTGGACGTCCAGCCCAAGGGCGTCCCGAGCGCACGGTACGGCGCCTTCTTCTCCGACGCCGAGGCCCGCAAGGGCTACTCGGGCTTCATGACCACGAACTACTTCGACGTCGCCGAGCCGCTGGCCTTCCTGCGCAACCGCATCGACCCCGGATCCCCCGAGAACTACGACAAGTTCTCCGACCCCGAGATCACCGCGCTGGCGGGCCAGGCCTCCGCGGAGAGCGACGACACCAAGCGGGCCGAGCTCACCGCCCGGATCGAGACGAAGTACATGGCCAAGACGCCGTGGCTGCCCATGGTCGCCCCCTCGACCCGGCTGTTCATGAACAGCCGGATCACCGGAGCACCCGCGTCCTTCGTCTACCTGTACCACCCGTGGGCCGCGTCCGTGGGTTCGGCCAAGTGATCCCGTAGCACCCGGCGCGCGCCACCCTCACCCCTCACCCTCACCCTCATCCCCCACCCGCTGCCCCTCCACCACGCTCCGCCCGGGGGCGCGGCCCACGCCCGGCCGCGCCCCCGCGACCCCCACACAGGAACAGCCCATGCTCGGATTCCTCGTCCGACGCCTGCTCGGGCTGGCCGCGACCCTGATCGTCGCCAGCTTCCTCGTCTTCGGTGCGCTCTACCTCGCACCGGGCAGGCCGGAGACCTTCCTCACCCAGGGGCGTTCGATCAGCCCCGAGACCCTCGCCTCGATCCGCGCCCAGTACCACCTCGACGACCCGCTCCCGGTGCGCTACTGGGACTGGATCACCGGAGTGCTCCACGGCGACCTCGGCCAGTCCCTGGTGTTCCGCCAGGACGTGGCCGGCCTGCTCGCCCCGCGGGTCGGCTCGACCCTGCTGCTCACGCTGTACGCCGCCGTGCTCATCGTCGTGTTCGGCGTGCTGGTCGGCGTGGTCTCCGGGCTGCGCGGCGGCCGGCTCGACACGGCGGCGCTGATCGTCACCAGCACGGGCTTCGCCGTCCCCACCTTCTTCGCCGCCCTGCTGCTCATGGACCTGTTCGCGGTGCAACTCGGCTGGTTCCCCGTGTTCGGATCGGGCGAGGGCCTGACCGACCGGCTCTGGCACCTCACCCTGCCCGCGATCGCGCTCGCCATCCCCTCGGGCGCGGTGGTCGCCCGTATCACCCGCACCGCGATCACCGAGGAGAAGGACTCCGAACACGTCACCACCGCGGTCGGCCGCGGACTGCCGCGCTCCCTGGTGGTGCGTCGGCACGTGCTGCGCAACGCACTCCTGCCGGTGACCACGATCGTCGGCGTCAACATCGCCGCCCTGATCGCCGGTGCCACCGTGGTCGAGAAGGCCTTCGCCCTCGACGGCCTCGGCTCCGCGCTGGTCGACGCGGTCAACCAGAAGGACTTCGCCGTCGTCCAGGCCATCGCGCTCGCGCTGGTGGCCGCCTTCGGCCTGGTCAACCTGGCCGTCGACGTGCTCTACGCATGGCTGGACCCGCGGTTCAAGCTCGGAGGGAAGCGCTCATGAGCGACGACGTCAACACCCTTGGCGGCGCCACCGCGACCCCCGCGGCCGAGGAAGCCCCGACCGCGCGCGCCACCGGCCGCCGCAACCCGCTCCGGCGCCTCGTCGCGCGCGTCGGAATCGCCGGCACCATCGCCGCCGCCGTCATCGCCCTGCTGGCCGCCATCGCGATCCTCGCCCCCTGGATCGCCCCCTACGACCCGTTGCAGGTCGACCTCGCCGCCACCTATCAGCCCCCCAGCGCGCAGCACCTGCTCGGCACCGACAACTCCGGCCGCGACCTGCTCTCCCGGCTGATCTGGGGCGCCCGGACCAGCCTCCTGGGCCCGTTCATCGTCGTCACCGTCACCGCGGTGCTCGGCACCGTCCTGGCCCTGACCGCCGCCTGGTTCGGCGGCCGCGTCGACGACCTCGTCTCCCGCCTGCTCGACCTGCTGTTCGCCTTCCCCAGCCTGCTGCTCGCCATCATCGTGATCGCGCTGTACGACCGCGGACTGCTCCAGGCGTCCCTGGCGCTCGCGGTGGGCTTCACCCCCTACACCGCACGCGTGCTGCGCAGCGTCTCCCTGCGCGAACGCATGCAGCCCTACATCGCCTCCGGAGAGATCCAGGGCTTCTCGGGCTTCGGCATCTGTGTGCGGCAGATCCTGCCCAACATCACCCCCCAGATCCTCACCGGAGCCACCATCAACTTCGGATCCGCCATGATCGAACTCGCCGCGATCTCCTTCCTCGGACTCGGTGTCCAACCGCCCACGGCCGACTGGGGCCTGATGGTCTCCAGCGGCCAGGCCTCCCTGGTCAAGGGCTTCCCCCAGCAGTCCCTCTACGCGGGCCTGATGATCGTCATCACCGTCGCGGCGTTCAGCGTCCTGGGCGAACGCCTCGGCGGACGCAAGGCAGGAGGACGCGCGTGAACCCGCTGCTGCGTCTGGACGCCCTCCACGTGACGCTCGACGTCGACGGTGAGCGCCGCCCCGTCCTGCACGACGTCTCGCTCGACGTCGCCGCGGGCGAGGCCGTCGGCCTGGTCGGCGAATCCGGCTCCGGCAAGTCGATGACGGTGCGCTCCATCCTGCGCGTGCTCCCGCGCGGCGCCGAGACCTCGGGGCGCATCGACTTCGACGGCACCGACGTCCTGTCCATGCCCGCCAAGGACCTGCGCAGGCTGCGCTCCCACGATCTCGCGGTGATCCACCAGGACCCGCGCGCCGCCATCAACCCCGTGTCGAGCGTGGGCGACTTCCTCGTGGAGGCGCTGGTCGCCAACCACCGGGAGAATCCCCGCCGGGCCCGCACCCGCGTCCAGGGCATCCTGTCCGACGTCGGCATCCCCGACGCCGCGCGCCGGATGCGCCAGTACCCGCACGAACTGTCCGGCGGGCTGCTGCAACGCGTCGTCATCGCGGCCGCGATCGCCACCCGCCCCCGGATGATCCTCGCCGACGAACCCACCACCGCCCTGGACGTGACCACCCAGTCCGAGGTGATGGGCATCCTCGACGAGATGCGCCGCGAACACGGCCTCGCCATGCTGTTCATCACCCACGACCTGGAACTGGCCGGCGCCGTGTGCGACCGCATCGCGGTCATGTACGCGGGCTCGATCGTGGAGGAGAGCGAGCCGCAGGCACTCGAAGACCACCCCAGACACCCCTACAGCCGGCTCCTGCTGGACTCCCGGCCGCGCATCGACCAGGCCGCCGACCGCCTGGAAGTCATCCCCGGACGGCCGATCTCGGCCTTCGAGGTCGGCCCCGGCTGCGCCCTGGCACCACGCTGCCCCCACGCCGAGCCGCGGTGCACGACCACCGTCCCGGCCCTGCGGCCGACCGGCGGGGGACGGGTGAGGTGCCTGCGCAGCGAAGAGATCGAGCCCGTTCTGCGACGTTCCGGCACGGAGGTGCGCGATGCCTGACCACACCCCCGTCGTCGAGGCGGCCGACCTGCGCAAGGTCTTCCGGGTCCGGCGCCCCGAAGGCCGCGGCCACACCGACTTCACCGCCGTGGACGGCGTCGGCTTCCGGGTCCGGGCCGGAGGAGCGCTCGCCATCGTGGGGGAGTCGGGCTCCGGCAAGTCCACGGTCGCCCGGATGCTGGTCGGCCTGGAGACCCCGACCTCCGGCAGCATCACCGTCCTCGGCCGCCCCCGCACACCGGGACGCGCCGGCACGGCCGAACGACGCCGGCGCGGACGCGAGATCCAGATGGTCTTCCAGGACCCCTACGGATCCCTCAACCGGCGCAGGACGGTGCGCGACGCCCTGGGCGAGGTGATCGACCTGCACTTCAAACCCGCCCGCGGCGAACGCGAGGAGCGGATCACCCGCCTGCTGGAGGACGTCGGCCTCGACGAGCGGCAATCGCGCGCGCTGCCCTCCGCGCTGTCGGGCGGGCAGCGCCAGCGGGTCGCCATCGCCCGCGCCCTGGCGGCGGAACCCCAGGTCCTGGTCCTGGACGAATCGGTCGCCGCCCTCGACGTCTCGATCCAGGCCCAGATCCTCAACCTGCTGGCCGACATCCGCGAACGCACCGGCCTCACCTACCTGTTCATCAGCCACGATCTGTCCGTCGTACGGCAGATCAGCGAGGACGCGATCGTCATGCGCAAGGGCCGGATCGTGGAATCCGGCCCCACCGCCCGCATCCTCGACGACCCGCAGCACCCCTACACCCGGATGCTGCGCCGATCCGTGCCCGGTCCCGGCTGGAAGCCGCGGCGAATGAGCCAGGACGAGCGCCGGGCGCTCGCCATGGAGGAGACATCGTGACCACCCCTACGGTCTTCCGATCGGCCAAGGCGGCCCCCGGCGACCGCGGGCAGCGCCTGGGCAAGGCCTTTCCGCAGCGCATCGGGCAGGTCAGCGCCTTCTACGACCGGCTGTTCGCCGCCTCGGGCGCCGCGCCCGAGGACGTCACCGACTGGAGCCTGCGGGCCTTCGAGCACATCGGCGCCTGGGCCCCGGACCTGGCCGAGGAGATCGACGGCATGGCGAGCGGCGCGGGCCTTCCCCTGTGGCGGATCGCCGCGCTCAACGCCCGGACGGAGATCCTCGGCCGTTTCGGCCGCGCGCAGCACCCGGAGTGCTCCACGCTCGTGTACGCGCCGCACGACGGCCGCCCGCCGGTCACCGCGCAGACCTGGGACTGGCACGACGGCATGCGCGACGGCTGGTTCGTCTGGACCATCGAGCACCCGGACGGCCGGGTCGTGCACACGGTGACGGAGTTCGGCATCGTCGGCAAGATCGGTGTCAACACGGCGGGCCTGGGCCTGCACTTCAACATCCTCGGCCACACCTCCGACAAGTCGCCCGCGCCGGCCGGCTCGTGGATACCGGTACACGTCCTGGCACGGCGCGTGCTCGACACCTGCACAAGCACCTCCGAGGCCGTCGAACTGGCCACCGCCACACCGGTGGCGGCCTCCAGCTCACTGACGTTCGCCGGCCACGCGCAAGGGCGGAGCACCGCCGCGGCGATCGAACTCAGCCCGGCCGGCTCGGCACTGCTGCGCCCGCGCGAGGACGGCTTCCTGCTGCGGACCAACCACTTCGTGGAGCGGGCGCTGGCCGGCGGCGAGGCCATGGGAGTCGAGGACCCGGGCACGTACCGGCGGATGGAGGTCCTGCGGCAGCGCACGGCGACCCTCACCGGAGCGGACCGGGAGGACCTCGTCGAGGCCCTCACCTGCCACGCGGAGGAGGGCGCGGAACTCTGCTGCCACGCCCAGCCGGACGCGGCGCTCGGCAAACGCTGGGAGACGCTCGCCACCGTGTCCCTCGACATCGCCGGGGGAGGACTCGTCGCCCACGCGGGCGGACCCTGCACCTTCCACCTCGCGTCCCGGGCCGAGGTGGCCTGACGCGACACCGGGGGCGGGCCCCGCCAGGCCCCGGCCCCCCACCGGCCGGACCGCGGCCCCCTTCGGCCCGCCGAAGGGGGCTCTTCCCGTCCGATGGCGACGTAGCGAACGCGGAGTCGGTCTCGGCTCACCTGACGACCACACAACCGCACGAGATGGGCGTGGACGCCGGGGTGTTCGCCGACTTCGCCGACCCTGTCGAAGAGCGCCTCGTTCACGGCCGCGCCGCCCCCGCCGCGCCGCCACCGCGGCGACCCGCTCGCGCTTTTCCACCGCGGACCTCGCTCCAGGGCTGCCCGCTCAAGGCAAGCGCACCCCGTGGAGCCGGCCCGCACCCGGCTCCACCGTCGGGAAGACGCAGGCGCTTGGCCCGATCGGGGGTGACGGCCTCCGGGCCGTTGCCGGAATATTCGGTGCGTGGCGTGGCATCAGGAGTGTGTCGGGCCTTGGGCGGCATCCACGCCGCCGGGTTGGCCCACCGGGACCTGAAGCCTTCGAACATCATGGTGACCATCGACGGGCCGAAGGCGATCGCCCTCGGTATCGCGCGCTCTGGACTCCGTCGACGGCGGTCTGACGAGTACGGGTGTGGCGATCGGCTCGCCTCCCTTCATGTCACCGGAGCAGATCCGCGGTGAGAGCCTGACTGTGGCGAGCGACGTCTTCTCTCTCGGGTGCGGTGCTCGCCTTCCCCTCCTCTGCGCCGTGGCCGGCCGCCGTGGCCGGCCACGGCGGGGACCTTCGCGAGCAGGGGCAGCAACTGGGTGACGTCGTCGCGGTTGCCGCCCGTCAGTGACACCGCGAGCGGGATGCCCCGGCCGTCGACGAGGATGTGGCGCTTGCAGCCCGGTCGCGCGCGGTCGACCGGGCTCGGCCCGCCTTTGGGCCTCGTCGGGCGGCCCGGACGTGGGTGGAGTCGATCCAGGCGAAGTGCCCCGAGCGAATCGAGGGACGCACGACCTGGAGGAGCGGGGGACACCGGGACACGCTCGGGCAGCGGGTGGGCCGGGTCGACCCCGGCCTCAATCGAGCCCTGACCGGCCCGGCCCCGGCCTGCACCGGCTGCCGCAACGGCCTCCCCTTCGCCCTTCCCCACTCCGGGACCCCGCGCCACTTGCCTTCCCGGAGCACCGGGCACGGGTGGCAACCGGGTCACCATCGCGGACCACCGGACTGGGCCCTGGCTGGGCGCGGCGTGCTCCGCCCCGGCACCCGTGGCCAGCGCCAAGGGCTGTGCTGGACCAGCCCCTGCCGCCTGCCCTGCGCCGTCGGGCCACTGTCAGGGCCGTGGCCGGCCCCGTCGTCGGCCCGTCACTGCACCGGCCGGACCGTGGCCGGTCCGGCCGGTGCAGTTGCCCTCGGTGAAGGTGGCCGGTGCCTGTGCCTGTGCCGGGCTATGGTCGCCTGCCGTCCTGGCCTGCCCCGATCGCCCTGGCCTCTCCACCCACTGAGCAGTTGCCGACGTCACCGCCCACCTGACGAAGACCTTGGGGTCACCCCCGCGCCTGCGGGGAGGACGGTGCAGGGCTGACGGCGGTCTCGGTGTTGAGGGGCTGGCGGGCTGCGTCGATCGACGAGGAGGCTTGGACAGGCCAGGTCAGGGGCTGGTGGTGGCGAGACGGTGCGGCCCGAGGTAGTAGGAGAGGGCGGCGTGCGAGGGCCCGTCGGACACCTCGCCATCGACCAGGAGCTTGACCACCTCCGTCTCCGGCAGCCACTCCACCCGGGCGGCCTCGGAGATGTCCTGCGGTTCGCCGATCCGTGTGCACCCGGTGATGTGGTACGCGCGGAAGTGCGCGTCGCTGATTCCCGCCATGGCGTCGTACTCGGTCATCAGCTCGACGTGGCCGGGCCGCCAGCCGGTCTCCTCCTCGACCTCGCGGGCGATCGCGGCGGCCGGCTCCTCTCCGGGGTCGGCCCACCCGGCGGGCACCTCCCAGCCCCACCGGCCGGTGATGAACCGGTGCCGGTGGATCAGGAGGAAGTTCCCCTCTTCATCGGTGACGACGGCGGTGGTGGAGGCCCGGGGCATGCGGACGACGTGGTGCTCGGTGCGGCCGGTCCCGGGGATGTCGACGTCATCGAGCCACAGCTCGACCCACGGCGAGCCGTACACCTGTCGCCGCCCGTAGACCTGCCACTCCGATCCCGGCACCGGGTCCTCCTCACGCGCGTGCGAGCTGGTGCCCCGACTCTCTCACGCGCGCGGCCAGTTCCAGGACGGGCCGCTCGGCCGCCCACGGGGCGAGGATCTGCCGGAGCGTACGGGCCTGGAGCATGAGCGGCTGAACGACTGAGGTCCCTGCGAGGTCGAGGGCAGTGCACCGCCCCCGGCGCCGGCCGCGGCCGCCCTCGCCCCTGGACGCGATACGCCACGCCGCGCGGTGGCCGCCACTCGGTGAGTCGGGCGGATGAGGAGCGGTTCCCCCGCCAGGGGGAGCCGGTCCCTCCCTGCGGCGGAGGCCGCGACCGGGGGTGAGGCGGGAGATTGGAGGCAGTCGGGAAGAGCCCGACTCCCTTCTACCCGCTGAGGATTGACCATGCGAAAGCTCACCACCGCCATCGCGCTCACCACCGCGGCCGTGGCCCTCGCGGCCGGGACGGCCGGCACCGCCGCGGCCGCGCCGGCCACCCCCCTACCGGCCCAGCACCTCTCGCTGCACAGCTGGACCCTGCTCAACGAGCACGGCCCGGGCCCCAACCCCGGCGAGCGGCTCACCGCGCAGGTCAGCGCCCGTACGGTCGACGGCCACTCCCGGGGACACGTCGTGGTGCAGCACGTGTTCGAGAAGAGCGGCACCACCCGGGCCGAGTTCGACGTCGACTGCCTGACCGTCGACGGGAACGGCGTCATCACCGTGACCGGGCCCATCTCGCAGATCGTGATCACCCCGCTTGTGGGCGAGCCGTACCTCTTCGAGGAGGGGCGGCACCCCGAGGCCGGCCTCACGTTCTACCCGACCGACGAACAGGGCGAGCGCCGGGTCGGCTTTAGCCGGACCGACCCCCAGATGCACTCCGAGGTTGTCAAGTGCGGCGCGGTTCCGGCCGGCTTCTGGGTCATCGGTGGCGGGACCTTCCTGCGCCGCTAGGAGCGCGTTCCTATGACCGGCAACCCACCTGTGTCTCGTCATCTTCCGTACGGGATGATCCCGGCATGCGTGGTCCGGAAGTGTACGCCCGCAGCCTCCCGCCCCTGTCGGCCGGGACCGCCAGGAACCGGAGCCCGCGGTGGCCCTGACCGCGGGCACGCCCCGCCGGGGGTTCGACGGTCGGGGTGTCAGTGCCAGGGGGGTCGGCCGGTGCCCTCGGCCCACAGGGCGAGGGCGCGGTGGTCGGTCATGCGGATGCCGACCTGCGTGCAGAACGCGGCGGCGGCCTTGGTGAACGTGCTGGTGGTGACGACGACGGCGAGGTCGCAGCCGTGGATGTCGCGGTAGGTGCCGTTGACCTTCTGGACGTCCTGCGAGCCGACCAGGGTCTTGGGCCCGTAGCGCTTGGCCTGGATGAGGATGCGCTGCCCACTTGGGGTGGTGGCCAGCACGTCGGCGGCCAGGTCGCCTGATCCGCCGACGACGGTCACCCGCGTGCAGCCGTCGCGCCGACACAGGTCGGCGAGCGCGTGTTCGAAGGCCTTCGGGCTCATGGTCATGAACGCGCCGATGTGCCGCAGCTGCGCGGTGCGTGCGTGGTGGGCGCGGCGGTCTGCGGCGGCGCGGGCACGCACGGTGGCGACTGCGGCGGTCAGGGCGATCGCGATGATGCCGGTGAGGGCGAGGAGGTGGTGGGCCAGCCATTGGACGGCGACGATGGCCAGGGAGAAGGCGACGAGGGCGCCCCCGCCGAGCAGGACGGCTTGGTCGCGGGCCCGCTGGCCACGACGGCCGCGGCGGGCGATGGTGGTGCGTCGGCGTGCGGGCCTGCGGGCCACGGTGTTCCCCTCCTGGTCCACGGTGTGGCGGTGAGCCTAGGGGTGGCCGGCGTCGTCACGTAGGGGAACCGGTAAATCACGGGGCCGGCGGTGGCGACTTGACCGGATCCAGATGGTGGGAGGCCGAACGGCCTGCGCCGGTGCGGCCTGTTTTCCCGATCCGGGCCCGCCGTCGGCGGACTTCTGGCATCCTCGCCCAGAGTTTTCGACATGTGACACAGGGTGGGCTTTGCAGTACACGATCAGCGCGAGCGCGTTCCTCGCGATCATCATCATCGTCCGCCTGCGCAGGCGGACCGAGGCCCGCTCCCGCAACGACGAACTGGTGACTGTGCTGAGCGCCGTCACCCTCGGGGTGCTGATCGCCGCCACCCCACTGGGCCAGGGCATCCACCAGCTCGTCGAAGCGGTCGTCAGGGCCCTTCAGTGACCGCGCCGGGCTGGCGGCACCCGCTCCGGCGACTTCACCACCGGGGCGTCGAGAAGACACTCGCACCGGCCGTCGTGCAGGCAGCGGACGACCTCGGTGTTCCACTCGACGGCGCCAGGATCCGCGCCGCACCCACTTACGAGCCGGTAGGGCCGGGCGTGTTCGCCTTGCCGGCAATCCTGACCGGAGCCCTCTGCCATTCGCTCGCTCTGTACAACGAGTCGGGGTGTACCCCGGGAGGCCGTCTGCCCCCGGAACAAGGGGCATGCGTGCCCGGGGCCAACGTAGGGTTCGGCCTGCTCGGTATCACAGGGTTCGTATTCCTCGTCGTCGCGGCTGCGGTGGTGACCTCCATCCGCGACGGACAGCACATCAACCCGACCTGCCGGCCGCTCTGCAAGGCGTTCGACCTCCTGCGAGCCGCTGCGGGTCGCCATCAACGACACCACCGCGATGTTCGGCACGGGCAAGGAACTCAAGGCCACAACGACCCGGCACATCGAGCGGGTGGAGGCTGCCCTGGGGCCTGGCTGCCGACGACCTGCTCGTCGACAGGCAGGCGGCGGCCCGGAAACTCGGCGTTCTGGCCGCCGGCATCTCCAACAACCTCGCGCACGACCGCTTCACCGGCCTGCCGCCGGAGGCCACTTTCCCTGCTGCGGCTGCCCTGGAACCGGACCGTCTCGATGGCAGGCGGCTGATGAAGGCATGCCGCCTGGCCGGCATCCTCGTCTTCGTCCTGGCGGTGGCCCTGGGCCGGTTCGGTGACGAAGCGGTGATCCTGGTCCCGGCCGCGATGGCTGTCTGGCCCGTGTTCTCGTTCCTGCTCCTGTGCCACCGCCACGGCCTGGCCGAAGCCACCCGACCCACCCGCGTCGTCCGCTTGCTCCTGCCCGGCAGCGCCGCCCACCGGGGGGTGAGACCGGCCGCCCCGGGCCCGAGGTGTTCTTCTTCTGGGCCAGTCGGCGGGGTACTGCCTCGGTGCCGTGAGTCGGTCCGGCCTGTGTCCCGGGCGGGCCGCCCTATGCCTTCGGGATGGAGAAGCCGAAGGGCAGTTGGCGCATGAGGTGGTGGTAGCCGGTGGCGTCGCGGACCAGGGATTCCAGGTGGAGGACGGTGTGGATGGTCGCGAGTTCGCTGTCGGTGGGGTCCATGGTGTGCTGGCGGGAGCCGGGGACCGGGCGGGAGCCGGCCAGCGCGTTGCGCAGGGCCGAGGTGTTGATCCCGGGCAGGGTGCCGGCTTCGGCGGCGGCGAGGGCGGTCCGCAGGGTGTCCATGCTGGTGCCGCGGACCTGGATCCGGGTCGGGCCCGGTGCTGGCTCCGGCTGGGGTTCCGGCTTTGTCTGGAGGGCTCGGAAGGCCAGGGCGGTGCGGCCGAACCAGGTGATCCGTGCTGCCGAGTTCGGGTGGGCGCTGTCGGTGGCGAGGGTGTCGAGGACGTCGTCGCCGGCGAGTTCGCACAGGCCGTGCTCGCTCAGACCGCGCGTGATGCTTCTGGCGCGGGACTGCTTTCCGAGGAGCTGTGTTCCGGTAGTCCAGTTGTCCACATCGTGGCCTGCCAGGTCTTCCAGCACGGCCCACTCGTCCTGGCGGAGCGTCACAAATCCCTCCCGCAGAGTTACGTCCGCGCGTCATCCTGCCAGGACCTCCGCTGCGTTGTACGGCGAAGTCCACAGGTCACGCTCGGCTGGCCGGTGCACACGCGCAGTCCTCCACCTGGCCTTCGAACGACCACTCCAGCTGGTCGGCTGCCCCCGTGCATGCGGGGGGATTACGAGCACACCGAGGAACCGTCCAGATGTTCCGGCTGACCCCCGCGCCTGCGGGGAGGACCTCGTATCTCTGAAGTGCTCCGCCGCTGATGCGGAAGCTCGTCTTGGGCCTTTGCGCTTGCTCGCGGTGAAGGAGGCCGGCAGCTCAGTGTCCCGGTCCGGCCGGTATCGACCGTTGAGCGGCGGACAGCCGGGACTTGGCGATGCGGCGGGTGCGGCCACTCTCAGCCAGAACCTCCAGAACGGTCACGGCTGAGGACTTCTCGGCTGTGCGAAGCTGTAGCCAGTTGGAGGCCGCGAGCAGGCTCTTGGTGTCCCACGGCTCGTCCAGGGTCATCGCCCGCAGCAAAGTCCACTCGTCGAGGCGTCGTGTGGAGAAGTCGTCCACCACAACGGCGTCGGCCATTTCCAGGTACCAGGAGGGATAGCCGGGATCCGCGAGCAGTTCAGCGGCCCGTCTGTCGAGGTACTCGCAGACGGCACTGTTCGCCATCCCTTTGTCGGGATCGGTAAGTACTCGGGCGACAAGGGCAACGGCATCCACCAGGGCCACCTCGTCGAACGCCCTCCGGTAGCGAGCAAACCGCACGTGCTCGTCCGGGTCCCAGCCCGAATCCGCAGACACCGCGCCGCTCGACATCACCGTCGCCCCTCTCAACCAACTGGTGGATGGAAGCCTGCCACAACCGTGGCACCCCTGATGCATGTCGAAGCCCGGCAGAGACCCGTTCGGGTTCGGCGAGACCGGGCACGTTCATCGGTACGTGCCTGAGCGCGTTCACACAAGCACCGACACCTGTCGGCGTGCTCCGGAAACTGCTCCGCAGGGTACAGAGCGGCGTGCACCACTCGAAACGTGTCCGTGGAGGGGCGTTGAGCGGAGGCCGCTGCTTGGCGTGGCGCCCGGGCTCGGCGGGAAATCGAGCCTCGTAGCGGCATCGTAGAGTGCTCCGGGTGTCTCCGCTTGAGATCTCTGACCTGATTACCGCAGTCGACCCGGCCACCGGACGACGGCTGCCGGTTCGGCGTGCCGAGGTCGTTGAGCGGCTGCGCGCGCACGGCGACCAGCGGGCCGCGAGGATCGTGGCGGGGCTGCCCGCCGACCAGGACGGAGTGTTGGACGGGGTCGCCGTGGACCGGCTGCTGATCAGCGTGCACACCGAGCTGCAGCGCCTGAGCGAGGAACTGCGCATCGGCGAGCGCCTCGTCCACCTGCTCTGCCCGCTGTTCACCGCGATCCGGGCCTCAGGTGTGCCGGGGCCGTATCGCCTGGTCGACATCGGCTGCGGGCTGGGCTACCTGGTTCGTTGGCTCGCGGCCACCGGCGCCCTTGCTCCGGACGTCGAACTGCTGGGGGTCGACCTCGACGCGGCGCTGGTCGGCGAGGCAGGGCGTTTGGCCCGGGACGAGGGGCTGCGCTGCCGCTTCGTCCACGGCGATGCCTTCGCGCTGCCGGAGGCCGCCACCGTGTACGTGTCCACCGGCGTGCTGCACCACTTCCCCGAGCCGGCGCTGACGGAGTTCTTCGCGGCCCAGGGAGCCTCCCCTGCTCTGGCGTTCTGCCACTACGACATCGCCGCGACCGGCCTCGCCCCTGTCGGCGCGTGGATGTTCCACCGCGCCCGGATGCGCCACCCGCTGGGACGACACGACGGCGTCGCCTCCGCCCGGCGGGCCCACAGCGACGAGACCCTGCTGCGGGCCGCCGCAGCCTCGGGCATGCGGCCACTGCTCTACGAGCCCCGACGCATCGCCAACCCCTTCTGCACCACCCTGCGCCCGGTCAGCGGGCTGCGCCCGCACCTGGAAGCACCCCTGCGCCAGGCCCTTGGCCGCTCCTCCCGCCGGCTCCTGGGCCCCGAGCAGCTCGCACAGGCCGCCCCATGACACCCGCCCTGCCACTGGCGGTACTCGGCGCAGTCGACGCGGCATTCAGCGGCTTCCGCGCCTATGCCGGCTGCGACGCTCGCATCCGCAAGCATCGGGCCACCACGCGCGCCGCCCTGCGCGGACTGGCCGTCGGGACCGTCCTGTTGCTCGCCCCCGCAGTGACCGCCGTCCTCCATCTGCTCACCGCCACCGACCCGCAGCGCGCCTACGCCACGCTGACCGCCGGCAGCTGGGGCTACCTGCTCCCGCTCACCCTCTACGCCACCGCGGTCCTCCTCTCGCTCGGCGCCTACTTCCTCCTGCCGTTCCGCGCCGGCACCCTCGCCGTGGTCATCGGACTCGGCCCGCTCACCCTCCTACGCCCACTGGCCATCGCCGCCGCGTGCCTCGGCGCGCTCCTCAACGGTGGTGGCTGGGCCTCCCTCCTGGTCGGTGCAGTGGCCGGCACAGCGATGCTGTCCGTCGAGCCCCTCGTCCACCACCGCTGGTACCGCCCCGCCCACACCACACCCGGCAACGCCGTCGCCGAGCACTGATGGCGTTCCTCGCCACCTCCGGACCTTGGCGGCAAGGTCACCCCACCGACCGGCCGACCCAGCACCGGGGCGACTGCTCGCCCTTGTCGTCGTTCTCGGTCCCGTGCTCACCTCACCGCCGTGACCGGCATCGCGGCGCTCACCGATTTGCCGGTACGGTGCCGTATCACCTGCTGTTCACATTGCCGCGGGGGTCGCACGGGCGCACCGAGGGGATCAGTGTGGCGACGATCACGGTGGACGTGGCAGTTCCCGACGCGCTGCGGCCGGTCGTGGATGTGGCAGCGTTGCCGGCGGCCCTCGGTGACGCGGGGCCGGCGTGGCTGGTGCTGTCCGGGGACGGACGGCTGGCGCGGTGGACGCCGACGACCGGCGAGGTGCAGGACGTGGCCCGGTGTCGGGAGGAGAGGCTGGCGTCCGAATACGGTGGCGGTGTTCGACTGCGGCTTCATGTGTCTCGATGTGGCCGTTGGGCGGCGGTGGTTCAGGACCGCGGTCGGTACGGCACCGTCGTCGATCTCACCACCGGTTCGCCGGCGTTGAAGTTGGACGGCGGGGACTACGGCTGTGAAACCGTCCCGTTCGCGTTGGCGTTCACCGAGCACGGTGGCCGGCCGGTTGTCGTCCATCGCACTGCCTGGAACCGGTTGGATGTCACCGATCTCGCGTCCGGCGAGGTGCTCACGGCGCGGGACAGCCCGGATGGAGACGAGGACGATGCGGAGCACGACCTCGACTACTTCCACGGCGCGCTGTCGCTGAGTCCTGACGGGACTCGTGTCTACGACGGCGGTTGGGTGTGGCAGCCGTGGGGGATGCCGGCGGTGTGGAGCCTGACCGCCTGGCTGCACGACAACCCGTATGAGTCCGAGGACGGGCCCAGCTATGCGGTGTATCCCGCGGTCTCGGAGTGGAACTGGCCGGTGGTGTGGATCGACGACGGGCGGATCGCCGTGTATGACCGGGACGATGCCGGCAGCGGTACCGTCCACGTCCTCGACCCCACCTCGATCGAACTGCGCTCGCCGGGCGTCCGATGGATCAAGGCGGTCGCGACGTTCCCCTGGCCGGTCGGCGATCTCGGCTTCTTCACCGACGGAGAGCATCTGCTGATCGCCGACGAGGCCGGTCTGCAGGGCGTCGACATCATCAGCGGACAGCAGGTGTTCGCGATCGACGGGTTCCGCCCGGCGCGTCAGGATCGACATACCGGAACGCTGATCCAGGTCGGCAGCGCCACTGCCCGGTTGTGGACGCCGCCGAAGTGGACTGCGCGCGCCGGCTGAGCTGCCATTTCCTGCGAGGTGCCGAGCGGGAGAACATCCGCGAGTCCACACGGGAAGGGCTCGACACCGCCTCTCGCAAGGGCAAGCACGGCGGCCGACCGCCGGTCATCACCGACGACATGCTGCACATCGTGCTGCGGCGCCGTGCGAACGGCGAGTGCGTCGAGCAGATCCAGCCCGACCTGATCATCCCCACCGGCAAGCGCAAGGGGCGCAACCCCTCGGTGGCCGGCACCTACCGGGCACTGGCTGAGCATGCCGAACGCGAGGCGTACCCCGAAGCTGCCGAGAAAGCCCCCGCCGACTTCGCCGCAGCGTCGGTTTCCGCCCGGTGTGCCGGTGCGGAGGTCATCGTGGGCGGCCCGCCCCGGGGCATGAAGCTGATGAACCAGGAGAAGCTCTCCCGGCCGCTGCGGTACCGGATCGACTGGGCGGAGCCGGCCGCCTGACGGCCGGCCGGAGGGGACTCGATGGTCGGACCTGTGGGTGGGCGGGGTGGTGTCGGCGCGACGGCCGGCAGCAAGTCGATCGACACGGCACGACACGCCGGTGAGCGGAGCGGTTCGGCCGTCGGCGGCCAGTCACCCGGTGGATGCAGCAGATCGGGGGACTGCCGAGCGGGAAGTCGGCGCCGAAGCGACTCGGGGTCGTCCACCGTAAGACGTTCGCCGCCCCGGAAGGGCTCGTGCCGCGTGGACCGAGGACGGGACCGCCCGTGCCCGGCTGAGCCCCGTGCGCGGCGCCCCGCCGCCCTCCCGACCCGACGAGCCGGGGACCCGGCAGCCGGCACGTCCGCACGGCCCTTGGCGCATGCCGGTCGGGACGGCCTGTCGGAGGGCGTCAGCGCTGCTCGACCGCCGGCTGGTCGGTGGCGCCGACGACTCGCGCCAGCTCGCCTGCCGATTCGGGGGTCAGGCGGTAGAACCCCTGGAGGCTGATGGAACGTTCGAGGCGGCCGTCCACCACGTACTTCAGGCCCCGGGTCCGGCCCCGGAGGTTGCGCCAGGTCAGCCGTTCCAGCAGGTCGCCGGGTACCGGGGTCTCGAAGTCCACGGGCGTGGCGTCCACGTGCACGGGTGCCGCGCCGCAGCCGGCGGCGCCGAGCATCGACCAGTCGTCGTGGCCCGGGAAAGCGGGATCGTTCCACGTCACGGGCGCGGTGCCGCAGCAGTCGCGGCGCTCCCTGTCGAGCACGCGCATCCGGCTCACCACGAACACCTCGCGCCGGTTCACGTGCAGCGCGTACACCTCGTCGCCGACCCGGGCTCCCGACCAGGACGGCAGGGAGGTGTGCACTCCGCTGTAGGCGACCGGCGGCCGCTCGCCCACACGTCCGGCCCGGCGCAAAGCACGGCAGGTGTCATGAGTCCACAGGACGGTGAAGGCATCAGGCATGCCGTGATCGTAGGAACGAGGTCCGACATTCCCCGGCCGGACCTTTCCGGGACTGGCCGAGCTCCGGTGGCGTGGGGCAGATCGCTTGCCGGAGGACAGTCCGGTACTGATCGGGTACGGCGGCGGCGAGCAGCCGGGAGCGGACGGTGGTGGCGGCCTCCCGGGGCGGCGGGTCCTCTGGAGGAGCTGGAACAGCGAGTCGAGGGGGCGAGGCCGGTGTAGGAGGCGAGGTGGGCGGCGCTCGGGAACGCGCTCGCGTCGCCGACGTCGATCAGGACGCGGGCGCAGGTCCGGCGGGCGTGGGTCATCGCGACAGCCGCCCGTCGGGTCTCTCGCCGGGCAGGGGCCAGTGGTGCCGGCGGGCGGCGGTCTCCCGCAGTGCCCGGCGGGCCCGGCCGGGGCAGGCCGGCCTGACGCGGTGGTCGTGGTGAGCGCGCGGGCCGGCTCGCCGTCCGGGTCGGCGCCGAACGTGTGGGCCCGGCCGGCAGCTTGGCCGGGGACGTCCTTGTCCAGGCTCTCTTCAGGGGGTGCTTCCCGCGGTGCGAGGGGGCGGGTATGTAGGATCCGGGTTTCTGGGCCGGGCCTCGCACCCACCCTCGCCGGCCCCGGCCGGTGACCTGTGTCACGGGAACCGGTGTTTCGGCCCGGACAAGGCATGACGTGAACCATCCACACTCCCGGCTGCGGGCCGGGAATCCCGAAGCGTTCCGCGACCTGTTCCGGGACCACTCCTGCCTGGTCTACGGCCACGCCGTGCGCGTGACCGGGAACTGGGCCCTGGCCGAGGACGTGGTCTCGCTGACCTTCCTGGAGGCCTGGCGCCTGCGCGGCAAGCTCCGCGACGAGGGCGACAGCCCACGCCCCTGGCTGATGGGCATCGCCGTGAACGTGCTGCGCAACACGACGCGAGCCGCCCGCCGCCACAGCGCGGCCATGTCCCGTGTGCCCGCCGCCGACGCGGTCCCCGACTTCGCGGACGAACTCGTCGGCCGCATGGCCGACTCCGAGGAACTCGCGGCCGCCCGCAAGGCCCTGGCGCGCCTGCGGCGCCCGGAACGCGAGGTCTTCGCGTTGTGCGTCTGGTCCGGGCTCGGCTACGCCGAAGCGGCGACCACCCTCGGCGTGCCCGTCGGCACCGTGCGCTCGCGTCTGTCCCGCGCACGCACCCGGCTGCGCAAACTCGCGGACGAGGAACTGCGCGCCACGAAGAACAACACGGAACCCCTCCGGCCCCCCGGACAAACACAGGGCAGCCGCGACACCGCGGCCCGGCCGCACAAGGAGACGCACCGATGATCCGCAACCCGCGGCGGCGCAACGAACCGCTCGACCACGCGGAACTGGCCCGCCTCCTGCCCGCGCCGGCCGACCCCCGCCTGGCGGCAGACCGCCGGCACCTGCTCGAGGACCACCTGATGAACGAGATCCACCACTCCGCCCACACCCCCGCGCCCTCCCCTCCACGCCGCCCGCTGCGCCGTGCCGCCCTGATCGCGGTGCCGGTCGCCGCGGCCGCGGCCCTGGCCCTGGTCGTCTCCTCGGGCGGCTCGCCCGGCACCACGACGGTGGCGGCTCCGCGGCTGGTCAAGGCTCCCGTCGTGCAGATCGAGGAGGGGAGCACCGTCCAACTCGCCTCGACGGTCCGCGAGATCGCCGCCGCCGCAGCCGCGACGGCGAACGCCACGCCCCGGCCCGGACCGGGCCAGTACATCTACATCAAGAGCCGGGTCTCCTTCATGGCCTCCAGCCTCAACGCGGACACGGGGGAGTCCGCCACCTGGGTCCAGCCGCTGCACGACCGTGAGGTGTGGAAGTCCCCCGACGGCACCAAGGGCTGGCTGGACGAGCCGGGCTACCAGGACAAGGGCGGTATCACGCTGGACAACGGCGATCCCCGCAAGCAGCAGACCTACCAGTGGCTCGCGACCCAACCCACCGACCCCGAAGCGCTGTTGAAGTTCGCCTACTCGACGGTGAGCGGCACCCGCGACCGTGACCAGCAGGCGTTCAACGAGATCGGCTCCGTCATCCGCGAGCAACTCGTGCCCGCCGGCCTCGCCGCCGCGCTCTACGAGGCGGCCGGCAGGATCCCGGGCGTCGTGGTGGTCGAGCACGCGCAGGACGCCTCCGGCCGCGACGGGATCGCGCTGGCGCGTCTGGACCCGCAGACCGGCGAGCGGTCGGAGTGGATCTTCGACCGGGACAGCCACCAGTACCTCGGCAGCCGCGGCGTGCAGATCCGCGAGGTCAACGGCGTCAAGCCCGGCACCGTCGTGGAGCGCACGTCCATCGTCACCCGCGCGGTCGTCGACGCCAAGAACCAGCGCCCCGGGGCCGGGCAGGCCACGGCCTGACAGCCCGGTACCGGCCGGGGGTGCCGCCCCGGCCGGTGCCGCCGGTGATCCGCGACCGCGACCGGCGGTTCGCCACGACCGGTGAACCGGACCGCCGGCCTTGAGTCACGCCCAGCAGCGTGCCGGATGCCACACACCTCTTCGCGTGGGGCGGTGGTGCGGCGTCGCGCTTCCCCGCCCGCCACTCGCCGCGTACAGGGCCTTGGCCGAGCACGCCCAGTCGAAGTTCCGGCTGTGCGCGAGTTCCAGGAGCACCGCGCCGAAGCCCGGCCCGTACCGGTGGCACGGCCGGTCGATCCCGCCCCGTCCCTCCCGCGGCACGAGGGGCCGGGCCCGGAGCACGTCCGGCAGTGGGCGCGGTTCTCGGCGTGACCATCGTGCCGTGGACGACGTGGCTGACCGCCGAGTGTCGAAGTGCCGCTTCCCCTTTCGTTCCCCCCGCCTTCCCGCCTGGTGAGAAGCCGCCCGCGGGCTCTGCGACGATGTGCGCATGAGCACACAGACCAAGGAAGCCGGCCTGTCCGAAGTCGCCCGCCTGCGCGGGGAGGAGCGCTTCGAGGAAGCCCGCTCACGTCTGCTGGAACTGTCCGCGCGCTTCCCGGACGACGCCGAGATCGCCTACATCACGGCATCCGTCCACGACCGGATGGGCCTGGAGGCCGAGGCCGTCGCCTTCTACGAACGCAGCCTCGCCACCACCGGCCTGTCCGAGGAGGACCACCGCGGCGCTCTCCTCGGCCTCGGCAGCACCTACCGCGTCCTGGGCCGCTACCCGGAAGCGGTCGACACGCTGCGCGCCGGCGTCCAGCGCCACCCGAACGACGGTGCCCTGCGCACCTTCCTCGGCATGGCCCTGTTCAACGTCGGTGACCACCACGGCGCGATGAGCCTGCTGCTCGACCTGCTCGCCACCACCAGTGAGGACCCGGACGTGCGGCGCTTCCGCCGCGCCATCGAGTACTACGCCAAGGACCTGCACCACACCGCCTGAACGCGCTCGCAGCGGAGCCACCGCCTCCGCTGCGACGCCCCCCGGCCCGCCGTCGCCGACCCGCGCCCCCGGCGCGCCCACGAGGACCTGCCGCCCCCGGGCACGGCCGCCCCGCCCCGGCCGGCCGCACGACACACGCCGAGCCGACCCCCCCGGCCCACCCGTCGGCACCGGGGTGGACGGTGTCTTCGCGGCCGTGGCCAGGTACGGGGAAGGGCACTCGGTTTTGCCGGAGGAAGTCCGGCGCCACCGCATCCCCGGCGTCCGAGAACGGACAGCTCGGTGCGCCGCGGGCGGCACGAGCGCGGTCCGCTGTCGGCGGGCGGTGACCGTGCCGGCTGCGGCCGGCGTGCCCCGCGCGGGGGCGGGGCCGATCAGCCGGAGTCCGTGCCGGGGGCGTGGCGGGTGCGGGCCCGGCGGGCGGGCGGGTGCGGTGAGCGTGTGCCAGAACTGCGGTGCGGGGTTGGCGGATCCGCCGCTGCGGGGGCCCAGTGAGGCGATGATGAGGGCGGTGGCCAGACCGACGGCGTACGGCAGCAGCGGCAGGGAGGACGGGCGGCGCAGGAAGGCGCCGATCAGGAGGGGGGATCCGGGCGGCTGGTCCGCATGAGGGGTGACCTCGATGTATCCGTGTGGGCAGGACTGCGGGGTGGGGAACCCGGCAGCGCGAGGGGTTCCCCACCGCCGTTCGGCCGTCGTCATCGGGCCGCGTGCGCGGCCTCCAGCCAGTTGAGGAACTCGCAGGCGAAGTGCCACTGGTGGCCGGTGAAGACGTGCTCGGGGGCGCTCGTGGGGAACTGGATCGTCAGGCGGATGCGCAGGCCGCGCGGGCCGTCGCCGAACTCGTGCATGACACGGCAGATCTCGGTGCCGTCCGTGAGCCGTCCGGTGCCGCCGATCCGCACGGGGTAGGTCTCGTGGCCCTCGTCCGCGATCGCGACGCCGTCGTGGAAAGTGAGGAAGAAGCGCAGCGGTCCGGAGCCGATGGTCTCGATGATCTCGACCACCCCGTCGGCGGAGTTGGCGAGGTAGTGCTCCGGGTTGGCCGCGAGCAGAGCCGTCCGGTCGCCGCTCGCGAGCCGGCCTTGCCACCAGGTCAGGAACTCCTCGGCGGTGATCCCGCCGATCTCCAGCTCGGTCACGGCGGACCGCCAGGCACCGCCCGAGGCGCCGGGCAGCGGGGCCATGATCCCGTCCGCCGCCCGCAGATCCTCGGCGAGCAGTTCGCGCATGGACTCGTCGCGGATCCGGTTCTTGAGCAGGGCGAGCGCGTTCCGCGCGCGGTCCAGTTCCCACTGGCGGATGTCGTCCTGCGAGTACTCGGTGCCGTCGATCACGGTCCGGACGGTCAGCGCGCCGTTCATGGCGTGCCCCTTTCGATGAGAAGGAGCCCTTAAGTGGAGACTTTTTCTCCGATTCTAAGACGATAGCATAGACGGAGAGAAACTCTCCGGTTCGAGCGGGTTCATGGAAGGCGGCACATCATGTGGGCGGACGCGGCACGCAGCAGGCGACGGATCCTCGACGCGGCCCGTGACGTCGTCGGGGCGGCGCGATGCCCCGTGGCGTCGCGCCGCTGTTCCAGGACGGGGCGGGGTGCGGGTCCGGGACCCGGCCCTGGAACTGCCCGGCCGTCAGTACAGACTGGGTGCGGAGTCCAGAGGGGTTCCGCAGGCGGCCGACCATTGCGGTGAGGAGGTCGGCGACCTCCGCGGAGGTGTTCGCCTGTCCGTAGGTGTAGAAGTCCGGGCGCACGAGGATCGCCTGAGCGTTCGAGGGGGCGAGTCATCGGTTGTACATGCCGTCGAAGTCGACGTAGGAGCCCGGGAACTCCACGGGGGCTTTGGAGATGTGGACCACGTTGATCGTGAGGAAGCCGGAGAGCGCGTCGGCCTGGGGTTCATCCTTCCGATTCTCTGACCGGCCGCCCGCCTCGGCCGTGTCGACCCAGGGCGCAGCCCGCCCCGGCCGGCCACAGCGACGGATCCGCCCCGAACGGCGGATCCGTGGCCCAGCCCCCTGAAGGTGCCTCAAGGCATGTTCTCCACCTTCGATCTGGAGCTCGCCTGGATCGGCCTCGGCGGCGCCGTCGTGCTCACGGCCGTTCTGCTGGTGACCGACGAGCTGCGCGGCGAGCGCGTCGTCTCCCGGTGGAAGCCTTCCTGGCTGGCCTGGCTCGCCGTCGCGATGCACCTGGTCCACATCTTCGACGAGTCCGGCATCGCCGCCGATGGTGCCCGGCACGCTTTCCCCGACTCGCTGTGCACCACGCTCGGCCAGGGCGAACTTGAGAGGAACCCGCCCTCGGCTTGATCGCGGCCGGGCGGATCGACATCGTTCAGGGCAACGGTCTTCCGGTACTGGCGGGAGAATCCGGGTGATCGGAAGGCGGCTCGCGGGACGGGCGCACGCGCAACGGCTGGTATTACTGGGGTATGCAGGAAGAGATTGCACGCTCCGCGATCGACACGTTCATCTCCGCGTTCAACGCCTCGGACGACAGCTATGTGACTGCCCTGCTCTCCCAGGCTCTGACCTCGGACGTGGTCTTCTGGGGGCCGTTGGGTCGCAGCGAAGGAATCGCAGCGGTCGAGCGGTTCGTGCTGGACCTCCGCCGCCACCCGGCGGGGACCGGCACGATGATGCGCTGCTCGGAGGTGGACATGCCTGACGAGTGGGCCCGGTACCGGTGGGTCTTCACCACGCCGGACGGAGGTCCCCGCCTGGCGGGAACGGACGTCGTCCATCTGCGGCGGAGCCTCATCGACCAGGTCATCGTCTTTGCGGGGGAGATCGAACCGTCCGCCTCCTGAGTGCTCCTTCTGTCGCTGTCCTTCCCCTGCCGGCCGCGTCGAGGGGCCAGGCCTTCGCCCGGCCCGCCCTCTCGGCCTGTAGCCCGCCCCGGGCGAGCGAACAGGCGCGAGCGGGTGGCCGCGCTGGCCGGGGTGGAGGGGAAGCTGACCGGGCGGCGGACCGCGCTCCTGGATGCGCTCACCCGGCGCGCCGGGACCGTCACCGGCTGATCCCGCGGGTCGGCTTCCGCCTGCGGCCGTCTTTCCCGGTCCCGGAGGTGGTGCGGCCCGAGGGGAACGCTCTCTTCCCGTGGCGGTCCGAGAGCGGCGCGGGCGCTTGTGCCGCCGCCGGGTGGACCGGCCGGCTCTTCGCCGCGTGGACCGGCCGGCTCTTCGCCGCGTGGAGGAAGCATGCCCCGGGCGCGGTGGGGTGGCCCGGTCCCCACGAGGCGTGGCGCACAGTGAGTATTCGCATACGCACGGTATGCTTCGGGCGAGTCGGGCCGCCCGGGTGGAGCGCAGACGCCGCCGAGGGGGGAATCCGCCGTCCGTGAGGAGGGGCCCATGCCGAAGTTGAAGGCCGCGATCTCGGCGAAGACCAGCGACAAGAGGGTCGAGCGGATCACGCGGTACCTGGAACTCGACGACCGCGACGTCGAACCGCCCCCGGTCCGGGTGCCGGGGGCATCGTGGTGACGGGGGCGGGCCCGGCGCCTCCCGCCGGCCCCGTGCTCGCCCGGCCGGCCGAGCGGCCGGGTCCGCTGCCGCCGCTGCCGCAAGTGCCACCGGTGTGCAAGATGGCGTGTTTGTCCACGGTCGGTGGCTCGAACGGATCGGAACGGCGATTCGGCCCCGGGGCCGGAGAAACCTTCGCACCTGCCGCGAGCTGCGAAATCGACAAATCTTCGAGATCTTTCCCCATCCCCATACCGCGGTGAGGTGGGTCACATCTCCTCGCCGGATGTTTCGCGTAATTCCCGGCGGTACCGATTGAAGATCGTCCGGGCCACTGCAGGATGGACGGAGAATCTTTCGGGAATGCGATGTTTCCAATAGTTCTTTCGAGGGTTGCCCGAAGTCTCGCATGTCGGACGCCGTGCGGAAGCTCGACCCCGCGCGGGTGGGAACCTTCTCGTCAGGTTCCGCTGGTATGTTTCCGACGCTCCGGAGCTGAACGAAACCGGTCGACGAGTGGATCCAGCACATTTTTCCGCCGGACATTGCAGAGGGGGAATCAATGAACGAGTCCAGCCAGCCCGCCGGTGCGCTCGAAATCGGCGAGCGGGGGTACGTCCACAGCCGATTCGGCACCGTGATCGGTCCCGAATTCATTCAGGGCACCGATTGGAAACTCTTCGCCGACAGCTGGAACAGCCTGAGCCGGGACGGCTACATGTCCGACGGCGGCACCTACCGGGAACGCCGCTACTCGGAGTTCTCGCACGACGCCGCCCAGGGACGCACGGCCCTGCTCCCGCACGTGCCCTACTCCCAGACCAAGGAAATCAACTACCTGAACGGAGGCATCGAACGACACTTCGACCCATTCGAACGACACGTCGCCGAAAGCCCCGTGCTGAATACGATCTTCCAGTGGTGCGCCGACATCCTGGCCCGCACCACCGGAACCGCGCACTGGAAGGTGCAGAGCTTCCAGAACCGCATCCTGGCGCGCTCCACGGAAGCGGGACAGCCCACGCCCGAAGGAATCCACCGCGACGGCGTCGACTTCGTCCTGACCCTGCTCGTCGGGCGCGAGTCCATCGACGGCGGCACCAGCGCGCTCTACGACGCCCGCACCCGTGAATGCCGCGCCGAGGTCCTGCTCACCGAACCCGGGGAGTTCCTGTTCGCCGACGACGAGAAGATGGTGCACGGCGTCACCCCGCTGACCCCCGCCCGTCCGGGCGGTCAGGGCCACCGCGACGTCCTGATCGCCATGTTCACCCGTGCCGACGGCTGACCAGGAGAGGGCCATGAACCACAGCCGGATCATCCGCTCCTTCCGCCAGCTCACCCCCGAGCACCTGGACCCCGCCGCACCCGTCGTCACCCTGTTCAGCGGAGGCCTGGACAGCAGCTACCTGCTGCTGCGCCTGCGCGACGCCGGGTTCCGCGACGTGCACGCGGTGAGCGTCAACCTCGGAGAGGACGAGACCACCGAGCACAAGCAGCGAATCGCCGACAAACTCGGCGTGCGGCTGCACGTCATCGACGGCCGGCAGGTCTTCGCCGAGGAGTTCGTCCGCCCGGCCATCGCGGCCCAGGCGGTCTACCTCGACACCCACCCCGTCAGCTCCACGCTCAGTCGCCCCCTCATCGCCCGCCTCGCCGTCGAACTGGCCCGCGAACTCGACGCCATCGCCGTCCTGCACACCGCCAACCGGTCGCAGAACACCCTGCGCCGGCTGAACGGCGCGCTCACCCTGCTCGACTTCCGCGGCGCCTACGGCAGCCCGTACGACCTCGACCCGGTCGACCGCGACCAGAAGATCCTCGAACTCAAGGAGGCCGGCCTGGACCAGATGAGCGAACGCGTCGTCAGTGGCGACTCCAACCTGTGGTGCCGCGAGTTCGAGTCCGGCATCCTCGACGACCCCGAGGAGCACGCCGTACCCGCCCACATGTACGCATGGAGCACCCCCCGGCCGCAACACACCGAGGAGACCGTCGAGATCCGCTTCCACCAGGGCGTCCCGGTGGCCGTCGACGGCGAGGAACTGCCGATCCTCGACCTGATCGCCGGGCTCAACACCCGCGTCGGCGCCTTCGGACTAGGCCGCTACAGCGGCCTCGAACACCTCGACAACGGGGAGAAGGTCCTGGAGATCCGGGAGATGCCGGCGGCCTGGCTGCTGCTGCGCACCTTCCGTCACCTGGAGACCGCCACCCTCGAAGCCGAGACCATGCGCGAGAAGATGCACCTGGAGCAGCTGTGGGTGCGCGAGGCGCTGGAAGGCCGCTGGTACGGCGAACTGCGGCTGGCCGTCCAGCACTTCATCGACTCCTGCGCCAGCCGCGTGACCGGGACGGTACGTTGGCGGCTGACCAGCGGCGGCGCGGACACCCGGGCGATCGTCGCCGACGAGCCGCGCTACCTGCGTGACCGTGAGGCGTGGGAGAAGGAATCGATCCGCACCGAGCGGGCTCCGTACCTGGCAGCCTGACCGGGCCCCGCGTGACGGGCAGGGCCGGGTGGCCGGGGAACCCCGGTCACCCGGCCCGCCGCACCCACTCCACACCACGAAAGCGAGAGAGCACCTCGTGCCCAAAGGACAGTCACGCGCCGGTCTGATCGACCTCCTGCTGTTGCTCGTGGCAGCCGTCTGGGGCTCCACCTACCTGGCGGCGAAGGAACTCGTCACGCCCGCCACCGTCGTCGCCGTCCTCGCGCTGCGGTTCCTGGTCACCGCGGTGGCCATGCTGCCGCTCGCCGTGCGCAGACTGCGTGGTGCCGGCCGGGACGAGATCGTCACCGGAACGCTCCTCGGCCTCATCCTCGCCGTGATCTTCCTGTTCGAGACCTTCGGCATCGCCCACACCACCGCGACCAACGCCGGCCTCATCATCAGCCTGACCATCGTCATGACCCCGCTTCTGGAGAGCGCGGTGAGCCGCTCCTGGCTGCCCGCCCGGTTCTTCCTGGCCGCGGCCATGGCCGTGGCCGGCGTCGCCCTCCTCGCCTCCGGCTCCGGCCTGCACGCCCCGACGCTCGGCGACTGGCTGATCCTGGCGGCGGCGGCCGTACGGGCCGTGCACATCACCGTGATGCACCGGCGCTCGGCCCGCAAGAGCTACGACTCGTTCACCCTCACCTTTCTCCAGATGGCGACGGCGGCGGTGCTGTTCTGCCTGGCCGGCCCGCTGGCCGGTGACTCGGCTCCCGCCCTGGCCGCACGCCTGGGCCCCATGCAGTGGGTCGACCTCCTCTACCTCGCGCTGATCTGCACGGTCTTCGCGTTCTTCGTCCAGATGTGGGCGGTACGCACCACGTCACCGTCCCGGGTCAGCCTGCTGCTCGGTACCGAACCCGTGTGGGCGCTGCTGGTCGGCGTCCTCCTGGGCGGGGACCACCTCGGACCGTACGGCGCCGCGGGCGCGGCGCTGATCATCATCGGCGCCGGCTGGGGACAGCGCATCGAACGCCGACACCGGGAAGGCACGGCGGGCCACCCCGAACCGGACGGCGAATCGCCCGACCACGACCCCGCCGACACCCAACTCGCCCACCCGGCCTGACCCAGGGCCCGCACGCCGGCACGCCACGACCTGCGCCGGGCACCTCCCCGACGGCCGGAGGCCCGGGTCGACGAGGTGGACGGCGGCATGCGACAGCGCGAGCGGCATGCGCCCGAGATCCCGTGCGAGGCCCGCAGTTCCTGTCCGGGTTCGTGGCGGCCACGGCCGGCGAAGGTCGCGGTGAGCCGCGGCCCGGGCGGCGCCCATGCCCCCGGTCGCGACGGCCGGTCCGTGTCCGGGGCCCCGGCCGCCGCCCTTCCCGGCCCGGCCGCCACGGCCGGACGTCAGGCCGTACCGCGGCGGATCAGGTACCCGGCCGGGCACGACTGGGTACCTGATCCGTCCCCGACTGAGTAGTCGCACCCATGTGCGGTGCGGTGCGGTGCGGTGCGGTGGGATCGGCCCGTGGACAATCTCCCGGCCGGACCTGACCCGTCATCGCGCGACCGCGACGCGTGGAAGTTCCCGCTCGTCGCGACGGTACTGCTGCCGCTCTGCCAGGTCCTTTACTGGTACTTCGTCCTGGTGCGCGCGGTCGAGGTCGAGCAGTGCGTGCCGCGGGGTGCCTGCGGGCGGGACTGGGGCCCGCAGTACAGCGCCGCCGACGGCCTGATGGGCGCGCAGCTGCTGCTCGTCACGGCCGCCTGGATCCTGCCGCACCGGATGCGCTGGGCTCCGTGGCGCTTCGTCGCAGCCGCCCTGAGCGTGCTGTGCGGCCTGGCCTGCAGCGCGGTGATCCAGCACTTCGACTGAGAGCGCCTGCCAGCGTCCCTGCGGTCTCCGGCTGACGTGCCCATGGTGGGACGGCGGGTGGTGCTGCGGCTTCGTGTCCGGCGCTTCACGTGCGAGGACGTCTCCTGCGGGCGGCGGACGTCCGTCGAGCAGGTCGCGGGCGGCTGTGGCGGGCGGTTGTGGTGCGTCGGCGTGCGGGCCTGCGGGCCACGGCGTTCCCCTCCTCGCCCACGATGTGCCGGCGAGCCTAGGAGCGGACGGCGTCGTGACGCAGGGGAACGGTCAACCACGAGGTCGGACGGGCTCGTCGGCAGTGCGCCGACCGCCTCGGTGCTGGTCAGCAGTCCGGTTCAGAGCTTTTCCAGTTCCGCTCGGCGCGCCGGCGGCACGGACTGCCAGTGGCCGCCGAAGCGCCTGCGCAGCGAGGACCACAGCGTCTGCGGATTCGCCGCCGGGAAGCCGGGCTGACCCTCGCGCGTGCGGGGAGGACCCAGCCGATCAGTCGCCGCCACCGTCCATCGCCGGCTGACCCCCGCCGGCGCGGGGAGCACGGGCTGACGCCGGTTCGGAACGCGGGGCGGTGCGCCGCCCCGGGTGGGGCAGCGCACCCGATGTCACGGTGTGCGTTGGAGTTCCTCGACGGACGCGCCATCAGTGGAAGCAGCGGCAGCCGCGGCGATCCGCGGGGCCGGAGCCGCGGCCGGGGACCCGGCGCCGGGGGAGGGGCGGCCCGAGTGCGCGGCCGGGCGCAGGAGGAGGGCGCAGCCGAGGGCGGCCAGCAGGGCGAGCGAGGCCGACACGATCAGGCAGAGCCGGAGGCCGTCGAGGAAGGAGCCGCCCAGCGCGGCCAGGGCCGGTTCGGTGGCGACGCCCAGGTCGAGCCCGGTCACGGCGCCGAGGCCCTGGTCCCGGGCGGCGGCGAGGGCACGGCCGGAGGCCTCCGCCGGCACGCCGCCGTCGGCGAGTCGGCCGGGCAGGGAGTCGAGGGCGCGGGTGGTCAGCAGTGCGCCGAGCACGGCGGGGCCGAGGGCGCCGCCGAGCTGGCGGAAGGCGTTGTTCCCCGCGGCGGCCATGCCGGTCAGGTGGTGCGGCACGGAGGAGACGGCGGCGGCCGTCATCGGGGTGAGGACGGCGCCGATGCCGAGGCCGAGCAGGACCAGGCGCCAGGCGAGCGACCCGTAGGAGGTGCCGGCGTCGATGCCGGTCAGCGACAGCAGTGAGCCCGCCATCACCACCAGACCGGTGGTGATCATGACCCGGGCGGACACCCGGTGCATCAGGCGCCCGACGGGGATGCCGACGACGAGGGACGTCCCGCTCACCAGGACCATCCGCAGTCCGGCCTCCAGGGTGGTCAGGTGCTGCACCAGGCCGAAGTACAGGCTCAGGACGAAGAAGAAGCCGATCAGCCCCAGGAAGCTGATCATGGCGACCAGGGTGGTGGCGGCGAAGGCCGGGCTGCGGAACAGGGCCAGGTCGAGCATCGGGCTGCTGCTGCAACGCTCCACGAGGACGAACGCGACCGCGCTCACGGCACTGAGCACCAGGGCCGCCACCACCGCGGGCTCGCCGAAGCCGTTGGCGCCGCCCTCGATCACGCCGTAGACGACCGAGGTGACGGTGACGGCCGCGCTGATCTGCCCGGGCCAGTCGAGCCGCCGGCCGTGCGGCGCCCGGGAGTCAGGCAGCAGGAAGGCCGCGACGGCCAGCACGACCAGGGACACCGGGATCGGCAGGAGGAAGATCCAGCGCACCCCGACGTGCTCCAGCAGCACCCCGGCCATCAGGGGCCCGACGGCCAGCGAGGCCAGCATGGACATCGCCCACACGCCGATGAACCTGCCCCGCTCCCGGTGGTCGGGGACCGCGTGGCTGATCAGGGCCAGCGTGGTGGGCAGCAGGGCCGCCGCCCCCAGGCCGGAGGCCGCCTGTCCGATCCACAGCGACTGCACCGAGTCCGACCCCAGCGAGACGGCCGCGCCCAGCGCGCAGAAGGCCACGCCCGCCTGGAACACCCGCTTGCGGCCGTGGACGTCGCCCCACACGCCGGTGGTCAGGATCAGCGCGGCCATCGGTAGCACGAACGCGTCCGACACCCAGGACAGCTGGGAGGTCGAGGCGCCCAGCGTCCGCTGGATCGCGGGCAGGCTCACCGACACGGTGGTCACGGGAAGGTAGGCGACGAAGACGCCGAGACAGGCCATGACGAGCGTGACGCCTCGTCCGGCCCCGGGGCGTTGCACCGTTGCGGGGTTCACGAAGTGGTTCCTTCGGCTGCGGGGTGCCGCGCGGGCACCGGCTGCTGGTTGGGCAGCGACCAGCTTCGCCCCCGCCGGCGGATAGTCCCCAAGCGATCTCGGTAGAAGGAGAAGAACCTCCATCTGTACGCCCGCGTGTGTCAGGATTCCTCCGTGTATGACGACCTGGACCGCAAAATCATCCACGGGCTGCACTGTGCCCCGCGAGCCTCGTTCCGCCGCCTCGGCGAGGTCATCGGAGTGTCCGAACAGACCGTGGCCCGCCGCTACAACGCGCTGCGCCGCGGCGGGGTCCTACGCGTGGTCGGACTGAGCAGCCCGGCCGCCCACGGACGGGCGGAGTGGATCGCGCGGCTGCGGTGCCGCCCGGACGCCGCCGGGCCCGTCGCCGAGTCCCTCGCCCGCAGGCCCGAGGTCGGCTACGCCGGCATCGCCTCGGGCGGGTCAGAGGTCATCTGCCTCATCCGCTCGGCCAGCGGCACCGGGCGCGACGACGTCCTGCTGCGGCAGCTCCCGAGGGCCGCCTCACTCCTCGACACGAGCGTGGACCTGCTCATCCACACGTTCACCACCCCGGCCACGGCCGGCTGGGCCGGCAGGGAACGCTCCCTCACCGACGAGCAGGTGCGGCAGCTGATGGCGGAGCGCCCCGCACCCGCCGGGCCGCCGCTTGCCCCGACCGACGAGGACCTGCCCCTCTTCGCGGCCCTGGCGGAGGACGGCCGCGCCTCCCACACCCGCCTGGCGGAGGCCACCGGCTGGTCCCCGGCCCGCGTCGCCCGCCGGCTGGAGGCCCTGGAAGCCGCAGGCTCCCTCGCCTACGGCATCGACATCCTGACCGAACGGCTCGGCTACGAATTCAGCGCGCTCCTCTGGTTCCAGGTCGACCTGCCCGCCCTCCACCGCATCGGCGAGGAGATCGACCGGCACGACGAATGCGCCTTCGCCGCGGCCACCAGCGGCAAGCACAACCTCCTGGCCGTCGTGATCTGCAAGGACACCCCGGACTTCTACCGCTACCTCAGCCGCCGCCTGGCCCACATCGAGGGCATCAGGGGCTACGAGATCAGCATCCGCGCCCGCCGCCTCAAGCAGTCCGTGTCCCTCATCCACCACGGACGGCTGATCCACCCGGGCTGGGGGTGAAGGGGCCGCGGGTTCAGATCTCGCCGTCCGGCGTGGGCTGACCCCCGCGGGTGCGGGGAGGACACCACGACCTGCACCGTCTCCCACCAGTTCCACGGCTGACCCCGAAGGAGCGAGGAATGCGACGGCGGGCCCCGTGTCAGTACGTGTCGGAAGCCGTTGTCGTACCGAAGTTGATCGGCGGGTTTCCGCAGTTCAGGCATGATGCCGGCATGGCGAGGCATGCTCGGGCCGTTGGGTTGTCTGGTTGGTGGAGGTGCCGGGATGGCGTCGGTGGTGGATCTCCTGGAGGAGCGGGAGCCGGCCGCGCGTGAGCGTGTGAAGGAGCTTCGGGAAGTGGCGGACCGGGTGCTCGCTGAGCTCGCCGAAGCGGAGACGGCCTGGCACGAGTGGCTGATCGCCCGGCAGCGCGTTGGCGAGGTGCTGTCCGGGCCGCGGCCCGGACAGGCAGGTGAAGCCGGCCCGGGAGCCGGTGAGTCTTCCGGGTCGGAGCCCGCGACGAACGCGCCCGCCGAGGTTCCCCTACCGAGGGCCGCGCGATCGGGCTCGATCGTCCCGGTGTGGCGTCCCGCGCTTCCCTGGACGCGCTCGCTCCCCATTACCAGCGCATCCGCGCCACGCTCACCGAACAAGCATCCAGCGGGTAGTCAGTGACGTCCTGTCAGGAGATCACTTCTGTACTCGGACTGGAGCCGGTTCCGGCAAGTGTGGAAGGAGTTCGGTCGAAGATGAAGCGGCCGGCCGACCGGGGCTGGGCCGGCGAGCCCACCCCGGGACGGTTCACGCTCGCCGCCGGGCCGGCCGGCGGCTCATGAGTATCGTCATCGACCACAGCGCCATCTGCTCATGCACGGCGGGGCAGCGAATCGGTCTCGTCCTCGCGGGATCGCCAACGAAAGAGCAACCGATGCAACCGATTGTCCTATTCGACCTGGACGGCCTTCTGATCGACTCCGAGCCGATCTGGGACGCGGCAAAGCGTGAAGTGTTCGGTCCGCTCGGCCTGCACCTCACAGCGGAGATGCAGGCGGCGACGCGCGGGCTGCGGCAAAGGGACATGGTGGCCTACTGGTTCGATCGGGCCACCATTCAAGCCGACCCCGACGACGTCGAGCAGCAGATCGTGGCCGCCGTGTGCCGTGGGCTGGAGGGAGTGGCGCTGAAGCCCGGCGCCGAACACGCCGTCGCGGCATGCGCGCGTGCGTCGAGGGCGATGGCCGTCGTGTCATCTTCGCCGGAGTCGGTGATTCGGCATGCGCTCGCGAGTACCGGCCTTGACCGATCTTTCGATGCCGTGTTTTCGGCCGAAGACGACGAACACGGCAAGCCCCACCCGGGCGCCTATCTCCGCGCAGCCGCCGCCCTCGGCGCGTCACCCGACGAGTGCATCGTGATCGAGGACTCGCTCAACGGCGTCCTCGCCGGCGTGTCAGCCCAGATGACGGTCGTCGCCGTTCCCGAGGCCGCTGATCGCTGCGACCCGCGCTTTGCGATTGCCACTCTGGTAGTGGAGTCCCTCAAGGATCTCGATACCTCTGTATTCGGCGCGTATGTGTCCGGGGGGAGCCGGGACGCCACGCGGGCATCGCGTGCTGTGGATCCTCAACCGCCGTTCCGCGAACCAGATCGTGCTGTATGACGCCTCGATCGTGGGTTCGGGCCTTCACGGGTGAAGGCCCGAACCCACCCCGGGACGGTTCACGCTCGCCGCCGGGCCGGCCGGCGGCTCATGAGTATCGTCATCGACCGCAGCACCATCTGCTCATGCACGGCGGGCAGCGTCTCGTAGTCGCGCACCGGACGCCGCGAGCGCATCGGCCGGCTCAGCGTGCGTTCCACTACCCAGAGTCTGGGCAGCACCACGAACCCCGGGGCGTCCTCGCTGCGCTTGACGATCTCCGGAGCAAGCCCCAGTTGCTGCTGCGCCCAGCCGACCAGGCGACCCACGTAGCCGCCGTCGGCCCACAGCAGGACGATCCTGCGACAGCGGGCCCGGATGCATTCCAGCTGAGCTGCTCCGGGTTTCGCGGAGTCCCTGCTGTCTGGGTTTGTTACGATCCAGGCGTAAGGAGAACCACGAGCAGTGCCAGCACCCCGTAAGTACCCCGATGAACTCCGTGAGCGTGCCGTCCGCGAGGTCCGCTCGACCGGCCGCCCCGTGGCCCATGTCGCCCGTGACCTGGGCATCCACAAGGAGGCCCTGCGGTCCTGGGTCCGCCAGGCCGAGGCCGACGCCGGAGAGCGTGACGACCGCCTGACCAGCTCCGAGCTGGAAGAGCTGAAGCAACTCCGCAAAGAGAACGCCGAGCTGAGGCGGGCCAACGAGATCCTCAAGGCCGCCAGCGTGTTTTTTGCCCAGGAGATCGACCGTCCCCGGACGAGGCCGAGCAGGTGATCGACCACCTGCGCGACGGCTTCGGGGTCGATCCCGTGTGCCGGGTGCTGGAGCTGTCGCCGTCGACGTACTTCGCGCGCAAGCAGCGACCGAAGTCCGCCCGCCGTCTGCGCGACGAGGAGCTGATTTCGCTGGTCACAGCGGTGTGGGAGGACTCGGGCCGCACCTACGGCGCCCGCCGCATCACCAGGGCCCTGGTCCGAGCCGGCCACGCGGTGGCCCGATGCACCGTCGAGCGGCTGATGCGTGAAGTCGGCATCGAGGGCGTGATTCGCGGCCGGCGCCGCCGCACCACCGTCCCGGAGCCCGCGGCGCCGCGTCCGCCGGACCTGGTCAACCGCCGGTTCACCGCCGAGCGCCCGAACCAGCTGTGGCTGGCCGACCTGACCTACATCCGCACCTGGTCGGGCTGGGTCTACGTGGCGTTCGTCCTGGACGCGTACTCCCGCCGAATCGTGGGCTGGCAGGCCGCCACCCACATGCGCACCGACCTGCCGCTGGACGCGCTGGAAATGGCGCTGTGGCGCCAGAGGATCAAGAAGGACGCCGGCCTCATCCATCACAGCGACCGCGGGTCGCAAACCGGGTTCAAGGGGTCGTTGCAACACCGCTGGTTTGGAGCGAGAGTAGCTGATCGTCGAGAGCCTCCGCAGGAGTTCTCCAGCCGAGTGTTTTCCGTGGCCGGGTGTTGAGCGCGCCTGCGACGGCTTCGAGGTCGCGGGCGGTCCAGCGGGCCAGGTCCGTGCCCTTTGGGAAGTACTGCCGCAGCAGCCCGTTCGTGTTCTCGTTCGTGCCCCGCTGCCAGGGGCTGTGCGGGTCGGCAAAGTAGACGGCGATGCCTGTGTCGGCCTTCAACTGGGCGTGCTGGGCAAGCTCCTTACCTCGATCCCAGGTCAGCGATCTGCGCAACTGTTGTGGGATGTTGGCCATTTGGGCTGTGAGGGCCTTGCGCATCGCCTCGGCGCCGTAGCCAGCCAGCGCGGGGCCGTTCTTCACCCTCGGCTCGACGCCGTAGCCTTCCATCCGCGGAAGGTGGACCAGGATCGTGAACCTGGTCGTGCGCTCCACGAGCGTGCCGATGGCGGACCGGTTCGTCCCGATGATCAGATCGCCTTCCCAGTGGCCCGCGACGGCCCGGGTCTCGACCTCGGCGGGACGCTCGCTGATCATCACGTCGGGCGTGACGTGACCGGCCGCCTTCCGGCGGGCGCGCGAGCGCGGAACCCGAAGGGCACGCCCGGTCCGCAGGCACGTAACCAGCTCATGCTCGAGCGCGCCGCGGCCCTGGACGTAGAGGGCCTGGTAGATCGCCTCGTGCGAGATCCGCATGGATTCGTCGTCCGGATAGTCGACCGGCAACCGCTTGGCTATCTGCTCCGGACTCCACGCCGTCGCCCAGCGCCGGTCCTGACGGCGGGGCTTGTTCCGCCCCTTCCACTCCTGGGTCGCCGGACCCGGCGCCGGCCTTCCGTCGGGAGCCTGGATCAAGCCGGCCAACCGGTCCTGCACGTACTCGCGCAGCCGCTCGTCGGCCGCGAGCTTCGCGGTCTTCGGCCGACCTGCCGCCAGCTCGGCCTTCCACTGCGCGATAGAGGCCCGGTAGTCGAGCCTCCCGCACCTCGTGGCTGCGTTGCGCCGCAGTTCCCGAGAGATCGTCGACGGTGAGCGCCCCAGCCTGCGGGCTATCTCCCTCACGCCGGTGTCCTGGGCCCTCAGCAGGGCGATCTCCTCGCGCTCGGCGAACGACAGATACCGACCTAACAACGGACTGAGCTGGATCGAAGGCATCCCGCCACGATCGCGGAACCACCGCGAACCGACCGGCCCGGACACGCCGCACGCCAGCGCGGCATCCTCGCTCGTGAGTCCTTCGGCGATCTTCAACCAGAACGCGCGCTCCACGTCCCGACGCACCGGCGGCCGACCCGGCGATCGCATCGCCGGACACCCCGTCACCTTCGTCGTCCATCCCGCAGGCCGCCCCACCGACACCTCCACAATCGAGGTGTTGCGACGACCAGTTGAATCCACCCAGGCGTACCGGACGAGACTGAAGCAACACCCGCAAGCCGCTTGATCACACGATCGCGGACTCCACGAAACTCGGGGCAGCTCACGCACGTACTCGAAGGCCTCGGCCGGCGACAGCACGGGCAGGATCTGACGGATGGCCCGCACAGCGTGCAGGTGTCCACGTGTGGCGGCTCTACCGCGAATCACATCGTCCAGATCATCCACGGCGGTACGTACCGGCAGCCCGCGTATCCGGGCCCGGTAGTCGTCCTCCCACTCGCCGGTCATCGCAGAGACGACGCCGATCCCGTGCAGGCCCCCGTCGACGCGATCGACAAGGTACGGACCCGCACCCCCGAGCACGAGTTCCGGATCCCGGGTGCGCGCGAACTCCTCGGACGACCAGTAGACGATCCAGACCAGCTCGTGCTCCTCGACGCTCACCACTGCCATGCGCCGCGCCTTCACACCTGAAGCCCGTTGTCTCCGGTACTCCTTCTCCAGTTGCTCCTCGACGACCCGAACCGCAGCCTCCCGCTCGATCACGCCCGTCAGCATTCCGTACAGCCCGGGCCATGGCCACCGAATTCGCCAGCCGTGGCAGGGCACGCAAAGCCTCCCGATCCGCTGACCGCAACATCTGTGGGGAGTACCCGGAACCACCGTCACCCCGACCAAGAACATCCGGCTGCCCCCGCGCCTGCGAGGAGGCCCTTCACACCGCGTGAGACAGGACACGCTGCGGTGGCCACACGTCACATGGCGTAGTACTCACCATCGTCGCCCTGGACCCGGGCGTTCAGTGCCTTCGCCAACCGGCACATGGTCGCGATCATCACATCCGTCGGATTCTTGGCCTTGATCCGCCCAGCCCTCCACCACAAGGGCTCGCCAGACGACCTACCGCTCTCCCGTAGAACGAGCTCGGCGACCCCCTCCGAGCTGCCTACAGGCAGCGGGACCACCACGAGGCCTGGCTCTGCGGCTACCGCCGCCCCCCACTCCGCCGCACTGATGTCCTCACCCACTTCGTCCCACCAGTACTCACGCCGCGTGATGTGCAGGTCGTAGCCCATGGCCGCCCAGCGTAGATGGACACGCAGCACCGCGAAGCCACGTCGAACCAGGTTCCGGATTCGCTGGCCGCCGACTGACCCCGCGCCTGCGGGGCCCGACGTGGGCGCCTCACGCGGATGCGAACATAGCGCTCGCGAAGGAGCGGGGGAGGGGCTTATGGGGGCAGCCGATCACACTGGTGACACCGGTACCGGTGAGCAGGTAGTTTGCGGAGGACAGAGAGAAGAGTTCGCATGGACTCCCGGATCGCCCGTATCCGACGCAAGCTCGCCAAGGTGCCCTATGCCGCGCTGCGAAGCTACTCCTTCGGCGAAGAGAAGCACGGGTTCCGCCTCGAACCCCCGTTGCCGGACGCGAAGGTCGCCGAGTTCGAGGCCGACCGCCACATCGAACTGCCCGCCCCCTACCGCAGCTTCCTGACCAGGCTGGGCGGGGGCGGCGCATCGCCTTTCTACGGCCTGCTGCCGCTGCAGTCATGCCGGCTGTTCAGGATGGACCCCCGCGGCGAGCCCGGCCGCCCTCGGGGGTTCACGTTCACCGGCGGCCCGTCTCACCGGAGTGACCTGTTCCTGCACATCATCGAGGCGGGGTGTTCCGACCTGGTGCTTCTCGGTATCACGGGTCCCCTGGCGGGTCGCGTCGTCACCGGAAACGCCGACGGCTTCTGGGGCCCCAACGTCTCGTCGGCCACGGACTTCCTGGCCTGGTACGAACGCTGGCTCGACCACATGCTCGCCGGGCGCGACAACCGCAACCTGAACCTGACCTCACCCGCCCTGCGAGCGCCGGCCGACCGCATCGAGAGACAGCACCGCGACCGCAAGGATCTGTCACGGTCCTGAGAATCCGAAGCCGCGTCATCCGGTTGAGAATGGAGACGAATCGTCCCAGCGGGGATCGCTTCGGCGTCGAACAGCATCGGCGCCTGGGGCGGCCTACGGCCCGGCGACAGGCGATCGGCGATGACGTCCTGGAACAGTCGCCGGATGGGCGGCCCGGAAGCGGTCACGTCGTGCCGGGGCCGCTCGGGGTCGACGTGTGCGTTCATGGTCGGCGCAGCCTACTCCTGGTGTACCTCGGCTGCCCCGGCCGGCGCGGGGAGGACCCGCCGATCCCACCGGAACCCCCGCTCGGGTCCGGCTGACCCCCGCGCCTGCGCGGGGAGGACTGTCTGGTGCGGCCCAGCGGCCGCCCCTGGTACGGCTGACCCCCGCGCCTGCGGGGCGACCCGCTGGCGCTCCCACCCACGCACAACCAGCCGACACTCTTCCAACTCCGTAAGTCAGAGAGTGTCCGGCCCGTGCGCGCGGGGAGCGACCCCCTCCACCCTCCTCCTGGACGCTGGGAGTACCTCCCCGGCGAGCAGCACGTCACTGTCGGCGCCCCGGCCGGCTTCCTCACCGCTGTCGAGCAGTGTCGCCGCCGCCGGCCTGATGCTCGACCATGATCATCCCAGCTCGCTGACCCGGGGTACGGCGCACCATCGCCTCCCGTCGGCGTCCCGCCCCCGCCCCCGCCCCCGCCAGCGGGGGCGGGACGCCGGTCGGCATCCGAATAGGCGTACACACGCAGCCGCCTGCACCGCGCCGTGGTGATGATGGCCCTTGTGACGCCGCCGACGTGCGGCTCCCAGCGAGCCGCCCCGGTCGAATCGGCCGTACGGGCCCTTCCCCCTCATCCCACGGAGGTCATCATGACCATGCTGCTGATCCAGGGCTCCTTCCAGGTGGTCGGCGCCCAGCCCGACGGCGAATCCATCCACTTCACGCCGGACGACCCCAACGACTGGAACCTGCTGCACGGCACCAACACCGTCCACCACAACGGCCAGGGCCGCACCCAGCTCCGGCTGGACGCCATCGACGTCACCGAGACCCACTACGGGCCCAACCGCGACCACCAGCCCCTCGTCCCCGGCCAACGCCGCCGCCGACGAATTGCTCACCTTCCTCGGCTTCAGCCAGTTCCAGCGCGACGCGAGCGAGACCATCACCACCGCCACGCCGGCCGTGACCCCGGCTTCATCCTGACCCGCGACGCCGACCAGTTCGGCCGCTGCATCGCCCTGGTCGGCAAGGGCCAGGGGCCGGCGGACAGCGGCACCGACGTGAACGTGGACGTCCCGCTGCTGCGCACCACCGCCAACCACCGCCTGGTGGCGACCGGCCTCGCCTACCCCACCTTCTACCGCAACCTGTTCCCCGACCTGCGCGACGAGCTCACCGCGGTCGCGGTCGCCGCCCGCGCCGCCGGGCTCGGCCTGTGGCCGCAGGACGCCACCATCACGGGCGTCAAGATCACCGGGCTGACCTCCGTCACCCAGGACGCCGGGATCCTGCCCAAGCTGTTCCGCCGTCTGATCGACTACTTCCAGCTCGGCAGCTTCAACCTCGACGGCTTCCCCGCCTACCTCGCCCAGCGGGCGGACAAGTACACCATCTTCTCCACCGGCCACTTCACCACCGGGCTGGACTTCGTCGTCAAGGTCACCAACGGCAACACCCTCGCGATGACCAATCCGCCCGAGGACCTCGTCTTCGACGAGGCGTGAGGGAGCCCGCCATGAGCGACGCCACCGACTTCCTGGCGCTGTCCGAGCTGCTGACCGGCGAGGCCTCCTTGGACGCCACGCGCTCCGACGAGTACCTCCAACGGCTCACCGCCGCCTTCCCGGCGGACGTGCCGCGCCTGCTCGACGCCTACCGCACCGCCGCCGGCCAGCCCGACCCGGCCACCGCCCTGGTCGACGCGGTCAACGCCGACCCCGCCCTCGCCCGGATCACCCGGGAGACCGTCACCGTCTGGTACCTCGCCCAGTTCAGCCGGCCGGACGGCAAGCCCGACGCCCCCACCACGGCCGCGCAGTACCAGGACGGCTTGCTCTGGCGGGTGATCAAGGCCAAGGCGCCGGGCACCACGCCCCAGCCGCCCAGCCCGGACGGCTACGGCTATTGGACCAAGCAACCGTGAGGCGAGGAGACCGTCCGTCATGAACCCCCAGTACGACGTCGTGATCGTCGGCGGCGGAGTGGCCGGAGCCCTCGCCGCCTGCCGGATCAAGACCACTAAGCCGAACACCCGGATCCTGATCATCGACGCCGGGAAGAACGGCGTGGCCGGGCCCGACCGGGACGCCTTCGTCGACGCCTACCGGACCGCCGGGAACAAGAACGTCCCTTCCCCCTACGCCAAGCTCGACAACAACCGGCTCGCCTACGCCCCCTCCTGTGACGGCGCCCCGGACCCGGTGGCGATGAACCGCTACTACGTCGAGACCGGCCCGGACCTGTACGAGAGCGGCTTCCAGCGGATGCTCGGCGGCAGCACCTGGGCCTGGCGCGGCAACACGCCCCGCTTCCTGCAGAACGACTTCAAACTCAATACCCTGTACAAGGTCGGCGTCGACTGGCCGATCACCTACGAGGACATCGAGCCGTACTACATCCAGGCCGAGCGGGAGCTCGGGGTCTCCGGGAACGATGCCGAGTGGACGGACCTCACCCCGCGCAGCGCCCCCTACCCGATGCCCGGCATGGCGCCCAGCTACGGCGACGAGCTGGTCCGTGCCGCCCTGTCGACCATCAGGCCGATCGACGACGTCCCGGTCACCGTGCTCACCACCCCGCAGGCCCGGCTCTCCCAGGACTACGACGGCCGTCCGGCCTGCCAGGGCAACAGCAGTTGCCTGCCCATCTGCCCCTCCGGGGCCAAGTACGACGGCGGGGTCCACATCGCCAAGGCCCTCGGCCTCGGGGTCGAGATCCGCACCGCCTGCGTCGTCACCCGGCTCGCCAAGCGGCCCGGCGACCTCGCACCGACAGTGGTCTTCAAGGACTGGAGCACCGCCGACAAGGCCGAGCAGCAGGTTGACGGCCAGCACGTCGTGCTGGCCGTCAACGGCATCGAGACGCCGAAGCTGTGGCTGCTGTCCAACCTCGACAACACGAGCGACCAGGTCGGCCGCAATCTGATGGACCACCTGGCCAATGAAGTCGTCGGTCTGTTCGGCCAGCCCCTCTACCCCTTCCGCGGCCCGCAGTCCGCCCTCGGCATCGACACCTTCCGCGACGGCAAGTTCCGCGGCAACAACGGCGCCTTCCGGATGACCATCGGCAACGACGGCTGGGGCCGCAGCGAGCCGGTGGGCCTCGCCCTCGACCACGCGCTGTGGGACTCCGACAACAAGAAGATCAAGAAGATCGGCCAGCCCCTTCAGCAGGCCGTCCAGGACCGCATCACCCACCAGTTGCGGTTCAGCTACTCCACCGAGCAGCTGCCGGACCCGGACAACCGCGTCACCCTCTCCGACGAGCGCGACGCGCTGGACGTCCCCCGCCCCAGGATCACCTACCGGATCGACGAGTACTCCAAGCGGGCCCTCGCCTATGGCCACAGCGTCGCCCGTCGGATGTGGCAGCACCTGCAGGACACCGCCCGTGCCACCGCGGTCGAGCCCCTGCAGGCCGACCTGCGCTTCCTCGGCGCCGGCCACCTCATGGGCACCATGCGCATGGGCACCGACAAGAGCACCTCGGTGGTGGACGCCAACGGCCGGTCCCACGACCACCCGGGCGTCTGGGTCGTCGGCTCCTCCGTCTTCCCGACGGCCGGGACCGCCAACCCCACCCTCACCCTCGCCGCCCTGACCCTCCGCACCGCGGACGCCCTCGCCAACACCCTGTGACCGGGAGGTACACATGTCCATGCTGCTCATCACCGGCACCTACCGGATCACCGGTGACTCCCCTGACGGCGACACCGTCCGCTTCTACCCGGACGACGCGGCGTTCTGGTGCGACGTCCCCGGCATGCACAAGGTCAAGCGGAACGAGCACGGAGGGGTCTCGATCCGGCTGGACGGGATCGACGCCCTCGAAACCCACTACCCGGGCGTCGGCGACTTCGTGCACCAGCCGCTCGGGCTCGGTGCGCACGCCGCCCGGAACGAACTGCTGACGTGGCTGGGCTTCACCGAGGTCGTGCGCGACGACAAGAAGGAGGAGGAACGAGTCGGCTCCTCGAAGCCCGGGGCCGTGCCGGGCTACATCCTCACCAGCGGCGCCGACGTCTACAACCGCTGCATCGCACTGGTCGGCCGGGGCGACGCGCCCAAGATCGGCACCGACCCGGATCCCGCGCGCAGCGGCACCCACCTCAACGTCACGGTCGACATGCTGCGCGCCACCGCCAACCACCACCTGCTCTCCCTCGGGCTGGTCTACCCGACCTTCTACAAGAACCTCCCCGCCGACCTGCGGATGGACATGACCGCCACCGCGCAGCAGGCCCGGAAGGACAAGGCCCCCGACAGCGTCTGGCTGAACGACAAGACCACCAGCGGCGAGAAGATCGAGAACCTCGAATCGCTCACCGACGACCTGGTCATGCTGCCCAAGCTCTTCCGCCACCTCGTCGACTACGTCCGTGTCTTCGGCCCGGACCTGGGCGGCGTACCCGCCTTCCTGGCGGGCAAAGCCGACGAGTACACCCTCCCCGAGGACCGCAACAAGAGGATCTTCGGCCTCCAGCACGTGGTCCAAGTGACCGACGGCACCCTCCGCATGACCCGCCCGATCGAGGACCTCATCTTCGCCGAGAAGTAGCACCAGCAAACACCCGGCGTCCGCGAGCCACCCTGGCCCGCGGACGCGCCGGCCGCCTCCGTGGCGGCGGTAGGGGGCACGGCGCGGGCTCGCGACTGCCGCCCCGCCGCCGCCCGCACGCGTCGGCCAGCGCGGCCCCGCTGCCGCGGCTGCTCCTGCCATCGGGGGAGCAGCGCGCTGACCACCGTGCGTCCGGTCACTTGATCCGCTGCCGGGTGCCCTCTCCGATGATCTTCCGGGCGATGCCCAGGAGCATCGCACGCACTCCGTTGACCAGGTTGCTCCCGAACCTCTTCAGCCCCGTGTACGACTGCTTCGGAAGATGATGTGGGGCGGCAGCCTGATCGGCCATCTCCGGGACGACGTGTCGGACGCGTGGCAGCCTCGCATCCCACCCACTCGACGCCACAGCGGACCTGAGAACCTGAACACTGGCTAGCGGACTACTTCAACGGCGGCGCCGGCTACGGCGGGTTCACCGCCGGCGACTTCGACTTCTACCCCAACGACTTCGACCTGAACTGATCACCACGGCAGCAGCGGACCTGAGGAGAGCTCGGGCAGGGGGCCTGCGAACAGGTTGCCGACCATCTGCCAGGTGAACTGGCGAAGGCCTCGCCGAGCCGGGACAAGGGCCCGCACGGCGCTTCCGCCTCCACTCCGCCTCCACTCCGCCTCCACTCCGCCACCCCGACCGCCTACAGAACTGATTCCGCAGGCCGGCGGTCAGACGGCCGTCGCGGAGGGCGCGGCGGGCTCCGTCTTCCACAAGTTGCGTGGTTGCGGCGCAGGGTCAGACGAGCTGGTGCTCGTATGCGTAGGCCGTTGCCGCGGCACGGGAGGTTACGGAGATCTTGAGGAAGATGTTGTTCAGGTGGCGGCCCACGGTTTTGTCACTCAGGAACAGGTCCGCCGCGATCTGCCGATTGCTCTTGCCCGCGGCCACCAGCCGCAGCACTTCGGCTTCCCGGCATGTCAGCCCGCCGGGGAGCTCCGTGCGCTTGGCTCTGCCGAGCAGCCGCTCGGCGTGCCGGCGGTCGGGCGTGGCGCCGATCCGGGCGAAGGTGTAGCGCGCGGCGTCGATCTCCAGGCGCGCGGTGTCCTCGTCGCCGAGGGCACGGCACGCCAAACCGATCCGCAGGCGTGTGCGCGCCGCCTCGTACGGCACGTCCAGCTCCTGCCACAGCTGCCACGCCCGGCGCAGGGAGGCAAGCGCACCGTTCGCGTTCGTCTCGGCCAACTGCACCAGCCCCTGCGAGTACTCCGCTGCCGCCCGTAGGGCCGGGCTGTAGTCGGATGCGATGGTCTGAAGCTCGTCGACCGCGGCGCGTGCCTCCTCAATCCGGTCGGCCGTTACAGCGATCTCGACCTGGGCGGGAAGGAGTGCCGCCCGGGCCGCACGGTCGCGGTGGGGTTCGGCCAGGGCCCGGCGGATCGCCGCCCCGGCCTCGTCCACCCGGCCTTGGGCCATCCGCAGGAGCGCCATACCCGCTTGCGGTTCCCGCCCCAGCCGGCTGGCCTGGACGTAGGCCTCCTCGGCCGCGTGGAGATCTCCGACCAGTCGGCGGATCTCGCCGACGTCGTACAGTGCCTCAGCAGCATCGATGGCGTCCAAACCATCCAGCTGTTCGGAGGCCAGCCGCGCCTCGCGCTCCGCCTCCGTCCACGCTCCCCGGAGCTGCATGATCTCGGCCCGGTGCAGGCGGCACGTGCCGGAGAACATCAGGGCATCCTCGCGGGCGCCCACCCATTGCCCATAGGCCGCGGTCCACTCCGTAGCACGGCGGAACTCCGACACGAGCCGGCACAGGGAAATCGAGCTGCAGTAGACCCAGCACACGTAGTAGGCGTCGAGGTCCCCGGCGAGCACGGCGATCATGGCCTCGTCCAGCAGCCTCATCCCCTCGGCCACCCCGCCGAGCCGGCACCGCGCGCGGCCCACCTGGTGCAGACCCAAGGTCGCCAAGTCGATATCCGAGAACCGGCTGCCGATCTCCGCCGCCCGGGACGCCCGAAGAAGCGACCCCTCCAGATCACCACCCCAGTAGAGCGCCTCCGCCTCTACCGCGAGGGCATAGCCCTGCTCAGCGCACTCCGGCTCCTCCGCCAGCAACCGCTGCGCGCGGGCCAACCAACCGCCACCAAGTGCCACCTCGCCTCTGAGCATGAAAACGACGCTCAGTTGGCAAGCGCACATCGCCGCGCCGCGCGGAGCGCCGGCGCGCAGGCGCTCCGTGTAGGAACGGTGGCCGACCTCCACACACACCTCGCCCCGACCGGTGAAATACGCGCACTTTGCGAGCAGGTCCAAGTCCTCCGCGCCGAGCGGCGAGGCCGTGTCAACGCTGCTGAGCAGCGTGAACGCCTCCTCCCAGAAGTGCCGCTCATACGCGGTGCGCCCCTGTTCGAGATCTTGGGACACCACACTCATGGCCGCTCCCTGTGCGCGAGATACCGGCGCGAGTCCCCATGCAGAGCTCCTTGTCTCAATCTAGTGGAGAGCCCCGGAACCCGGCAGGTCCGGCGGTCGCCCGTGGGCCGTTCGACCCATGCCGCCGCGCCGGGCGTCTTGAGCCATTCACCCGACGCAGCGTGCACACGCGCCCGGATAGGTTCGACAGCGTGATCCGGCAGAGGCGTAGGGCGATCCGCAAAGGATCCCGCCGCGTAGGACGCCGGTACCGCTAACCGCCCACAGCGACATGGGAGTCAATCATGTCCAGATCAGTCCTTCGCCCGCGGAGGCACAAGGGATCCAGAACCGGCCAGGGCAGGCCCTGCGGGCGCATGGGGCCGACATGCCTGGGGTGTGCTCGGACGGGATGGAGCGGGAAGTGGCGTGACGGGCTGGACCCTGAGGTGTGCACCCGATGTACCCCAGGCCCCCACCGGCGCACGCTGAACGGTCGAAGAGTTCCAGATGCGGAGCCTCGGAGTTCTTCACGAGGTTCACCGCACCAGAGAGCAGCTCATGAAGCGCAACGCTTGTCGACTTCTTGCACCACCTGTACTGGCTACCGTTCAGTAGTCACCAGCCCGGTTCGGTTCATTTCCATCCCTGCCGGATCCCCACGCGGGCGCGGCCTCGATGCGCCTACACGCCGACGGCCCCCTCTGCCCGGTCATTCTGATCTATAGCGAGGCAGATGATGAACATCACCATTGATGACTTCCTTCAGGGGCTCGCCAACGACGGCTACCCATTTGCCAGGAACGCGAGCAATCCCGAGTTTTGCATTCAGCACGGCTGGCACCACAGAGAGCATCGCTGCCCTGCGTGTCGCCGACGATTTCTCGCCCGACTCCGCGACACGAACAAGGCTTTAGACCGGCGGTGATCGCCCCGCGCGGGCGCGCTCGCCTACGTCAGGTCCACCTCCGCCCGAATGTCCAGAATTGGCTTTCGGGACTAACATCAGGAGTGCGCAATGGCTCATTCACTCCGCATCTTCTATAGCGGCGTTGAAGGTACTGTTAGGAGGAATCACAACTGGCCCTTCATCAGTCAAAAGTCCGCTGTGATCATCACTGCGGCAGAGTTCTTCTGGCCCGGCGGGTTCGGCGGCCTGGAGGATATTCGACCGAGCCTCGGGGCAGCGCCCATCTGGGTGTCGAACGTTGGCGCTCATGGCAACGGTTCCGAAGCCGGCGGCGTGGAGTTCCTGCTTCACGTCGACTGGGGAAGCCCGCTGAACGTCATGGTGACGATCACTGTCCTCGACGACATCCAGCAGTACGACAGGGTTGGTTAGATCTCGTTGCCATCCATCGCTATCGGCGTCGGCTGCCGGGCCGGCTCGGTGCCCGACCTGGACCTGGACGTCGTCTGGGCCGGCCGGGACGTCCTTGCAGCCCCGGCCGGCCCAGACGACGGCGAAACCCGGCCCGACACCCTGACCGTCACCAGCCCCTCGGGCGGAGCGCACCTGTACCTCCGCGTCCCGCCCGGCTGCGCCTTCGCGTCGGTCTCCGGCGGCCGGACCGGGCTCGGGCCGGGCACCGACGTCCGAGGCCCGGGCGGGGGCAACGGCGGCTACCCCGCCGACCCGGGCTTCGGACGTCAGTGGCATTCGTACGTTGTCGAACGGGACGGCCCGGTGGCCCCGCTGCCGGGATGGATCGAGGAGCGCCCAGGTGGCGATAGCCAGTTTGAGCCGCCGGAACGGAGCAGCCGTCTCAGATCGACATCTCCCGTCCGCCGCTGCCCGCCAGCAGCGAACCGCACGGGCCGCCGTCCCCTCCACCCGGTTGCGGGGCCGGGCAGGGGCCCGTGTCGTACCTCCGTGATACCCATTCCCTATGAACCAGTTCAGCGACTTCAACCTCAAGCTGCTCGTTATCGAGGAACTCATGTACGGCCCCGAGCCGCTCCTCCCGGTTTACGACGTGTCCGTGCGGCTGGCCGAGCGGGGGGTCGGCGACCCCGCGTCCTACGTCCTGGAAAACGGCCTGCACACGGAGGTGCTGGCGGAGTCCCGGGCCCATTTCGAGTCCCTGGAGATCCCGGCCGAACTGCTCGCCCGCGTTGAGGAGTTGTGCTTTGACGCGGGGGCGGACGTCTTTCGTCACTGTGCCCCTGCCTGGGACGGCGAGGACGACCTGTTCGATGTCCGCTCGCTCGACGATCTCGCCCTGCTGCCCAACCTGCGGGAGGTCACCTTTGTCGAGGACGGTGTCCTCGCAGTGCCGGACGCGGCGGAGATCTTTGCCGCGCGCGGCATCGAGACCGACTGAGCCTCGGCAGGGAACAGAGCCGGGGCCGTGGCAAGCGAGACAGCAGCCAATCGATCGGATGATCCGAAGGAAACCCTCTAACCGTGTGCGGCGGTCGGTGGCTCTGACCGAGACAGCCATCAGGTCATGTCTCGGTTCCCCAGAGCGCCGGCCCGCATCCTCGACCCCTGGCGCACCGGAGTCGACGGCGTTTCAGGAGCGTAGGACGACCGCGTCGGCGGACCGCCGCGCCGTTGGCCGCCGCGACCTACCGGCGGCGCTGAACGCACCCCGGCCCCGCCGGATACCGCAGCGCTCGCGACAGGACGGGGCTTTCGCCGGAACCGCCTGCCGGTGACCGTGGAACCGGGATACTCGCTCCTGTGGCGGCGAAGAGCCCGGCGGGCCTGGAGCTGCCCCGGATCCTGGAGACGGCGGGCGAGGTCATCGGCGAGATCGCCGCCGACCTCACCGCCGCCGTACAGGACACCGCGCCCCCGTCGTCCTCTACGCCCTCCCCGCCTGGGTCCTGCGGGCCCTGCTGGACGTCCTCGAGGCGCTGCGCGCCGCGGCCGGGGACGGGACGGAGTCGTCCCGGCTGCGGTCGACGCTGATGCTCCTGGGGGAGGGCCTGGACTACCCGAGGGGGCCGGACACCGGCCGAGATGGCGGCGGATCTGAAGCCGGTGGTGGCGGTCCTGGCCCTCGACAGCACGGCGGTACGGGCCGCGGCCACCGACCTTGTCCTGAACCGCCGGCAGGCCGGCACCGAGACGGCGCTCACCGAGGTCTTCGGACAGTGGGTCCACCTCGGGATCCAACTGTAGACGCAGCGGCGCCCGGCGCCGCGCCGGACGGTAGACCGCCCGACGGCTGAGCGGGCGGCAGGCGGCTCAGCCTCAGGTCGGCCACTCCTCGGCCACGAACCACAGGCCAGTCACCGCCGCCCCCACCGAGGCGGCTACGCGGCCGCGCCCTGCGCCGACTCGCCGATGTTCTTGAGGCGGCTGCGGGTGTGCGCCGACGAGGGCTTGGCCGCGTTCATAGCCCCGTCGGTGCGCGCAGAGAATAATTCGAGTTCGCGGTCGGTAGATTAAAATTTCGGAGGACCTGTAACTTCTACCCGAAAGGTTCCGGTCTGCAACCGGCAGTACCGTTTGCTGTATTGAAGGAGTGGTTTGTGAGTTCTCAGGTGAAGGAATTCGGGTTCGGCATGCCGTGGGAATCGCTGTACGGTTACAGCCAGGCCGTTCAGGTGGGTGAAACCGTATACGTGTCAGGTCAGTTGTCCCATGACCGGCATGGAGACTTCGTGGGTGCCGGCGACTTTGAACTGCAGGTTCGCACCACGCTGGAGAACCTTGACCTGGTACTGAGGCAGTTCGGGGCTGAACGGAGCCAGATCGTGGAAACCACGGTACTAGTGAGGAATCTGCGGGAGAACTTCGAAGCGGCAGCACGCCTCCACGCCGACTACTTCGGGGAGCACCGGCCGACCAGCACGGTCATGGGCATATCGGACTTGGCGCTGCCGGACCAGCTCGTGGAAATCGGTGCCCTTGTGCGTCTTGATGTGAAGCCCTAGGTGTACTGACCACGGAGGTTGGTGACAGGGTTCACGGCGTAGTGATCTTGAGATGAGTGAGGGCCTTCTGGCCAGGTGTGGATTGCGACATCTGCACCTACAGCCAGAAAGGCCCTCATGCCACACCGTAACGCACCGCTGACCGAGACCGGACGCCTGCGCCTGGCCCGCTGCGTGGTCGAGGAAGGCTGGCCGCTGCGGCGGGCCGCCGAACGCTTCCGGGTCTCACCGACCACGGCCAAGCGCTGGGCCGACCGCTACCGCGCCCTCGGCGAGGCCGGTATGAGCGACCGCTCCTCCTGACCCCACCGCAGCCCCCGGCGGACCCCGACCCGCACCGAGCGTCGGATCATCAAGGTCCGCGTGCTCCGCCGCTGGGGCCCGGCCCGCATCGCCTACCTCCTGCGGCTCAACCCAGCCACCGTCCACCGCGTCCTGACCCGCCACCGACTCGCCCGACTGGCCCATCTCGACCGCGCCACCGGCCGCTGCATACGACGCTACGAGCGTTCCGCCCCGGGCGAGTTGGTCCACGTCGACATCAAGAAGGTCGGCAACATCCCCGACGGCGGAGGCCACCAGGTCCTCGGCCGCCAGGCCGGCCGCAAGAACCGCTCCGGGGCCGGCTACAGCTACCTGCACAACGCCGTGGACGACCACTCCCGCCTGGCCTACAGCGAGATCCTTGCCGACGAGCGCAAGGAGACCGCCACCGCCTTCTGGGCCCGGGCGAACGAGTTCTTCGCCCGGGCCGGGATCACCGCCCAGTGCGTGCCGACCGACAACGGCTCCTGCTATCGCTCGCGGGTCTGGCGCGATGCCCTCGCAACCGAGGGCATCGCGCACAAGCGAACCCGGCCCTACCGGCCGCAGACCAATGGCAAGGTCGAACGCTTCAACCGCACCCTGCTCGACGAGTGGGCCTACGCCCGGCCCTACCGCACCGAACAGGAACGACGCGACGCCTACCCCGACTGGCTCCACACCTACAATCACCACCGCGGACACACCGCACTCGCAGGCAAGCCACCCGCCAGCCGCGTCCCCAACCTCACGAGTCAGAACACCTGGGCGACACCGAGCTGGCCGCCTGGCGCGGCGGCGGCCGCACCGTGTGGGCGCAACCGGAGTGGGGGACACCCCGTCCTGAGGCCGGGCGCGCACCGCTTCCCACCGATACGCCACGGTAAACCCGCACTATCGCCACGGGTGCCCCACATTCCACTTGAATAACAGCTTCGAGGTTTCTGGGAACTTCTTGAGCGTCCTTGTCCTGACAGAGCGTCATATTACCTATTTCTCCCCCGCATACGATCCGTGCGGTCCCATCGCACGGGCGGGATCATGACAAGGGAGATGATGTGCGCGATCGCATGTCAGGGCGCCGCGGGCGGTCGATGCCGCCGGGTGTCCGGGGGATGGGCGTCGCCGTGGCGATGGCCGTGTCGGTGTCGGTGCTGGCCGGGACGGAGACCGCGCTGGCCGCGCCCAGTCCGGGCACGTCCGGTGGACCGCAGGGCGGTCAAAGTGCGCAGTGGGCCACCACGGCGGCCGATGTGCCGTCGGCGCGGGTCGCGGCGCGGCTGTCCGGGCAGCGCGTGGAGGCGCTGTCCGAGCGCACCGAGACGTCGACGACGTGGGTCAACAAGGACGGTTCGCTGACCACCGAGCTGTTCGCCGGTCCGGTGCGTTTCCGGCGCGGTGGGGAGTGGACGGACGTCGATCTGACGCTCCAGCCGCAGACGGACGGTTCGGTGGCGCCGAAGGCGCACCCGGGCGGGCTGAAGCTGGCCGCGCCGGGCGGTTCGTGGGCGAAGTCGTTCGCGGATTCGCAGGCGGGCAAGGACGAGGACCGCACCTTGGTGACGCTCGGCGAGGGCGAGCAGCAGGTCGAGCTCCAGTGGAAGGGCGGTCTGCCCAAGCCGGAGCTCGACGGCACGAAGGCGACGTACAGGGACGCGATCGCGGACGGCGCGGCGGACCTGGTGGTGGAGGCCACCCGGACCGGTTTCGAACAGTTCACGGTGCTCAAGCAGCGCCCCGCGACGGCCGGTTATTCGTACACGATGCCGTTGAAGGCCAAGGGCCTGAAGGCGGAGGCGCAGGGGGACGGCAGTGTGCTGTTCACCGACCGGAAGACCGGTGAGAAGCGGGCCGTGCTTCCCGCGCCAGTGATGTGGGACGCCACCTCGATCGCCGGATCGCACGAGCACCCGAACCGCGCGAACGTCGACCTGAAGGTCGTTCAGCGCGGCGAGGACATCGACCTGGTGTTCACGCCGGATGCGGCGTTCCTCGCCGATGAGAGGACGCAGTACCCGGTGACCGTCGACCCGTCGACGATCGCGCTGGGCAACGTCTTCGACACGCGGGTGCAGAAGGGCGAGACCGTCGACTGGTCGGCGGACACCGAGCTGTACTGGGGCAACCCGGGCACCAAGAACGCCGACGGCTCCTCCCGCGAGGCCCGCGCCTTCATCAACTGGAACACCGGGCCGATCGCCGACGCGCTGGTGATGAACGCGACGCTGTCGCTGTGGAACTTCCACTCCGGCAACAGCGACTGCGCCGCCTATGCCTGGGACGTCTACGACACCGGGCTCGCGTCCAGCGCGTCCCGCTGGACGGCGCAGCCGGCCTGGAACTCCAAGCTCGCCTCGTCGAACGAGACCGCGGGCCGCACCGGCTGCCAGAACGACGGCTGGATCAACGCCGACGTCACCAATCTGGTGCAAACCTGGACGTCAGCGAAGAAGTCGACGTCCGGCATGGGCCTGCGGGCACCGGACGAGACCAACACGAAGTACTGGAAGGAGGTCAACTCCTCCGAGGCCGGCTCGAACGTGCCGAAGCTGACGGTCACCTACAACTACCGCCCGCGCACCGGCACCGACCAGCAGGCCGGCTCGCCGTTCTACAAGGACGCGAACGGCACCTGGTGGGTCAACTCGACCACGCCGACGTTGCGGGACACCTTCGTCGACCCGAACAACGACAAGGTCGACGGCACCTTCCAGATCTTCGACAACGACACCAACGCGCAGGTCGGCAACGTCCTGGTCTCGCCGTACGCCGCCTCGGGCCAGCCCTCCTCGGTGACCGTCCCGGCCGGCCTGCTGGCCAACGGCAAGACGTACCGGTTCCGGACCTCGCCGTACGACGGCATGCACTACAACCTCGGTTGGTCGCCGTGGGCGTACTTCACGGTCGACACCTCCAAGCCGTCCGCGCCGACCGCGATCACCTCGACGGACTACCCGTCGGGGCAGTGGGTCAAGGGCGCCGGCCAGGCCGGCGTGTTCACCGTGACCCCGTCGTCCAGCGGTCAGAGCGCCCTGGAGTGGACGCTCGACGGCACCAACTGGACGAAGGTGCCGACCAACGGTTCCGCCGCCCCGGTCAACCTGACGGTCACCCCGGACAGGGCTGGCACCCAGACCCTCCAGGTGCGGGCCACCAGCCGGGCCGAGAACAAGTCCGAGGCGCTGTCGTACACCTTCCAAGTCGGCGCAGGCGGCGTGATCTCGCCCAACGACGGCACCCGCACCGCAGCGCGCCTCCCGCTGATCGCCGAGGCCGACGCCGCGAAGTACAACGCCGTCAGCTTCTCCTGGCGCCGCTCCGACGCCGACCCGTGGACCACCGTCCCGGCCACCGACGTCACCAACGGCGGCAACACGGTGAACTGGCCCGTCGCACTGAACGCCGGAAAGAGCCCGTCGCTCACCTGGAACGCCACCAGCACCGTCATCCCCGACGGCGCGGCGCAGCTCCGCGCCGACTTCACGGGCCCGAACGGCGCCGCCGTCTCCTCCGAGGGCGTCAAGGTGGTCGTCGACCGTAAGGCGTCCGGCGCCGCCTCCACGCAGGTCGGGCCGGGCACGCTCAACCTGCTGACCGGTGACTACAGCGTCTCCGCCACCGACGCCTCGTTCTTCAACCTGTCGGTCGGCCGCACGCACTCCTCGCGCGACCCGAAGGCCGCGGCGAATCAGGACGGCCAGGCCGCGATCTTCGGGCCGAACTGGACCTCCGGCGTGGGCGCGGAGATCTCCCAGTCCGCCTACACCGAGATCCGCAAGACCTCGAACACCTCGCTGGACGTGGTCCTCACCGAGGGCGACACCGTCGCTTTCACGGCCAACGCGGCCGGCAGCGGCTGGGTCCCGGAGCCCGGCAGCGAGGAGCTGACCCTGCGCGGCTCCTTCGCCTCGGGCGACTTCACCCTGTCCGACACCGACGGCTCGACCACGACCTTCGCCAAGGTCGACCCGGCCGCCGCGACCTGGACGGTGACGTCCAGCCTGCACGACGGCCTCGACAACTCGACCTCCTCGGTCATCTCCGAGAAGACCGTGGTGAACGGCAAGACGCTGGCCCGGCCGAAGTACATGATCGCGCCGACCTCCGCCGTCACCGCCGCCGCCTGTGCGGCCAACCCGGCCACCAAGGGCTGCCGCGTCCTGCAGTTCGTCTACGCCACCGCCACCACGGCCACCGGCTACACCAACGGCACCGACTTCGGTGACTTCGCCGGCCAGGTGTCGACCATCAAGCTGTGGGCCACCGCCCCCGGCGCGGCCAACGCCACCGCCACCGACGTCGCCACCTACCGCTACGACCTGGGCGGCTCGCTGCGCCAGACCTGGGACCCGCGCCTCGGCGCCGGAACCAAGACTCAGTACTCGTACGTCGCCGCCGCCACCTCCAACGGTGCGTTGTCCGCCATCCTGCCGCCCGGCATCAACGGCGGCTACCACATGGCCTACGGCAACATCGCGGCCAACCCGTCCGCCAGCGACGGCATGCTCACCAAGGTGTGGACCAACACCCTTACCCCGGGCACCAATACCGTCGACGGCACGGCCAACACCACCATCGTCTACGGCGTCCCGACCAGCGGCGGCAAGGCCCCCGAGGACCTGTCGGTCACCGCCGGCCTGACCTGGGGCCAGACCGACCTGCCGACCGACGCCACCGCCGTGTTCCCCGCCGACCAGGTTCCCGCCTCCAACAGCGGCACCGACCTGAACACGGGCGACTACACCCGGGCCACCGTCAACTACCTGAACGCCTCCGGCCGCCAGGTCAACACGGCCACCCCCGGACACCGGATCACCACCACCGAGTACGACAAGTCGGGCAACAGCGTCCGCACGCTCTCCGCCGCCAACCGCGAACTCGCCCTCGGTACCACCGACGCCGCCAAGGCCCAGCTGGCCGACCTCGGCATCAACACCCTGCCCAGCAGCGAGCGCGCCCAGCTGCTCTCCAGCACCAGCGTGATCAGCGTCGACGGGCTGCGTGAGACGGAGAGCTACGGCCCGCTGCACCGCGTCACCCTCGGCGCCGACGTGGTGTCCGGCGGCGCGACGGTCGCCAAGGCCGGCACCCAGGCGGTCTCCCGCACCCGCGTCGTGAAGCTCTACGACGAGGGCCGCCCGACCGACGGCACCGCCAAGGTCAAGGACCTGGTCACGTCCACCGTCACGGGTGGCGCGCTGCGGGCCTGGCCGGACGTGTTCGTCGAGACCCGCAGCGAGAAGCGGGTCTACGACTGGGTCCTCGACGTCGCCACCCAGCGCATTCAGGATGTCGGCGGCCTGAACCTCACCACCGTCACCGGCTACGACAGCCAGGGCCGGGAGATCTCCAAGTCGCTTCCCCTGTCGAACGGGTCGGACGCGGGCACCACCCGCACCACCTACTGGTCCGCGACCGGCACCGGCACCTGCGCCGGCCGCCCCGAGTGGGCGGACCTGGTCTGCCGGACCGGCCCGGCCGGTGACATCACCGGCGGCGGCTCCAACCCGACCCAGCTGCCCTCCAAGACCGTCCAGTACGGCCTGTTCGGGCAGATCACCCAGACCGACGAGACCGCCAACGGCGTCACCCGCACCACCACGATCACGCCCGACGCCGCCGGCCGCCCGGTGACCGCCACCATCACCGGCGGCACCGGTACGGCGGTTCCGCCGATCACCACCACCTACGACCCGACCACCGGCGCGGTCACCAAGCAGACGTCCGGCACCGGCGGGACCATCACCAAGGCGTACGACGCGATCGGCCGCCTGACCTCCTACACCGACGCCGACGGTTCGACCACCACGACCCAGTACGACGCGCTGGACCGACCCGTCACGGTCACCGACAGCGTCCCGTCCACCACCACCTACACCTACGACACCGCCGTCGACCCGCGCGGCCTGGCCACCTCGGCCATCGACTCGATCGCCGGCACCTTCACCGCCCGCTACGACGCCGACGGCTCCGTGGTGACCCAGGGCCTGCCCGGCGGGTACACCATGACCGAGCGCCACGCCCCGACCGGCACCGCCACCGGCCGCGTCTACACCCGCGACAGCGACGGCACGGTCGTGCTCTCCGACGGCATCACCGAGACCGTCCAGGGCCAGCGGGCCACCCACGCCGGCACCCCCGGCGTCACCGCGGCCCAGACCTACACGTACGACAAGGCCGGGCGTCTGACGACCGTCCAGGACACCTCCCCCGACGCCGTCTGCACCACCCGCAGCTACGGCTTCGACAACAACACCAACCGCACCTCGCTCGCCACGGCCGTCGCGGCCCGCGGCACGGACTGCACCACCACCGGAGCGACCACCCAGACCAACACCTACGACACCGCCGACCGCCTGGTGAACCCCGGTTACACCTACGACGCGTTCGGCCGCACCACCGCCCTGCCCGGATCCACCGTCGCCTACTACAACAGCGACCTGGTCCAGCAGCAGACCACCGGTGCCAACCGCCAGACCTGGACCCTCGACCCCGCCCAGCGCTTCCGCGGCTGGACCACCGAGACCAACAACGCCGGCACCTGGACCCAGAGCGGCACCAAGACCAACCACTACTCCAGCGACAGCGACAGCCCCAGCTGGATCGCCGAGGACGGCGCGGGCAACCTCACCCGCAACGTCGGCGGCCTGGTCGGCGGCCTCGGCGCCACCACCACCAAGACCGGGGGCACCGTCCTCCAGCTCGCCAACCTGCACGGCGACATCGTCCTCCAGCTCCCGCTGGACACCTCCCAGGCCCCGGTCGCGCTCGACAGCGACGAGTACGGCAACGCCCGGGCCGGCCAGGCGGCCGCCCGCTACGGCTGGCTGGGGGCACAGGAGCGGTCCGCGGAGACCGTGGGCTCGGTCACGCTGATGGGCGTCCGGCTGTACAACCCGACCTCCGGCCGCTTCCTGTCCATCGACCCGGTGGCCAACGGCAGCTGCAACCGGTACGAGTACACCTGTGCCGATCCGCTGAACAAGTACGACCTGGACGGCAATGCGCTCATGGAGCGCGTCCAGACCGACTGCAACTACTACAACTGCGTCCGCATCCGGCGCATCTGCGACAAGTCGACCCGCAAGTGCTCGCTCCAGTGGGACATGTGGTTCCGCCAGGGCTGGGCCGGCGCCTACATCTACGCGGGTTGGCGCTACCAGCTCTCCGTCAACGGCAGCCAGGTGACCGCCGGCAGCTACAGCCACGGCGAGCTCGGCTGGTACAACTTCCACGGGTACTGGTACGGAAACGGCGCCCGCGGGAAGCACAGCTGCTACGGGTTCTACACCTGCTGGCTCGACCCGGGCGACTCCGTCCAGTTCAACGCCACCGGCCGGGCCGCGATCGGCGTCGCCCAGTTCTACTGGCAGCGGTTCCAGAACTTCGGCGGCGGTGGTCGCTACTCGGGATAAGGCCTGGGAGTCTTCAGGACACGTCCCACCGCACGACCCGTTCCGCACCGCACCGACCCGGCCGGTTCCTCCGGCCGGGTCGGCCTTTCTTCGTCGCCAGGAGACACCACCCGATGAACGACCGCGAGTTCGAGGCCCGTTACGAGGACCGCTTCGCGAAGTGGCTGGAACGCATGGACAGCGCGCCGGCCGTCCTGCCGGCGGACGGGTCGACCGACTGGATCCGGCGGGTCTACCGCGAGCACGGCGAGCTGCCCGCGGAACGCTTCGGGTGGCTCGCCTTCGACCACAAGTGCCGGACCGTCACGCAGGCGCTCCGCCAGGTGGTGGCCGACGTGCGGGAGTCCACGCACCACGACCTGGACATCCTGCCGGAGTTCACCAACCCGTCCCCCGGGTTCCCGGCGGGCGACGTGGCGGTTGCCGGAATGGCGATCCAGTCGTTCGACGGGCCGCGGGTGTGGGCGGAGGTCGCCGACGCCGTCCAGTCGTACCTGGCCGACCGGTACCGCACGGTGTGGCCGCTCTGTCCGCGCCACCGTGTGGGCCTGCACGCCGTCACGCACGACGGTGGAGCCATCTGGTGGTGCAACGTCGGGGAGCACCCGGGCGACCGGATCCCGGCCGGCGGGCCGGCGGCGGCCTGACCAGCGGCACGCGTCGCGCCCGGTGGTCAGACCGCCCTGCGGTAGAGCCGGACGCCGAGCGGGGCGAACGCCGCGTCGCGCGACTGGCGCGCAGCATCATGGTGTGAGAGGGCGTTCGATACCGGTCTAGGCTGCCGCAAGCGGTTTCGGGCGGAGGTATTGCCCGGTTCTGTCCGGGCCGGTTGTCAGCCGGGTGGTCATCGAGTTGACCATGGCCCAGTGGATCATCGAGCGTGACCGGTCCGGCAGTTCCTCGTAGTCGCGGTGGAGCCGCCGGTACCGGGACGTGATCCCGAACGTCTGCTCCACCCGCCAGCGGATCGGCTGGACCACGAAGCCCTTCTGTTCCTTGTCCCGGGCGACGCCCTCGACGTCGATGTCGAGGGCGTCGCCGTGCTTGACGACTGCGTTCCTGCACGCCGTGACCTTCACCGACCAGCACATGCAGGACGAGGATGACACCGTGTACGCCCGGCGGATCGCCGCCGACTACCCGGCCATCACCCACCAACTCGTCCACGGCGACATCGAGCGCGTCCGGCAGTTCGACGGCCGGACCGGACCACTACCGGTCACCGACAGCCCGTCCCTGACACTGGGTCTGCTGGCTGTCAAGCGCGCCCAGCTCGCACCGGCCCGGGCCTGGGGGTCCGCCCCGCACCTGACCGGCCGCGGCGGCGACGATGTCCTCGACGCCGTGCCCACCATGATGCTCGACCAGTACCAGTCCGGCCGCCGCGTCGAGGCAGGCCGCCACCTGGCCGCCTACGCCCGGGAGCGCCGCTGCTCGGTTGCCGCCGTGGTGCGCCAGGCCCGAACCACCCTGCGCACCCCGCACGGGCGGGCGCTCGACGCACTGGCCAACGCACTGACCGCCCGGGTGCCGCTGGAGCGCAGCCAGCTCATCTCGCCCTGGGAGTCGCTGACCTGGTGCGGGCACCCTGCCGGCCGCGGACCAGAGCGCCGTCATCGACCTGGCGGGCGCCGGTGGCGAGGTCGCGGAGTTGTGGCGCGGCGACCCGGCGCGGGCCGCTGTCCTGGTGCGCGAGCTGGCGGCGTGCGGGGAGTTCATGGCGGCCGAGGTCCTGAACGCGGCGGTCGACGCGGCCATCGGTGCCGCTCTGCTGGCGCTGAACGACGCCGGCACCGTGTCCGATCCGAGCATGATGGCCGAGCAGTGCCTGCAAGCCGTACCGTACTTGGCGCTCGCCGTGGCCCTGGCATCCGCTGACCTCGCTTGAGCGACCGGCCCCGTGGAACCGGGATACTCGTCCCCGTGGCGGCGAAGAGCCCGGCGGGCCTGGAGCTGCCCCGGATCCTGCCCGGCAACCCGGCCTGGATCCAGCAGGCCGCTGGATGGAGGCGTTCTGGGTCGACATCTGATCCGGCCCGCTCCGGCGCCCGGCCGATGAGGCCGGGGGTGGGAGCGTGATGAACACCGTCGGGGCCGGCGTCGTGTGCGACGCCGGCCCCGACGGCTCGCGCCTACACCGCGTGGACTTCGTAGTCGCCCCAGCTCGGGGGCAGGGCTATCGGCTTCTCCAGGTGGGCCGGGTCTCCTTGGTCCGCTGGCGGACGAAAGATCAACCCCGCCTGCGCGGCGAAGACGGGCCCACGAGCAGTATGGCGGCGCCGGCCGGCGGCTGCCCCCTCCCCGCTTGCGGGGAGATCAACACCACCCCCAGCCAGCGCCGGGCCGCCGTCGGCTGACCCCTGCGGGTGCGGGGAAGCCGGTTCCAACACCCTGGTCTACAACCCCGACGACGGCTGACCCCCGCGGGCGCGGGGAGAACTCAGTGTCGAATCGTGGAGTGTCGTGACAGCATCGATGGATGATCAACGCTGAGGACCTGATCGGCAGGTACCTCCTGAAGGTGACGACGTCCTGGCACCACTACCGGGAGACCGAGCCCTCTCTCCTGCACATGTGGTTGCATATGGATGGCCTCGGCCCCGTCCGGTTCCACACACCGGGCGACGGGCTGTCTCTGGAGATCGACCAGCCCCACGGCCCTTACGACATGGACGAGTACGGCCACACCACAGTCGAGGAAGATCTACCCGGCTTCCTCATGACCCAGTTCATCGGCCAGCGGATCCTCTCCGTCCGGCGGATCCGCTACCAGCACCATGCCTACGACTTCGCCATCGGCCTCGCCGCCCGGTTCCCCTGTGACACCGTCCGCATCCTCAACCTCGCGGACGAGATCGTCCTGGCCCGAGACCAGCACCTGGGCCCGGTCGAGGAGCATCTCCAGGAGGCGGCTCCCAGAAGCCACAACACCTCTCCGTGAGTCGCCATGAAACTCCAGGATCAACTCCCGCAAACCGCCTCTACCTCGGCTGTCAGCTGCCCCGCCCGCTCAGGGAGGGCCCAGGGAAACTCGAACGCTGCCCCGAGCGACTCGGCTGACCCCCGCGCCTGCGGGCGAAGACACGAGGTCGGTGAACTTCTCAATCGCCGAGCTCGGCTTGATGAGGCTCTTTGAAACCGGTTCTGACCGGAGTTCCGTGAACAACTGGGAAGGGATGCCTGCGGATCCGTCGGTGGCCAGCCGGATCGAGATCGTCTACTGGTTGACTGTGCGTCGTGACTGAGATGATCGAGATACCGGATGCAGACGGCAACTGGGGGCCCGCGACGGAGCACCAGCCAGGTGGGCGCAATCCGGTGCGGCAGGCGTCTATGTTCCAGAGCGCAACCTGGCCGTTGAGCTCGCTGGCCCTGCTCTCAGTGGACGTGGAGGCGGTGGCGCGGCGGCTGGGGCTGACCCTTGAGACCTCGTGGGACGGGCACGGCAGTGTGCGGGCGGCGTTCTTCGTGCTGGACGGGACGGACTTCGTCGTCACCCACCACGAGGGGGACGCTCCGGGAACCCATGTGTGGACTCGGAAGGGCGGGCCTGTCGATCCGGCCGCTCGGGTGGGCAGCCTCCTCGCGGCTCTCGGCGTGGGGCCGGAGGCGGTCTCGTACTCCCTCTGGGGAGTCGGCACCGACCTGTCACATGTGCCCGCCGCCTGGTGGCGCGGCCGGGACAAGCCGACGTGGTCGCACCAGGACACCTGGGCCAACTTCAAGAGGCGCCCGGGGATGTTCGTCGGCCGTGTCACTTTCGGGGCAGTGGTCGGCTTCCTCAACGGCTATGACACCGCCTCCGACAAAGCCCTGCTGGACGGGTTCAGGGAGTGGCTCGCAGCCAAGCTGGGATACGGCTGGAACCTGGTGTACTGGGCCTTGGCCGAGAAGCTGATCTTTCCCGACGGCCGCCCCGAGGAGCCCTGGTCGCCCGAGATCGAGCAGCACGCCGTGGCCGGCCTGACCGGCTTGATCGACGAGTACTTCGATCACCTCGCCGGTGATCCGGAGGAACGTCCCGGAACGGTCTGATCGAGGGCCCTGGACTCATCCCCGGGTGAGGATCCTGATTCGCAGAAGTCGGAACGAGGCTCGGCCGTACATCGCCCCTTTGAGCGTTTTAAAAGTTACGTGGAATCTGGCCGGGGTGATCATGTCTCCTCGGTGCAACCACGGACTTGGGAGATGGCTTGAGCGGCACGACGGTGCTGATGGAGAAGTGGCCGGTGCTGGGCCGGCACGAGCAGGCGGCGGTTTGTCTGCAGATCTGGACTGATCTCGGTCGGGCGCCGAGGACGATCGACGCCTACGCCCGCGGACTGGCCGAGTACCTGGTGATGTGCGAGCAGGAGGACGTCGATCCGGTCATCGCGAACCGCACCCATATCGCGGTCTACGTGCGGGAGTTGATGTCACGGCCGCACCGTCGTGGTGCGAACGTGGTGGCGATCGACTCGGGGTCGGCCGCTACACCCCGGGGCGCCACAGGGGCGGGCAGCAGCGCGGACTGGTGCCGCGGCTCACGAAGCTGCCGTGGATCCCCAGCGAACAGCAGTGGCTGGGGATCCTGCAGGTCGCGCGGGAGGAGCCGGTCCGCAACCGGGTGATGCTGGCCCTGGCCTACGATGCCGGGCTGAGGCGAGAGGAGCTGTGCTCGCTGCGGACCGACGACCTCGATCCGGCCCACCGGACACTGAGGGTGCGGGCGGAGACGACGAAGAACCGGCTGGAGCGGGTGGTGCCGTACTCGGCGTCGACCGGCGTGCTGATGTCGGCCTACCTCGCCCACCGGGCCACGGTCAGCCGGGCCAGGGGGCCACTGTTCCTGTCGGAGTCCCGGCGCAACCACGGACAGCCGCTGACCCTGTGGACCTGGTCGAAGGTGGTCCGTCGGATCGCCCTGGAGGCCGGTGTCCCGAGGTTCTCGGCGAAGTTGGACCAGAACCGCGAGTCGCGAACAAAGCCAGACAGGGTGGCCGCGACAACCCATCCGTCGGCCCCAGCCCGGGCCGCACCGCAGCAGCAGCTAGCCTATGTGGGCTCTGTTCTGGGCTTGAGTCGCTTCGGTCGTTGATTCTCCTTCAAGGGGTCTCTGACCTGGGCATATGGCGCAGCGACTCACTCAGCGACCCAACAGACAGCAGCTACTGACCACGGGGAGGGACCAGCGTGACGGCGCCGAAGGCCGTGGGGGGCGACCGAACGGGCCACCAGCCCCAGTCGCTGACCGTCGCCCCCTGCCGAGAGAACGGCCACGTCCCGGCGACCTGCCCGTGCCTGTCCGCCGGCCGCTGGTGCCACGGCTTCCACGCCGCGACCCTGGACCAGGACCTCCTCACCGCCTGGTGGCAGGTCAACCCCGGCTTCGGCGCCGCGGTGTCGTGCGGCCCGGCCCGCCTGGTCGTCATCGATGTCGACACCACACCGATGCCGTCCCCGCCCGGGACCGGATCCTGCCTGGCATCCCGATCCACGAGCAGGTCCCCCTCGAGGGACTGTCCTCGGGCTACCACAGCCTCGCCCTGCTGGTGGCTGTTCATGGCCTGCGCATCATTGTGTGCTCCGAGCTCAAGCCCGGCGACCGCTTGGACGAAGCCCGCGTCAAGCTCCTGACCGGCGGCGACAAGATCAAGGCCCGCCGCATGCGCCAGGACTTCTTCAGCTTCACCCCCGCCCACAAGCTGTGGCTGCTCGGCAACCATCGGCCCGAGGTCGGCACCGGCGGCTTTGCTTTCTGGCGCCGCATGCGTCTGATCCCCTTCGAACGTGTCGTCCCCGAGGAACGCGAGATCGACAACCTGGCGTATGTCCTCGTTGCCGAAGGGGCCCCGGCTCCTCGCCTGGCTCATCGACGGCGCCCGACGCTACTTCGACGGCGAGAAGGACCTCACCGGCCCCCAGGCCGTGCAGACCGCCACTACCGCCTACGCCGAGACCGAGGACCACGTCGGCCGCTTCCTCACCGAGGCCTGCCGCACAGGCGAAGGCATGCGCGCCGAGCAGGCCCAGCTCTACAGCGCCTACACCCGCTGGTGCGGCTTCGAAGGAGCCAACCCGGTCTCAGCCCGTGCCTTCGCCGCACGAGTACGCGAGACACTGGGTATGACCTCCCCCAAGCAGATGGTCCTGTCCAACTCGAGGAAGTTCTACCCGGGCATCGGCCTCACCACCGACGACACAGAGGAGCACACCACGTGAGCGCGCTGATCGACCCAGCCGAGCTCGCCCACGAAACCGACCTCGTCTGGATCGAGGACACCACACGGCTCGACTACGTCCGCCAGTCCCTCGACCGGCTCACCACCCGCCGCGGCCGACCCGCCTACCACCGCGACGGCCGCATGGTCGGCTACGCGATTCTCGGCCCCGACGCCAAGTCCTCCCGAGCCTCCGGCACCTTCCGGCGCCGAGTCTTCTGGCTCCTACCCCACGACCGCGACCAGGACCCCGACGGCCTCTACTGCACCGGCGCCCCCTCCGAAGCCGTAGACCCCCACACCGTCGCCCCCCGCATCAAGGGCTACAAGACTGAACGCTCCGAAGGCGGCCCCGCCTCGCCCGCCATGCTCGAACTGGGGATAACGCTCCCGAAGGCGTGACGCGGAGCCCGGCCAGAGCCCACCAGCACGTCGACAAGCCGCTGACCGCGGGCTACCGCTACCGCCTCCACCCCAACATCGCTCGGCTACAGCTCCGAACTCGAGATGCAGGCCGCCCTGGCCCGCGAAGGTGTCCCGCTCACCCTGATCCCCGAAGGTACGGATTCGCAGCGTGTTCAAGAGCCGCCGCGCACCAGCCGCAGCGCAGGCCGGGTGTTCTCCCGAGAACAGCCGCGCCTTGCGCTCGTCGTCGGCTTCTTCGTCACCCCCGTAGGCGATCTGAAGGTCCACGACCGCACCGCTCATGCCGATTCCGGCGTCGGGTTCAGGCCAAACCAGGCGCTGATCGGAACCCGGCGCGGCGGCTCCGCAGCCAGGTGTGTGGTGTCGCCACAGCCGCCTTCCGCGATTGGTTTGACATCGATGCGGGACCATTTCGACCGCTTCATGCGTATCCCTAGTGACTAACTGTAATGACTTGAAGGCTTCCTGTAGTTTCCTTTCGAGGTGCCTAGCGTGTGTACGCACCCATGAACCACATGGGCGACTCTCGGAGGGGTGTTCATGAAGGGCTCGAAGTAGACCGGCCGCTGGATACGGCGCGGCGCCGTCGGAGTGGCCGCACTGGCCCTGGGGCTGGGGATGATGCCCGGTCAGGCACTCGCCGCCGACAGCGGCGTCATCAAACGCCTCCAACGGCCAGTGCCAGGCTCAGTGGCTCGATGCCAACAACTGGTTCGGCATCCGAGACGCGGACAACAACGACAGCGACTACTGCTACGTCGACTACTCGTTCAACGCGAACCACTCGGCCAGCAGCCGGATCTCCCGCCAGCAGGACATCAACACCAACTGGGGCTATTCCGGTGTCACCGTAACCAGCCCGTACATCTACTTCCACGTCTGCAAGGAGCGCCAGAACGACCCGGACATCTGCTCCGGGTGGGTCACCGCCACCAACACCTGACCAACCAACCACCAAGTCCTCGTAAGGAGTGAACGCGTGCCACCAGTGCTGCAAGCCCGGGCCCTGCACCTGAGTTACGGCCCGGCGGCCGCGGTGGCCGGCGTTGACCTGAGCGTCGACCCCGGAGAGGTGGTGGGTGTGGTGGGGTCCTCCGGATCGGGGAAGACCACCCTGCTGCACTGTCTCTCCGGGCTCCTGCTCGCCGACACCGGCAGCGTCCTGTTCCGCGATCGGCCAGTCGAGGCCATGACGGTCCGACAGCGCGACGAGCTGCGTCGCTCGCACTTCGGCTTCGTCTTCCAGTTCGGCGACCTCGTACCGGAGTTGACTCTGCTGGAGAAGGTCTCCCTGCCGCTGCGCCTGCAAGGGATGAGGGCCAAGGAGGCCCGGCGGCGGGCCGCCGGGCAGTTGGAGGCGCTGGGGATCGGAGGGCTGGGGCGCCGGACGGTCGGCGAGGTATCGGGGGGAGAGCTGCAACGGGCGGCGATCGCGCGGGCGCTGGTGCACCGCCCGGACGTGGTGTTCGCGGACGAGCCGACGGGAGCCCTGGACGACCGCAACTCCGAGGTGGTGTTCGGCCTGCTGCTGGAACAGGCCCGGGAGCACGGAGCGGCGGTGGTGCTGGTTACCCACGACCGGCACCTGGCGGCGCGCACCGACCGCACCGTGGTGCTGGCCGCAGGACGGATGGTGGAGCCGGCATGAGGCCGACAGCCACAGTACCGGCGGCGGTGGCGGTCGCTTGGCGGGCGGTGCTGTCGCGCCAGGCGCGACGCAGGATCGTCCTGCTCGCCCTGGTCGGAGCGGTCGCCGCGCTGGGGGTGCTGGCCGCGGCTGGTGCGGCGTCGTTGAAGGGCCGCGAGAGCGCCCGCACCGCTGCGGCGGTGCCGGTCTTCGGTCCGCAGACCGGCTACGGCGGGGTACCGGTACTCAGCCGCCCGGGCGTGGCCGAGACCGGCTGGAGCGAGGTGGAACACGACTACCGCGGCCACCGGATAAAGATCGTGCGGGTCGCCGACCCGTACGCCCGCGGCCCTCTCCCGCCCGGCGTCACCGCCTGGCCGAGCCCCGGGCGGGCCCTGGTCTCGCCCGCGCTCGACCGGCTGATCCGCCAGGCCCCCACCTCCCTCGGACAGTGGTTCGTCGGCACCGACACCGAGGTCCTCCCGCCCCGTGCCGTCGGCAGCGCGGGCCAACTCATCGCCTACATCGGCGTCGCTCCCGGGGAACTGGGAACCCTGCAGGGCCCGCTGACGGGCTTCGGCGGCGAGAGTGGCGGCGGACTCGGCTGGTACCCGGCGCTCGGCTGCATGCTCTTCCTGGTCATGCCCGCCGTCGCGCTCGTTCTGACCGCCAGCCGATTCGGCCGCCATGTCCGCACCACCCGTTACCAGGCACTGCGCCTGCTCGGCCTGCCCGCAGCGCAGGCCCGGCTGGCCGGGGCGCTGGAGACGGCCGCGCCGGTCGCGGCCGGCGCGTTCGCCGCCGCGCTCGCCTGGCCGTTCCTGCTGCCGGACATGTTTGCCCTTCCCGTGACCGGCCGCTGGCTGTTCGGCACTGATCTGCGCGTCCCCGCATGGCAGTCGGTTCTCACCGTCCTGGGTGTGGCCGCGCTCGCCGGATCGCTCGGCGCGGCCACCGCCTCAGGCTCCGACCGCGCCTCGCGCGAGGTCCGGTTCCTGCGGCCGGTGCGGCTCACCAGCCCGTGGGTGGCGCTGCTGTTCGGCGCCGGACTGCTCCTTCTGGCAGTCGCCTACTCCCGCCACAAGCCGCGCGACCCGCTGCTGTGGGCGGCAATCGTGCTGCTCGGCGCCGGCCTTCCCAGCGCCGCCGCCTGGGCGGGCCAGCGGCTGGCCCGGCTCCTCGGACGGGTCGAGGCTGGCGTGGTGTGGCTGCTGGCGATGCGGCGGATGGCAGCGGACCCGCAGTCCCGCTTCCGCGTCGCCGGAATGGTCGGGATCGCCGTCTTCGCGGTCGGCGCAGCCCAACCTGTCTCCCAGGTCATGGCCCAGCCCAACCTGCCCTGGGTCGAACAGGCGCTCGCCGCCGGCCACACCGACCTGCTGGCCAGAGCCGAGACCCTGGAAGTTGTTCCCCTGCGTACACCCGATCCTCCGGCGGCCGTGCACGGCCTGGTGCCCGCCGTCGCCCTGTGGTCTCCCGCTCAGGACCCGGCCATCCGTCCCGCGCACACCGCGCTCGTCGCCGGCTGCCGTCAGCTGGAGGAACTCTTCGCCCGGGCGCTTCCCGACTGCGTCGGCGGCCGGATGATGCTGCGGGCCGGCGGCCCGCTCGCAGTGGACGGGGAACCCGTGGCGCCAAGCCCGCCGGACCTCAATGGGAACCTGCTCCTACGATCCACCGACCGGACCCGGCAGGCGAGTGTTCCGCCCGCCGCGACAACGCTCGATCTCCCCGCCGACCTGGACACGCCGGTCGTGGCCGTCATGGTGCTGCCGCCCGACGACCCCGCCCTGGCTGAACTCGGCGACCCGTTCCAGATTGCCGCCTACCTGCGGGTCGCCGTGGACGTGCGGGCCTGGGAGGAGGCCAGGACCTGGGTGGTGTCCTCCTCACCCGCCTTCCGGCTCGAGAACGCCTACCAGTGGTCGGAAGTCACCGACAGCACCGGCAACTGGGTCCTGCTCGGACTGACCGTCGCCGCCGCGATCACCGTCATCGGCGCCCTGCTGGCCGTCACCGAGGACGGCGGACGCCGCCGCGAGTGGTTCGCCCTACGGGCCCTCGGTATGGCGTGCGGCCGGCTGACAGCCGTCCAATACACCGAAGCCCTCCTTGCTGCGGCCATCTCCGCAGCACTGGCCACCCTCGCCTCCACGATGGTCGGCATCACCTACCTGCGGATCAACGAGGACCACCTCGACAGCCGTCTTCCCTACCTTCTCGCGGCCGGAGCCGGCATCGCCGTCGTCGTCCTCGCCGCCACTGCGAGCAGTTGGGTCACCCTGCGCACACCTCGCCGTTAGGCCTCGGCCCCACGGCGATGATGTCCTCGCAGGTGACCTCGCGCAGTTGGTCCTAGCGGCCGGACGGCTCCAGCAGCACCGGCTGGATCCCGGCGCGAGATCGGCGCCAGCCGTCCATCGCCCGCACGTCCCCGGAGAGGGCGTAGCGGCGGCAGGGGAGGGGTTCCTCGGTGGTGATGCCGTGTCGTTCGCGAGGCGGGCGAGGCCGGCGTCCGCGGCCTGGCGGTCGGAGGCACAGGCCGGTACAGCGAGGGCGAGCACATTGATCCCGAGCTGAGCGACGCGCTGCTGGGTGATCGCGTCGCGGCCGGCGCTCACGTGTCGGCGCCAGGCTTCGGCGGTGATGCCGTCCGGGGTGGGGCCGGTCTGCGGCTCGATGGCCGGGGTGTCGGGCGGCGCCCCGGTAGCCCTGGCCGGAGCCGCTGGCCGAGCCGGACCGCCTGCTGCCGACCCGCGCCAGCTGCATCGGGTTCGCCAGGCACGGGAGCAGCTGGCCTCCGACCCGCACCACCTCGGGCCTGCGCAGCCACCGCGGCACGGCGGCGTGGACGTTTTACATCGACCAGGGGCCGCCTGGCGGATCCACTGTGCGTGGGCGTGCGGCGGCCGGGACGGCGGCGTCGGCACGGTGTTGCGGGTGGGCCCGCACCTGTAGGCGGGGCGTCGGTGGGCGGGCCGACCCGGCCGTGGACGGTCCGTCCAAGCCTCGTCCCGTGGTGGCGGTGCCCGGGTGAGGCGGGCGGAGCGGTGGATTCTCGGGAAGTCCCGGGTGCGTGTCGGGCGTGGCCGTAGCATCTGACTATCTGTACGGATGCGGAGCGCACACTGCCTGCCTAGCATTCCGTGGGGAGCGGGGCTGGGCATTCATCTTCGGGGAGGGGAACCCACGTGGCTGACAACGCCACTGCGAACGTCGTGGTGAAGGCGGCGGATCTGCGGGCGTCCGCAGGTATCGCGAAGGGACTGGGAGAGGAGCTGGACGCGCCGGTCCGGAGCGCGGTGACCACCAGCGAGACCGTCGCTGGCCAGCTCACCGGCTGGTCGATCGCCGGCGGGCTGGGGCAGCTGGGGAGCGGCTGGTCGAAGCCGCTCGCCGACCTGCGTCGGCGTCTTGCGGACACCGCGACCAACCTGGACGCCAACGCCGCGGCCCACGAGGCCACCGAGCGCGCGGTCGCCGGTACGTTGGCTGCACCGCAGGCGGGCAAGTGAGCCTCTACGCGCTCCTGATGAAGTTCGACCCCCACGGCCTGCACGACGCAGCGAAGGCCTGGACGGCGCTGGGGCACGCGGTGGAGAGCGCCGGCCAGCGGCACCGCAGCCAGGTCAACGGGCCGCTGGCCGGCAACTGGGAAGGCGACGACGCCAAGGCCGCAGTCTCGTTCATGGGGAAGACCGAGCAGCAGCTGAACATCGTCAAGATGGAAGCGGGCACCGCCGCTCTGGTCCTCAACACCGTCGCCGACCGGATGCACCAGGCGCAGACCAACCTCACCAACGCCGTGAACCGGGCCGTGGACGCCGGCCTGAGCGTGTCCGCCGACGGAGTCGTCAACCTCCCGCCCGAGGGGGAGGGCGAGCACAACGACCCGGACGCGCAGAAGGCGCGCCAGCAGCTCGGCTGGGACATGAAGGGCTTCCAGAGCCGGATCGACGCCGCGCTGAAGGACGCCCAGACCGCCAGCGACCAAGGCAATACGGCCCTGGGACGGCTCAGCTCGGGCGCCCTCGACCCGGCCAAGGTGAACGGGGCGCTCGCCGGGGCGAAGAACGCGGCCGCCGCCGCGATGCAGGACCTCGGACTGGTCGATCCCTACATTCCGGACGGCAAGGACCCGGAGCAGTCCGCGGCGTGGTGGAAGGGACTGACCCCCGAGCAGCAGGACGCCTATCTGGCCCTGCACCCCGACCGGATCGGCACGCTGGACGGGCTGCCCGCGACCGTCCGCGACGAGGCAAACCGCCTGGTCCTCGACGAGAAGCTGGACGCCTACCGCACCGGAAAGCCCGGCGACTTCGGTGTCGACGAGGACGAGTACAACGCGCGGATCAGGGCGATGGAGGAGATCAGGAGGAAGCTGACGGCGTCCGACGGGAACCCCGAGAAGCACCAGATGTTCCTCCTGGGAATCGATCCCGACGCGCACAACGGCCGGGCCGTCGTCTCGACGGGAAACCCCGACAAATCGCAGCACACGGCGATCTTCGTGCCGGGCACCGGGACCGTGCTCGCCGGAGTGCCGGGGCAGATGGACCACATCCGGCGTCTGCAGAAGGCGGCCGAGGACGAACGCAACGGGGACGTGGCCGTCGTGTCGTGGCTGGGCTACGAGACACCGAACTGGCTGAACGGCACCGTGGCCCAGACCGACCGGGGGGACGCGGGGGCGCCGCTCCTGCGCAACTTCACCAAGGGCCTGCGGGTGGCCGAGGGCGACAACGGCGTCTGTTCGCACCTGACCCTGATGGGACACAGCTACGGGACCTATGTCGTGGGCGCGGCCGCGCGGGACGGTGGCGTGAACGCCGACGACATCATCGCGCTGGGCAGCCCCGGCATGGGGGTCGACAGGGCCTCGGAGCTCAACATCGACCCGAAGCACGTCTGGGTCGGCACGGCCAAGGACGACTTCATCCAGACGGCCACTGGCACTGTGTTCGGCGAGGGCCCCCAGTACGGGATATTCGGGGCCCAGCACATCAAGGTCGACACCGCCGGACACGGCGGCTACTGGAACATGGGCCCCGGCGGGGCAAGCGAAACCCTCCTCAACCAGGGACGGATCATCGCCGGCCGCCCGCCGACCCTCGCCCCCACCATCCCGCACTGACCCCGCAGCCAGTCCAGTCGACCGCCGACCCTGGAGCACCATGACTGCCAGCGCATCCCGCACCTCCGCGCGGATCACCGCCGCCGCGCTCCTGATCGCGCTGCTCGGCGGGTGCTCGTCCGCCCATCCCGACAGGAGTGACCCGCCACCCGTGAAGTCCAAGGCCGACGCCCAGACCTGGGCCCAGCAGATCACCGAGCACATGGCCCGCACCGCCGGGATCGAGCCCGACCCGGCGACCGTCGACGCGCTCTTCACCCCGTGCACCGGGAAGAACGGCGAGAGCGCCTCCGACGACCGGTACATCCTGATGTACAGCGTCGACAGCCACGTGCCGCGCGCCCAGCACCCGGAAGCGGTCCGGAGGATCCGCGACATGCTGATCGGCGAGGGCCTGACAGAGGAGGGCTATCGCGAAACCGTGGACGGCAAGCCGGACGCCCTCGTCGACGCCTTCCACCCCAGCAGTCGGTACACCGCGACCGCGTCCACCGCGGGCACCGGCGACCTCATGTACCTGCGGGTCATCACACCGTGCCTGCTTCCCCCGTCTGAAGGCTCCACCCCCTGAACCTCTGGAAGCTCGAGCCGGTGGATCCAGGGTGGGACAGTCCTAGTACTGCAACGGTGTTTACCGTGACGTCCGTTGGGTTCACTCGTTGGGCTGTTCATGGGTGGGGAGATATCAGAGGTCGATGCTCGTTTCTGGTCGGATGGGTTGGCTGGGCTGCACGAGCGGTTTGCGAAGCGGTTCGCGCGGAGTGAGTCACGGGAGTCCGCGCTGGCGTATATGCGGGGTCTGCTGGCGCCGTTGGAACGCAAGAACGGCTGGACGGTGGCCGAGGAGGCCGGTCACGGCGGGCCGGACCGGATCCAACGGCTGCTGAACCGGATCGACTGGGACGCGGACGGGGTGCTCGACGACGTGCGCGAGTACGTCGTCGAGCACCTGGCCGACCCCGGCGGCGTGCTGATCGTGGACGACACCGGGTTCCTGAAGAAGGGCGTGCGGTCGGCCGGTGTCCAGCGGCAGTACTCGGGCACCGCCGGCCGCACCGAGAACTGCCAGGTAGGCGTCTTCCTCGCCTACTCCGGACGGCTTGGCCGGACCCTGATCGACCGGGCGCTCTACCTGCCGAAGTCCTGGACCGACGACCGCGAGCGCTGCCGGGCCGCCGGGATCGGCGACGAGGTCGAGTTCGCGACCAAGCACCAGCTCGCCCGGGCAATGGTCCGCCGGGCGATCGACGACGGGATCCCGTTCCGGTGGGTGACCGCGGACGCCGGCTACGGCAACAGCAAGGGCTGGCGCACCGAGCTCGAACAGGCCGACGTCTTCCACGTCGTGGCCACCACCCGCCACGACACGGTCGTCACCCGGTGGGCGATGGACCACCGGCTTCACGACTTGGTGGCGGGCCTGTCCCGGCAGAAGTGGAAGCGCCGCTCGTGCGGTGAAGGCGCCCACGGCCCGCGGATCTACGACTGGGCCCGCGTGGAGGTCCGTCCCTGGCATCGCCCGGACCGGCGGCACTGGGTGCTCGCCCGCCGCAGCATCACCGATCCGACGAAGGTCGCCTACTACATCGCCTACGCGCCCGCCGACACCACCCTGAACGAGCTGGTCGCCGTCGCGGGTGCCCGCTGGGCGATCGAGGAGTGCTTCCAGAGCGCCAAGGGCCAGTGCGGCCTGGACGACTACCAGGTCCGTCGCCACCAGGGCTGGTACCGGCACATCACACTCGCCATGGCCGTCCACGCCTACCTCACCGTCCTGCGCGCCCAGCAGCTCGAAAAGGGGCTGGACCCGCTCGAACGCCAGACCTTATACCGCTGACCGTCCCCGAAATCCGCCGCCTGGTCACCCGCCTCGCCCAGCCAGTCCGCCGCAGCATCGCCCACGTCCTGCACTGGTCCCGCTGGCGCCGCCGACGGCAGCACCAGGCCCGGATCAGCCACTACAAGAGACGAGGCCACAGCCCGACGGCTGAAGCCTCGTCACGGTAAGCACCGTTGCAGTACTAGGACAGTCCCCCCTGTTCTGCCTAGTCAGAGCATGCAGCGGTGAGCTGGGACAGGGGCGGGACATCGGGCCGGCTACCGTCCCGGGGCGGCGCCGTCGATCGCGGCGATCAGCCGGACGTGGACGGCGGTGGCCGCTTCCCGGGTCGCCGGGTCCTCGCTCTTCAGCTGGGGGGCGATCAGTTCCGCGGCCGCGGCGAGGACCGGCACCGGCACGGTGGCGTCGCGCAGGTGGAGGAGCTGGGAGGCGGCGCGCTCGGCGGGGGTGGCCTGGGCGCGGGCGTCGGGGATCAGGGAGGTGAGGCCCCGCGGGAGGTGCTGGCTGCTGGTCACCCGGCCCATTCTTCCGTGCCCCGGGCATCGGTGATCACCATGGCCGGTCGCCGGGTTCCTCGTCGGGCAGGGGGCCGTGGCGGTGGCGGGCTACGGCCTCCAGCAGCGCCGGGCGGGCCCGGCGCTGGCGGACGTCCTCGGTGCGGCCGGCGTCGGCGGCCCAGTCGGGCAGCGGCCGGTCCTGCGCGGCCGAGGTGAGCGCGCGGCCCACCTCGCCGACGCCGCCGATGGCATCCCCCTGCTGTCCGCCACCCCCACCGACGCCCTCACCCTCCTGCGCCTGGCGCTCGATCAGGGCCTCGCCGCCGCCGGGAAGGTCCGGCGGCTCCTTCCCGTCCACGGGTGATCCCGGTCCCGGGAAGACCAGGCTCTTGACCAGGTCAAACCGGGCAGGATCCACGCGCCCGGTACGACGTCACACACGCGCTGAAGATCAACGACACGCCCTGCGGCGCCCGAACGGGCAGAACGGGCAGGATGCGCGAGCGGCTGCTCCGGCGGTGCTCGCGGCGCCTGTTGTGCTCGACGGTCGGGCACCAGGTCCGTCGGTGAACGGCTCGCCCGACTGGCGGTCGTACCGGGACCGACCCGCACCGCGCACCTGGCCAGCAGGTTTCTCCAGAGCCGCTGTGCCGCACATGCCTCAGGTAGCGATCTGGCCGTCGTCCGCCCGCTGCTCGCACGGTCGCCGCCCGGCCGTCCGCCGACCGGGCGGCGGGCCGCAGGAAAGGTCGCGGTCACGGCGGAGACCGACGTCCTGGATAACCCCGACACCCGCTCCGCCCACCGCCACCGGCGGCAGGGTGGCGGGCGGGAGGCGACAGGACGCCATCCGCTTCCGGACGGAAGCCCGAGGGTGTTACGCCGCGGTCGGGCAGACCAGGGTGACGATGGTGGGCGGGGTCAGGCTCTGGGCGGACTGGTAGGTGTCCGCGCCGTACTCGTAGTAGAAGTACTGCACCCAGAAGCCGAACTGAGCGCCGGTGGTGCAGTCCGAACCTGCGGTGAAGCGGTAGCCGAAGGCCACGGTGCGACTCTCGCCCGGCAGGATCGGCACCTGCGGGTGCATCAGGTTGAAGCTCGCGCTGTCGGGCACGGCACTGCACCAACTGGCGCCGCCCGCGCAGCTCACGAACTCGTGCCGGACCCCGGGCCACGAAGCGTTCACAGCGATGGAGTTCACCGTCGCGTAGAGGAAGGTCACCGGCTGGTCCTGGCGGTTGGTGAACGTCACACTCAGTGTGCCGATCTGGCCTGCTGTCAGAGTGGTGTCGTCAACGGTCGCCGTGAAGTGCGGCTGCGCGGTGTCGGCGGCGAAGGCCTGCCCGCCGAGACCCATCAGGGTGAGGAGGAGCGTCAGGACCGCGAGGAGGCGCGCACGCCCCATCGCCGAGGCGGTGATCGACATGGACGCCCAGCGTAGGGATCCACCTCCCCGCCGTCTGCCCCGCGGCCGGAAAACCGGCCAAGGTCGTTCCCGTGCGGACGCAGTCCCGAGTGAAAGGTGATCACGGATGATGCTTCGCGATGTCGGGTACAGCGACGTCGAGACCCACGCCGGGAACGGTGTGACCAGCGGATGATGGCCGAGTCGGACGGTTCCGCCGGGCGATGCAACGAGCTGTCGCCACCACCCCGGATCCTGGCCGGCCACGGCCGGTCACCCCGGCGGGTGGCGCTACGGCCGCAGGTCGGCACGCTTCGACCTCGGGCCCCGGGCCCCGGGACGGTCCGCTGTCCGCCAACAACGGGGAGTATCTCGGTCCGCGCCCCTGGACGCGCTCACCCGGCATGCCGAGACCGTCACCGGCTGACCCGCCCCCGCGAGACCCTGCCGTCCCAGCCCATAGAAACCGCACACACCTCGGCCCTGCCGAGCGCTGCTCCGGCTATGCGGTCGCGCCCTCCGCCGGCTCGCCGACGTGCTTGAGCCGGCGGGCGGCGACCCGGTCCTCGCCCGACAGCCCGGCCCAGAACTCGTCCGCGGGCGGCTCGTGCTGCTCCCGGCGATGACCGCCACGTCTTACCAGTGGCGCTGACCCTTCTCGCAAGAGTCCCCGTGCGACTTTGCACTGTAGGCGACCAGAGTTGTCGCTACTTGGCCGCCCAGAAGGCAGATCATGATCGGCGGGGCCGGTGTTCCTGGGAACGGAAGGCGCCGGCGGGTGCGGCGCGCCATAGTGCGGGAGTGACCGCGATTCCCTCCCGCCTGGACCTGCCCGCCCGCCGCCGCCGCCATTGAGCTGCTCTGGCTTTCGTGGAGTCCCTGATGTCTGGGTTTGTTACGATCCAGGCGTAAGGAGAACCACGAGCAGTGCCAGCACCACGTAAGTACCCGAATGAGCTCCGTGAGCGCGCCGTGCGCGAGGTCCGGTCCACCGGCCGGCCTGTCGCTCACGTGGCCCGTGACCTGGGCATCCACAAGGAGGCCCTGCGGTCCTGGGTCCGCCAGGCCGAGGCCGACGCCGGAGAGCGTGACGACCGCCTCGCCACCGCCGAGCGCGACGAGCTGAAGGAACTCCGTAAAGAAGTCGCCGAGTTGAGGCGAGCGAACGAGATCCTCAAGGCCGCCAGCGTGTTTTTTGCCCAGGAGATCGACCGTCCCCGGACGAGGCCGAGCAGGTGATCGACCACCTGCGCGACGGCTTCGGGGTCGATCCCGTGTGCCGGGTGCTGGGCCTGTCGCCGTCGACGTACTTCGCGCGCAAGCAGCGGCCGAAGTCGGCCCGCCGGCTCCGCGACGAAGAGCTGATCCCGCTGGTCACGGCCGTGTGGGAGGACTCCGGTCGCACCTACGGTGCCCGCCGCGTCACCCGCGCCCTGATCTGTGCCGGCCACGCGGTCGCGCGGTGCACCGTCGAGCGCCTCATGCGCGAGCTCGGCATCGAGGGCTTCATCCGCGGGCAGCGCCGCCGCACCACGGTCGTGGAACCGGCCGCCCCGCGTCCGCCGGACCTGGTCAACCGGCGGTTCACCGCCGAGCGCCCGAACCAGCTGTGGCTGGCCGACCTGACCTACATCCGGACCTGGTCGGGCTGGGTCTACGTGGCGTTCGTCCTGGACGCGTACTCGCGCCGGGTCGTGGGCTGGCAGGCCGCCACCCACATGCGCACGGACCTGCCGCTGGACGCGCTGGAGATGGCCCTGTGGCGGCAGAAGATCAAGAAGGACGCGGGCCTCATTCATCACAGCGACCGCGGGTCGCAATACGTGTCCATTCGCTACACAGAGCGATTGGCCGATGCCGGCGCCTCAGCGTCGGTCGGGTCCGTCGCGGACAGCTACGACAACGCGATGGCCGAGGCCCTGAACGGCACGTTCAAGGCCGAACTGATCGAACACCAGGGGCCATGGCGGGACTTCGACGAGGTCCAGCGGGCCGTCTTCCAGTGGGTCGCGTGGTACAACGGTGAACGACTCCACTCGGCCCTCGGCTACATCCCGCCCGACGAATACGAACAGACCTACTGGGTGCAACTGGAACAAGTCCCGCAAACCGCTTGATCACACAATCGCGGACTCCACGAAAACCGGGGCAGCTCACTTTCGATGCGGTCGCCGAGACGGTCACGGCGGTGCCGAATACGGCGCCGCCGAGGTCGAGAGTGCCAGCGCACAGGACGGGGCCGAACATCGAGGCTGTTCGGAACGTTGCCCGGTTGAACCGTGCGTGGTCGGCGAAGGCGGTGCCGCTGAAGCGGGCCTCTCCGGCGAACACTGCCTCCGTGAAACGGGCCTCGGGCCCGAACGCTGCTTTGGTGAAGTCGATGTCTGCCGAGAAGTCGGCCTCGCGGAAGTCTGCCCGGTCCTCGAACCGGGCCGTGCGGAAGCGGGAGCTGCCGCCGAACGAGGCGCGGGTGAAACGTGCTCCCCGCCCGAAACGGGCAAGGTCGAACCACACACCGGCAGTGAAGGCCGCTCTGGTGAAGTCAGTGTCCTTGCCGAAGACGGCTCCGCGGAAGTCGGTGGCACTGTCCTCGAAACGGGCACCGGAGAAGTGGGCCGCGTCACCGAAGACCGTGTTGTTGAACTGCGCACCTGCCCGGAAGCGGGCGTTGTCGAACCACGCCGCCTGGAAAGTCGCGTTGGTGAGGTTCGCCGCCGCCTCGAACGTCGCTTCGCTGAAGCGTGCCGGCCCGAACCTGGGCCCGCGTTCCGAAGGATCCGTCACTGCGTGGAGGAGGCTCTCGAGCAGTTCCCGGGTGAAGACGGTGCCGCGGTGGTCGACAGCGCTACCTGCGGCAAGGCCAGCGAGGTAATCAGCCCGGGGGCCGTCCTGCATGTGTGCCAGGCACCCACCGGACTTCGCGACTTCGCGCCCGCGGCAGCCGACAGAGTCGCTTGCGTCTGCTCCCCGGCCGCAGAAGGGCCAGAGCGGGCGCTCGGCGGGTGCGGGGTCCTGGGATGCCATGTCGGTCGAAACCTTATCCCGCTGCCCGCGGACCGGAAAGCCCGACCTCTTGGCGTCCGAGGGCCGTAGGACCGGATACCGGAGCGTGGCGTCCCGCTGTGTCTTTCAGCGTGCCTGACCGCGGCCGTGCGCCCCCGGTCGGCACACCGCGGCCGCCGCCGGTGGCCGTACCGGTCTCGCCGACACAGGCGGGAGGGCGCACACACGCACCGGAAGAACGCGGACCCGCAACGGGGACCTCCAGCAGGACCGATCCGGTCGCTTGCGCGGCGGCCCGGACGGTTGTCGCCCCGGAAACGACCGGCGGATGCCAGGACTACACTCAGCCACATGGCATTCGAGGACACTCGTGCGTCCCTCGTCGCGGCACTGGACACCGCGAGCAGCCCGAAGGACATCTTTGACCTTCAGAGACGGATCGCCGAGGAGATCCGGGCTGCGGAGCCGCAGGACAGCGAAGAGGCAGACGACCACAGGCACCTTCTGCGGCTCATGGGTGACTCGCTCGCATGGAAGATGCTGAACCGCCACGCGATCCGCGAGTTGGCACGTGACCGCCGGGACCCGCCCCACCTCTCCTCACAGGGAGAGGACTTCGAGTTCGTCATGTCGGTGGCCGGCCGGGACCTTGATGCAGGCAGAGTTCCCATCGTCTGCGACCTCACGCACCTCCTCGCGGTGGGTGACATCGTCTCCACCGCCGGCTCCGGGATCACGATCCTCGAGTGCAAGAACAAGAGGCTTCCATTCCGTGAGCCGGGTGGGAGGCACGCCCGCCAGGAGACCCGTGCAAGGAAGGCGGCGGAGTATCTCAAGAACGGTCATGTGACCGATTCCAGTGGCTTCACGACCGTCTCCGTCGACCTGGACGAACCCGAAAGCGCGTACGAAATCCTGCGTGACTGCGTCGACCGGGCCTGCGCTCACGACGGTGGCGGCGGCTCCGTCGGAGTCATCGGCGACAGAGACTTCATCCTCGCCCTCCACCACGGATCCAAGTCGATAGCCGAACTGATGGAGCAGGTCTCGCAGACCATCCGGATGGACGGCTGGCGCATCCCGATCGCCCAAGGATTCTCCGACGCTGTCTGGGGGCCCTCGCCGTTCCGCAGTAATCCTTACATGCTGCCGCTCTCCGCCGGTCAGCGCGCAGACCTGGTGGACGGCAACCTGACGCTCATGAGGATCGTGGACATCGGCATGCTGGACTACTCGGGCGACCTGCACGGATTGGACGTTCGAATCGCAACCCGCATGCGCGAACGGATCCCGCGCTTCGACACCCTGGTGGACGGCCGGCCTGTCGAGATCTCGACCCGGTTCATCGAGCAGGTTCTGTGGGACTTCAAGCCACTCGCAGCCACACGGGCCATGGTGGCAGAGATCGCGGCACGGTTCGGCCGCACGGCGGGCGAACCTGGAGCCGCACCGCTCGCGGACGCTTCTCCGACGGTGAGCACCACGAGCGGCTTTGTCTTCAGGGCTCGCGGTGACGACCGAGAGCCGGTCGTGATGACCCGCATCGGACAACTGAGAGACCTCGGCGTGGACATCTCGGCCCTCGAAGCCCTCGCCGAGGACCCGGGCGGCTCCGCTGCGGAAACGACGGTCTTTCCCGCAGTCCTCGACTGCAGGGGCAGCCGACCGGTCATGAGACCGACGGCGTCCGACGAGACCGCCCCGTCGGCAATCTCCACAATCCTCGGCCATGAGCCGCAGGCACCCGCAAAGCCTTCCAAGGACACCCTCCGAGGGCTACAGGACATTGGTCCGCCACGTGTTGACGCTCCGCCGTCCAGGGGAACGACCCCATCGGCAGAGCTGTCCCAGAGCGTGACCTCGCTTGCGCCGGCACACACTGCGCTTCGCAGCCCGGCACCGACCCTTCAAAGCCGCCCGCCGTCACCGTGATGGCAGCACCTGTCGCCGACCAGAGGCCGACCGCCTTTCAACGAGACACCACGGCCGCCGCAGTGACCGGAGCGGACCGACCCACCGCCGCACCCTTCACCCAGGTCGCCCGCACGCGGTCGTCCGCCGCCGGGAGGGCACCGGGTCCGCCTACGCGCGTGGACCGGTCGGCAGCCGCTGCGCTCACCACCCTCCCCACAGCTGTGGGCATCGGACAGGTGGAGCCGCAGTACGGGCCACAGGCATGCAGCACCGGCCTTCGAGCGGATGCCGGGCACATTGGGACGCAGAAGATCTATACCTCAACTTCGGGCACAGTAGCAGCACTTACGTGCAAGCAAGGGTGCTTTGAAGGCTTTGGGCGAACGTGCGAAACCCTTCGGTCGAGTACGTTGCGGGCCCGGACAGGAGGGCCCGGAGGCGGGCAGCACCAGCACGCACGTTGGCTCCAGGGAGGATGCCGTCTCGACAGCACCATCCGCGGACGAAGGCAAGTGACAAGCAGGAGGGGGCCGCCGACCGGTCAGGTCATCGCACGGTCTGCCGGCCGGGGGCCGAAGGAGCACACACCGGCCGGGTGGCGGGGCTTGTGTCAGGGGATGTACTCCTCCATGAGCTTGCCCAGGTGCAGGATCATCGGCAGCCGGGTCGCCTTGCCGGTGTGCGTGTGGAAACGGCGCAGTGTCTGGACGTACAGCGCCACCTCGTCCGGGTCGTCGCCGTCCTGGAGGAAGGAGACGTGGACGTGCAGCGAGGTGGGGTTCTGCCCATTCTTGTGGTCGTTGCCCGGCCCGGACAGCTTGCTCACGCCCTTGGGAAGCTGACTGGTGTCGGGGCGGGGGTTGATGGCCAGGTACCCGCGATCGGTCCACCGCGCGACACCGGAGAACCTCCCCCAGCCGTAAGGAAGTTCGGGCAGCACCGTGACCGGTTCCGCCTGCACGCCATCACTGTCGGTGGCACCGCTCACGCCGTTGCCCGCTGCGCCTTGGCGGTGGACGACTGGCAGGTGAGACCCCGCCTGGTTCTGCCTGGCGCCGGCATCCTCGATGTCGGCGCCAGGCTCGGCCGCTTCCGGGGCCGGACCGATACCGAAGCCGTGGGGCAACTCGTCGTTGTCGTCGTTGATCCGCACAATGCGCAGGCCCGGCAGGCTTGCCGGCGTGCGGGGGACGGGCACCATGTCGGGGTCGGTGAGCGAGACTCCTGGCCACACGAGTGTGTCGGGGGTGATGTGCTGGTTGGACAGCCAGGGCCAAAACCCTTTGTTGCGCAACGTTGCGGCGCGGGCGATGAAGAGCCGGTCGTGGGTGTCGTCCTCGGCGAGTGCGCCGCGAAGGAAGCGGGCGAGCGCTTCCTGGTCGATCCGCTTCACCTTCCCACGGCCCTCGGCCAGCGCCGCGGGAAGCAGTTCGATGGGGATCTCCGGTTCGACGGGGTGGCTCTGGCTTGGGATCAGCTGACCGGTCGCAGTGCCGTCGGTACGCATCCGGAGCAGCATCGGAACGAAGTGAAAACCCGCGTGGGCCAGCCATAGCGCGGACACTTCCAGCGGCGCGGTGCCGAACAGCGGCGGCAGCGTGGGGAGGCGGCCCAGCTGCCGCAGCAGGTCCAGCACCGCGGCGGTGATGCGCTCGATGTCCTGCTTGCGTACCTCGGTGTCCTCGAACGGGTGCAGGCCAGTGCTCCTCGCGTCCGGGTTCGGGTCGCGGTTGACGGGCTTGATGATCTGGACCAACCGGTTGCACCGGGGCGGCAGGGCGATCTTCAGCGGCTTCTTCGGGTCCTCCAGCCGGGCGGCCTTGTAGTAGCCCGGACCCTCCAACTCGATGAGGCAGCCGACCGGGCGGTCCTCGGGCGGGAACGCGTCCTGCCACAGCCGGGCGCGTTCCTCGAGGGCGGCCTGGCGCGTTCGGCGCCGCTTGTCCGGGTCGCTGTCGGTGGCTCTGGGCCAGCCGGCCAGCAGCAGCCCGGGCTTGACCAGGCGCAGCCGGACACCGAACTCCTCGCCGCGGTAGCAGCGCACGACCGCGTCGCCGTCGTGGACGGAGGTGGTGGGCTCCAGTCCCAGGATCATGGTGAGCACGAGGTGGACGGCGTCGGCGGTGCGCGGGGTGGCGTGCCACAGCTCGATCGGGTACTCGACGCCCACCTTGGTGTGCTTCTTCGGCAGCCGCCGCGAGCGCGGCTTCACCTCCGCCGCCGGGGCGACCGGCACGAAGTGGTGCTCTTCAAGGACCGGGGCCAGGGCTTCGAAGACGGTGAGGTGGTCGATCGGCTGGAAGCCCGTGCCGGTGGGATGCCCACCGGTCTCCCGCGCCCCGTCGTCGCTGTTGTCCTCATCGTCGTTGAAGTAGTTGTAGCCGGTGCTGTGCAGCAGGAACGCCCGGGGCTTGGGCGCTTGGTCGCTCTCGGCCCCGCTCGGGGCGGCGTAGTGGGCAGGGTTCTTGCGGACCTGGTCGGGCAGCGGGAACAGGTCGGGGCTGGGGAGCCGGGAAAGGATCTGGGGCAGGCCGGGCTTCCACGTCCACCGCATCTCGTCTTTGACACCGGTCACGGTGACCGGGGCGCGCAGCAGCGTGTCCCGCTCGGTGCCGCGCAGCACCCCGCTCGGTGCGTACAGCAGCATGGTGGCAGTGGCAGGCTCGTACTGGCTGTGCCGCGGGATGTAGGCGGGCTGGGTGGCGGCCATGCGCGCGACGTGCGGGACCACCCGCAGCAGCAGCCGCCCGTCGTGGGGGAGCGTCACCACGTTGAAGCGCAGGTAGTGGGTGCTGTAGCCCTGCTCGCCGCCTCGCGACATCCGGGTCGGCGGCCACAGGAAAACTGACCGGTCACCGTCGGGTGAGGCCGGGCCCATGATCCAGGAAGATCCCTGATCGGTGTCGCGGCCGCCCAGCCGACGGCCTTGGTCGACCCAGCCGGCGGCAAGGAACGTCGCCAACATTTTGTAGGCGGCCTCGCTGGGCTCGGCGGTGCCGTTCGGTCGCACGCCGCGCTCGAGTAGGTTGGGCCGGACCGGCTTCCACTGCAGCTTCAGCGCCTCGCTGATGACCTCGCCCCACGGGACGTCGGTCTGGTGGGGGGCGACGTGCCCGCAGACCCAGGCCTCCAGTGCGAGTGCCACCACGGTGGTGTCGGCAAGCGGGCGCACCGCGCGCAGCCAGGTGCTGGCGTGCAGGTCGGTGGAGACGGCCAGCAGTTGCGGCTCCAGCTCCAGCAGCAGTTCCGTGAGCGCCCATGTCGGCAGACGGTCCTTGTGGCGCGCTTTCGGATTGGAGGCCCAGGCCCGCTCCAGGCGGGGGAGCAGGTCGGCGGGGAATGCCGCGCCGTGCAGCTCGCACGGCCACCACTCGTCCGGTTTCGCGGCGAACAGCGGGAACTGGATCCCGCTGAAGGAGATCCTGGGCGGCTTCGGTCGCTCGGTCATCGGCCCCAGTCCATGGTCTCGAAGAGGTTGTCCAACAGGCCCCAGGTCGCGCTCGCGATCTCGTGTTCGAGTCGCCGCTCGGGGAGCGCGCCAGGCTCCGGGGGAGCGAGGAGGCGGTTGATCAGTTGCCGGCCGGCGACCAGCACGCTGGTGCGGTCGGTGTCCTCGGCGGTCTCGCGCAGGTTGGCGGCCCGGGGCGCGAACGCGGCGTCGATGAGGTAGATCCTCGTTGGCACGTTGCCGCGGATCGTGCGTCCGAGCGTCTGGTACAGCTGCACCATCAGGTCGCTGACGAACGCCTGCCGGAGGTCGGTGCGGGCAAGGCGGGAGAAGAATAGCGGCTGCCCCATCAAGGTCAGCCACAGGCCGCGGGCATCGGCGCGCAGCAGGCGGGCGTGCTCGCTCAGGTCCACACCCGGAGCCGTGCCGTCCACCGGGGCCAGCAGTCGCTGCATCGCGTACTGGTTGAGTACGGCGAGTGGGAACGACAGGTCGTCGGCGGGCGGGTGCAGCCTGGCGAGGTAGAACAGGGCGCCGAACGCCGCCACCCCTCGCTCGTTGAGGACGTTGTGGCCGCGCTGCAGCGACCCTTCCGGGGCGAGCATGACGTCGGCGTCCGTCGCGGCGAAGCGCCCGATCCGCCGGTAGGCCAGCCCGTATCGGCCAGGGGCCTGGGAATCGGGGGTGACGTGGCGGGCCGTCAGACGGGTCTTGAGGTTCATGTGCAGTGCGCACGCGGCCGCGTCCTTGCCGCTGAGTGTGACGAATGCGAGCTGTTGCCGGTCGGGGTCCAGCCGATCGCGCACCTGGTCGACCAGGGACCTGGAGGCGCCGGGCGCGGGGTTGCAGATCGCGTCCAGGACGGCGCGCAGCGCGTCCTCGCGCTGCTGGCGGCCACCGGCGCCGGACACGAAGATGCCCTTGTGGTCGCCGGTCCGGTACTGCGGCCGGAACAGCATCCGGCTCTCGCGCAGCGCCTGCGCGCACGGCTCGGGTTCGCGCAGGATCAGCTGCGGAGTGATGGCCACGTGGTAGCGCGCAGAGCCGGGCATCCAGCTTGTCGCAGAGGTGAGCACCACGTTGGGGCCCTCGACGCCCTCGCATGCCAGCAGGTCGTGCAGGTGGTAGAGCAGCCAGCGGCCCACCCCTCGAAGCCAAAGGATCTCCAGCGAGCCGCTGGTGTCGTCCCGGTTCGGCTTCCATTGCAGGGCCAGCATGTTGCCCATGGCCTGCTCGGGCACGAGCATCTGCAGGTCGGGCGGTGGTTGGTGCTTGAAGAAGCTGTCGGCCGCCTCCATTGGCATCTGCTTTTGGACCGCGGGCAGCAGTGAGTTGGCGCCGAAGAAGCTCGTGGTGATCCTCGCCGACCAGATGCCGGCCATGAGCAGCCGTACCAGCTGCGGCAGCATTTGCTCGACCCAGCCGCTGACGTTCCCGTCCTTGTCCTTCGGCGCGTGGTCGAGCAACCATCCCTCGGCCGCTTCTTTCGCGGACCAGGTGGTGTCGTAGCCGGCCGTCATCGCGGTTAGCAGGCGGTCCAGGTGGCTGGGAGGTGCCTTGAACGGGTCCCGGGCCAACGGCGCGAGGAACTCGTCGAAGAACCGGTCCGCGGCCTCTTCCTCCTTGGCCTGGTCGGGGTGCTCCTGCAAGGTGGTGATCCCGTGCAAGGACCGGGCCAGCCGGTTCAGCAGCGAGAAGCCGCTGAACGGGCCCTCCTCGACGATCTCCGACAGCAGATCCCCGCCGCCCTGGCCGTTCCTGCCGCCCCCGCCCTTGTCCCGGCTCTTGTCCCTCTTGTCCGGCGGGGTCACCAGCAACGGGTACAGGCCAGCCAGCGCCTGGTAGTGCCGCAGCATGTAGCCCTGATAGCGGCGCACATCAGGGTGGGTGAGCGGCTGGTGCCAGGCGGCGTCGAGACTGTCATGGCAGGCGATCGCCGTGCGGGCGCTCCAGCCGCCAGGGAAGGTGAGCGGCTCCTGCAGCATGAACCGCTGGTCGAAGTCGCCCATCACCTTGTCGGCCTCGTCGACCAGCAACAGGCCCAGCTCGTGCTGGATCGCCTCGATCTGCCGCGCCCGGTAGGAGGACCCCTCCATCCGGCTGCTCACCAGGCCGGAGGAGGTCATCACCCACACCTGAGCGTCCGGGATCGCGCGTGCCGCGGCCTGCTGCGGGCACACATGCGTCAACGGGCAGTCGTGCAGCTCGCGTTTCTTCGGCAGCTTCAGCCGCCCGCGGCAGGGGAAGTCCTCCTCCCGCAACGGCGCGTCACCGCGCCCGGCACCGGTACGCAGAGGCTCGAGCAGGCACATCGACGTGGTGAACTCCGCCGCCGGATCCAACTCCGGGCCGGGCAGCGCGTGCCCGGCGTCCACGTCGTACAGCTCGTCGCGCCAGTAGCTCTCCACGTGGCGTTCGCGGGTGGTGCGGCCGATCAGTGGGACCGCACGGATCCCCAGCGCGCGCAGGAACCGCACCTTGGCCAGCGCGGCGCTGATTGAGGGCATCACGTAGCCCACCCGCAGTCCGCGCTGGACACCGATGAACGCCAGCCCGTCCAGCAGGGTGCTCTTGCCCGCGTTCATCAGCCCGACCGTGTGGGCGATCCCGTCGACGGTGAAGACGCCCAGGCCGTCGACGAGCCGCCCGGCCGCCTGGTCGACGCGCGAGAACGTCATGTTCCCAAAGCGCCGCTCGAAGTCGCGGTCACTGATCTGCGGGTGTGACTCCAGGGCGCGGTCCATCTCCTTGAAGGCCTGCGCCAGATCGTCGCGGGTGACCGGGAACGGCTCCCGGACACGGCTCGCGCGCGCAGCGAGCCGCGCGGTCGGCTGGGCGACCTGGATCCAGGACGGGATCCGCAGGCTCTCAATGGCGCCGTCGCGCCGTTTGAAGAAGCACTCGGCGCCCGGCGGAACCGGTTCGTGGGCTGGCTCGATGTCGTAGGGAACCGCGTCGGCGAGCGCCGCCCGGTAGAGGCTTTCTCGCTGCGGAAGGTGCGGCGAGGGGTACCGCTCGAACAGGGTGTCGTTGAGGACCCGATGTCCGGGCGGGCCCGCGGTGGTGAACATCCGCAGCTCGACCGGGACTTTGCGGTACTCGTTCAGTCGCTCGCGCCACTGGCCACCGCGCGCCGCGTTGCCCATCCGAAGCCGCACCCGCCGGGCGACCTCCAAACCGGCCGGCCCCAGGTCCGCGTAGTGGTTGAGCGCCGTCCACAGCGCGCCGACCGACTGTCCGGGCAGGTGCTGCTCCAGATAGAACAGGCCGAGTTCGAGTTGGCAGAACTCCGCTGGCGACAGGTCACCCAACCGCGCGTCCAGGCCGGTCTGCTGGATGTCGGTGGCCAGGCCCTCGTACCACTGCGAGCCCATCCTCACCACGGTGTGCCCCCAAGAGCCCGGGCGCGGGCTGTCGCGACGAAGTCGCCCTCGGAGATGACCCGGACACCGTCGCTTCGGCCCTGCATCTCCCGCTTGAGGTCGTCGACGTAGTGCTTCTGCTCGAACCGGTGCTGGGGAAGGATCAAGAACCGATGCCGTGCCCTCATGCGCTGGTTCCACTTGAACGAGCGCCCCAGCATTGTCGCGCTCGTGCAGTCCTTGGCGTCCCCGGCCCACCACTCCGAGCGGACCGGGTCGTCCGGCGCGGCGGGATCGGGGAACTCCACGGCGACGTCGCAGGCGTCCATCCCTGGCCACTCGTGGAGCCGAGCCCGGCCTGCCGGCTGATGCCGGAGCGCATCGAACAGGCGCTTTTCCACCAGGCCCGGGTCGTGCATGCAGACCCGCACGCCGCGGTGCTGCACGTAGTAGCCCTCCAGCACCTTGAGCTGCCTGAAGACCGGAACCCCGGTACAGCCAGGCGTCCCGCACACCTCAACGCCCTCGTGCATGGGGTTGCCGCAGTCGCTGCAGACCCGGCAGGGCGCCGGCCCGCCGGTCTTGCGGTACTGGTAGGCGGCGTCGAAGAAGTCCCGTACGTACAGGCGACCGTGACGGTCCGCCTCCTTGAACCGCCCCGTGAGCTTGTTCAGGTCGAGGTCGGACACCACCGGGTTTGCGATCAGGAACAGCCGCAGCGCCACATAGGCATGCTGGACCTCCTTCTCCGTGCGTCCGTGCATCTCCGCCGCGGTCTGCAGCTTGGCGAACGTCAGGTTCTCCGTGAGCTCCGCCTCGGCATCCGACCTGGGCGCGAGCCGGGCCGCCTCATCCGCGAACGCCGACAGCTCCTCGCCATCGATCAACAGGCTCTCTGCGTCGCTGTCAGAGACATCCAGTCGCACAGGCCAGCACCTCAGCGGCAGCCGGCACCAGGCGAACACCCCCATGTCACTGACCGGCAGAGTGCTGCCCTGCTCCAGCGCACGCCACCACAACCGTGTCACACCCGTGCGCCACGCTTGCGGGAGCAGGCCGGTTGTGGGCTCCGCCCCCTCACGGACGCGCTGGCGCTCCCACAAGATCCGTGCCAGGCCAGCGGCCAGCAGTTTCAACGTCATGTAGTCGTCGGCGATGTTGCTGCCGACTTCGGCCAGCCGATCGCGGGCTGCCTGGTGCACCGTCACCCGCGCACCGTACACACGCACTTACGAACAGCAACGTTTCTGTTGGTCGCGGTTCACCCTAGGGAGTGTCGAGACAGGAAGGTGCGGACACAAGCAGTGACGAGCGTGATAAAGCGACGATGTCCAGGCGGATCAGTTGGTGAGACGAGATGGGCCACCTGGACCGGGTCACTGAGAAGCACCTGCCGTATGGTCTCGGCGGAGCATGATCGAAGACGAGGGAGCGGTCGGTGGGGCAGGTGGCGCCGCCACGACAGCCAACATGGAGGGAGACCTGGCTGCGGCCTGACGAAATGGCAACTCCTCCCGGCCCGACTATGTCCGGCCAGACCTGTCCACTGCCCGTGGGAGCTCGCCGGTTGTCCATGGTGGTCCGGTTCCATCCCGTCCCACGGTGTCCCGGAGCCGAAGGCCGAGCATGGCGGAATCCCGATCCCTGCCGATGCCAGCTTCCCGGCGACCGGCGCTATCGCGCCCGCGCGAGCGCAGGCGTTCACACCTCGGGTCCCGACAGCGGGTCCCTTGAGAACCCATGAGGTGCCGATGGACGGTGGGGGAGCACCTGAGCAGACCGCTCGGTAGCATCTGCCAACCATCGAGAGGCCGGCGACGCCGATCTCGCCCAGAGCCTTGCGGGAGGCATACTCGCCCGCCCACGGGAGTAGGCGACCCTGGAACAACGACGACACCCCGCCGACCGACGGTCGGCACAGCGTCTGTGCCCCGGTGCTACGCCCACCGGGGCGCCCCGTACGGTGCGGATCGTGCGCCACGACTGGCTCCCTGAGGTTGCACCGTGTTCGAGGGGCAATTGCAAGCCGCCGAGGACGTACTCCACCACGTAGCCATTACATACATGACCCATAGACAGGATCCTTTTGCCAAAGCTGACTTGCTAGATTCATGCAGCTCACCGCATACGAGATTTATGTATCGCGCATGCTAGAGTATCCATTACATTACTGATTGCTGTTCCTGCCCGCTGCCGTGCTCCCGTCCCCTGGAGGCCCTGGTGCCCGCCGCATCCGCCCCGCCGCCCGACCCCGCTGCCCCTGGCCCCGGCCCGGGTGCGCTCGCCGTGTCGCTGGGCGTGCACAAGGCAAGGCCGCTGCTGACCCAGCTCATCCGGGACGCCGAGCAGGGCACCATCACCGAGCTCACCCGCGGCGAGGGGGAGCGGGCCCTGCTCGTCTCCGCTCACCTGGCCACCACAGCCGGCGTCCCGACGGCCGATGCGCCCACCTTCGGCATCGCCGAGGCCCGCCCCGTCCTCGGCGACCTGGTCGCCCACGCCGCCGCCGGCACCCCGCAGGTGCTGCTGCGCCACAAGCGGCCGGTAGCCGTCCTGGCCCGCGCCGCCGCTCTCTTCCCGACCACCGCGGCAGTGCCGTCAGCCGCCGCTGTGCCGAGCACCGCCACCGAGACCCCCGCCGTCCCACCGGCGGCTGTGACCGCGCAGGACCCGGCGGCCGAGCCCACCCCGACCGCTCCAGTCGCCGGGCCGTCAGCTGCCGCTGCTGTCCCCGCCGCTGTGTCGAGTACCTCCAACGAGACCCCCTTCGCCTCACCGCAGGCTGCGGCCGCTGCGCCCCGCACCGCCGCCGGGCCGTCAGCTGCCGCTGCTGCGCCCGCACTCGAGCACGCTGCCGTGCCTGCCGCCGCCACCGCGGCGCGGCCGGTCCCGCGCCGTCGGCTTGCCCCGCTCGGGGAGGCCCTGGACACCCTGCTGCCCGCCACCGCCGCGGCGGTCGGGGACGGCGAGCAGACTCAGCCGGTGGGCCTGCCGACCGGCATCCCCACCCTCGACCAGGCCCTCGGATGCCTGCAGCCGGGCCGGTTCTACCTCGTCGCCGGCGCCCCAGGCACCGGGGCGAGCCTGCTGGCGATCAGCGCCGCCCGCGCCACCGCACTCACCCAGCACCGCACCGTCCTGTACGCGGCCTCCGGGCTGACCCGGGCCGACATCGCCGCCCGCGTGATCGCCGCGCACACCCCGGTCGACTACCGCCGCCTGCGCGCCCAGACCCTCGACGACACCGAGCGCCAGGCCGTCGCCCGCACCGCCGAACTCCTCGCCGCGGCCCCGCTGCTGATCGACGACGGTACCGGCCTGGACGCGGAGGCGATCACCACCACCGCCGCCGACGTCCCCGACCTGGCCCTCGTCGTGGTCGACCGCCTCCAGACCGCCCCCGACCCCCGCCTGCCGCTGTCCGGTACGCCCGCCCTCGCCGACGCGGGCCAGGCCCTGGCCCACCTCGCCCGCACCCACGACCTCCCGGTGCTCGCCGCCCTCGACACCGACAACCCCGACCTGATCCACGCCCTGGCCGCTGACGTCACCCTCACCCTCACCCCCGACAGGGCCCCCACCACCTTCGGCACCGGCGGCGGCCGTGTCCGCCTCGTTGTTGCCGAACGCGACCTCGGCCGCCTCGCCACCCTCACCCTGGCCGCCGACCCGGCCCACGCCCGCCTCACCGACCCCACCCCCGACCACGAGGCCGCGCCCGGCGCGTCCTCCGCGACCCCGGCCGCTGCATCTGGCGCTCCCGCCGCGCCCTCTGCCGGCCCCGCCGCGTCCTCCCAGCAGGCCCATCCGGACCCTGCCGCGCCCGCTGTGCCCGCCACCGGACCCGCCCAGGCACCGGAGGCGCCCCAGACACCCAACACGACCACCGAAGGCCCCCCGGAGCCCGCTACGCCGCTTCCCGACACCACCCTGGCCGCCGAGGCAGCCAAGGCCGCCCACAGCCCGTCCCACGCGCCCGCCGTGCAGAGCCCTGCCGCGGATGTTCCTGCCACCTTCGAGACCGGCAACCAGCCGCTGCGCCCCGCCCGTTCCGGCAGCGCCCGGGCGGCCGCCGCCCGCGGCGCCGGGTATGCGGACCGGGACTACAGCTACTACCTCGACATGATCAGCTCGGCGGTTGACCAGGCCCTGGAGGAGCACGGCGGCGACACCGAGGCCGCGATCGCCGCGCTGGAGAACAAGGCCATCCCGAACGGGATGGAACTCTTCGACGCGACCCGCGTCGGCGCCACCTACGAACACACCGTCTATCCCGAGACCCTGGACCTCCTGCGCAAGAAGTCCCGCAACGGCGCCGACGACATCTGGGAGGGCCGCCACAAGTGGGAGAACGTCGTCCTGCTCGACGACCTGCGCAAGGGCAAGCTGCCCCTCATAACGGTCGACGTTCTGGACACCAACGCCGCCTACTGCACCGCCCTGAAGACCCACCTTCCGATCGGCGCCCTGCAGCACCAGCCCGACGGTGGTTTCGACCCGAAGCGCTCCGGTATCTACCTGCTGCCCAAACGCCCCATCTGGCAGCACCCCCACCTGCCCGACCCGATCGGAAACCGCCGCGAGAGTGGCCCGGTGCTTCTCGACGACGCCACCGTTCGCCTACTGATCCGCTGCCACAAGCTCGGCCTCGCCGACGCCCCCCACATCACCGAAGCCTGGACCTCCGGCGCCAGCGAAAGCCTGCTGGAGAAGTACCGCCGCGTCCTGACCCTCGCCCGCGAGAACGCCATCACCACCGCCGACACCGTCACCGAGGCATACGTGAAGGCGATCTACGCCAAGTTCGTCTCCACCATCGGCGAATCCACCCACAACCGCGACCTGCGCCGACCGGACTGGATGCACATCATCCGCTCCCAGGCATTCGCCAACCTCTGGTACAAGGCCCACCGCGCCCACACCCACGGCCTGACCATCGTCGCCCTGCGCGGCACCGACGAACTCCACACCACCAGCGACAGCACCGACTGGCGCACAGTGTTCACCGAGGGCCGCCTCACCACCCAGATGAAACTCAAGGACCAGTACACCCTCCCGCGCACCCGAAAGGCCGCCTGAACGTGTCGACCGACGGATGGAAGAACTTCGGCAAGTACGGCGCCCATCTGGACCCCGGCAACGTCCACGGCAAGATCGCACTCGGCCGCGCCCTCGAAGACGCCCTCGAGCGCATGATCATCGAAGGCGGCATCAAATCCCCGCCCACCACCCGCCGTGGCCTGCTCGCCCGGATGCGCTATCTCACCACCACCACCGGCGGCACCCAGGCCCTCAGCGACGCCGGCATCACCGCCACCCCCCGCACCATCCGAGCCTGGACCCACGGCACCCAGCGCCCCCGCCCCCACAATCTCGAAGCCATCGACACCGCCTACTGGAACCTGCGCGCCCACAACGTCCTCACCAACCCCGGCGGCTTCAAGCAGCACCTCAACAACGCCGGCCGCGGCACCCGAGTCGAGATCCACCCCGTCAACCAGGACCTCGTCGACCAGCCCCGCCGCCGCGACAACCTCCGCCTACGCACCATCCAGGTCCGCTACGTCTGGGACGAAGCCGTCGACGCCATGGCCGACGGCGACGAGGCGAAGCTGGAGGAGATCTGGGACGACGTCATCGCCGACCTTGACTCCGACTGGGGCGCCTACACCTACGTCGCCCACGTCGGCCTCGGCGCCTGACCTCCAGCCCGCTCGCCCTCAGTTAGCCGGATTCAGGAAGAGGTGCCCGTCGACCGCCGGCCGACGTAAGCCTGTGCCGACCTACTCGAAGAGGACTGGGCTGGCCCGGTCCAGGAATGCCGCAGCACTTGGACGTCGCGGAGGGCTTCGGAAGCCTCGCCGCCGATCCCGAGGCTCTGCAGGCACTCGTCGATGGTGTGCGACGGTTCTTGGAGCATGATGAGTGGCAGCAGCGCTCCGAGAAGGTCGCGGTTCTGCCCGCCAGCGGGCCCTGGCGGCACTGAGGCCACAGCCGGGGGGCCGGGCCTGTGCGATGACCGGAAGCTGCCGGCCGACGCTGGCGGGCGGTAGGGGTTGCGAAGTCGCCAGCAGCTTGTACCCCAGCCCTGCCCACCGGTTGTCAGAGGTGGCGTGTAGCGTCCGGCCGTGACATACGGACTGACGCGCCTGCTGCGAACCGAGGACGACTGGTCGAACCTGCTGTGCTTCCTCGCCGAGCTCGACCCTGAGCCGCTCCGGTCTGCTTTGCTCTTGGCACCAGGCAGGGTCACCGTCTGGCGGGAGGCCTCGGTGAACGCAGGCAGAGGGGCCCCAGCAGGCCGGGCCGACTTCATCGTCCTGCTCGACGACATCGAGAGCAGGGTGATGGAGGTGAAGCTCGGTGCTGGTGCTCACGGCGATCAGTTCGCGGCATACGACGCCTGGGCAGAGGTTAAGGGCATACCGATATCAGCCCGCTACCTGGTGGGCCCGAACGCCGATCCCATCCCCAACGAGCCGAGCCATTGGTCTCGCCAGCTCACCCTCCCTGGTCTCCTCGCCAGCTGGAATCGCTCGACGGATGACCTCGCCCGGCTCCTGTCCGTCCGCGCACTCCAGCAGTTCACGCAACTGGAGGCCGAGGCAACCGGACCGGCACACCAGGCCTCCATTGCGCTGAGCGACGCACTGCGTCTGCGGCGATTGGCGAGCATCACGCAGACTGCCGTTCCACCCGGCACGATCTTCGAGCCGAAGCAGCGGTCTCAGAGCGGAGCCGCGAACATCTGTGCCTGGCGAGAGACATCGGACGGCTACGTCGTCGCCGAGATCCAACGCCTCAACCCGAGAGGTCCGAGAGGCGGTACGGACACTCCCTTCGAGATCCGCATCATGGTTGGGATCCCAGGGGCGACGCCCGAGGCCGACGGAGAACTGGCGGACCAACATCGAGACTGGCTCGCCCGCCGCAGCTTCGTGCAGCATGCGGGCTCGACCGTCCAGACAATGGTGGCGGCACCAGAAGACGACGGGTTCAAGCCCACGAAGTCGAACGGCAGGGGCCACCCTCGGTACTACGGATACAGCGGCGGCGGGCAGGGAAGCTCCGTGGTCCTCCGGAGCACAGTAGACTTGAACGACATGGTGACCGTGTTCTCCGCCGTGCTGGAGTACCTCACCACCTACCCGGAGCAGTAGACGAGGCCGGAGCACGTTCTCCGCTGGCAGGGCCCCGCCCGCCGTCGACCAAGACCACGTCAGCCCCGGAAGGAAATCTGCCGTGCCCCCTTCGATTCCCGCCGACGTCGCGGCAGCTGACATGCGCCGACTGGGCAAAGCCGAGCCCCTGGAACCCTACCCAGGCCGGGCTCGCGAACCTTGGATGTGCCGTCACATCCCGTGCCAGCAGGTCATCTATCCGAACCGAAACAACGTGATGAACGGCCAAGGGGCCTGCATCTGGTGTGCTCCTAACGCCCCAAAGAACCCGGCCGAGGCCAGGGCGGCAATGCTGGAGCACGGCTTCATAGTGCTGATGGACTTCCTTGGGACCGGCAAACCGTGGCTGTCGCAGTGCGTTGCAGCGGGGCACATCGTTGCCCCACGGTACGACAACGTGACCGGCCGAAACGGTGGCTGCCGGTTCTGCAAGCGCTACGGGCCGGGCGACCCGCTGGAGGCCGTCGCAGACATGCGGGCCGTCGGCTTCCGCCCGCTGGAGCCGTTCAAGAACGTCGCCTCACCCTGGCTCTCGTTGTGCGAGCGGTGCGAGAAGACCTCCTCCCCCAGGTTGAACAACGTCCGCAACAGGGGTGAGTGCTGCCGGCACTGCGCCCGCTACGGTCTGGACCCGGGCGCCCCGGCACGGCTGTACATCCTCTCTCATGCTGCTTATGGCGCGGTGAAGATCGGGATCACTGGGCTGCGGACTCGCGAGGACCGCATTGCACGCTTCAGGGGCCGCGGGTGGACGCTATTCTCCCAACTTGAGTTCCTGACAGGCGCGGACGCCTACCACGTTGAGCAGAGCGTGATCCGCCGGCTCAGAGCTGAGGGACACCCCGTGTTCCTCAGCGACGCGCAGATGCCGATCGGCGGCTACAAGGAGACGTTCGACGCAACGTTTGTGCCAGTTGAGCGGCTACTCGCGCTGGCGGAGGCCGAGCGGTAGCGGCGCGCGACGTTAGGCTGCGGACCGAGGCGCTCCGGCCGATGCGAGACAGTGTGTCACCACTACGAGATGGCCACCCGGCGCCTGAACCCGCCGCCGGCCCCTGACAGCCAGGACCCAGCCAACACCTCCCGCCAACCCGCCGCCCATCGCTGCTGCGCCGCCCCCCGAGCTTGCCGGGACGGCGGCTGCGCCGCTTCTGGGACAGCTGTCCGAGCGGTCTGCCACACTCGGCCCGTGGCGGTGGATCCGACGAAGCTGCGAGAAGCGGTCAGCACTGTCGTGTGGGGGCTCCATTCCTGTACCCACCGGGAGTTGACCGAGCTGGGGCCCGAGCTCAGGCTACCGATACCCGCGGCAGACACAGGCTCGAAGAGCCAGCGCCTGGAAGCCTGCCTCAAGGCACTCCCGGACGACGGCGGCCTCCTCCAGACCGCGCAGCGCCTCCTCGACTCCCCGCAGGTGTCCGTCCGCGGGAAGGAACGGTTCGCCCTCGAGGACGCCGTCTGGGACGCCGGAACGGTCATCGAGATCCCGGGCCGGGTGCGGCGCGAGCTGGCCGCCGCGATCAACCTCGACGAGCTGCTCTACCGCCAGGACAGGTTCGAGCGCGCACTGGAACGGTTCTGGCACCTGGACGACGACCCGATGGCGCTGTGGACGGGATCGTCGACGACGAGCCTGCGGGCCCGGATCCACCAGCACGTGTTCCGCAACCGAGAGGACTGGTCGGCGGAGGAACTGTTCGAGCAGCTCGGGGTCTTCGAGGCCGGCTCCGCCAGGTTCACCCGCTTCCTCGAAGCCCTGGTCGACCCGGCAACCCTCCCAGACGCTGGCGCCCAAGGCCGCCTCGTCGAGACGGTCAACACGGCGCTGGCACCGACCGCAATCCGCCTCGAGCAGACCGGCGAGCGCGACGGCTACCCACACTTCCAGCTCCTGCGCACCGGCCCCGGCACCGCCCGCAGGCCGAAGACCCTGATCTTCGCCACCACCGCCAAGCCCGACATCCGCTTCCTGAGCGTCGTCGACAATGACCTCGAAGTCCTGCAGGGGACAGACCACGTCCTCGTCTACGACCGACCCATCGGCCCGGACGGCATCCGCTGGTGCGACCTGCAGCAGTGGTGGCAGGAGAAAACCGGCACCGACGACACCGAGCAGGCCAAGAAGGACCTCTACAACCGCCTGCTGGCCTCCATGCCCAGCGAGGACGTCTCTCCCCAGCGCAACCTCTACCGGCTCTACCACCGCATCTACGGCGCCCGCGCCTCGACCCTGCCCGCCCTGCTCCCCGAGATCTGGCTGCACTGGGACCACAAGACCGTCCAAAAGCGCGGCGTCGAAGCCCTGCTGAACCACCGTATGGACTTCCTCATGCTCCTACCGGGCGGCCACCGCGCCGTCCTGGAAGTCGACGGCCGCCACCACTACGCGACCGCCAAGGCGTACGAGGACACCGTCCGCGGCGACCGCGACCTCAAGCTCCGCGGCTACGAGGTCTACCGATTCAGCTCCACCGAACTCAGCAACCGACACCACGCCAGCCCCCTCCTCGAGCAGTTCTTCACCACCCTCTTCACCCACCACAACCTCACCATCCCGCCGACGGAGCCCCACCACACGACCCCCAACACCTGACGCCCGAACCCGGCCGGGAACCTGGGCCAGGCGCACCCACTGGCTGAGCCCGCGTCAGCCCTCAACACCAAGCAACTGCCCACGAGTTCATCACGTCCCTGCTGCGCCCCGTTGCCGCCAACCGGCTGCGGTGAAGGGCAGCCGTGTGCGATACAGAACCCGCCCGGTCGATCAGTTCTGTATCGCCGACACCTTGCCTCTGCGGCATTACATATGTGTACCTGCAAGCCGCCGACACCTCGTTACATAACATCGCCGGCCAACTCTCGTCCTCTAGTTGCCAAGTAAGGTGGTCTAAACCAAATGGAAAGGTTTAGACCTGACTTGATCCTAACTGAGGGTCACGAAAACCTCTGCAGCAGAGGAAATGGCATCGCCTGGCTGCCCCTCACAGACCGCTCGTTCCGCCGGAGGCGGAACGAGCCCGGAGGGCGCCGAGAACGCTAGAATAGGGCCGCACAGCAGCCAGGGAACACCCGGCGCAAGCCGGTCTCCATGAAACTGGCAGGTCAGAGCCAGATATGAGCGAACCATCCGCCGAGGAACTCGGTTCGCATTACAGAGATCAGAACCGGGCCGGCGGTGACCGCCACCACCCACCGTGTTGAGCCGTCCGACCCCACACCGCCCCAGCCAGCTGGCGTCGCGGAGCGACGCCGCAGCATTCCGTCACGGTAGTGACGGCGCGTCATGTCTCCGGAGGAGACG
>NZ_JBHVGL010000009.1:0-280588 GCF_042800875.1 Kitasatospora sp. NPDC057595 | reverse complement strand
GCGCTGCCCGCCGCCCCCGGCGACGAGCAGCGCGAAGGCGGCCCGCGCCCGGTCGGCACCGGCCTGGGCGAGCTGGCCCCGCCGCGCCCGTTCGGCGCGCCCGGTGCCCCCGGCCCGGCCGCCGCCGTCGTGCCGGTGACGCCGGTGGCCCCGGCCCCCGAGGCCCGGCCGAGGGCCGCCCTGGAGCTGCCCGCCGCCCCCTCCGCCCCGGCGGTCCCGGTCGCCCCGCAGGCCGTCGCGCCGGTCGCCCTGCCGGGCGGCCGCGACGCCGTCGGCGAGCACCCCCAGCTGCCCGCCCCGGCCCCCGACGGCGGACCGCGCCGGCTGCTGGTCTGGCCCGAGCCCGACCCCGCCACCCGGCAGGCGCTCCAGGACCGCGGCTACCGCCCGGTGATCGTCCGCTCCCGCGAAGAGGTGGACGCGCAGGTCGCCGGCTTCCCGGCCGCGCTCTTCGTCGACCCGCTGACCGGCCCGATCACCCGCACCGCGCTGCAGTCGCTGCGCACCGCGGCGCTGAACAGCCGGGTCCCGGTGCTGGTCACCGCCGGCCTCGGACAGGCCACCCGGGACGCCGCGTACGGCGCCGACCCGGCCGTCCTGCTGCGTGCCCTCGCCCCGCGCGACGGCGAGAACCACGCCCCGCGCGTCCTGCTGGTCGAGGGCGACCCGGACATCGCCGCCGCGATGATCGGCAGCCTGGAACGGCGCGGCATGCACGTCGAGCACGCGGTGGACGAGAACGACGCCGTCGCCCGGGCCAGCAGCGTGCAGCCCAACCTGGTGGTGATGGACCTGCTCCAGATCCGCCGCCGCCGGGTCGGCCTGCTGGACTGGCTGCGCGCCAACGACCGGCTGCACCGCACCCCGCTCGTCGTCTACACCTCGGTGGACCTCGACCCGCGCGAGCTGCCCCGGCTGCGCACCGGTGAGACGGTGCTGTTCCTCGCCGAGCGCTCGACCAGCGACGACGTGCAGTCCCGGATCGTCGACCTGCTCGGGCGGATCGGCGCCATGGGCGAGGCGGGCGTCGCCGCGGCGGGCTGACAGCCGTGCACGGCCGAGGGCCGGCCACCCCCTCCCGGGGTGACCGGCCCTCGTGCTCCCTGCCCGTTCCCGGCTACTCCTTGCCGAGCCGGGTGACGTCCAGCTTCTGCGCCGCGTAGTCGGCGCGGATCACCTTCTTGTCGAACTTGCCGACCGAGGTCTTCGGCACCGCCTCGACGATCGCCCAGCGCTCCGGCAGCTGCCAGGAGGCGATCCGCCCGGCCAGGAACGCCCGCAGCTCCGGCAGCCCGGCGGTGGCGCCCGGCCGCAGCACGACGGTGGCCAGTGGCCGCTCGCCCCACTTCTCGTCCGGAACGGCCACCACGGCGGCCTCGGCGACCTCGGGGTGGGCCATCAGGTGGTTCTCCAGGTCCACCGAGGAGATCCACTCGCCGCCGGACTTGATCACGTCCTTGGCCCGGTCGGTGAGGGTCAGGTAGCCGTCGGCGGTGATCGTGCCGACATCGCCGGTGCGCAGCCAGCCGTCCTCGGAGAACTTGTCCTCCGGGCGCTGCGGGTCCTGTCCCGCGCCCCCGTAGTACGCCCCCGCGATCCACGGGCCGCGCACCTCCAGCTCGCCCGCCGACACCCCGTCGTGCGGCATCCGCTCGCCGCCCGGGCCGATCAGCCGGGCCTCGACGGAGGCCGGGAAGACGCCCTGGGTCACCCGGTACGGCCACTCCTCCTCCGGGGTCAGTCCGCCCGGGGGCTGGGCGAAGGTGCCGAGCGGCGAGGTCTCGGTCATGCCCCAGGCGTGCAGGACGCGGATGCCGTGGCGCTCCTCGTAGCCCTTCATCAGCGAGGGCGGGCAGGCCGAGCCGCCGATCACCACCATGCGCAGGCTGGAGGTGTCGTAGTCGCCGGCGTCCAGCTCGTCCAGCAGGCCGCTCCAGATGGTCGGCACGGCCGCGCTGACGGTGGGCCGCACCGCGGCGATCATCTCGGCCATCGGCTTGGGCTGGAGGAAACGATCCGGCATCAGCAGGTTGGCGCCGGACATGAAGGCGGCGTGCGGGATGCCCCAGGCGTTGACGTGGAACATCGGCACCACCGGCAGCGCGGTGTCGCGCGGGGTGAAGGCGAAGTTGTCGCCGGTGTTGACCTGGAGGCAGTGCAGGTAGACCGAGCGGTGGCTGTAGAGCACGCCCTTCGGGTCGCCGGTGGTGCCGGAGGTGTAGCAGAGCACGGCGGCCCGGCGCTCGTCGATGTCGGACCGCCAGGGGTAGGCGGTCGGCCGGTCCGCGATCAGCTCCTCGTAGTCGTGCACGCCGCCCGCGAAGCCGGCCAGCACCGAGCGGTCGCCGGGGCCGCTGACCACGATGTGCTTGAGCGTCGGGGCGAGCTCGGGCAGGACCGCGGCCAGCAGCGGCAGGACGGTGCCGTTGACGATGATCACGCGGTCGGCGGCGTGGTTGACGATGTACGACAGCTGGTTCGCCGGGAGCCGCAGGTTGAGGGTGTGCAGCACCGCACCCATCGACGGCACCGCGAGGTAGGCCTCCAGGTGCTCGGCGTTGTTCCACATCAAGGTTCCGACGACACTCGCGTCGGTGCAGCCGAGCTCGTCGCGCAGGGCCCAGGCGAGCTGTGCCGCACGGGCGCCGACCTCCGCGTACGTCCGGACCACCGGACCGGTGCCGTCCCAGGTGGTGACCGTCGACCTGCTGTGGATCGTGGACCCGTGCTCCAGGATCCGGGCGACGGTGAGCGGTACGTCCTGCATGGTGCTGAACACGGGTCCTCCTCGACCTGGGCGGCACTGCGGCTCCTGCCCCGGCCCGGCCGAACAACGGCTACTGGGCGGTAATACGGGCAGCAGGGCCCGATTCTGCCGCGCCGTGTCCCGGATGTCAGCATGCCGACCGCGTTGTCCCGATCACGACCCGGCCACGGTCCGGCCCCGTTCTCCCCGGTCGGGCGGGGGCGGCCCGGACGTCCGCCCCGGCGGCCGGGATACTGGGGGCCATGGACGACGGACACGGCGAGCGGCGGGTGGGACGGGGTCTGGCCGGGTTCCGGCTGCCGTGTCCGTGCTGTTCCGGCGGGGTGCGGACGCAGGCGCGCAAGGGCCTGCGGGCGGGCCGCACCGGCACCGGGTACATCACCGAGACCTGCCGCTACTGCCAGGGCCGGGGCTGGCTGGGGCTCGCGCTGCGGGAGTGACCGCCCCGCCGGCCGACGGGTCCGTCAGCCGGCCAGCGGGGCGTCGACCTGGTTGCGGTCGATGGCCAGCGTCGCTCCGCCGTAGGTCTCCTCGACGTTGCCGTGGTACTGGTGGACGCGCTGGTGCTGGGACCAGAGCTCCGCGGTGAGCGGCCCGCCCCCGGTGGTGTCGGCGCGGTCGTCCCAGCGGGCGTACCAGAGGGTGTCGGGCAGCGGCGAGCTGCCGGCCCGGGCGGCCGCGGCGAGGTCGGCGATGCCGGAGTCGAGGCTGGAGTAGAAGCCGGAGCGGTAGCCCGCCGTGTGCAGCGCCTGGGTCCAGCCGACGGTGAAGTCGACGACCGCCTGACCGCAGGCGGGGTCGCGCACCGGGTACGCCTCGATGTCCAGGAAGACCGGGCTGCCCGGGCCGATCCCGACCGCCTGCAGGCCCTGCACCGCCTCGGCCGCCTCCGCGCGCCCCTGCTGGGCGGCCCGGGCGGGGTCGATGCGCTTGGGCTTGTGCGCGAGGTCGCTGCACGGCGCCTGGAGGCCGACGTGGACGGGCAGGAACCGCCACCCCATCGCCCGGGCCTGCCGCACCCAGTCGGCGGTCAGCCTCGGCTGGGCGCAGCCGCGCTGGCCGCCGCTGGTGTAGATGCCGAGCGCCCCGTACGGCGAGGCGTCGCGCCAGGCCCGCAGGGTCTCCAGCGGGGGCGCGGTGCAGGCGTCGAAGGCCGCGCCGGCGTAGAGGTCGCGGGGCCGGGCCGGGGGCGGCCCGTGCCGGTCGGGCAGGACGGCGGCCCGGATGCGGGGGACGGCGGCGGCCGTCGGGGCGGCGTCGGCCCTCGTACCCGGACCGGCGGCGGCCAGCAGGAGGACGAGGGAGGCGGCGGCGAGCGAGGCGGGGCGGAGATGGCGCACGCCGCCTTGATACTGACGGACCGTCGGATCCCGGCGGGCGCCGCGCCGGGCGGACCGCCGGGGCTCACCCTTTCGGACGCACCCGTCCGTATCCGTCCCGATTCTTGTAACGAGCTTGCTGCCCAGTGGCTCCTTACGGCAAACTCGCCATCATGCCCACCTCCCATCCCAGCGAAACCTCTGCCCCGACGCCGGCCGCCGCCGTCGCCGAGGCGCTTGCCATGCCGCCCGCCCCCAAGGGCGAGCCCGCCGGCGAGCGGGGCAGCTGGCGACGAGGCGGGTCCCCGGGAGAGGGGCTGCCACCGGACGCACGACCCGGCCGATCCACCGGCCGACGGTTCACGAACCTGCTGCGGCGCCCGGATCGAATTCCGGCGCCGCTTCTCTGTGTCGTGGCGATGTTCCTCGTCCAGACCGGGATCGCGTTCTCCAAGCCGCTCTTCGGACCGCTCGGGGTGAGCGGCACCACCTTCCTGCGGCTGGGCTTCGCGGCGGTCATCCTGCTGGCCGTCACCCGGCCCCGGCTGCGCGGGCGCCGGCCGCGCGACCTCGCCGCCGCCGCCCTGCTCGGCATGGCCTCGGCCGGGATGACCCTGCTGTTCGCCGGGGCGATCGACCGGCTGCCGATGGGCACCGCCGCCACCATCGAGTTCCTCGGCCCGCTCGCGGTCGCCCTGGTCTTCGCCCGCCGCGCCAGCCACCTGCTCTGGGCGCTGCTCGCGGCCGGCGGCGTGGCGCTGCTGACGCTGCTCGGCGAGGGCGGGGAGGGCGGCGGGCTCGACCCGGTCGGCCTGCTGTACGCCTTCGGGGCGGCGGCCTGCTACGCCGCGTACATCCTGTTCACCGACAAGGTCGGGGCGGCGTTCCAGGGCTTCCAGGGGCTGGCGGTGTCGATGACGGTCGGCGCGCTGACGGTGGCGCCGTTCGGGCTCGGCCAGGCCTGGGACGGGCTGACCGCGCCCGGTGCCTCGCCGGTGATGCTGCTGCTCGCGGTGGCCGGGGTGTCGCTGCTGCTGCCGGTGATCCCGTACGCGCTGGAGATGACGGCGCTGCGGCGGATGCCGCAGCGGGTGTTCAGCGTGCTGGTCAGCCTGGAGCCGGCGGTCAGCGCGCTGGTCGGCCTGGTGGTGCTGGGTCAGCTGCTGGGCGCCGCGCAGCTGGCCGGCATCGGCTGCGTGGTGGCGGCGAGCGTCGGGGCCACGCTGACCGGGCGGCGCTGAGGCGCGGTGTCGTGGTGACCCCGGGGGCGCGCATCGAGCTGATGCGCGCCCCCGGGTGTTTCACGGCTCAGGCGCTACGGCGCTACGGCGCCCCGGCGCTACGGCCAGAGCAGGGTGCGCGACCACTCCGGGGTGCGCACCGGGCCGGTCCGGGTGTAGCGGAGCCGGACGTGGTGGCGCTCCGCGTCGCCCTGCCAGAACTCCACCTCGTTCGCCCAGAGCGTGTAGACGGCGTGCCCGGCGGCGACCGCGTCCGGGGTGGCCTCCAGTCGGCGCCACGCCACCGCCACGGCCTCCTCGTACTCGGCCGGCGAGGCCAGCGGCTCGCTCTGCCGTCCGACCAGCGCGCCGATCCGGGCGGCCGGGGAGCGGGTGGCGAACTCGGCCCCCGCCACCTGGTCGGCGGCCCGTTCGACGGTGCCGCGCACCCGCACCTGGCGGCCGAGCTGCGGCCAGTAGACGGTCAGCGCGGCGGCCGGATGGTCGGCGAGCTGACGGCCCTTGGGGCTGTCGGCGGCGGTCGAGAAGACCCAGCCGGTGCCGGCGGCGTCCACGTCGCGCAGCACCAGCACGCGGGCGTCCGGCATGCCGTCGGCGTCGACCGTGGAGAGGGTGAACACCTGCGGGTCCAGCACCCCGGCGTACAGCGCGGTGGCGAGCCAGTCCACGAAGAGCGGGCCCGGTTCGGCCGGGGCGGCCTCGGCGTCGAAGGTCGGCAACGGGCGGGCCATCGGCGGGCGGCCGAGCATCAGCTCGGGCACGGACCGGGGCGCGGCCGGCGCCTGCTCCCCGCCGAACCCGGGATCCGGTGCCGGCCTGGTCTCGCCGGGGCCGGTCAGGCCCTCCTCCTCCGCTGCCATCGCGCCCTTCCTTCCGGTTGCCGCGTCCGCAGCCCCGCGGCGGACCGGTCGCCGGGAGGGCGTGCCGGCGCGGGGTGCGCTGTCGGAGCGCAACCGTACCGCCGCGCGGTGACGGCGCCGGGCGCGGGCCCTGGACTGGACCTCTCCACGGCCCCCGGACGCGCCCGTGGGCGGCACCGATCTGCGGTGCCGCCCACGGAACCGGTGCGCGGTGACCCTTTCCGCTGCCCGGTGAAGCGCTGTGCGATCCGTTCCCTCCCGTCCGGCCCGGCCTCCGGCGACGGCGCCCCCGCCGTCGACGGCACCCGGTCGGTGCTCAGGAGTTCAGGAGTTCAGGAGCTCAGGAATTCGGAAATTCGGAAATTCGGGAATTCGGGAAGAAGACCGGTACGAGGACGATGTCGTGGTGGAGCCTCCCGTGAACGGTGACCGTGTCAGGTGTGCGGGAGTTCGCCGACCGAACGAACACCTGCGGATGTGCGACGTCTGGACACAGACTTCCGCAACAAATCGACAAAGCACCACCTCACGGCCGCCTTTTCGCCCTTTAGCGTGACATCCGGCGACCCCATGCATAATCGCCACCGACCGGAGAGCGCGACCTTCACACCCCCTCCCACCTGCGACGCAGACCGGTCGGCCGGCCACGAACCGGTGCACCCCCACGGCGCGCGACAAAGTCGAACGCGCCCCCTACCGGTTCGGTCGACTTACCGTGTCGATAAATTCGGGCCATTCTGTGACAGTCCGAAAATCGGCAGGGCGTGCGAGAGCGGACGGATCAGACCACCTTGCCGGGATTGAGGATGCCCAGCGGGTCGAAGACCGCCTTCAGCTGCCGCTGCAGGTCCACCGCCACCGGCCCCAGCTCCCGCGCCAGCCACTCCCGCTTGAGCAGCCCCACCCCGTGCTCACCGGTGATCGTGCCGCCCAGCTCCAGCCCCAGCGCCATGATCTCGTCGAAGGAGCGCTGCGCCCGGGCCGACTGCTCGGCGTCCGCCGCGTCGAAGATCACGATCGGATGGGTGTTGCCGTCGCCCGCGTGGCTCACCACCCCGATGGTCAGCCCGTGCCGCTCCGCGATCGCCGCGACGCCCTCCAACATCTCGGCCAGCCGCGAGCGCGGCACCGCCACGTCGTCGATCATCGTGGTGCCCAGCCGGTCCAGCGCGGGCAGCGCCTGCCGGCGCGCCTCCAGCAGCAGCTCCGACTCCGCCTGGTCCTCGGCCGGCACCACCTCGGTCGCCCCGGCCGCCCGGCACAGCTCCCCGACCGCGGCCAGCTCGGCCACCCGGTCCGGGCCGTCGAAGGCGACCAGCAGCAGCGCACGGGTGGACTCCGGCAGCCCCATCCGCCCCAGCTCGTTGACCGCGCGCACGCTCACCGCGTCCATCAGCTCCATCAGCGACGGGGTGAAGCCGCGCGCCATCACCTCGCAGACCGCCGCACCGGCCGCTGCCGCGCTCGGGAACTCCGCCGCCAGCGCCAGCTGCGGCGCGGGGGCCGGCCGCAGCGCCACCACCGCGCGGACCACCACGCCCAGGGTGCCCTCGGAGCCCACCAGCAGCCGGGTCAGGTCGTAGCCCGCCACGCCCTTGGCCGTCCGGCGGCCGGTGGACAGCAGCCGCCCGTCGGCCAGCACCACGTCGAGCCCGAGCACGTACTCGCTCGTCACGCCGTACTTGACGCAGCAGAGGCCGCCCGCACCGGTGCCGATGTTGCCGCCGATCGTGCAGGACTCCCAGCTCGACGGGTCGGGCGGGTAGCAGAGCCCCGAGGCCGCGGCGGCCCGGGAGAGCTCGGCGTTGACTACGCCCGGCTCGACCACCGCGATCCGGTTCACCGGGTCCAGCTCCAGGATCCGGTTCATCCTCACCATCGACAGCACGATGCAGCCGTCGACGGCGTTGGCCGCGCCGGACAGCCCGGTCCTGGCCCCCTGCGGGACCACCGGCACGCGCAGCGCGGTGGCGGTCCGCAGGACGTGCTGGACCTGCTCGACCGTCTCCGGGAAGACCACCACCGCGGGGGTGCCGGCCGGGCAGAAGTCCGCCATGTCGTGCCGGTAGGCGGCCGTCACGTCCGGGTCCACCGCCAGGGCGCCGGGCGGGAGGCCCTCCGCCAGCCGGTCCGTCAGGTCACTCATCGCCGCCTCCGCTCGCACCGCCCGCGCCACCGCACCGCCGGTCCCACCTCGCCGGGGCGCCGTCCGTACCCGTCCGGGCACGCCCGGTCCTCGCACTCTGCCGCCCGCCCGGCCGCCCGGCAAGTACACCGCCCCGGCGCAGGACGGGCGAGGCCGCCGCGAGCAGCCCGGCGGCGCCGGTGGCCACCGCGCAGAGCGCCGTGGGCAGCCGGGGGCCGGCCGTGTCGGCGAGCAGGCCCGGCGGTCCGGTCGGAGAGGACCGGGGCCTCTCCTTCGGGGCGGGTAGGGCCCGGGCAGCGCCGCCCGCGCCGGGCGGGCGGCGCCGTCGGACGCGGGGGCCTCGGTGGTCGTCACGCCGGGCGACGCCGGGACCCTCGGCCGGTTTCAGGGCGAGCGGCGAGCGCCGCGCCCGGACGACCGGCCGGCTACCCGCGTTGCACCGGCTCCTGCAGCTCCGTCACCCAGTCGGCCACCTCCTCCGGGCACTCCAGGTAGAGCTCCCGGGCGTACCCGGTCGAGCGGTAGCCGTTCTCCTCGATGAACCGCGCCAGCGCCTGGACCGCGCCCAGGGAGTCGTCCATCGAGCCGCGGTGCACCACGGTCACCGCCTCCTCGATCGCCGGCAGGTCGACCACGGCGAGACCGTGCTCCCCCGCCGGGTCGACCGAGGCGGCGATCGGCACGGCCACCCGGATCAGCACCGAGCCGTCCCCGCCGCCGGTGTCCTCGTACCGGGCGACGGACGGGCCGTTGTGCGCGATGCCGGCCGCCGCCAGCCGCCCGCAGAGCTCCTCGAACAGCGGGCCGATCACCGGCCCGATGTCCTGCGGCTCGTAGCTCGCCGCGACCCCGGTCAGTTCGGCCGCCCGCACCGACGGCACCCGCTTCACCACGACATCGTGCGTGGACATGGTCCCCTCGCTCTCGATCGTCCGGAGCCTCGCCTCGACCCGGGCCAGCCGCTCGGCGTCCGCCGCCATCGCCGCGGCGAGCTCGGCCCGCCGCAGTCGCAGCATCCCGCGCAGCTCGGCCGTGTCCACCTCCTCGTCCAGGACGGCCCGCACCTGTTGCAGGGTGAAGCCGAGGTCCTTGAGGGCGATGAGCCGGTTGAGCCGGGCCAGTTGGACCGCCTCGTAGCAGCGGTAGCCGCTGAACGGGTCGACCCGGGCGGGCCGGAGCAGTCCGACGGCGTCGTAGTGGCGCAGCATGCGGACCGACACCCGGCCGTGTTTGGCGAAGTCTCCGATGTTCAACATGGTCCCTCCAGTGCAGACCCTCACACGGTGTCATGGTCAAGCACCGGCTTCGCCGCCCGGCCTCCCCCGGCCGCCCGCTCCCGGCGACCCGTCCAGCCCGTTCGGTCCGTTCGGTCCGTTCAGTCCGTCACGTCGAACCCCCGGCGCTGCCCCAGCACCTGGAGGCTGCGCCGGCCGGGGATGCCGTTGGCGTCCTCGCCCGCGTAGCCGAGGCTGCGCTGGAACGCGGCGTACGCCTGCACGGTGCGGGTGCCGAGCGAGCCGTCCACCCAGCGCTGCTCCAGGAACCCCTCGTCCGCCAGGGCCTGTTCGACGATCCGCACCTCGCCTCCGTACGTCTGGTGGCCCTGCTCGGCCCCCGGGTCGGTGCGCGCCGCCGCGACCACGTGGGCGAGCGACACCCGCTGCGCCGAGGGCAGCCGGCCCAGCAGCCGACGCAGCGACGCCTCGCCCGGCACGCCGTCGGCGTCCGACCCCGAGTAGCCCAGACTGCGCTGGAAGTCCTGGTAGTTGAGGGTGTCGGCGTCCCGCCAGTCCTGGTCGGGACCGGACTGGTAGTGCCCGCCGAAGCCCTGCCGGACGAGCGCCTGGCCCACCTCCTCGACCTGCGGGCCGTGCGCGCCGTAGCCGTATTCGAGACCGTTGATGGTCACCCGGTACCGGGCGGGGCCGGAGCCGCCGCCCGGCGGGGGCAGCGGCGCACCGCCGGCCGCCGCGACGATGCCGGGCATCACGACGTCGCGGAACTGGCGGGCCCGGATGTCCCCGGGGCAGGCCGTCCCGCCGTCCGACCACTCGGGGAACATCCGGTGCACGCCGAAGCCGGGCTCGTCCCACTCGCCGCAGATCCGCAGCGGGATGCCGTGCCGCTGGTGCAGCCAGACCCCGAGCGCGACGAACGCGTTGATCTGGGCGTCCGTCCACGGATCGGTGCTCTGGTCGTCGCTGGCCGACTCCACGCTCACCGCGCCGGTGCCGTCGGCCCGGCGGTTGGCCCGCATGTTGGCGTCGGCGCGGGTCTGGGTGCCGATGTACTGCCCGACGCTGCCGTCGTACCCGACCCCGAAGTGGGACTCCAGGTTGGTGGAGTCCCGCCAGTACTCGTAGATCCGCCGCGGCGTCCACGGGGCCGCCACGCTGTGGAAGATCACCTGTGTCGGGGTGATCGCCGGCTGCTCGTCCGACTCCGGTTCGAGCTCCATCTTCTCCGCACCGGGGTACCAGGCCATCAGTCTCTCCTCGCCGGGCCCAGGGCAGTTCGCCCCTTACGCCCTGACGACGGACCTCGCACCCCCACCCGAGGACGTTCCCACCCCAAACCCCCCGTTCAGGTGAACCCTGCCCCACCCAGGCCCACAGCCGGCCCCACCCCGAACAGCACGAAGGCGGGTGCCGACCCGAGGTCGGCACCCGCCTTGAGCAGGTGGTTCTTCTCCTACCGGCGGAGAGCGTGGGATTCGAACCCACGGTACGGGGTCACCGCACGACAGTTTTCAAGACTGTTCCCTTAGGCCGCTCGGGCAGCTCTCCAGGCGGAGGTCAGCCTAACGGGTCCGGCGGGGTTCGGTGCACAGGGTTTCCGGGGCGGGTCGGGGGTCAGTTGTCGCCGACGCGGCTGCCGAGGGTGACCTTGGTGGTGGCGGTCTGGCCGTTGCGGGTGTACTCGACGTCGACGGTCTCGCCGGGCTTGTGCGTCCAGATCTTGCTGACCAGGGCGGGGCCGTTCTCGATCGGACTGCCACCGAGCTTGGTGATGACGTCGCCCGGCTTGAGGCCGGCCTGGTCGGCGGCGCCGCCCGGGGTGACGGCCGGCTGGCCCTGGACGTCGCGGGTCTGGATCTGCGCGCCGTCGCCCTTGTAGTCGTCGTTGCGCAGGACGTCGAGCTTGGCGTAGACCGGCTTGCCGGTCTTGATCAGGGTGTCGGCGACCCACTTGGCCTGGTTGATCGGGATCGCGAAGCCCAGGCCGATGGAGCCGGCCCGGCCGTTGCTGGAGGCGTTGGACTGGATCGCCGAGTTGATGCCGATCACGCCGCCGGCGGAGTCCAGCAGCGGGCCGCCGGAGTTGCCGGGGTTGATGGAGGCGTCGGTCTGCAGCGCGTTCATGTAGGAGGCCTGCGCGCCGGTCTCGTCGCCGGAGGCGACCGGGCGGTCCTTGGCGCTGACGATGCCGGTGGTGACGGTGGACTCCAGGCCGTACGGGGCACCGATGGCGATGGTGGAGTCGCCGACGTTGACCTTGTCGGAGTCGGCCAGCGGAAGCGGCGTCAGCTTTTCCTTGGGCGGGTTGTCGAGCTTGATGACGGCGACGTCGTAGCCCTCGGCGCGGCCCAGCACGGAGGCGCCGTAGGAGCTGCCGTCGGCGAACTTGACGGTCAGCTTGCCACCGCTGGAAGCGGGCGCGACCACGTGGTTGTTGGTGAGGATGTGGCCCTCGGTGTCGAAGACGAAGCCGGTGCCGGTGCCGGACTCGCCGTTGCCCTGGGCCTTGATGGTGACGACGCTGGGCAGCGCCTTCTGCGCGATGCCGGCGACCGAGCCCGGGGCGGGCTCGTTCTTCTGGGTGTTGTTGGCCTGGACGGTGGTGGAGCTGCGGTCGGCCTTGGCGCTCACCGACTTGCCGTCGCGGTCCGCGACGGACACGCCGACCGCGCCGCCGGCCACGCCGGCCACCAGGGCGACGGCCGCGACCAGGGCGATCAGGCCGCCGCGCTTCTTGCGCGGGCCGCCGGGGACCGGCGCGCCGGGGTACTCGCCCGGGTAGCCGAGCGGGCCCCCGGGACCGCCGGGGGCCCCGGGCGCGCCCGGGGTGATGTCGTGGGCGGCGCCCCAGCCGCCGAGCGGCTGGCCGGCGCCGAACGGGTGGTGGTGCTGGCCGGTCGCGCCCGGGGCCTGCGGGGCCCCCGGGGCGGCGAACGGGTCGTGCGCGACGGGCGCCGGGGGCACCGGCGTGCCCGGGGCCGGGGTGGCGTACGGGTTGTCGCCGTACGGCGCGGCGGCCTGCGCGACCGGGGCGACCGGGGCCGCGGGCGCGGCGGGCGGCAGGACCGGCGGCGGCGCGTCCAGGTACCCGGGCTCGGCGGCCGGGGCCGGCGCGGCGGGCGCCTCCGGGGCGCCGACCTTGCCGAACGCCAGCGTGGGCGTGAACCCGCCGGAACCCCCCTCGGCGGGCGGCTGGGACGGCTGGTCGACTGCGGGCGTCGCTGCGGGGGCGGGGGCGGGGCCGGCCGCAGACTGCTGCGCCGGACCGTCAGAAGCGGAACCCACCACCCCCTGGCCGCCGGAGGGCTGCTCCCCCTGCGGCCCGGTGGACCCAACCTCGCGCTCGGTGCTCACGGACGACCTCCATAGCTGACAGGACCAACAACCATAGTTTTTCGCACACCCGATTCGATTGCCGTAAGGACCCTTCTGAAGAACTCATAAGAATCCTTAGCCGGGCCAGACGGCCGCCGAAGCGCCGTACCCGACACGACCCGTCTTGGCGTTCCCCCCGACGGCGACTAGCCTGTCGCTCCGAACTGACACGCGGGAGCTTGGACCGACCAGGCTGAGAGTGCGCCGGTCGACCGTACGCCACGGACCTCGTGGGCGGCCGTCGAGGGGGTGCAGACCGCCGGAACCTGTCCGGGTAATGCCGGCGTAGGGAGAGATCGGCCATGCCGTCCGCTTCGTCATCCTCGTCCTCCGGCGCGCCCGCGTCCCGGAACGTCCCCCCGCCGCAGGACGCCGCGGGCACCGCCCCCGGTTCCCCCGACGGGGACACCGCGCGGACGGCCACCGCCGTCCTGGAGCCCCCGGCCCGCACCGAGGCGCCGCTGGTGCTGGACACCGAGCCGCCCCGCACCCTCGGCTTCCGCGACCACTTCGCGCTCTGGATGAACCTCGGCGTCTCGCTGATCGGCTTCACCACCGCCGCGACCGTGCTCGGCGCCAAGGGCGAGGAGCTGTCGCTGGCCGCCGCGGTGACCGCGATCGCGGTCGGCACCGTGGTCGGCACCGCGATGCTCGGCGTGGCCGCGCTGATCGGCGCGCGGACCGGCGCGCCCGCCATGGCGAACCTGCGCGGCCTGTTCGGCACCCGGCTGTCCTACGTGCCGACGGTGCTCAACATCGTCCAGTGCATCGGCTGGGGCGTCTACGAGCTGCTGACGATCGCGCTCGGCGCGCAGACGGTGACCGGTACCGAGGGCTACCGCTGGGTCTTCGTGGTGCTGGCCGGCGCGCTGACCACCGCGCTGACCATCTGGCCGCTCGGCGCCATCGCGGTGCTGCGCCGCTTCGTCGCCGCCGCGGTGGCGGTCGCGATGGTGTACTTCACCGTCCAGCTCGGCCGGCACGGCGTACCGGACCCCGGCGCCGGCAACTGGCACGGCTTCCTGCGGGCGACGGACGCGATGATCGCGGTGTCGATCTCCTTCGTGCCGCTCGCCGCCGACTACACCCGGCACTCGCGCACCCCGCGCTCGGCGTTCTGGGGCAGCTTCTCCGGCTACACGATGGCCCAGGTCTGGTGCTACGTGCTCGGGCTGATGGCGCTGCTGCAGGCGGACGGGAACCCGGAGCGGATCTTCGACTCCTTCCTGGGCGTCTGGGCCGGCTGGCTGTTCCTGCTGGTGCTGGTGCTGCGCGAGACCGACCAGTCCTTCGCCAACGTCTACTCGACCGCGATGTCGATCCACAACCTGCTGCCGAAGGTCGACCGCCGGGTGCTGACGGGCGGCACCGGTGTGCTGATCACCGTGCTCGCGCTGCAGATCACCGCGTTCACCGACTCCTACTACGCCTTCCTGGGGCTGATCGGCTCGGTCTTCGTGCCGATGTTCGCGGTGCTGGCGGTCGACTACTTCCTCGGCGCCGGGCGGCGCGGCTGGGACCTCTCCGCCGACGCCCCGTCCCGCTGGCTGATGCTGCTGCCGTGGGCGCTGGGCTTCGCCACCTACCAGCTGATCGCGCCGACCGCGGTGGCCGGCTGGTGGACGGACCTCTGGACCTCCGCGCAGGAGGCGCTGCACTTCACCCCGCAGGAGTGGACCTCGGCCTCGCTGTTCGGCTTCCTGGTGCCGGCCCTGGCCACCTGGGCGCTCACCCCGTTCACCCGGGCCCGCGGCGCCGTCGCGCGCTGACCCGCTCCGCAGCCGCGGGCGCGGAGGCGGACACGGAGGCGAAGTCGGCCCCCCGGGTTGGGACCGTCTTCGCCTCCGCTTCACTTGCGCGGCCTATCGTGTAGGGCGTGACCAGCCCTGATGTCTCGCCCGCGACGGCCCGCACCGCACCGCCCGTCCAGGTGATCGCCCACCGCGGTTCCTCGTACGCCCTTCCCGAGCACACCCTCGCCGCCTACCGCCAGGCGCTCACCGAGGGGGCGGACGCCCTGGAGTGCGACGTGCGGGTGACCGCCGACGGGCAGCTGGTCTGCGTGCACGACCGGCGGATCGGCCGGGTCTCGGACGGCCGGGGCACGGTGTCCGCGATGACCCTGGCCGAGCTGGAGGCGCACGACTTCGGCGCCTGGAAGACCGGCCGGCCGAGCGAGGACCCGGAGCTGCGCGGGGTGCTGCGGCTGGAGAGCCTGCTGGAGCTGGTGGTGGACTGCGGGCGTCCGGTGGACCTCGCGATCGAGACCAAGCACCCGGTGCGGTTCCGCGGCCGGGTGGAGTCCGAGCTGCTGCGGGTGCTGGACCGGTTCGGGATCGGCGGCGCGGGCGGCGGCGACGCGGGCGCGGGCGGCCACGGCGTCAACGCCCGGATCATGAGCTTCTCCTCGCTCGCGCTGGCCCGGGTGGCGGCCGCCGCGCCGCAGTACCCGCGGGTGTTCCTGTTCGAGCGCGGCCTGGTGCTGCGCGGACGGCTGCGCCCGGGCGCGCCGCTGCCGGGCGGGGCGCGGATCGCCGGTCCCGGCATCGAGCTGGTGCGGGCCCGGCCGGGGCTGGTGACCAGGCTGCGCGAGCTGGGCCACCAGGTGCACGTGTGGACCGTGGACGAACCGGCCGACGTCGAGCTCTGCCTGGAGCTCGGGGTGTCGGCGATCATCACCAACCGCCCGGCGGAGGTCCTGGCCCAGCTCGGCCGCTGAGCCCGGGCACCCGCCCGCCCGGTCCGTCGACGGACCCGGTGGCGGACCCGGTGGCGGACCCGGTGGTAATCGCGGGGTACGTGGTACCGCTGTGGTGAACCGTTCAACCACCGTCGGCCGTTGATCGGCTTGGTAGGGACTCAAACCTTTCGGCGACGATTTCTGCCGCAATTCATACAGTTTCACGACGCAGGGTGAGCGTCGAATCACCTCTCGCGCACCGACGGTGGACGGCCGCCAAATGTGCGCGAGGGATCGCCGCACGGTCGTTTCCGACGTATTGCCAAGGGGCATCCATCCCTCGGCATACGCTGAAGGAGGTCCGGGGGTGGCGTTGATGGTGGCGCGTGAAGTGCCGACTTCATCGACCATGGCAGTGCCGCACGGCCCAGCGAGTGTCGGGGTCGCACGGCGCCGGCTGCGTCGAGATCTGGGAGACCGCGAGATACCGGAACCGGTCATTGATGATGCCGTTCTGATCCTTTCCGAACTATTGAGCAACGCTTGTCGCTACGCCCGACCGCTGGGCCCGCTGCCCGCGCTCGGCCGGGGCGCCCGCTCCGGGGCCGTCGAACCGCTGCTGGTCGGCGGAGCGGCCCGGACCGGCGCGACTGGCGGGAGCGGCAAGCAGGCCGCCGCGGCGGGCGAGGCCGGCGAGGACACCGGCGGCGTCCTGGTGCGCTGGCAGATGCACGCCGACGGCGTGCTCACCCTGGAGGTCACCGACGGCGGGGCGCAGACCCGGCCGTCGCCGTCCAGCCCCTCGCTGACCTCGCACGGCGGCCGCGGGCTGAGCATCGTGGACCAGCTGGCCAGCGACTGGGGCGTGCGCGACGCCCCCGGCGAGGTGACCGTGTGGGCGGCGCTGCCGGCCCGCGCCCGGCACGCCCGGCGGACCGGCGGCGGACACCACGCCGACGGACACCACGGCGGTGGACACCCCGGCAACGGCCGCCACGCCGGCTGACCGCCCGAGCACCACGACGGCCGTGCACCGGGACGGCCGTGCACCGGGACGGCGGGCGCGGGCCGGGCCGCCCGCGCCCCGGCGCACGCCACGCGCCCGGGGAACGTCAGTAGGCTGCCGGGAGCACAACACCACCGTTCCCGGGAGAGCCGCACCATGGGCAAGAAGGCCGCCAAGAAGGCGCCGCAGCGCACTCAGTCCACCCCCGCCGTCACGGGCGAGATCCCCGTGGTCGGAGCCCGCGAGGACTGCCCCTGCGGCTCGGGCCGCCGCTACAAGGCCTGCCACGGCCGCGAGGCCTCGCACGCCGTCCAGGAGCTGGTGCACCGCCCGTTCGAGGGCCTGCCGGGCGAGGCGGACTGGGTGGCGCTGCGCGAGCTGGTGCCCGCCGCCACCGTGCCGCTGACGCTGGCCGCCGGGGTGGCCGGGGCCGCCGCCGGCGAGGTGCCGTCGGTCACCCTGGCCACCGTGCTGCCGCTGGCCTGGCCCGCGCTGCGCCGCCAGGACGGCTCGATCCTGCTGGGCCTGCAGACCCAGTCGTCCTCCGGCGACCTGAGCCGCGACCTCGCGGACGCCCTGGAGCTGGCGCTGGCCACCGAGCCGGGCACCCCGGTGCCGGCCCGCCGGACCGTGCCGGGCGGCCGCCGCCTGCAGGACCTGCTGGACGGCACCGCCGCCTTCGAGCCGGCCGTGCACACCGGCTTCGAGTTCTGGCTGGAGGACGCCGAGACCGCGACCGGCGAGGTGGCCGCCTCGCTGGAGCGCGCCAACGCCTCGGCGATCCCCACCGAGAAGCTCACCGGCGTCGACGCCGCCTACTGGTGCGGCACCCCGGACAAGAACCACCTGCGCTGGGTGATGACCGTCCCGGAGGAGCAGCTGCTGGACGCGCTGGCCCGGCTGACCGCCGCCGAGCAGTCCGCGATCGGCCCGGACACCCGCCTGGTCGGCTCGTTCCGGGCGCACGGCCTGACCGTGCCGGTCTGGGACCTGCCGATCGGGATGACCGCGGCCGACTGCGAGAAGCCGGCCGCGGAGTTCGCCGAGCGGCTCGCCGCGACGCTCGCCGACCCGGCCCCGCTCACCGCCGACGAGCGGCGGGCCCGGGCGAACCTGGTGAACCGTCAGGTCACCCTGAACTAAAGGCGGGACGCAACGCCGGGACACACCCGGCGGATCGGCGTGATACGCGTCACATTGGCGCCCGCAACCCGCAATTTCCGGGCTGCGAGGGCGTCTTGGAAATTGGCGCGGGCGCGGATCCTTGTTACTGTCTAAAGAGTCCGGTCGCTGGTGCATCCCCCGTCGCCAGCGGCCGGATCTTTTGTTTTCCGAACGCCCCACGCCGGGGACGGTCGGCCGTGCCCGATCAGTACGCCGACGACGGATCGTCAGTATGCCGAGCGGCCGCTGTCCAGCTGGACCGCCGCCGCCACCAACTCGCCCAGCAGCGGCTCGACCTGCGGCAGCCAGACCTCGCCGTCGGCACCCCGGCCGGGCGGCAGCACCCAGCGCACCCGGTCGCCGTCCCCGCCGCCGGGCGGCAGCGGCAGGAAGCCGCCGACCCCGTGGTAGCGCAACGATCCGGGCACCCAGGGAAGTTGGACGAGCATCTCGCCGAGCGCGTCCAGCGAGTAGGGGGCCACCAGCATCGCGTAGCGGCCGGGCATCGCCAGCACCGGACCGAGCCGCAGCCGCAGCGCCGCCAGGTAGGCGAGCGCGCGGGCGCCGGCCGCCGCCGGGAGGCTGACCGCGCAGACCGCCCGCCCGGTCGCCACCAGCACCGGGGCGTCCGGGCAGCGCCGCTCCCACCACCAGCGCACCATCCGGGCGTCGGTGGTGGCCGCGAGCAGCGGCGGGTCGTGCGGGTGGGCGCCCGGCACCGGGCAGTCCGGGTCGCCGCAGGAGCAGTGTCCGTCGGCGAGCAGGACAGCGCCGGGGACGACGGGCCAGCGGTGCCCGGTGGCCGCCGTCAGGGCCCCGGCCAGCCGGGCCGCCCGGGCCGCCGACCGGCCCCTCGGGTCGTCGCGCAGTGGGTTGTCACGCATTGGCACCCGTTCCTTTCCGTGACCGCTCGGTGGCTCCGCCCGCGGTCGCCGGACCGGCCGCCGCCGCGCGTCCGGGGACGCCGGACCGGCCCGCGAAACCGGACGGAGGGAACCGGCCGGGAGCCGGGTCGGAACGGACCGGGGGCCGGACCGGGGCCGGGCTGCGGGCGGGGCGTACGGCGGAACGGACGGCGGTGCGACAACGGCGCGGGCCTGGAGCACGCGGTGGAGCACGATGTGAAAGGGCCGTGGAATAGAACAGCCCTTGGAACGAGAATCCCGTATGCGACCGGATGGACGCCGCCCGGCCGCGGTTGGTTCCACCGTACGAGTGAGTCGCTTCCGGCCGACCCGGCCGGCCGGCGCCAGGGGCATACGATCCGGACGGCCGCCGGAGCCGTCCCCCCGGTTCTGCCCGTTCGCCGGCCGCTCCATGCCCGACGGGCGGCCGGGGCCCCGTGTCCCACCGGACTGCGGCGCAGTCGACCGGCGCGCACCGAACGGAACGCGCCCCCGGCCGGGCCGCTCCGGCGCGGAACGGGCCATCTGCCTTGTCATGGCTCTGGACATGCCCCGAATGGCCTGTGTAGAAGTGGTGGCATTGCTGTCGATCAATGACGAGTAGTAGCGAATCGAGGCGAAACGCGCCCTTTTGGCCGTGCTCGCTCCTAACGGCCGTACCTGGGGGTTCCGCATGATCCGCGTGACACGCACCACCGCGTCAGGAGTGGCGGCATGACCGAGTCCCACCCACCGTCGACGTCCTCCGAGCCGGCCGAGTCCGGCGGCACCAGCGGGCTCTCCGTGCTCGATCCGCCGGGCTTCCACGAGCCGGCCGCGGCCGGCGGGCAGTCCGCCGGCCGGCCGGACGGGCCGCAGCAGGGACAGCCGGACGGCGCAGCGCCCGGCGAGCTGCCGGGCACCGGCGAGGGCGCGAGCCGTGCCCCGGGCGCCCCCGGCGCATCCGACGGCGCGCGGCCCGCCGCCTCCGCCACCCGCGTGCAGGACCGTTTGGCCGGACGCCTGTCCGATTTCACCAGCCTGCACGAGCACACCGCCCGGCTCGCCCGTTCCCGCGGCCTGTCCGCCGCCCTGGACGCGGTGCTCGCCTCCGGCGCCGCGTTGCTCGGCGCCGCCCGCGCCCTGCTGGTCACCGCGCTGCCCGGCGGCGGCCCCAGCCAGCCGGTCGGCCTCGGCCTGGACCGCGCCAGCCTCGGCGCGCTGGAGACCGTCCCGACCGACCAGAGCCTGCTCGCCCGGCTGCTGCGCGAGCACGACCGGCCCGCCGAGCTGCAGTCGTACGACCTCGTCGGCGACCCCGCGATCGGCGCCCGGCTGCGCGAGCTGGCCGGCCACCTCGGCCTCGGCGGCTGCTACGGCCTGCCGCTCGCCACCGAGGAGGACGGCCCGCTGGCCGCCGTGCTCTGGTTCTACGACCGCCCCGCCGCCCCGACCGAGCGCCAGCGCGAGCTGGCCCGCCGCTACTGCGAGGTGGCCGCCCCGCTGCTGGCCAAGCAGCTCGACGCGGAGAAGGTCCGGCGCACCACCGAGGCGCTGCGCGCCGGCCTGCTGCCCGACCACCTCCCCCAGCCGGCCGGCCTGCGGCTGGCCGCCCGGCTCGTCCCGGCCGGCCTGGACCGCTCCTGCGGCAGCGACTGGTACGACGCCATCCCGCTGCCGGACGGCACGGTCGGCCTCACCGTCGGCTCGGTGTCCGGCGACGGCCCGGGCGCCGGACCCGGCTCCGCCCCCGGCGCGGCCGCCGCGATGGGCCGGGTGCGGGCCGCGCTGCGGGCGTACGCGGTGCTGGAGGGCGAGGACCCGGTGTCCGTCCTGGGCGACCTCGAACTGCTGCTGAAGACCACCGAGCCGGCCCGCACCGCGACCGCCGTCTACGCCTGGGTGGAGCCGGAGGGGCGGCGGGTCACCCTGGCCGGGGCCGGGCACTGCCCGCCGGTGCTGGTCACCCGGTACGGCGCCGAGTTCGTGGAGACCTCGCTCTCCGCGCCGCTGGGCGTGCTCTCCTGCTGGGAGGCGCCCGGCGTCGAGTTCACCGCCGAGCGCGGCGACACGCTGCTGCTCTGCACCGAGGGACTGGCCCGCCGCTTCGGCCCGACCCTGCACGCCGGGCAGGCCAATCTGCGCCGGGCCGCCGCCGACGCCCCGCGCGACGTGCGGATCGACCCCGAGCGGCTCTGCGCCCACCTGGTGGCGGTCGCGGCGGAGCGGGAGGCGGCCGGCGCCGGGGGCGTCCCGGCCACCGACGACCTGACGCTGCTCGCCGCGCGCTTCGAGTAGCCCGGCCCGGCCGGTTCGAACGGACCCGGCGAAGGCCCGAACGGGTGAGCGGCCGGGCGTCCGTACCATGGACGCACGGCCGCCCACCTGTGTCGCGATCCGACACGCCCCGGGCGGCACCACGCGCAAGGAGGCGACGTACGTGACCGAGGACCGCACCCCCGCGGTGGCCGAGAACCCCGAGGCCGTCGGCGGCGACGAGGAGCCGCAGCAGTACAAGGGCCGCAAGAACGGCCTCTACTCCGCGGTCTCCGACGAGCTGGCCGCCTCGATGAAGTCCGGCTGGGCCGACACCGAGCTGCACGGCCTGGCCCCGGTCCCGCAGGCCCCGTACGCCGCCGAGCGCCGCGCCAAGCTGTCCGCCGCCTACCCCGGCGAGCGCCTGGTCGTCCCGGCCGGCACCCTCAAGGTCCGCTCCAACGACTGCGACTACGCCTTCCGCGCCGCCAGCGAGTACGTGCACCTCACCGGTGACCAGACCGAGGACGCCGTCCTGGTCGCCGAGCCCGCCGGCGACACCGGCCACACCTTCCACCTCTACCTGCTGCCCCGCTCCGACCGCGAGAACGGCGAGTTCTGGCTGGACGGCTACGGCGAGCTGTGGGTCGGCCGCCGGCACAGCCTCACCGAGCAGGAGCAGCTGCTCGGCCTGCCGGTCCGCGATGTCCGCAAGGCCGCCGACGAACTGGCCGAGCGCGCCGCGGACGGCGTGCCGACCCGGATCGTGCGCGGCTACGACGCCGGCCTGGAGGCCGCGCTCGACGGGGTCCTGGACGCCGAGAAGGACGCCGGGTTCAAGGAGTTCCTGAGCGGCCTGCGGCTGGTCAAGGACGAGTGGGAGATCGGCGAGCTGCGCGCCGCCTGCGCCGCCACCGTCAAGGGCTTCACCGACTGCGTGCGCGAGCTCGGCCAGGCCGTCGCCACCTCCGAGCGCTGGATCGAGGGCACCTTCTGGCGCCGCGCCCGGGTGGAGGGCAACGACGTCGGCTACGGCTCGATCTGCGCCGCCGGCCCGCACGCCACCACCCTGCACTGGGTGCGCAACGACGGCGAGGTCCGCCCCGGCGAGCTGCTGCTGCTCGACGCCGGCGTGGAGACCAGCACCCTCTACACCGCCGACGTCACCCGCACCCTGCCGATCAACGGCCGCTTCGACGAGCTGCAGCGGAAGATCTACGACGCGGTGCACGACGCGCAGGAGGCCGGCATCGCGGCCGTGAAGCCGGGCGCCCGGTTCCGCGACTTCCACGACGCCTCGCAGCGGGTGCTCGCCGAGCGACTGCTCGCCTGGGGCCTGCTGGACGGCTCGGTGTACGACGTGGAGAAGGTCCTGGAGCTGGGCCTGCAGCGCCGCTGGACCCTGCACGGCACCGGCCACATGCTCGGCCTGGACGTCCACGACTGCGCCCACTCGCGCACCGAGGAGCACGTCGACGCGCTGCTGGTGCCCGGCATGGTGCTCACCGTCGAGCCGGGCCTCTACTTCCAGCAGGACGACCTGACCGTCCCGGAGGAGTACCGCGGCATCGGCGTCCGGATCGAGGACGACATCCTGGTCACCGCCGACGGCAACGAGAACCTCTCGGCCGGCCTGCCGCGCCGCGCCGAGGACGTCGAGGCGTGGATGGCCTCGCTGGCCTGAGCCGGCGGGCACACCGCGCCCGATCCGCCGGCGGTCCGGCCCCCGAGCAGTGGGGGCCGGACCGCCGGCGGCGTTCTCAGGGGAGTGGCGCGGTGAGGAGGTTGAACCCCGGGTAGACCACGACCGGTGCGGCGTCCTGACCGTCCCCCCTGGCCCCCAGCAGCACGGCGAAGTCACCGACGCCCTCGGGCCGCCAGTCGTCCGGCACGCCGAACTGGAACGTGAAGGCCGTCGACTCGCGCGGCTTCACCAGCCGCTCCAGCAGGGTGGTGTCGACCACCAGCTGTCCGTTCCCGTCCGGCGCGGCCGGCAGCGTGCGCAGCCCCTCGGCGCCGGAGCCGTACCGGGCCTGGACCACGATCTTGGCCGCGTCCTTCCCGTTCAGCCGGACGGTCGGGACCACCGAGGCCAGCGGCGCCGCCCCCGGATTGCGGACGGTCATCGTGACCACGCCGAGCGCCGTCCTGTCGACCGTGAGCACCGGTGCCTTCCGGGCACTGGCGGGGGCCCTGCTCAGCCGCAGCGCCGTCAGCGTCGACGCCTCCTCGGCCCGCTGCGCCGTCGGCAGCACGGCCAGGGCCTGGAGCAACAGCGTCCCCTCCGCGCTGTCGATCGCCGGGTCCAGCCGGTAGCGGACCGTGTGCACGGCGCCCGGGGCCAGCGCGAACGCCACCGGGTCGCCGGAGGTCAGATAGGCGCCGGTCGCCTCGGTCAGCGGGACCTCCGTCCAGGTGCCGCCCGCGTCCTCGCGCTGCAGCCGGCCGCGCACCGTGCGGTCGGTGCCGACCGGGTCGGCGAGCGCCCGGACCGCCACCACCGGCGCCACCGCCTCGTAGGACTCCTGGGTGGTGTTGCGCCAGCTCACCGAGAAGGTCACCAGCTCGCCGCCGGCGATCGCCTCCGCCCCCGTCAGGCCGTCGAAGCTCACCTCGATGCCCTGGGACGGGCGGGCCACCCCGGTGCCGGCGGCGCCCGGAGCCGGCGCGGCCCCGGACGGCGCCCCGGGCGCCGCCTCGGACTGCTGCGGGGAGCGCTCCGCCCCGCTGCCCGGCCCACCGCCGCCGCCGGCGGTCCCGTCCCGGCCCGGGACGGACCCCGGCCCGGAGGCGGGGTCCGCAGAGCCCTGCGGGGAGTCCCCGGGCGGCGCCCCGGCCGGGACGCCGAGCGCGTCGGAGGGCCGCGCGGTCGGCGACAGCGGGTCGGTGCCCCGGGACGGGTCCGGGCTGGTGCTCATCGTCGCCGCCGGGCCGTCGTCGCGCCGGTCGGCGAGGGTGTCGGTGGGGATGGTGAGCACGCCGATGACCGTCGCCGCGGCCAGCCCCATCAGCGGCAGGCCCACCAGGTAGGCGGGCCGGCGCCGTACCCGGGGACCCTTCGGCGGGTCGGCCGGACGCAGGTCCTGGGTGGTGATCCGGGCGGCGCGGGCCGCCATCGCCTCCCGGAGCAGGCACTCCACCGGGGACTCGCCGCCGGGGCCGGTGCCGGGGCCGGCGCCGTGCTCCCCGCCCGCCCCGCCGCCGCGCTCCGCGCCCGCAGTGGGGCGCCGCTCGTCGCTCATCGGGCGTGCTCCAGCTTCTTCTCCAGGGCGTCCAGGGCCCGACTGGCGGTGGACTTCACCGTGCCGCGGGACACCGCGAGGATCTCCGCGATCTCCGACTCCGACAGGTCGGACCAGTAGCGCAGCACCAGGACCTCGCGCTGGCGCGGGGTCAGCTCCTGCATGGCCACCAGCACCCGGCGGTGCTCGTCGTGCAGGACGGCGTGGTCCTCCGCCGACGGCGCGTCCGCCTCGTGGGGCGGCACGTACTCGCGGGCGGTGCGGCGGCGGCGCAGCACCGACCGGGCGCCGTTGACCACGGCGGTGCGCAGATAGGCCAGCGCGTTGTCCAGGTCGTCCAGCTGCTCTCCGTGCCGCTGGTAGAGCTTGGCGAAAGCTTCCTGCACGACGTCCTCGGCCTGGTCCTGATGGTCGACCAGCAGCACCGCGAGGCGGACCAGGCTGAGCCGGTGGGTGAGATAGAGGTCGGTCAGCGTCGGCCCGGCCTCGCGCGAGCGGCCGCCGCCGGGCAGCAGGCGGAACCCGGCGCGGCGCCGGCCGGCCGGCTGCGCGGTGACCGGCACGTCGAGCACTTCGCCCGGGTCCTGCACCTCCCGGGCGCCGAACAGCAGCGTCACCAGCCCGCGCAAGGTCGCCCCGCGCCCCTGGGCGGCCCGCGAGGCCGACCCGATGGCCATGGACATCCGTCTTCGCATTCCCCCGACGGCGGACCGGTTGCACGCCGGTGCGTCAGGACATCGTCATCGGTCGACCGGGCCCGGACGGGCCCGGACGGATCGTCGTCGGCGAACGGCCGGTCGTCAGGAGGACAGGCGCATGTGCGCCCTGCGGGTCGGCTGGGCCTGGCCGTCGACGCTGTGGCCGACCGTCAGGTCGATGCCCATCCAGGCCAGCCATCCGGCCGGCACGGTGATCCGGAAGCGGTAGACGGCGCTCTCCCCCGGGCCGAGCACCCGGGAGAGCCCGGCGGTGTCCAGCGGGACCGGTCCCTCGGCGCCCGGGGTGCCCTGGAGGCGGCGCCACTCGCCGTCCACCAGCACCTCGGTGATCAGGGCCTCCGGCCCCGGGCCGGGCCCGGTGGTCTGGGTGCGCGGGTCGGGCACGGCCAGGGCGGGTACGACGGTGTGGCTGGCGAAGCCGTCCACATTGGTCAGTTCCAGCCGCACCTCGGAGGGGACCCGGCCCATCGCCGCGTCCGTCGGCCTGGTCGCCGACAGCTGGACCGGCTGGGCCACCGTCACCTGCACCCGGGCATCCGTACCGCCGACCCGCACCGCCTTGGCGCCGCGGCCGATCCAGCCCTCGGCCGAGATCGGCAGCCGGCCCGCCATGCCGCCGGAGGCCAGGGTCAGCCGGTAGCGGACCGTCCGGCGCTCCCCCGGGTCCAGGGCGAAGGTGCCCTGCTGGGGGCCGGTGCCCACGCCGACCTGGTCCAGCTTGACCTCGCGCCACTCGTCGAGGTCCTTGCGGTCCAGCATGCCCTTGGCCGTCGTGCCCGGGCGGGCGACGGCGGCCGGGTAGTCGTACGGGAGCACCCGCACCACCGGGACGATCTCGTCGTAGCGCATGGGGGTGGTGTTGGTCCAGGTCACCTCGAAGTCGACGTAGCTGCCGTCGGCGCGGGCCTCCCAGGTGCCGCCGAGCGGGCGGATCGAGACGTCGACCTGCTCGGCGATCGCGAGGGGCGGCACCTCCGGCCAGACCGGGGAGCCGCCGGGCTTGGGCAGCGCCCCGCCGGCCGGGGCGGACGGCGTGGAGGGCGGCGTGGCGGACAGGGTGGAGGACGGACCGGGAGCGGCCGCGAGGGCCGTCGTGGCGGCGGCCGGGAGTCCGTCCGCGTACCCGGCCGGGACCAGCACCGGCGCGAACACCGGTGCGGACGCCTCGGCCACCGGCGCGGTCAGCGCCGACCTCATCGAGGCCCCCGACGGCGCCGCCCCCGTCAGCGCCGCCCCCGTCAGCGCCGGACCCGTCGCGACCGCTCCGGCCGGCAGCACCTCCACCGGCACCGGCCGCGCCGCCCGGACCGGGCCGGCGCCCGCACCGCTCTCGGCGGGGAGCAGCGCGTAACCGGCCGCCCCGGCGACGACGGCCGCCAGCGGAACGGTCCTGACGAGACGCCGGACAGTGGACGGGCGCATGGTGGGTTCCCCGTGGTAGTCGGACTCTGCCTCTGCGGCGAGGCCCGGCACCGGCGCGGTGGTGACCCGCGCCGGATCGGCCCTCACCCTTTCAGACGTCCGAGTCCCCGCGAGGTTGCGGGGTGTTCGAAGAAAATTTCGTACTGTCCGGAACGACCGCACGCCCCCGTCGCGCGGCCGCTCCGTCGTGCTACGCCTGCTCGCCGGTGCGCCGGGCCGCGTTGGCGATCACGGCGTCGTGCAGCCACCGCGCGAGCCCCGGCGCGAGGTCCTCGTAGACCCGCGTGAAGCGCGGGTCGGCGACGTACATCCCGGCGATGCCGCGGTGGATCTCGAAGGTGCAGTCGTAGAAGGTCCGGCAGATGTGCTGCCGGTGCTCCTCGGCGAGGTCGGTGGCCCGGCCGCCGTCGGCGGGCTCGCCGGCGGTGAAGGCCTCCACCAGACGGGCGTTGAGCTCGTCCGTCTCGGCCTTGATCCGCTCCCAGTCGGCCTTGTCGTAGCCGCCGGTGCGGCGCTGGGACTCCGTCCAGGCCGCGGTGTCGCCCCAGCGCTGCTCGGCCTCGGTCTCCCACTCCTCGCGGTAGTTCTCGCCGAAGAGCTCGAACTTCTCCTCCGGGGTCAGCTGGATCCCCATCTTCTCTGCCTCCATGGCGTGTTCGACGGCCGCGGCCAGTTTCTGGAGATGGGCGATGCGGTCGGTCAGCAACCGGTGCTGGCGCCGCAGGTGCTCGCTCGGACTCACCGAGTCGTCGTCCAGGACGGCCGCGATCTCCTCCAGGGAGAACCCGAGTTCGCGGTAGAACAGGATCCGCTGCAGCCGTCCGAGGTCGGCCTCGTCGTACCGGCGGTAGCCGGCCGGCGTGCGGCCCCGGGGGGACAGCAGGCCGATCCCGTCGTAGTGGTGCAGGGTGCGGACGGTCACCTTGGCGATCCTCGCCACGGCACCGACCGGGTACCCGTTCCCGGTGTTCATCCGGGTCCTCCCTCCGTGCTGACCACGACCCTCCTTCCTCCCGTTGCGTGAGGGTCAAGCGGTTTCGACGCGGATCAGGCCGCGGCCGGCTCGCGGTCGGTGCGCCGCCGTGCGCCGGCCTGCCGGGCGACCCGCCGGGACCCGTCACCGCCCCGGCCCCGCTGCCGGGTGGGCCAGAGCAGCACGTACCCGGCCGAGACCACCACGAAGGCGAGCCGGACGAAGCCGCGCGCCGGGTCGGACGGCAGGAACAGCGTGCCGCCGTACAGGGCGACCAGCGCGACCCAGCTCCACCACGGCACCAGCCGCCGCTGCCCGACCGTGTCCCAGAGCAGCGTGCCGAGCAGGACCGACGCGGAGTAGTACGTGTAGACGCTCGGGTCGAGCAGGATCCGGGCGTCCGCCCCCAGCAGGACGACGGCCGGCCAGCGGCCGCGCCAGACCGCCAGGCTGCCCAGCCCCAGGCCGAGCGCGAACTGCGCCGGGCGGTCCCACCACGGCGTCGCCGGATCGGTCACCCCGAACCAGCGCAGCGCCGAGGCGGGCTGGTTGGGGATGGTGAACTTCGCGGCCGCCATGGTGTTCAGATCGCCCAGGTAGAACGGCAGCCAGGCGACGGCGACGAGTCCGACGAACCAGAGCGCCGTCCGCAGCCACCTGGCCCGCGGCAGCGCGAGGATCAGCGGGGCGAACGCCAGCGCCCACGGTTTGGCGTCCACCGCCAGCGCCAGGTGCACGCCGACCGCGGTGGCCCGGCCCCGGCTGAGCTCGTGCACGGCCAGGGTGGTGAAGAACAGCGCCAGCACGTCGTCCAGGTGCGCGAAGCGGACGGACACCTCGACCCACATCGGGATGAAGGCCAGCCCGGCGATCAGCAGCCGCTGCTGGAGCCGGCGGTGGTTGGTGCCGGTGCCCAGGTAGTGGTGGGCGGCGGTGCGGCCGACCAGCACCAGCATCGCCAGGCCCAGGCCGGACATCACCGCCTCGGCCAGCAGTTGGCCGGTCCGCGCCGGGAACGGGTCGAAGAGCCGCGCCACCGCCAGGCTGACCGGGCCGATCTGCAGCTCGGGGTGGTCGGCGTAGAGCGCCAGGCCGCCGTCCGGGCGGTCGCTGAAGAGCAGTTCCTCGCCCTGGCGCAGGTAGTGCCAGGAGAAGCCGCCGCTCGGCTCGACCAGCAGGAACCAGAGGACCGTCCAGGCGAGCAGCAGGACGTGGTGTCTGCGGATCGGCAGGCCTGCGATCCGGCCGGTGGCGGCCTCGTGGTCCTTCTCGACGCGCGCCGCGCGCCTCGACCGTCCCGGCCCTGCCGAGCGCTCCGCGCCCCGTCCCCGCACCCCGCTACCTCGCCTGCCGTGTCGGCCCCCCGGGCCCGTCCCTCGGAGGCCCCAGGGGGCTCATCCTAGGCACGGCCGGGGCGGCGGACGGAACCGCCCGTGCCCCCGGTGGGCTGGGGACACGGGCGGGTGCGGTCGTCCTTGCTCAGCCCTGCTGGGCGGCGCGGCGGCGGCGGAGCACCACCAGGGTGCCGACACCGGCCGCGAGGACGGCGCCACCGGCGATCGCGATGCCGGTGGTGTTGTCACCGCCACCGGTGGTGGCCAGGGCCTTGTCCGCGTTGGCCCGCGCCTTGACGACGGCCTCCGGGGTGATCGGCAGCGGCGCGACGGCCGGGACCTTCACCGGGAAGTCGATCGGCTGCCGGCCGCCGGCCTCCTCGTCGTCCGGGGTACCCCCGGGGGCGGGGGTCGCCGGGGCGGTGCCGGCGGGGGCGCTCGGCGAGCCGCTCGCACCGGAGCCGCCCGTCGCGCTGGGCGAGGCACTCGGCGACACGCTCGACGAAGCGCTGGGCGACGCGCTGCCCGACGGCGTCGTCGTCGCGCTCGGCGTGGCGGTGGCGGTGGCGGTCGCCGACGGCGTCGCGGTGGCGGACGGCTCGGTGGTCGCCGACGGGCTGGTGCTCGTGCTCGGCGTGGCCGTGGCGCTCGGGCTGCCGGTCGCCGTCGCGGTGGCGGTGGCGGTGGCGGTGGCGGTGGCGGACGGCGTGCCGGTCGCCGACGGCGAGGTGGTGACCGACGGGCTGCCGGTCGGCTTCACGGTCGGGCTCGCGCTCGGGCTGGTCGGCTTGGTGGTCGTCGGTGCCACGGTCGGGCTCGGCTTGCCGCCGCCCCCGGCCACGATCTTGAACCGCTCGCCGCGGATGCCGTCGCAGCTGAACTCGCCCTCCCCGGTCGGCTTGTTGCCCTCCGACCTCGCGGCGAAGACCACCGGGACGACGCCGGCCGTGCCGAGCGGCGCGTCCTTGCCGACCGAGACCCGCACGGTGACGGTGAGGCTGCTGCCCTTGTTGACCGCGAGCAGCGAGTTCTCGAAGTCGGGCACGCGCCCGTCGATGAGCTTGGCGAGCAGGAACAGCACGCCGTCGTCGTCGGTCTCGCCGCCGCCCGGCGCGGGCTTGGCCGGCAGCCAGGTCTTGGACTTGTCCAGCCCGTCGGGCAGTTGGAACTCGACCTTGAGGTCCTCCGCCCGCAGCGTGCCCTTGGCGTTCTTGAACTTGAGCAGCGGGTAGTAGACGAAGTCGTGCTTGGTGTTGTTGTCGACGGTGAAGTTGAAGAGCTTGCTGTCGCCGCCGGCGACGAAGGTCCGCGGCACCCCGTCCAGGGACAGGTCGAGCGAACGGGCGCTCGCCTTGTCGGCCTGCGGTGCGGCGGCGGCGGGCGACGAACCGGTGGTGGCTGCGGCCACCGCGCCCTGGGCGCCGGTCAGGGCCATCGAGGCGGCGAGCGCGGCGGCGCCGGCCAGGGCGAGACTGCGAGGTATGGAGAGGGACAAGGGAAACCTCACGGAAAAGGCCGGGCGCTGGCCCGGGGGCACGGAAGGACCGGGCGGCCGTTCGAGCCGCGATCCCCCCGCGAAGCTGAAAGTCCGTCGGAGACTACCGAAGCCTCCGGCGGTGCCGGAACGGGGGTGCCGGTTTCCGGCACCGGCCCGGCGATTCCTGTCCGGTTGGCCCAACTCTGCCCCGGGACGGGTCTTTTGGCCCCGACCGACAGATGACGCGAGGGTGACCGGTACACGTCCGCCGGACGGTACCGGACGGCCCTGCGCCCCCGCCGCCGTACCGGTCTAGGACAGGACCCGGGCGTCCGCGAAGAAGGACTCGGCGGCGGTCAGCGCCCGCTCGTCGCGCAGCACGTCGCCCGGCCGGTCGGCGTGGCCGAGCAGCGCGCCGCCCCAGCGCATGCCGAGGTGCTCGGCGGTGAGCCGCAGGGTGCCGATCAGCGGCTCGGCCTTGTCCGGCTCGGTGGCGTACGCGGTGACCGCCCAGACGGTGCCGCCGGCCATCCGCGCGCGGAAGTCCGCGCCGGGCACCCGCAGCCAGCCCGACCAGTGGTCCAGGTAGTGCTTGGCCGCGGCCGGCAGCGCGTACCAGTACAGCGGCGCCACGAAGACCAGGTCGGTGGCGGCCAGGGTGGCGTCCAGCAGGGTGCGTTCGTGGCCGGTGGGCGGCTCGTACCGGCCTTCCCCGGTGTGCCGGAGGTCCGCGAACGGCGGCAGCGGGTGGTCGGCCAGCCGCAGCCAGCGCTGGTCGGCGCCGGCCGGCAGGCTCGCCCCGGCGGCCAGCCGGGCGAGCCGGGCGGAGTTGCCGTCGGCCCGGGTACCGGCGTCGAGGAAGAGGAAGGACCGGCGCGCGTCGGCGCGACCGCTGGGCTCGGACATCGGGACCCCCGTACGGACTGCTGATCGATCGAGGATCACGAGCCTACGGCGGTCCGGCGGTCCCGCCGGCGCTACTCCGGGAGCCCGGCCCGACGGCGCGCGACGGCCGCGACGGCCGCCCAGTCCTTCTCGCCGTCGCCGTGCGCCAGCGCGTCCAGGAAGGCGTCCCGCAGGACGCTTCCGAACGGCAGCGGCACATGCGTCGCCGCACCGGCGGCGAGCGCGAGGTCGACGTCCTTGAGCCCGAGCGGAAGCTTGAACCCGGCGGGCTCGTAACGGCGTTCGGCCACCATCGAGCCGTACCCGGAGTAGATCGGGCCCGGGAAGAGCGTCCCGGTGAGCATCTCGATCAGGTCCGTCGGCCGGACGCCGTTGGCCTCGGCCAGGCTGCACGCCTCGGCCATCGACTCGATCGCGCAGGCCAGCAGGAAGTTGGTGCTGATCTTGGCGGTGTTGGCCTGGCGCGGGCGCTCGCCGAAGTGCCAGACGCGCCGGCCCATCGCGGCGAACAGCGGCTCGACCGCCGCCAGCGACTCCGCGCTCCCGGCGGCCAGGATGTTGAGCTCGCCGGCCTCCGCCACCGGCGGGCGGCCGAGCACCGGCGCGGCGACGTACCCGATGCCGTACTCGGCGTGCAGGGCCTCGGCGCGCTCGGCCAGGGCGACCGAGACGCTGGCCATGTTGACGTGCACGCCGGCCGTGGCGGCCTCCAGCAGAGCCGGATCGAGCAGCAGCCGCTCCACGGCGGCGTCGTTGGCGAGCATCGAGACGACCGCGTCGGCCGCGAAGACCTCGGCCAGTCCGTCGGCGGCCAGCGCGCCCCGGGCGACCATGGCGGCCACCGGTTCGGGCGAGCGGTTCCAGACCCGGACGGTGTGGCCGGCCTTCAGCAGGCTGGTGGCCATGCCCCGGCCCATCGCGCCCAGTCCGACGAAGCCGACGGTCATCCCGCTCATCTCACACGCTCCCGCTGTCGCCCGGTGGCCGGAGAGATCGTCCGGCCACGACCAACCGACTCTACGTCAGCCCTCCGACCGGGCGGGCCGCCGCCCGGTCAGGCCGCCGCCCGGTCAGGCCGCCGCGGCGTGCCGTCCGTCCGCCGATCCGGCCTCCAGCCGGGCGAGGACGCGGTGGCGCAGCAGCTGGTACTGGGCCTGCAGCCGGCCCGGGCGCTGCGGACGGGCGACCGGACGGCCGGGGCCGACCCGCTCGTCGGGGCCGAAGCGCGAGCGGGTCATGTCGACCTCGGCGCCGGCGGCCGAGCGGTTCCACCAGTGCAGGTCCGTACGGACCCCGCCGGTGTACACCTCGCCCATCATCAGCTCGCCGCCGAGCAGGTCGTGCACCACCAGGGCGGTCGCCCGGCACTGGCCGTGGGCGGGGTCGTCGGCACGCCAGTGGGCCTGGTCCTCGGGCGCGCAGGTGTCGACACCCCAGGAGGAGCGGATCGCACGTTCGATGTCGTTGAGGGTCCACGCCGTCATAGCGGGAAGCCTGCCACGCGGCACCGACAGCGGCAGCGACTTTTCGGCGGCCGACCCCGTGCTCTGCGGCGACCCGCGCGACCTTCACCCGTACGGGGAACCCGCCGGGAGGTGGAGCGCGCCGGGGGGACCGGGGGTCCGCCCCGGCGCGCGGGCCGGTCACACGCCCTCGGCGCGGCCGGCAGTCCCCGGCGGGACCTACTTGGCGAGCGCCTCGACGCCCGCCTGCGCGAACTGCTCGTCCTGGTCGCCGCTGGGCGCGCCCGCGACACCGATGCCCGCCACCGGAGCGCCCTTGGACTGCACCGGGGCGCCGCCGGCCAGGAACAGGGTGTTCGGAATGTCCTTCAGGCCCGGGGCCTGGGCGAGGCGCTTGGACAGCTCCGAGGTGGGCGCGTTCCAGGAGACCGCGGTGAACGCCTTGCGCACCGCCGACTCCGGCGACTGCGGGCCGGCGCCGTCGCCCTTGAGCAGCACCCGGGTGACGCCGTCGCGGTCGACGACCGCCACCGAGACGCGCTGGCCCGCCTTGGCGGCCGCGTCCAGGGTGGCCTGGGCGGCCTTGGTGGCGGCCTCGATGGTCAGACCGGTGCTCTGCGAGAGGTTCTTGTTCTGGGCGTCGGTCTTGACCGCGGCGGCGGTGACGGCCGGGGTGTCGGTGGCCTCGGCGCTGGCCGAGACGGCGCCGACGGTGGCGGCGGCCAGCGCGGCGGCGGCGACGGTGCCGGTCAGCACCTTGGCGCGAACGGAGGTCTTCTTCATGGTCCGGCTCCTGGTCGGATGGCGGTGGTGCGGTCGGATTCGATCCTCCGTTCCGGACCCCCGGGGCCGCATCGGCGGTCCGGACACCACGTCCGGGCATGATGGACGACGGACCCGTCAGCCGATCGGTTGATGCGGGCGGTGACCGGACGGGTCACCATCGATGGATCGCCGCGGCCCGGACGGCCCCGACGGCGCGGACGGAACGAGGAGCGGCCCCGTGCACCACCCCGCCCCCTCCCCCGTCGACCCCGCCGCCCCCTCCGCTGCTGCTGCCGCCGCTGCCCCCGCTCCCGCTCCCGTCCTGGCCTTCCCCGACCCGGACGCCGGCCGGCTGGCCGTCCTGCTCGACTCCGCCTTCCTCCTCCTGCTCGCCACCTCGCTCAGCCGCTACCTCACCCACCACTCCGGCAGTCCGCGGATCCCCTGGGTGCTCGGCCTGAGCATCGCCCTGGCCGTCGTCCAACCGCTCGGCTCCTGGCTCGCCCACCGCCGTCCGCCCGCCCCCGGGCAGCGCCGCCGCCCGTGGCCGCTGGTCGCGGTCACGGTGCTCTGGGTGGTCCTGGTCCTGGTCGCGCCGAGCTTCTCCTGGTGCGCCGTCCCGCTGGTCTACACGGCCCTGCGGACGCTGCCCACGCCGGCCGCGATCCCGCTGGTGGCGGCGCTCACCCTGCTGGTGGTCGTCGGCGAGGTCCGGCTGCCGGGCCCGCTGGACGCCAACCTCGTCCTGCTGCCGCCCGCCGTCGCCGCGCTGGCCACCGGCGTCTTCCTGTACATGGAACGGCAGGCCGAACGGCAGCGCGCGCTGATCACCGACCTGGTCCGCACCCGGCGCGAACTCGCCGCAACCGAACGGCGGGAGGGGACGCTGGCCGAGCGCGAGCGGCTGGCGATGGAGATCCACGACACCCTCGCCCAGGGGCTGTCCAGCCAGCAGATGCTGCTCCAGGCCGCCGATCGCACCTGGGACGGCGACCCGGCGACCGCTCGTGGCCACGTCCGCACCGCCGCCGAGGTGGCCGCCCGGAACCTCGCCGAGGCCCGCCGCTTCGTCCACGACCTCGCGCCCGCCGAACTCGCCGACGGCCGCACCCTGGACCGGGCGCTGCGCTCGCTCGCCGAGCGGGAGTCCGCCGAGAGCGGGCTGCCGGTCCGCTTCCACCTGGACGGCACGCCGGTGCCGCTGCCGGCGGCCGCGCAGTCGGCGCTGCTGCGGATCGCCCAGGGGGCGCTGGCCAACGTCCGTGAGCACGCCGGGGCCTCCGCCGCCGCGCTGACCCTCTCCTTCCTCGGCGACCAGGTCGTCCTGGACATCGCCGACGACGGCTGCGGCTTCACCCCCTCGCCCTCGCCCTCGCCCTCGTCCTCCACGCCCTCGTCCTCCACGCCCTCCGCGCCGCCCGATCCCTCCGGCCGTGGCCACGGTCTGCCGGCCATGCGCGCCCGGCTGCGTCAGCTCGGCGGCGCGCTGACCGTGGAGAGCGCTCCCGGCGAGGGCACCGTGGTCTCCGCGGCGATCCCGCTCACCCCCGACCGCCCCTAGGCACTGGAGCCGTGCGATGAACCCCACCCCCGCCCCGTCCCCGGTCCGGCTGCTGGTCTGCGACGACCACGCCGTGGTCCGGGCCGGCCTGCTCGCCCTGCTGGCCAGCGCCGGCGACATCGAGGTGGTCGGCGAGGCGAGCAGCGGTGAGGAGGCGGTCGAACTGGCGGCCCGGCTGGCGCCGCAGGTGGTGCTGATGGACCTCCAGCTCGGCGGGGGCATCGACGGCGTGGAGGCCACCCGCCGGATCACCGCGGCCCCGGACGCCCCGCACGTCCTGGTCCTGACCACCTACGACACCGATGCCGACATCACCCGGGCGATCGGCGCGGGTGCCACCGGGTACCTGCTGAAGGCCGAGCGGCCGGAGGAGCTGTTCGCCGCGGTGCACTCGGCCGCGCAGGGGCGCACGGTGCTCTCGCCGCCCGTGGCCTCCCGGGTCATGGCGCAGATGCGGGCCCCGGCACCGCAGCTCACCGAGCGCGAGACGGACATCCTGGCCCAGCTCGCCCAGGGGCTCGGCAACCGGGAGATCGCCCGTGCGCTGTTCATCAGCGAGGCGACCGTCAAGACCCATCTGGGCCGGATCTACGACAAGTTGGGCGTCGACACCCGGGCCGGCGCGGTGGCCGTCGCCAAGGAACGCCGACTGCTTCGCTGATACCGACATTCCGTTCGGATTGTCTGATTCCGAACAAACGGTTCCGCCGGATCCGTGCCACCGGCGCCGGTACCCGAACCAACGGCCCCACCAGCGCTTTCCCCGCACCGCCGGCCCCCCTCTTGCCATCCGGGCCGGGATCCCCGAGGGTGGGATGCTTCGGGAATTCAGCATTGACAAACCAACCACGCGGTTTGTTACCGTAACGATCAACGATACGCCCCACCTCAAGGGGGCTTGCCGGGCCTGTGCGGAACGCTCTCGCCGGAGAGTGGCGCCAGGGGGGACGGCGGGAGTCCGGGGCGATCGGGGGGAGCGGCGGGAAAGCCGCGCGTCGACGCGGCGCGGAGTGGGTCCGGGGGGACTCGCTCCGCGCCTCCCTGCTTCCCGCGCCACCCCGGCGATCCCCCACCGGCCCTTCACCGCCACCGACCCTTCACCGCCCCCGCGCCGAAGCCGCTCCGGCCGGTAAACTGCACCGGGTAGTGCAATCCGCCGAGGAGGGGACCCGCCGATGAGCACAGCGAACCCGGCATCGACCGCCGGATCACGCCGCATGCCGGAGAAACGCCTGGCCATCGCCCGCGCGGCGAGCACGGTGTTCGGCCGCGAGGGCTACACCCGGGCCAGCGTCGACGCCATCGCCACCGAGGCAGGCGTCTCCAAGCGCACCATCTACAACCACTTCGGTGACAAGGAGAAGCTCTTCCTCTCCGTCGCCCTGGAGACCGCGGGCGAACTCACCGAGATCATCGCCGGCCTGGCCGACCGTCATCTGCACAAGATCGTCGATCTGGAGGCCGACCTGGTCGCCTTCGCCGTCGACCGCGCCAAGGCCGTCCTGGCCGCCGGTGAGCACTACGCGCTCGGCCGCACCATCCGCGCCGAGGCCGGCAACATCCCGCCCGACGTCCTCGCCGCCTGGCTCGCCGCCGGCCCCCTCGCCTCCCAGCGGGACCTCGCCGACCACCTCGCCCGCCTCGCCGCCCAGGGCCTGCTCACCCTCGACGACCCCGACCTCGCCGCCACCCACTTCACCCTGCTCACCTTCAGCGGTGCGGCCGACCAGTCCTTCTACGGCGCCGTCCCCATCTCCGACGCCGCCCTCCACACCACCGTCACCACCGGCGTCCAGGCCTTCCTCCGCCTCTACCCCCGTCCCTGACCCCACCGGCCCCCAGCCCCTGCTGCTGTGGGCCCCCGACCGCGCGGCCTCCGCCGACCGGCGGGGCCGGCCACGTCGAGGGCCATCAGGTGCCGGAGGGTGCCGAACCGGCTGAGCCGGCTGTGCGGTTGACGGTTCACGGGCCGACCCTGGCCACCGGGCGTCCGTCCGGCGTCTGCCCCGGGACCGATCCCGCGGCCGACCGCGGGCCCGCGCCCCTCCCCGGCCCGGGGGCGCCGTCGACCCGGGGGCGTCACCGGCTCAGGGGCGTCGCCGGCCGTCGCTTGCCCGGTGGATTGCTCCGGTCCACACTGATCACCGGACGAAGGGGACGCCATGGCGGAGGGCACGGCGACGGCCGCGGGGGGCGGGTCGGAGGCGTTCGGGGCGCGGCTCCAGGCGTTCCGCAGGCGGGCCGGGCTGAGCCAGCAGACGGCCGCGGCGCGGGCCGGGGTCAGCACCAGGGCGCTGCGCGACCTCGAACACGGGCGGGTCCGGCGCCCCCGGGCGGGCACCCTGCGGCAGCTGGCCGAGGCCCTGCGGCTGACCGACGGCGAGCTGGCGGAGCTGCTGGCCACCACCCCGGCCGAACCGGCGGACGGCGCCGGGCGGCCGCGGCTGCTGATCCTCGGCCCGCTCGTCCTCCGGCACGACCGGACCACCGTCCCGGTGACCGGCCCGATGGTGCGCCGGCTGCTCGGCCTGCTCGCGCTCAAGCACCCCGCGCCCGCCACCCGGCAGGAGATCACCGACACCCTCTGGCCGTCCGGGCCGCCCGACTCCCACCGGAGCCTGGTCCACGGCTACGTCAGCCAGGTCCGCCGGCTGCTGACCCCGGACGGCCCGCGCACCGCCCCGCCGTCGACCGTCGTCCGCACGCCCACCGGCTACCTGCTGGAGGCGCCCCGGAACCAGATCGACCTCGGCCGCTTCGACGAGCTGCTGGACGAAGCGCGGCGCCCGCACCGCACCCCGGACCCGGAGGCCTCGTACCGGGCGCTGACGCGGGCGCTGCGGTACTGGCGGGGCCCGGTGCTCGCGGACGCGGACCCGGCGCTGCGCCGGCACCCGGCCGCGGTGGCGGCCGGCGAACGACGCCTCGGGGCCGCCCTGTTGCACGCCGACACGGCGCTGCTGCTGCGCCGCTCCGCGGAGGCCGTCCCGGTGCTGTCGGAGCTGGTCGACGCCGAGCCGCTGCACGAGGGCCTGCACGCCCGGCTGATGCTCGCGCTCGCGAGCTGCGGCGAACAGGCCGCCGCGCTCGCCGTGTTCGCCCGCCTGCGCACCCGGCTCGACGAGGAGTTGGGCATCGCGCCCGGCGCGGAGGTCCACGACGCCCAGCTGCGGGTGCTGCGCCGGCAACTACCGCTCGCACCGGTCGGCGGCCCGGCGCCCACCGCCCCGCGGCCGGCCCAACTGCCCGCCGCCACCGGCGTCCACGTCGGCCGGCGGCGCCAGCTGGAGGAGCTGGACGCCCTCGTCGCGACCGACCCCGCACGCCGTCCGCACCTGGTGGCGGTGGTCGGCGCGCCCGGCATCGGCAAGACCGCCCTCGCCACGCACTGGGCCCACGCCCGGCGCGCACACTTCGAGGACGGGCAGCTGTTCGTCGACCTGCGCGGCCACTCCCGGCTCCCGGCGCTGAGTCCCGACGACGTCCTGGCCCGCTTCCTCCGGGCGCTCGGCGTCCGGCCCGACCGGCTGCCCGCGGACCGGGACGAGGCGGCGGCGCTCTACCGCACCCTGCTGGCCGACCGGCGCATGCTGATCGTGCTGGACAACGCGCGCGACGCCGAACAGGTCAGGCCGCTGATCCCGGGCGCCCCGGGCTGCGCCGTGCTGATCACCAGCCGCAGCCGGCTCGCCGGACTGGTCGCCAGCGACGGCGCCCGCCAACTCGCCCTGGAGGTGCTCGGCCCGGAGGAGGCCCGCCGGCTGCTCGGCAGCACCGTCGGCGAGTGCCGGGTCGCCGCCGAGGAGCAGGCCGCGGTCGAACTCGTCCGGCTCTGCGGCGGCCTGCCGCTCGCCATCCGGATCGCCGGCGCCAACCTGGTCTCCCGCGGCACCGGAATCGCCGACTACTGCGCCGAGTTGGCCGGTGGCGACGTCCTCGGCCGGCTGCACGTCGAGGGCGACCACCGCTCGACGGTACGGGCCGCCTTCGACCTCTCCTACCGCGCGCTGCCGCCCGCGGCCCGGCGGATGTTCCGGCTCCTGGGTCTGATGCCCGGCCCGGACCTCTCCGCCGACGCCGCCGCCGCCCTCGCGGACGCGGCCCCGGCCGCGTCCGCCGCACTGCTGGCGGTCCTGGCCAACGCCCACCTGGTGCAGGAACGGGCGGCCGGCCGGTTCGGGCTGCACGACCTGCTGCGCTCCTACGCCCGTGAACTGGTCGGCGGCACCGAGGCGCAGACCGCCCGGGAGCGGCTCTTCGCCTGGTACCTGCGGCACGCCGACGCGGCGGCCCGGCTGCTCTTCCCCACCGCCCCCGCCCCGGACCCGGATTCCCGCACGCCGCCGGCCGCACCCCCCTTCCCCGACCACGGCCGGGCGGCGCGGTGGCTGGAGGAGGAACGCGAGAACCTGGCCGGCGCCGTCCTGGAGGCGTCCGACGCCGGTCTCATCGCCGTCGCCCGGCGGCTCGCGGAGAGCCTGCACGGCTACCTCTCCACCGGCATGTACACCGGCGACTGCGCCGAGCTCACCACCGCCGCCCTGCTGCACCGCCCCCGGCCCGGCGGCCCCGGCGGCCCCGGCGGCCCCGGCCACCCGGACCGCCCCGCGGGCGAGGTTTCCGACACCGACGCCGACACCGATGCCGACGACGAGGCCACCCTCGGCCTGATCTGCTGGAGGCTCGGCCGGCTGCACGAGGCCGCCGACCACTTCTCCCGGGTGGCCGGGCACTTCCACGCGCTCGACGCGGCCCGCGCGGAGGCGGTCGCGCACACCAACCTGGGGATCGTCCACCGGGCGCTGGGCCGCCCCGGCGACGCGATCCGGGTGCTCGGCGAGGCCCTGCCCGTCCACCTGCGGAGCGGCAACAAGTACAGCGAGACCGTGGCACTCAACGGCCTCTCCGGCGCCCACACCGACCTGGGCGACCACGCCACCGGCCGGCGGCTGGCCCACACCGCGCTCGCCACCGCACGCACGCTGCGCAACCGGGCGCTGGAGGCCAACGCCTTCCTGGCGCTGGGCGCGGCGCAGGAGCGCGCCCACGAACCGGCCGAGGCGGCCGACAGCTACCGGGAGGCGCTGCGCCTCGCCGAACTGGTGCGCGACCGCTTCACGCAGGCCACCGCGCTCGTCGGCCTCGCGACGGTCCGGACCTGCCACGAGCCGCGGGCCGCCCTGCGCACCGCGGAGCACGCCCTCGCGCTCTCCCGGGAGGCGCGGTTCCGGATGCTCGAAGGCAACGCGCTCGACGCGTTGACCCGCGTCCGGGTCCGGCTGGGCGAGTCACGGGCCGCCCTGGAGACCGGGCACGCGGCCCTCGCCGTGCACCGCGAGACCGGCCACCGGCCGGGCGAGGCGCGCAGCCAGCTGGCGCTCGGCCACGCGCAGTCGGCCCTCGGCGCGCGCGGCCCGGCGTTCGGACACCGGCGCGAGGCACTGCGGCTCTCCCGGGCGATGGGCGGGTCCGGGATCCGCTGACCGGCGGTCCGGCAGTTTCCACGGTTCTGCCGGTCCGCCCTTGCGACCGCCGCTCCGGTGAGGTAACCGCAGGTCAGCACCGGTGTGCCCGCGCAGGCCCGCCCCTCCCGGCCTCCGGTCCGGCTCCCGGTGTCGCACCAGACCCGCTCCCTACGGTGTGATCATCAACCCCGCGCCCCGAGGGATCGAACGCCCATGGACGACCTCCTGACCCACCGGCCCGCCGCGGCACCACCGACCGCCGAACCGGCCATCTGGTCCCGCAACTTCCGCCACTACTTCACCGCCCGCAGCGCGGGCCTGCTCAGCTGGGCCATGCTGCCGGTCGCGGTCTCGGCCGGCCTGCTCAGCGGCGGGTACGGCCTGGACACCGCCGGGTACGCGATGGCCTTCCTGGTCGGCCCGTTCGCCGGCCTGGTGCTGTTCGGCGGCGTGCTCGCCGACCGGTTCACCGCCCGCCGGATGATGATCGCCGCCGACCTGGCCAACCTCACCGCCCATGTGCTGCTCGCCCTGCTCTTCCTGCACGGCATCAGCCACCTCTGGCAGCTGTACGCCCTGCTGGTGGTGGCCGGCACCGCCAACGCGATGTTCCAGCCGGGCGCCTCCTCGACCGTCCCGCTGGTCTCCCGCGACGTCCAGGGTGCCAACGGCGTGCTGCGCACCTCCGAGGCGCTCACCGGCCTCGGCGGCCCGGCGCTGGCCGGCGTCCTGGTCGGACTCGGGGACACCGCCTGGGTGATGGTCATCTCCGCCGTCGCCTACGGCACCAGCGCCGCCTGCCTGTTCACCCTCCGGCTCGGCACGGTGCCCGCCCCGCCGCCCGGCGGGAGCCTCTGGCACAACCTCGCCGTCGGCTGGCGGGAGTTCCGCGCCCGCAGCTGGCTCTGGGGCGTGATCGTGATCTGGATGGTCTTCGCGGTGCTCTCCTGGGGCCCCCAGCTGTCGGTGGCCGCCGGCGTCATCGTCCCCCGCCACGGCGCCACCGCGTTCGGTCTCCTCAACTGCGCCCTCGGCGCGGGCACCGTGGCCGGCGGCCTGCTGGCGATCCGCTACAAGCCGGCCCGCCCGCTCGCCGCCGGCGCCGTGGCGATGCTGGCCTACCCCCTCTACCCGCTCGGCATCGTCCTCGGCTGGCCGGTCTGGCTGCTCGCCGCCGCCCAGGTCGCGGTCGGCGCCGGCATCGGCGTCTGGGGCGTCATGTGGGCCACCAGCGTCCAGACCCAGGTCCCCGGCGAGGTCCTCAACCGCGTCCACGCCTACGAGGTCGCCGGCTCCGTCGGCATGTACCCCCTCGGCAGCGCCCTGGCCGGCCCCGCAACCCACGCCTTCGGCACCGACCGCGTCCTCCTCCTCGGCGCCGCCACCGCCCTCCTCACCGCCACCGCCCTCCTCGCCACCCGCCCCATCCGCACCCTCCCCCGCACCTGACCCCGCCCCACCCGACACAACACAACACAAAAGCCGCAGGTCATATGACCTGCGGCTTTCTGCCTACTGGAGCGGGCGACGAGAATCGAACTCGCGCTCTAAGCTTGGGAAGCTCATGTTCTACCATTAAACTACGCCCGCCTGATGAGCCGTCAGAGACCGCTCGATCTGTCCCTCACTGTACCCCATCCGTGACGGTGGTTGCACAGGTGGCCGTGGGTGGTGGCGGCGGCGCGGGGGGTGGGCGGGGGCGTACTGTGTGGGCCGCGTGAGAGTGCCCCGGCGGGTGGGCGCGGGGCGGCGAGCCTTGGTGTGGAATGTCCGGTACATCCCCTAATGTGACGCTGGTCCCGGGGGCTCCGCCGTTCGGGGCGACGAGTACGGGTGAGTACTGGGGTAAGGATGGGAAGGGGACCGATGGAGCAGCGCGCCGTCGTTCGTTGTGCCGAGGGGCACCTGTTCAGCACCACCACGTTCCCGATGCAGAACCTCGGACCCGGCCGGCTGGGGCCCGGTCGGCTGATCAGGTGTCCGCAGTGCGGACGGCTGCGGAGTTCGGTGCTGGCCGACGTACGGGAGCTGTCCGAGCCGCAACTGGCCCGGGCGCTGCGGCTGGAGGCCGCGGAGTTCCTCGCCTGACGAGGGCGGGGACGGGAGAGATGTGAAGGCCGCGGCCCCGGGCGATTCGTCCGGGGCCGCGTCGTGCACGTAACCTCGAAGCGTGCTGCTCTCTGACAAGGACATCCGGACCGAGATCGACAACGGCCGGGTGGTGATCGATCCGTTCGACCCCACGATGGTCCAGCCGTCGAGCATCGACGTGCGCCTGGACCGCTTCTTCCGGGTCTTCGAGAACCACCGCTACCCGCACATCGACCCCTCCGAGGAGCAGCCGGACCTGACCCGGCTGGTCGAGCCGGAGGGCGACGAGGCGTTCATCCTGCACCCGGGCGAGTTCGTGCTGGCGTCGACCTACGAGGTCATCACGCTGCCGGAGGACGTCGCCTCGCGGCTGGAGGGCAAGTCCAGCCTCGGCCGGCTCGGGCTGCTGACGCACTCCACGGCCGGCTTCATCGACCCGGGCTTCAGCGGGCACGTCACGCTGGAGCTGTCGAACGTCGCCACGCTGCCGATCAAGCTCTACCCGGGGATGAAGATCGGGCAGCTCTGCCTGTTCCGGCTCTCCTCGCCGTCGGAGCACCCGTACGGCTCGGAGCGGTACGGCTCGCGGTACCAGGGGCAGCGCGGTCCGACGCCGTCCCGGTCCTACCTGAACTTCCACCGCACGCAGGTCTGAGCGGGCCCGAGCGGGACGGAGCGGAGCGCACGGTGCGGGCGGTCACCCCTGGACAGGGGTGACCGCCCGCCGGCGTGTCAGGCCCGCTTCGGGCGGGTGACCGCGACCAGCTCGCTGCCGTCCTCGGAGAGCCGCAGCTCGGTGCGCAGCTCGGCCAGCTCGCCCAGGTGGTGCAGGTGGGTGCCGCCGCAGAAGATCCGCGCCGCGCCCTCGGGCAGCTCGCAGTGCCACTCGCGGCGGGCGGTCAGCTCCGGGCCGGGGACGTCGATGCGCACCGGGGCGTCGGCGGCGACCCAGGAGGCCAGCCGGCGGTTGACGGCCTCGGTGAGCTCGGGGAGGGCGTCGGCGAGGGCCGGGAGCTCCTCGGTGGCCTCGGCGGTGAAGCCCTTCTTGCGCAGCGACTTGCCGAGCCGGTAGGTGTCGGTGCTCGCCTCGGTGTCCATCACCGAGGTCGCCATCGCGAGGCTGTCGAAGTCCGGGTGGCCGAAGGCGTCGGCGCGGCCCGGGTCCTTGCGCCAGCGCGGCGCGAGCGCCTCGTTGAGGGCGAGGGCGAGCAGGTGGCAGCCGCTGTGCGAGGCGCTGAGCGCGCCGCGGCGGGAGGCGTCGACGGCGAGCACGGCGGTGCGGCCGACGAGGTCGCCCGGGTCGGCCGCGAGGACGTGCAGGACCAGCCAGGACCACTCCTCGTCGCCGCGCCGGACCGGGATGCCGGCGCCGACCAGCGGCGCGCCGCCGTCCGGGCCCACCGCGCCGGTGAGGCAGTCGACGACGGCCAGTTCGACGCCGTCCACGGTGAGGGTGCCGAGGTCGGCGGGCTGGTCGGGCCAGGTGTGGTCGAGCGGGTGGAACGGGGTCGCCCCGGTGACCACGGCGTAGCGGCCGTCGTCCAGCGGGTGCACCGCGAGCACCGTCGACTCGCCGGTCACCGCCCCGGACGGGAAGCTGACGTGGGTGGTGGGGAGGGTCATGCCGGGCTCCGTGCGGGTGAGGGTCGGGTGAGGGTGGGGTGAGGGTGGGAAGGGGGCGGGAAGAGGGCGGGAAGGGACGTGGTCGGGAAAACGCGACGGGCCCCGCGAGGCGAGGCCCGTCGTCCATTGTCGCCGAGGGCCCCCGTCGGCGCGGGGACGCCCCCGGTCAGCCCAGGGTCGGCAGCTTGATCAGCACCAGCAGGGCCAGCAGCTGCAGCGCGGCCGCGCCGGCCGCCTTGCCCCAGGGCAGGTCGTGCACCCGGCGGACCATCAGGGCCAGCAGGTAGCCGCAGAGCAGCCAGGTGGCCCAGCCGACGGCCTGGACGAGCAGGTTGTCGGCGGGCAGGACCAGCGCCAGCAGCAGCCGGGGCGCGTCGGTGACCCAGCCGATCAGCACGGCGAGGCCGACGGTGGACTGCCACGGGCCGTCGCCGCCGAACTGCCGGGCCAGCCCGTACGTCACCGCGCCGAGCATCGCGCCGGCCAAGGTGAAGCCGATCGCGGCGGCGAGCATCGCGGTGAGCGCCACGGTGAAGGTCGAGTTGACCACGTCGTCGCGGGTCAGGCCGATGCCGAGCACGGCGAGGGCGCCGTACAGCAGGGAGACGGTGACGGCGGGGAGCCAGACCTGGTGGTCGCGGGTGCGGTCGAAGATCGCGGTGGGGGTGCGGAACAGTCCGGTCAGCAGCTCGCGCCAGGTCGGCCGGGGGCCGACGGCCTGCGGCGCGGACTGGCCGCCGGCACGGTAGACGGCGACGTTGTCCTGGCCGTAGGGCTCCTGGTACTGCTCCTGGTACGGCTGCTCCTGCTGACCGTACGGCGGCCGGCCGTAGGAGGACGGCTCGCCCGCGTACGGGTCGGCGCCGACCGGGAAGGCCCGGGTGTGGCCCGGGTTGTCGGCCGCGTACCGGTCCGCGTGCGGGGCCTGGTGCGGAGCCGGGTGCGGAGCCTGCGGGGCGCGCGGCCCGTACGGGTCGTAGCCGCCGTAGGGGTCCTGGTGCGGCCCCTGCTGCGGGCCGGTGAAGTACTCCGGCCCGTCCGTCGGCCCGTACCCCCCGGGCGCCGCCTGCTGCTGCGGGGGCCCCGACCACCCGCCATGGGGGTCGGCGCCCTGACCGCTGTCGTATCGATTGCCAGCCACGTTCCGAAGGTACCCGCCGGGCGGGCGCCGTGGCGGACGGGCACCGGACCGGGGCCGGTTTGCAGCGAGCCTGTTACCGCCGGCCCACCTGCCCGCCGCCCGTCCCCGGGCTCAGCTCCGGACGCCGACCTTCGGCCCGTGCACCGCCGCCGCGGCGCTGGTCCCGGCCGGGCACCCGCCCGGGCCGGCCGAGGTGCGCACGGCGCCGACCGGCAGCAGCGTGCCGCAGGCGATCCGCACACCGTTCGGCAGCTCGTTGTCCGACTCGACGATCGCGCCGTCGCCGATCACCGCGCCGTCCAGCGCGGTGCGGTCGCCGATGGTCGCGAAGGCGCCCACGATCGAGTCCTTGACCAGGGTGTCCGGCCCGATGACGGCGCCGGGCAGGATCACGCTGCCCTCGACGATCGCGCCGGCCTCGACCACCGCGCCCTCGGCGACCACCGTGCCGCCGCTGAGCACCGCGCCGTCCCGCACGGTCGAGCCGGGCAGCAGCAGGGCGTCGCCGGTCGGGCCGGGGACGGCGGGCGAGTCGACCTTGCCGAGCACCAGGTCGGCCGAGCCGCGCACGAAGGCGGCCGGGGTGCCGAGGTCGAGCCAGTACGAGGTGTCGACGACGCCGCGCAGCAGCGCGCCGGTGGCCAGCAGCTCCGGGAAGGTCTCGCGCTCGACGGAGACCTCGCGGCCGGTCGGGATGCGGTCGATGACCGAGCGGGTGAAGACGTAGCAGCCGGCGTTGATCTGGTCGGTGACGATCTGCTCCGGCGTCTCCGGCTTCTCCAGGAACTCCAGCACCCGCCCGTTCGCGTCGGTGGGCACGAGCCCGAAGGCGCGCGGGTCCTCGACCCGGGTGAGGTGCAGGGTGACGTCGGCCCCGGCGGCCACGTGGCCGTCGCGCAGGGCGGCGATGTCCACGCCGGAGAGGATGTCGCCGTTGAACACCAGGACCGGCTCGTCGGGGCCGCAGGTGAGCCCGGTGGCCGCGTTGCGGATGGCGCCGCCGGTGCCGAGCGGCTCGCGCTCGGTCAGGTAGACCAGCTCGATGCCGTAGGGCGTGCCGTCCTGGAAGTGGTCCTCGAAGACCTCGGCGAGGTAGGAGGTGGCGAGCACCACGCGGGTGACCCCGGCCGCCGCCGCGCGGGCCAGCTGGTGCGCGATGAAGGGGACGCCCGCCACGGGCAGCATGGGCTTGGGGGTGTGGGTGGTCAGCGGACGCAGTCGCGTGCCCTTACCACCGACCAGCATGATCGCCTCGGTCATGGTCTGCGCTGTTCCCCTTGTGCTCTCTGCGGCCCGGCCCGGCGGGCCGATACCTCCGTCGGTCTGCTGTACGCCGTCCCGGGGGCCGGAACGGATCGACCGGCTCGCGGCCGGTCCGGCGCCTACTGTATTTCCTCCCTACCGCGGGGCCGCCCGGCGGCCCGGCGCCCGGCGGCCGGTCCGGTGACCGCGGCGCGGCCCGCGGGACCCGAAAAGCCCGGCCCGGGCGGGCGCCGGTGGGCACCCCCCGGGCCGGGCGGTTGTTGCAGAACTGTCGAAGAACCGGGCCGGTTCACGACCGTGCCGGGCCGGCCGGACCCTCGCCGGGCACGCCGGCCGGAACCCCTCCGGACGCGCCCGACCGCGCCTCAGGCACCGACGGTCTGCGGCTCCTCCGTCTCGGCCGGCGGGGTCGCCTTGACCGAGTCGAGCAGCAGCTGGGCGACGTCGACGACCTTCAGGTGCTCCTTGGCCGCGCCCTCGTTCTTCTTGCCGTTGACCGAGTCGGAGAGCATGACGAGGCAGAACGGGCAGGCCGTGGAGACGATGTCCGGGTTCAGGGACAGCGCCTCGTCGACGCGCTCGGTGTTGATCCGCTTGCCGATCCGCTCCTCCATCCACATCCGCGCGCCGCCGGCGCCGCAGCAGAAGCCGCGCTCCTTGTGGCGGTGCATCTCCTGCTGGCGGAGCCCCGGGACCTTGTCCATGATCTCGCGCGGCGGGCTGTAGACCTTGTTGTGGCGGCCCAGGTAGCAGGGGTCGTGGTAGGTGATGAGGCCCTCGACCGGGTTGACCGGCACGAGCTTGCCCTCGTCGATGAGGTGCTGCAGCAGCTGGGTGTGGTGGATGACCTCGAAGTGGCCGCCCAGCTGCGGGTACTCGTTGGCGATGGTGTTGAAGCAGTGCGGGCAGGTCGCCACGATCCGCTTGACCGGGGCGTCCTCCAGGGCCGCGTTCAGGGTCTCGACGTTCTGCGCGCCGAGCATCTGGAAGAGGAACTCGTTGCCCAGCCGGCGGGCGGAGTCACCGGTGCAGGACTCCTCCTTGCCGAGGATCGCGAACTTCACGCCGGCGGTGTGCAGCAGTTCGGCGAAGGCCTTGGTGGTCTTCTTCGCGCGGTCCTCCAGGGCGCCGGCGCAGCCCACCCAGTACAGGTACTCGACCTCGGCGGGGTCGATGTCCTCGCCGATCACCGGCACCTCGATGCCGGTCTCCTTCTTGAGCTCCTTGACCCAGTCCAGGCGGGCCTTGGTGGCCATGCCCCAGGGGTTGCCCTTGTTCTCCAGGTTCTTGAGCATGGTGCCGGCCTCGGTGGGGAACGAGGACTCGATCATCACCTGGTAGCGGCGCATGTCGACGATGTGGTCGATGTGCTCGATGTCGACCGGGCACTGCTCGACGCAGGCGCCGCAGGTGGTGCAGGACCACAGCACGTCGGGGTCGATGACGCCGTTCTCCTCGGCGGTGCCGATCAGCGGGCGCTCGGCCTCGGCCAGGGCGGCCGCGGGGACGTCCGCGAGCTGCTCGGCGGTGGCCCGCTCGGTGCCCTCCATGTCCTTGCCGCCGCCGGCGAGCAGGTAGGGGGCCTTGCCGAAGGCGTGCTCGCGCAGGCTCATGATCAGCAGCTTCGGGGAGAGCGGCTTGCCGGTGTTCCAGGCCGGGCACTGCGACTGGCAGCGTCCGCACTCGGTGCAGGTGGAGAAGTCGAGGATGCCCTTCCAGGAGAAGTGCTCGACCTGGGAGACGCCGAAGACGGCGTCGTCGGCCGGGTCCTCGAAGTCGATCGGCTTGCCGCCGCTGGTCATCGGGCGCAGTTCGCCGAGCGCGGTGGAGCCGTCCTCCTCGCGCTTGAAGTAGATGTTGAAGAAGCCCAGGAAGCGGTGCCAGGCCACGCCCATCGAGGGGTTGAGGCCGATGGTGATCGCCCAGGCGAAGGAGATGCAGATCTTCAGCATCGCGAAGACGTAGACCAGGTTCTCCAGGGTGCCGTGGGACAGCCCGCGGAAGGCCGCCACCAGCGGGTAGGAGATCAGGTACTTGGCCTCGTAGGAGCCGACGTTCTCCAGCGCGCCCTCCAGGCCGCGCAGGATCATGATGCACAGGCCGATGCCGAGGATCGTGTACTCGACGTAGAAGGCCTGCCAGGCGATCGAGCCGGCGAAGCGGGACTTGCGGCCCGCCCGGCCGGGCAGGCTCATCAGGCGGATCACGATCAGCGTCGCGATGCCCAGCGTGGTGAAGGTGCCGACCAGTTCGGTGAACAGCTCGTACGGGAGCCAGCCGCCGAGCACCGGCAGCACGAACTCGGCGTCGAACAGCTGGAAGAACGCGGTCAGCAGGGTCAGGCCCAGGGTGAGGAAGCCGACCGCGACGAACCAGTGGGCGACGCCGACGATCCCCCAGCGGTTCATCCTGGTGTGGCCGACGAACTCCACGGCCACGGTCTTCACCCGCTGCGCGGGCTGCCCGAAGCGGGTGGGGTCCGGCTGACCGGTCCGCACCACCCGGTAGATGTACAGCGCCGCACGAGCGGCGAGCGCGGTGCCGACCACGAATGTGACCAGCGAGATGACGATCGCTGCTAGCTGCATCGGCTCTCCGTCTCCTGCGGCTTGCGTGTTACTGGTGTGCAGTCTCTCCGAGGGGATTGTACTCGTCGGTAACTTCCAGCACCGACGGGCCGGACATTACCGTTCGCGAACACTTCTCCTGAAGATGCCCAAGGTATGGCGGCAGTCACGCGGGCGCACAGCCGACGCGGCCCGCCACCGCGCTCCGGGCGAACCGCTCAGCAAAGTTGAGCGCCATGGACTCATCCCTGTTGACGCCCTCGCCATCGTCATGCATTCTTGAGCCCGTAAAGCTCAACTCTTCCGTGGAGGTATCTACGATGGCACGCGCGGTCGGCATCGACCTCGGTACGACGAACTCGGTCGTCAGCGTTCTGGAGGGTGGCGAGCCCACCGTCATCACGAACGCCGAGGGTGCGCGGACCACGCCGTCCGTCGTCGCCTTCGCGAAGAACGGCGAGGTGCTCGTCGGCGAGGTGGCCAAGCGCCAGGCGGTCACCAACGTCGACCGCACCATCCGCTCGGTCAAGCGCCACATGGGCACCAGCTGGAAGATCGGGCTGGACGGCAAGGACTTCAACCCCCAGCAGATCAGCGCCTTCATCCTGCAGAAGCTGAAGCGCGACGCCGAGGCCTACCTGGGCGAGACCGTCACCGACGCCGTCATCACCGTCCCGGCGTACTTCTCCGACTCGGAGCGCCAGGCCACCAAGGAGGCCGGTGAGATCGCGGGCCTCAACGTCCTGCGCATCGTCAACGAGCCGACCGCGGCCGCCCTGGCCTACGGCCTGGACAAGGACGACCAGACCATCCTGGTCTTCGACCTCGGCGGCGGCACCTTCGACGTCTCCCTGCTGGAGATCGGCGACGGGGTCGTCGAGGTGAAGGCCACCAACGGTGACAACCACCTCGGCGGCGACGACTGGGACCAGAAGATCGTCGACCACCTGGTCAAGGTCTTCCAGGCGGGCCACGGCGTGGACCTGTCCAAGGACAAGATGGCCCTGCAGCGTCTGCGCGAGGCCGCCGAGAAGGCCAAGATCGAGCTGTCCTCGTCCTCCGAGACCTCGATCAACCTGCCCTACATCACGGCCTCCGCCGAGGGCCCGCTGCACCTGGACGAGAAGCTCACCCGGGCCCAGTTCCAGCAGCTGAGCTCCGACCTGCTGGAGCGCTGCAAGATCCCGTTCAACAACGTGATCAAGGACGCCGGCATCTCGCTCTCCGAGATCGACCACGTCGTCCTCGTCGGCGGCTCCACCCGCATGCCGGCCGTCGCCGACCTGGTCCGCGAGCTGACCGGCGGCAAGGAGGCCAACAAGGGCGTCAACCCGGACGAGGTCGTCGCCATCGGCGCCTCGCTCCAGGCCGGTGTCCTCAAGGGCGAGGTCAAGGACGTCCTGCTGCTCGACGTCACCCCGCTGTCCCTCGGCATCGAGACCAAGGGCGGCATCATGACCAAGCTGATCGAGCGCAACACCACGATCCCGACCAAGCGCTCGGAGATCTTCACCACGGCCGAGGACAACCAGCCGTCCGTGCAGATCCAGGTCTACCAGGGCGAGCGCGAGATCGCCGCGTACAACAAGAAGCTCGGCATGTTCGAGCTGACCGGTCTGCCGCCGGCCCCGCGTGGCCTGCCCCAGATCGAGGTCACCTTCGACATCGACGCCAACGGCATCATGCACGTCGGTGCCAAGGACCTCGGCACCGGCAAGGAGCAGAAGATGACCGTCACCGGCGGCTCCGCGCTGCCGAAGGACGACATCGAGCGCATGATGCGCGAGGCCGAGCAGTACGCGGAGGAGGACCACAAGCGCCGCGAGGCCGTGGAGACCCGCAACCAGGCCGAGCAGCTCGTCTACTCCACCGAGAAGTTCATCGCCGACAACGCCGACAAGCTGCCGGCGGACGTCAAGACCGAGGTCGAGACCGCCATCGGCGAGCTCAAGGAGGCCCTGAAGGGCGAGGACATCGCGAAGATCCGCGAGGCCTCGGAGAAGGTCTCCACCACCGCCCAGAAGCTCGGCCAGGCGCTGTACGCCAACGCCGACGCCGCCGGTGCGGCCGGTGCGGGCGCGGGTGCGGCCGGTGACGCCGGTGCCAAGGACGACGACGTCGTCGACGCCGAGATCGTGGACGACGAGAAGCCCAAGGGCGGTGCGGCATGACGGAGAAGCCGCAGGGTGCCGAGCCCGGCGACGACTCCGCCGCCGAGGAGGCCGTGATCAAGGCGGCCGAGGAGGCCGCCGCGGCCGGGGCCGAGGGCTCCGCCGCCTCCGGCACGGAGGAGGCCGCCTCGGCCAAGCGCGAGCTGGCCGAGCGCACCGCCGACCTCCAGCGCCTCCAGGCCGAGTACCAGAACTACCGCAAGCGGGTCGAGCGCGACCGGCTGACGGTCCGCGAGATCGCCGTCTCCAACATCCTGGAGTCGCTGATCCCGGTGCTGGACGACATCGGCCGCGCCCGCGACCACGGCGAGGTGACGGGCGGCTTCAAGTCCGTCGCGGAGTCGCTGGAGACGGTCGTCGCCAAGCTGGGCCTGCAGCAGTTCGGCAAGGAGGGCGAGCCCTTCGACCCGACCATGCACGAGGCGCTGATGCACAGCTACTCCTCGGACGTCACCGAGGACACCTGCGTCCAGATCCTCCAGCCCGGCTACCGGATCGGCGAGCGGATCATCCGCCCGGCGATGGTCGCGGTCGCGGAGCCCCAGCCGGGCACCCAGACCACGTCCGGTCCGGACTCCGACACCGCCAAGGGCGGGGAGAAGAAGGACCAGGCCGACGGTGGCTCGGACAGCTGACCAGCGGTGACAGCTGAAAACCCCTGCGCTGCGGAGTCGTACGCCGGCCAGTACGGCGGCCGGCTCCGCAGCGCGCTGTCGATGGGCCCGGGCACGGAACGCCGTGCCCGGACCGTTGACAGCACTGTGACGATGGACCTCGGGAGGTGGCGCCGGCCATGAGCGGCAAGGACTACGTGGAGAAGGACTACTACAAGGTCCTCGGCGTGCCCAAGGACGCCAGCGCCACGGAGATCAAGAAGACCTACCGCAAGCTGGCGCGCGAGTTCCACCCCGACGCCAACAAGGGCGACACCAAGGCCGAGGAGCGGTTCAAGGACATCTCCGAGGCGTACGACGTCCTCTCCGACGAGAAGCGCCGCAAGGAGTACGACGAGGCCCGCAGCCTCTTCGCCAACGGCGGCTTCCGCCCCGGCGGCCCCGGGGGCACCGGCAGCTACAGCTTCGACTTCGGCGACCTCTTCAGCGGCACCCAGGGCGGCAACACCGGCGGCCTCGGGGACGTCTTCGGCGGCCTGTTCAACCGCGGCGGCCGGCAGGCCCAACCGCGGCGCGGCGCCGACGTCGAGACCGAGGTGACGCTCTCCTTCGAGGAGGCCGTCGACGGTGCCACCGTCCCGCTGCGGATGACCAGTCAGGCCCCCTGCCGGCTGTGCAACGGCACCGGCGCCAAGTCCGGCACCACCCCGCGGGTCTGTCCGACCTGCGTCGGCTCCGGCACCGTCAGCCGCGGCCAGGGCGCCTTCGCGCTCTCCGAGCCCTGCCGGGACTGCCGCGGCCGCGGCATGATCGTCGACGACCCGTGCCCGGACTGCCACGGCAGCGGCCGCGCCAGCTCCGCCCGCACCATGCAGGTCCGGATCCCGGCCGGCGTCCAGGACGCCCAGCGGATCCGGCTCAAGGGCAAGGGCGCCCAGGGCGAGCGCGGCGGCCAGCCCGGCGACCTGTACGTCAGCGTCCACGTCGACTCCCACCCCGTCTTCGGACGCAAGGGCGACAACCTGACGGTGACCGTCCCGGTCAGCTTCCCCGAGGCCGCCCTCGGCGGCACCATCGAGGTGCCGACCCTGAACGGCCCGTCGGTGAAGCTCAAGCTGCCGCCGGGCAGCGCCAACGGCCTCACCCTGCGGGCCCGCGGCAAGGGCGCCACCCGCAAGGACGGCACCCGCGGCGACCTCCTGGTCACCGTGGAGGTCGTGGTGCCCCAGAGCGTCACCGGCGATGCGCTGACCGCCCTGGAGCAGTACCGCGAGGCGACCGCCTCCGACGACCCACGAGCCGCTCTCTTCCGGGCGGCGGAGGGAGCGTGACGACCAGATGACCCCCGACGACCCCATCGGCCCCGGCCTGGGCGAGGGCCTGCCCGGTGGCGGCGGCGCCCGCCGCACCACCCGCCGGACCGCCCCGCAGCCCCAGTACGTGCTGACCGAGGACACCCCGGTCTACGTGATCTCGGTGGCCGCCGAGCTCTCCGGCCTGCACCCGCAGACGCTCCGTCAGTACGACCGGCTCGGCCTGGTCTGCCCCGACCGCACCGCCGGGCGCGGGCGCCGCTACTCCGCGCGCGACATCCAGCAGCTGCGCGAGGTCCAGCGGCTCTCCCAGGACGAGGGCATCAATCTGGCCGGCATCAAGCGGATCATCGAACTGGAGAACCAGGTCACCGCGCTCCAGTCCCGGATAACCGAGCTGGTCGACTCCCTGGAGGGCGCCGCCACCGCGCTCCAGCAGCGCGAGGCCACCATCCACGCCTCCTACCGCCGCGACCTCGTCCCCTACCAGCCGCCCACCCCGCACTCCAGCGCCCTCGTCGTCTGGCGTCCCAAGCGCTGACGGCCCCTGTCGCCACCGCGCACCGCCGCCGGTTTCCCCCTGGCCGGGGGGTGCCGGCGGCACGGCGTTGGTGAGAGAGTGTTGAGGACCTGGACCGAACCGCCGGTCAACGGATCCCGGCCGCCGCGACACGCCGTACCTCTAGGATCGCCGATGAGGCGGCGTGGCCCGTGCCCCTGTTGACCGCTTCCGCCGGTCGATGACAAGGAGACGAGAATGAACGGTCGGGAGCAGAGCGGCGCCGCGGCCGGAGCGCCGCGGATTCTCTCGACCGATGCCCGGGAACTCTATTTGGCCGTCCTCCGCAAGGACGGCAGAATTGCCCGGAAAGGAAACGACCCGGACGAATCACAGGTGTTCGACGAACTCCTGTCGATCGGTCTCCTGGTTCCGGATCTGGACGAACCGCGCATGCTGATCGCGGCCGATCCGGCCCAGCTGTCCGCCAGTCTGAGCCTCACCTGGCAGCGGCAGGCCCTGGAACATTTGTCCCGCGCCGTCTCGCTTCCGACCGAACTGGCCGAACTGGCCGAGGAATTCCACTCGCCGGGCCAGAGCGGCGGGCAGATCGAGTACGTCCGGGGCAAGGCCCTCATCAACCAGCGGGTGCGGCAGTCCACGGCCGGCGGGCTGGAGGAGGCGCTGGCGATGCAACCCGGCGGCCCGCGACCACCGGACGTCCTGGCCGCGAACCTGGAGAGCGACCTGGAGGTCCTCCGGCGCGGCGCGACGATGCGGACGATCTATCACGCCAGCACGCGGTACCACCAGCCCACCCGCGACTACGTCACCACGCTGGCCGCCGCCGGGTGGCAGTTCAGAACGCTCGACGAGCCCTACACCCGGCTCATCATCATCGACCGGCGCATCGCCGTCATCCCGGTCGATGATGACATGAGCCTGGCTGCCTTCATACACGACCAATCAGTCATCGAATACCTGGCCGAGGAAGTGTTCGAGCGGAACTGGGGCCGCGCACTCGAATTCGACGGCCACCCGGCAGTACCGCGCCAAGTGGTATCGAGGCTACGGCAGACCATCATCGAACTGCTGCTCTCGGGAACGAATCACCGAGTCATCGCGCGCCGCCTGGGGATCAGCGAGAGAACGCTCGCCCGGCACATCGCCGAAATGCGCGAGGACTACAACGTGGATTCCCTGTTCCAGCTCGGCTACGTTCTCGGACGGGCCGCCAACGAGGACGACCCCCACGCGTAGCGCGTCCACCGCTCCCGGCCGCGCGTCCACGCGCCGGCACCGGAACCGCGGGCGGCTCAGGTCCAGTTGATGTCGGCGTCGGTGAGGGCCGCGACATGCTCGCTCCGCCCGGTCTCGGCGGACTGCCCCTGCGGCACGCCGGCCCAGGCGATCACCAGGGCCGCCACACCCATGACGAGCGGAAGCAGAACCTTCCGGCCGGATCGGCGCATACGAGACATACGCACATCACTTCCTCTGAATGGATCAGCCACCGGACATCTAGAACGAACGTCCACTCATGGTGCCGTACAACACGGCCCGGTGTCACCATGCTTCCGCCGCCCAGTGCGTCATCTCCCTGCCAGGCATCCAGATGACACCACGCAAACCTGGACGGGGCAGCGGTCACCGATGGACGATCAGTTCGCTCTCGATGGTCCATTGCAGGCTCGCCAAACTTGCCAATGTACCTTCAAATTCTCTGTTCAACCAACGATTCCCCAAGCCCTGTCAGCTGAGCAGCCCTCACCAACAGCATCTGCCGACACCAACCACCCCGGTCGGCCATTCCCCCGGAGTCGACATGACCGAGCCCTACCTGCGTCACCACGACAGCCAGGCCCATGAGGGCCGGCGTGCACGCGTGTTCCTGGCCGCGCCGCTGATGCGGCTGACCGGGCCCGCGGACAGTGTGGTGACCCTCGCCAGCCGGACGCGGCTGACGACCCTGCGCACCACCCTCCTCCGCAGTGGCGCCGCCGTGTACAGCGCCCACCACAGTGACGCCTGGACCGTCGCCGGGCGCGCCCCCGAGCCCCGTGTGCCGTCGGACTTCCGCGCGCTGCAGTCCGCGGACCTGGTCTTCGCCTACGTCGGCGCGCCGCTCTCCGCCGGCGTGAGCCTGGAGCTGGGCTGGGCGTCGGCGCTGCGCAAGCCGATCGTCCTGCTCGTCGACGAGGCCATCACCCACAACCCGCTGATCGCCACCATCGAGCAGGTCGCCCCCGTCCTGCCGCTGGTCTTCGACGACACCTGGTCCCAGGAGGCCCTCCACCACACCGTGGAGACCGCCCTCGACTGGGCCGGCATGGCGCTCTCCCTGCGCGAGGGCTTCTGGACCGCCCCCGGCGAGCAGTTCACCGTCCCCCGCCAGCAGCCCCCCGCCGTCGGCCCGTCCGGCTACTGGCCCACCGGCGCCGCCACCGGCTGACCGCGTTTCAGTCATCGCGGGCCCCCCGCATCTGCCAGCCGAGCTGGAACAGCGTCTCGGCGTCGTAGAGCTCCCGAAGCCGCGCGATGTGCCCGGCCACCGTCCGCTCGCTCAGCCCCAGCCGGGCGGCGATGGCCCGCTGGGTGAGGCCGCGGGCGAGGAGGCGGCCGATCCGGGCGGACGTCGGGTGCGGGGCGTCGGCGGACCGGTCGACCGGGCAGGCGCGGGCCCAGTCGCGCTCGAACAGGCGGACCAGGTACGCGACGGTGGCCGCGTTGTGCACGAAGACGGCGCCGGCCTCGTCGGCGGCGTCCGGTATGACGGCCACCGCGCGGTCGAACACCAGCATCCGCGGGTACGGCTCGTGCAGCACCCTGAACTGCGAGCCGTACCCGGCCATCAGCGCGGCGTGCTCGGCCACCGTGCGGTCGGCGAGGGCGACCGGCTGGTAGAGCGTGCGGATGGCGCCACCGCGGCGGAGCAGCGCGACGTCCTGGACGGACGCCATCCGCAGGCCCGCGATCGGGCGGTGGCCGGGCTGGGCGGCGAGCATCTCGTCACCGCAGTCGGAGATGAGTTCCGAGATCCGCTGCCGGATGTCGGCATTCCCCTCGACGCGGATGGACCCGGTGGTGGCGGGGGCCGGACGGTGGGCGGCGTCGTAGGCGGCGGTGAGCGGCGCAAGGGTGTCCGCAAGGCGGTCCGCGCGGAGTAGGAGACCGGTGGCCTCGCTGCACAGGTCGGCGGAGAGCCGGTCGCCGGCCGCGCGCGGGCTGGCGGCCGCATAGCCGTCGGCGGTGCGGACGAGCAGGCCCCGGGCGAGCAGCCCGGCCAGCGCCACCGGGTCGGCGGTGTCCGGCGGGCTGAGCCGGCCGCCGCCGGCGAGCGCCGCCAGGTAGAGGTCCTGCTCGGACGGCGTGGGCTCATCCGTCGTCACGGCCGCCCCGCATCAGCCAGCCGAGCTGGAAGAGGGTCTGGGCGCCGTAGCGGTCGCGCAGCCGGGAGATGTGGGCGGCCACGGTGCGTTCGCTCAGGCCCAGCCGGGTGGCGACGGCGCGCTGGGTGAGCCCGCGGGCGAGCAGGCGCCCGACCCGGTCGGGGGCTTTGTGGACGGGACCCTGGCTGAGGACGGCGGACCAGTCGGTGGCGTCGGCGCGCGCCCAGTCGCGTTCGAAGGCGTTGACGATGAACGCGATCGCGGCCGGGTCGGTGATGAACGCGGCCGTGGTGTGGTCGTCGTTGGCGGAGATGACCGCGACCGAGCGGTCGAAGATCATCAGCCGCTGGAAGGGCTCGTCCAGGATCCGGATCAGCGAGCCGCGCCGGGTGACCTCCTCGACGTAGGCCAGCGCGGGCGGTTCGGAGACCGCGACCGGCTGGTAGATGGTGCGCAGCGAGCAGCCGCGCTGGAGGAGCTGGACGTCCTGCTGGATGGCGATCTTGAGGGCGTCCGCCGGGCGCGGGCCGGGCTGGGCGGTGAGGACCTCGGTGCGGCAGTCGGAGACCAGCTGGGAGATCCGCTGCCGGATGTGGATGTGGCCCTCGATGTAGACGGCGCCGCCGGAGCGCTCGGGCGGGCGGGGCATCGCGTCGTAGGCGCGGGTGAGGGCGTCCAGGGCGCCGGGGAGGTTCTCGGCCCGGACCAGCAGCCGGGTGGCCTCGCTGCGCAGTTCCGCGCCGAGGCGGTCGCTGACCGAGCGGGGGCTGACGGCGGTGTAGCAGGCGTCCATCGGATTGAGCATCAGCAGGCCGACGGAGACGAGCCGGCGGACGGCGTCCTGGTCGGACTCGGGGACGTCGGCGATCCGGACGCGGCCGCCCTCGGCGAGGATCGCGAGGTAGAGCCGGCGGGCGGGCTCGTCGGGTTCGCCGACGGCCGCGGTGGCACCGGCCGAGCCGTCCGGGGCCGGTCCGCCCGGGAGGACCGTCGGGTCCGCCGTCGCCTCGAACGTCACGTCGAACGCTCCCTGCCGAATGCTCTCGGGGCTGGTGGTGCTCCGCGCGCGCCGCGCGCGGCGGTGATCACCGTACTGGTGGCCGGCGGCCCTCCGGACCCCGGGTGCCGTCGCACCCGGATCCGGGGGCCGCCGGTGTACGCCGCGGTCCCAGCGCTTCCGGCGAGGCGGAGCAGCAACGCCTCGCCGACTCCGGTCCCGGGGGCCATCACCACACATGGCGTCCCGGCCGGCGCTCTCCCCCCCGATATGCAGGCACGTGCGGACGTGCCGGTCGCATCCAGTACTGAAGAGCAAGTCGCCTTCCTCGGGCTGCGGTTGCCCGGACGACCTGGCGTGACTCCACCCTCACAGCGTGACGGCCGGTGAACAAGTGCCACCCTGCTGCATGTTCTCGCAATTGCAGGAACCTGCACCGACGCTCCGGCGTGTGCGCTTGCGGTCCGCCGGCGACCGCCGCGAAAGCGCAGGTCAGCGAGGTGGGGCCGGGGATTCTCCGACCGTCCGGCCGGTAGGCCGCGGAGTCGCGTGTTCCGGAAACCCGGCCGGTTCCCGCGCGGCGGACCACGCGGCCCACCGTCACCCGCGGACCGCACCCGCGGACCGGGCTCAGCGGGCCAGCAGCCGCCCGCCGGCCAGCGCGGCGGCCGTCCCGCCCGCCGCGAGCGCCCAGCCGGCCAGCAGCAGGGCGAAGAGCCCGGCGGCGAGCCAGGTGAATCCGGCGAACCCGGTGTGCCGGGCGAGCGCGGCCGCCCCGGTGACGCAGGTGCCGACCGGGAAGGTGAACGCCCACCAGGTCATCGCGAACCCCATCCCGGCCCGCCGGGCGCGCAGGTTGGCCACCACGGCGAGCGGCAGCCAGAGCATCGCGGCGCCGAGCACGGCCACCCCGAACAGTTCGGCCAGGGCGAGCGCGGTGGGCGCCAGGCCGGGCAGCAGCGGGCCGGCGGCGTCGGCGATCTGGTGGACGGCGGTGGTGGACTGGCCGAGCGGGCCGAGCACCAGGAACAGCGACGGGGTGAGCGCCAGGGCCGGCAGCTTGCTGTGCACCAGGCCGGTGAGCACCACCGGCAGCACCGCCAGGGTGGCCAGCAGGCCGATCCCGAACAGCGCCGCGCAGCCGTACAGCAGCGCCTCGCGGGCGGTGCCGGCCGGCAGGTGCGGGACGAGCGCCGGGCCGGTGGCGGAGGCGACCAGCGGGGCGACCACGGGCAGCAGCCAGGTCGGGTTGGCGGCGAGCGGGGAAACGGTGTGCCGGGTGATCATCAGGTACGGGATGCCGGCCGCGACGGCGAGCGCGTACAGCGTGCCGGCCGTCCAGAGCGCGAGGTCTAGCGCGACGGCCGGGCCGGTGCCGATGACCCGGGAGCCCACGGTCAGGGTGCCGAGGCCGACCGAGAGCAGCGCCATCGGCGGGCAGCCGTAGAAGACGGCGGTGGCCGGGTCGTCCAGCAGGTGCGCGCGGGCGGCCGCGCGGTGCCGGGTGAGGTGGACGCCGCGGGCGGCGCCGATCAGCAGCAGGCCGGCCAGCCCGAGCGCCCACATCAGCTCGGCGAAGCCGGTCAGCCCGGGCCACCGGACCGGCAGCGCGGCGGCGCCGTTGGCGATGATCGCGGTGCCCATGACCACCGCGTACCAGTTCGGGCCGAGCTGGGCGAGGTCGAGGCGGCGGAGCCGGGCGGACGGCCGCGGGCGGGCGTCGGGGGCGGTGCTGAGCAAGGTGGCCATGACACCCACCGTCGCCCGCGGCGGCCGGTGCCGGTAGCGCCGCGCACTCTATGAGGGCATAGCCTGAGTCTATGGCCCTCTCTCCGCGCGTCCCCGAACTCGGTGCGCTGGAGCTACTGCTCGCGGTGGCCCGGCTCGGCAGCGTCGGCCGGGCGGCCGCCGAGCTCGGGGTGAGCCAGCCGACCGCGAGCGCCCGGATCAAGGGCATGGAGCGGCAGATCGGCGTCCCGCTGCTGGAGCGCTCCCCGCGCGGCTCCCGGCCCACCGAGGCGGGCCGGCTGGTGGTCGAGTGGGCGCGGCATGTGGTGGAGGCGGCGCAGGCGCTGGACGCCGGGATCGACGCGCTGCGCGAGCGCCGGGACGCCCGGCTGACCGTGGTGGCCAGCCTGACCGTCGCCGAGTACCTGATGCCGGGCTGGCTGCTGGCGCTGCACGCGGTCAGCCCGGGGTTGGCGGTGACGCTGCGCACCGCCAACTCGGCGGACGTGGCCGGCCACGTCCTGGCGGGGGACGCGGACCTCGGCTTCGTCGAGGGGCCGCTGCCCCCGGCCGGGCTGGCGGGCGCGGTGGTGGCGGCCGACCGGCTGGTGGTCGTGGTGGCGCCGGACCATCCGTGGGCGCGGCGCCGTTCGCCGCTGTCCGGGCGGGAGCTGGCGGCGACCCCGCTGGTGCTGCGCGAACCGGGCTCGGGGACCAGGGAGGTGCTGGAGATGGCGCTGGCGCCGTTCGGGGGCACCACCACACCGCGGCTGGAGCTGGCCTCCTCGACGGCGCTCAAGGCGGCGGCGATGACCGGGGCCGGGCCGGTCTGCCTGAGCGAGCTGGCGGTGGTGGAGGAGCTGGCGACCCGTCGGCTGGTGGCGGTGGGGCTGGCGGAGGAGCTGGACCTGCGACGGCCGCTGCGGGCGGTCTGGCCGGCCGGACAGCGGCCGACCGGCCCGGCCCGGGAGCTGCTGGCGCTGACCCGGCGGACGGCCGGGACCCACCAGGCGAGGATGGCGCAGGCGCGCGCCCTCCCACCGCGGACGGACCGCAAGCCCGCCGGACCGGCCGAACGCCCCGCGTTGCGGACCCGACCCGACCGTTCATCCAAAAGTTGAGCGGAATAGACTCAACTTAGTGCATGCTGTAGACGGCAGACATCACGCACGACGAGGGAGGACCCCCCAGCAGTGGACGCCAGCAAGTTCACCACCAAGACGCAGGACGCCCTGTCCGCCGCGATCCGGCAGGCGGGCGCCGTCGGCAACCCGGACGTCAAGCCGGTGCACATCCTGATCGCCCTGCTGGAACAGCCCGAGGGCATCGCCAGGCCGCTGCTGGAGGCGGTCGGCGCGGACGTGTCCCGGATCGACGCCGAGGCCCGCCGCCAGCTCACCGGACTGCCCAGCGCCTCGGGCGCCACCGTCGCCGCGCCGCAGCTGGCCCGCGACACCCTGGCCGTGCTGACCGAGGCCGGCAAGCGCGCCGACGACCTCGACGACCAGTACGTCTCCACCGAGCACCTGCTGGTCGGCCTGGCCGCCGAGGGCGGGGCGGTCGCCGAGCTGCTGGTGCAGCAGGGCGCCACCCCGAAGGCGCTGCTCGCCGCCTTCAAGGACGTCCGGGGCAGCGGCCGGGTCACCTCGCCGGACCCCGAGGGCACCTACAAGGCGCTGGAGAAGTACGGCACCGACCTCACCCAGGCCGCCCGGGACGGCAAGCTCGACCCGGTGATCGGCCGGGACCAGGAGATCCGCCGGGTGGTCCAGGTGCTCTCCCGCCGGACCAAGAACAACCCGGTGCTGATCGGCGAGCCCGGCGTCGGCAAGACCGCCGTCGTCGAGGGCCTGGCCCAGCGGATCGTGGCCGGCGACGTGCCGGAGTCGCTGCGCGGCAAGCGCCTGGTCGCCCTGGACCTCGGTGCGATGGTGGCCGGTGCCAAGTACCGCGGCGAGTTCGAGGAGCGGCTGAAGGCCGTCCTCAACGACATCAAGCAGAGCGACGGCCAGGTCGTCACCTTCATCGACGAGCTGCACACCATGGTCGGCGCGGGTGCCGGCGGCGACTCCGCGATGGACGCCGGCAACATGCTCAAGCCGATGCTGGCCCGCGGCGAGCTGCGGATGGTCGGCGCCACCACCCTGGACGAGTACCGCGAGCGGATCGAGAAGGACCCGGCCCTGGAGCGCCGCTTCCAGCAGGTGCTGGTCGGCGAGCCCAGCGTCGAGGACTCCATCGCCATCCTGCGCGGCCTCAAGGGCCGCTACGAGGCGCACCACAAGGTGCAGATCGCGGACGCCGCCCTGGTCGCCGCGGCCACCCTCTCCAACCGGTACATCACCTCCCGCTTCCTGCCCGACAAGGCGATCGACCTGGTCGACGAGGCGGCCTCCCGGCTGCGGATGGAGATCGACTCCTCCCCGGTCGAGATCGACGAACTCCAGCGCGCCGTCGACCGGTTGCGGATGGAGGAGCTGGCCCTGGAGAAGGAGTCGGACCCGGCCTCGGTCGACCGGCTGGCCCGGCTGCGCCGCGATCTCGCCGACAAGAACGAGCAGTTGAGCGTGCTCACGGCCCGCTGGGAGCAGGAGAAGAAGAGCCTGAACCGGGTCGGCGAGCTCAAGGAGCGGCTGGACGACCTGCACGGCACCCTCGAACGAGCCCAGCGGGACGGCGACTTCGAGCGCGCGTCCAAGCTGATGTACGCCGAGATCCCGGCCGCCGAGAAGGAGCTCGCCGACGCCCAGGAGCGCGCCGCCGGCGAGGACACCTCCGCCTCGATGGTCAAGGAGGAGGTCGGCCCGGACGACGTGGCCGATGTGGTGGCCTCCTGGACGGGCATCCCGGCCGGCCGGCTGATGGAGGGCGAGAGCGCCAAACTCCTGCGCATGGAGGAGGAGTTGGGCCGCCGTCTGATCGGCCAGTCGGAGGCCGTGCAGGCCGTCTCGGACGCCGTGCGGCGCACCCGCTCGGGCATCGCCGACCCGGACCGCCCGACCGGCTCGTTCCTCTTCCTCGGCCCGACCGGGGTCGGCAAGACCGAGCTCGCCAAGGCGCTGGCCGACTTCCTCTTCGACGACGAGCGGGCGATGGTCCGCATCGACATGAGCGAGTACGGCGAGAAGCACTCGGTCTCCCGGCTGGTCGGCGCCCCGCCCGGGTACGTCGGCTACGAGGAGGGCGGCCAGCTCACCGAGGCGGTCCGCCGCCGCCCGTACAGCGTGGTGCTGCTGGACGAGGTGGAGAAGGCCCACCCCGAGGTCTTCGACGTGCTGCTGCAGGTGCTCGACGACGGCCGGCTCACCGACGGCCAGGGCCGCACCGTGGACTTCCGCAACGCGATCCTGATCCTCACCTCCAACCTGGGCAGTCAGTTCCTGGTGGACCCGACCACCCCGGAGGAGCGGAAGAAGGACCTCGTGCTGGAGTCGGTGCGGGCCGCCTTCAAGCCGGAGTTCCTCAACCGGCTCGACGACATCGTGGTCTTCGACCCGCTGGGCACCGCCGAGCTGACCCGGATCGTCGACCTCCAGATCGCCCGGCTGGGCGACCGGCTGCGCGACCGCCGGCTCACCCTGGAGGTCTCCGCGGCGGCCCGGGACTGGCTGGCGCTCACCGGCTACGACCCCGCCTACGGCGCCCGGCCGCTGCGCCGGCTGGTGCAGTCCGCGATCGGCGACCAGCTGGCCCGGGCGATCCTCGCGGGCCAGGTGCACGACGGCGACACCGTGCTGGTCGAGCGGGACGAGGAGGGCGACCGCCTCACCGTCCGTGCCCGTGGGCCGCTGGAGAAGTAGCCGCCCGTCACGACCGGAACGATCATGGCCCGCCCCCGGAATTCACGGGGCGGGCCTTGATCCGGCCATGCCCCTCCCGGTGGCTGCCACCCCTGTGAGGCGAGCCCCGGATGAGGCAGGATGGACTCGGAAGGGCGGCCTCTCATTGCCGACCACCATGTGCACTGAGGAAGAGGACCCCATGAGCATCGACCCGTCGTCCATCCCGTCGTTCGGCATGCCCCAGGGCGGCCAGCCCGGAGGCCAGGGCGGGCGTCCGGCCGGCCCGCCGCCGATCATCGTCCCGGACCAGAACCTGGTCGGACAGCTCCTCGACCAGATGCAGCTCAAGCACGGCGTGGACGAGGAGGGCGACCTCACCGCCCCCTGGGAGGGCTTCCGCGTCTACTACATGTTCCGCGGCGAGCAGAAGGAGCTCTTCGCGGTCCGGGCGTTCTACGACCGCCCGTACCCGCTGGAGAAGAAGGGCGAGATCCTCGACCTGATCGACGAGTGGAACCGTGAGACCCTCTGGCCGAAGGTCTACACCCACACCCACGAGGACGGCGTGGTCCGCCTGATCGGCGAGGCCCAGATGATCGTCGGCACCGGCGTCAACCTGGACTACTTCGTCACCACCACCGCCAACTGGACCCAGGCCGCCGTGGGCTTCGAGCAGTGGATCGTCGAGCGCCTCGGCCTGCAGGACGACATCGAGGGCGAGGACGGCGAGGACAAGCCGTCCGACGGCACCGACCGGAACTGACCCCCGGGGAGTCTCCGACTCCCCCGTACGGCCCGCCACCGGCATCCCGGTGGCGGGCCGCGCTCGTTCCCGCACGCCCGCCGCGGTCACCAGCGGCGGCGCCGCCGGCGGTACCGGTGGAGCAGCAGGCACAGGCCGGCGAGGACGAGGGCCGCGAGCCCGGCGGTCACGGGGGTCGGGAGGTCCCCCGACCCGGCGGCCGAGGCCTCGACGGCTCCGGCACCGTCCGGCTCCGCCGGGAAGGTGACGGTGACCCGGGTGGTGTGCTCGGCCGTTCCGCCGCGCAGCGTGAGCTCCGCGTTCCACGGCCCGTCCGGCAGCCCCTTGTCCAGCGGGACGACCGCCTCCCCGACGTCACCCGGAGCGAGCGTGGTGCCCGTCCTGACCGGGAAGGGCCCGGCACGCAGTCCGCCCGGACCGTTGACCAGGGAGAGCGTCCCGCCGATGTCCAGCGCGCGGCCCCCCGTGTTGCGGACCCGGGCGTGGACCTCCCCCCGCCCGTCGCGGGCCTTGGCGGGACGGAGCCGCTCGATCGCGAAGTCCACGGGCGGCTCACCACCGGGACCGACGTCGACGTACATGCGGACCCCGACCCGGCCCAGGATCGTCAGGTTCTGCGAGCGGTCCGGGGGGTCGGCCGTCTGGGCCCAGATGACGCCGTACCGCTCCCCCGCGGCGGCCTCCTTGGGCACCCGGACGGTGGCCTGCACCCGCGCCGTCCCGGAGGGCTCCAGCTGGAGCTCCGTCCTCTCCAGCGACGTCCAGCCGGTCAGCTCGTTGGGGGTGCGGTCCGGCGCGAAGGCGAACTGCCCCTTCGCGACGGCGGCCGCCCCGGCGTAGAGGCTGACGCGCATCGGCGCCGAGGACTCGTTGGAGACCTCCACCCGCCGCTCGATGGTCGAACCCGGGGCGACGTGGTCGACGATGTACGCCTGCGCCCTGGGATCGTCACGGCGGTCCTCCGGAGCGTCGAGCAGTCTGATGCCGATGGTCCTCGCGGCGGCCTTCCCGGCGGCACCCGGCCGCGGGGAGGGCGTCCCGGGTGTGCCGTCCGCCGCCGCCGGCAGCACCGCGACCGCCTGGACGACGGCCAGCACCGTCAGCAGGACCCAGTACCGGCGCGCACCCCTCGTCCGGTCAGGCAACGGACTGGGTCAGCGTTCCGGTGTAGAGCCCGCCGACGGCACTGGCGGGCACGCTGACGGTGACCGTCGGGTCCCAGGTCGCCGTGTTGTCGCCGATGCCGGCCGACCCGGTGACCACCGTCTGCGGGGAGTTGGTCAGCGTCACGCTGGTCGTGGTGACGGTGATGACGCCGGTCGTCGTCACCGTCCCGGCCGTGTAGGTCGCGTCGGTGGCGGGAATCGTGGACGGGCCGTTGGCGAAGTCCGTCTCCGATGCCGTGACCGTCCAGGAGGCCGAGAGCAGGGCCCGGTTGTCGACGACGGTCACCGGACCGATCGGCGCGCTGATCTGGGTGCCGGGCGCTCCCGAACCGAGGGCGGCACTGACCGGCACCGACATCGTCAGCGCGCCGGAGGTGACGACGAAGGTGAGCGTGGTGCTGGGGTCGGAGGCCGCGACGGCCAGGCCCGGCTGGACCACCACGAGGGCGGCGGCCGCGGCCGCGACGGAAAGTGTTCGTAAACGCACAGTGACTCCCGGAGACAGCCGCCCAACGGCGGGCCAGCAGGTTGACGTGATGTCAGGCAAACCGGCGCGGACCGTTCCCGCAAGGCGGGGGCCGCCGCGCTGCGCCGGAGGAATGCCGCGTTTCAGCCGGAAGGCCCGCCGGCCGGACCGGACCGGCGGCCCGAGAGCTTGTCCGCGCCCCGCAGCCGTCGGAGGATTGGCCCGACCACAATCTGTGAGGAGCCGTGATGGGTGCGAGGCCGCTGTTGAACCGCCGGCTGGCGGGCATGGGAACGACGATCTTCGCGGAGATGTCCGCCCTGGCCACGGCCACCGGCTCGATCAACCTCGGCCAGGGGTTCCCGGACACCGACGGCCCCGAGGAGGTCCGCGAGGCCGCCGTCCGGGCCCTGCGCGAGGGGCGCGGCAACCAGTACCCGCCCGGCCCCGGCGTCCCCGAGCTGCGGCAGGCGATCGCCGGGCACCAGCTGCGCCGCTACGGCCTCGGGTACGATCCGGACACCGAGGTGCTGGTCACCGCCGGCGCCACCGAGGCCATCGCCGCCGCCCTGCTCGCGCTGCTGGAGCCGGGCGACGAGGTGATCGCGTTCGAGCCCTTCTACGACTCCTACGCCGCCTGCATCGCCATGGCGGGCGCCGTCCGCGTGCCGCTCACCCTGCGCACGCCCGCCTTCCGCCCGGACCTCGACGAGCTGCGCGCCCTGGTCACCCCGCGCACCCGGCTGCTGCTGCTCAACTCCCCGCACAACCCGACCGGACTCGTCCTCACCCCCGACGAGCTCACCGCCATCGCCGAACTCGCCGTCGAGCACGATCTGCTGGTGGTCACCGACGAGGTCTACGAGCACCTGGTGTTCACCGGCGCCCACCACCCGGTCGCCGCCCTGCCCGGCATGCGCGAGCGCACCGTCTCCATCTCCTCGGCCGGCAAGACCTTCTCCTTCACCGGCTGGAAGGTCGGCTGGGTGACCGGCACCCCCGAACTGGTCGCCGCCGTCCGCACCGCCAAGCAGTACCTCACCTACGTCAGCGCCGGCCCCTTCCAGTACGCCGTCGCCGAGGCCCTGAACCTGCCCGACGGCTACTTCGAGGACCTGCGCGCCGATCTGCGGCACAAGCGCGACCTGCTCGCCGCGGGTCTCACCGCCGCCGGTTTCCGGGTCTTCCGGCCCGAGGGCACCTACTTCATCACCACCGACATCACCCCGCTGGGCGAGAAGGACGGCATCGCCTTCTGCCGCACCCTCCCCGAGCGCTGCGGCGTCGTCGCCATCCCCAACGCCGTCTTCTACGACGACGTCGAGGCCGGACGACCCCTGGTCCGCTTCACCTTCTGCAAGCAGACCGCCGTCCTGGAGGAGGCGGTCGACCGGCTCTCCCGGCTGTCCCGCCCCTGACCCATCGGCGGAACCTCTCGCACGTCCTGACGATTCGTCAATTCGCCCGATGGGCAGTGGATTTGCGGCCTCCCGGGCAATTCGTGCCGCCCCCGGGACACGGCGTGCCCCGGGACGGGGAGGGTGGGGGCGTGCAGGACGCGCGGGCGGCGTGTGGACGGCGCACACGGCGCGTGGGCCGGGGTGAGGGGCGCGCGCTGTGCATAGTCGCACACCGGGTCGATCAGAGCAGGGAAGCAGATGTGCTCGAAACGGTGAATGCTTGACAAAGTTGGGTAAATCACCGACGGACCCGGCGTATTCGTGCTTCTCTGCTGCTGAATCTCCAGCCGGAATCCTTCCTTCCACGGTCGGCCGCGCCCTGGACCGCACAGCGCCGAACAGCCTCGCCCTTGCCTAGGCCTACTCGCTGCTGCTCGGCGGGCACGCACGGAGCTGAAACGCGGAGCCGAACATGCTCACCACTTTGCAGACCTCCTACACGGACACCCGCGCGGGTGACCTGGCCTGGTGCCTGGGCGGCGACCCGCTGCCCGCCCTCGCGGTCCGCGACCTGAGACTCGACGTCCCCGGCCACCCCGGCCCGCCCGGCACCCTCCAGCTGCGCCTGCTGGGCGCCTCCCACCAGGTGGTGATCGCCGCCGGGCCGGGCCACTGCCTGGAGACCGTCGCCTGCCTGCCCGGCCGCCGCACGCCGCTGCCCGCCCGGGTGGCCAAACAGGTGGACGGCTGGGAGTACGAGTTCGCCGCCCGGATCGAGGCGCTGCCGCCGCACGACTTCGCGGCCCGCGCACAGGAGTTGCTGGCCCTGGTCGAGGGGCATCCGCGCGGCCTGGCCGGCGTCTTCCCCGGCGACCCCAGCGCCTTCACCGCGCTGGTCGCCCAGGGCGGCGCGGACCGGCTGCTCTGGCGCACCTGGCACGCCTATCCACAGGAGGGGCAGCTGGTCTGCACCCGCTCCTCGCTGGTGGTGTCCCGGTGACCGAGGCCGACGAGCCGTCCATAACCCGGCCCACCGGCCTGGCATTCGCACGCAGGAACGATTCGTCAACCTGTCGTACCGCGCTGTCCGTCGAATGGGCGCAGCCGTCCGTCCCGCACGTCGCCTAGCGTTTGTTCGTGATCAATCATCCGGCCGGTCCGCCGCCCGCACAGCCGAGCCTCGACCTCGACGACGGCAGTCCGCCCCGGCCCGGGCGGAGCCTGACCCCGCTGCCCGCCCGCCGCCGCTCCCGGCTGCGCGCCCGCCCCGAGCTGGCCCGGCTGGTGGTCCTGCTGGCCGCGTTCGTCTGCGCGGCCTGCGGGCTCGTCTACGAGCTCGAACTCGTCGCCCTCGGCGACTATCTGCTCGGGGACTCGGTCACCCAAACCTCGGTCGTGCTCTCCGTCATGGTGTTCGCGATGGGCCTCGGCTCACTGCTCGCCAAACGGTTCACCTGCCGGCCGGCCACCGCCTTCGCCCTGGTCGAGTGCGCGCTCGCGCTCACCGGTGGCCTCTCCGTCCTGGCGATCTACTCCTGCTGGGCCTGGATCGGCCACCACCAGGCCGTGATGGTCGGGCTGACCTGCCTCATCGGCGTCCTCATCGGCGCCGAGATCCCGCTGCTGATGACCCTCATCCAGCGGATCCGCCGGGAGGACGCCGGCCACGCCGCGGCCGACCTGTTCGCCGCGGACTACGTCGGCGCGCTGATCGGCGGACTCGCCTTCCCGTTCCTCATCCTGCCGCTGCTCGGCCCCGGCAGCGGCGCGCTGCTCACCGGCGCGGTCAACGCCGTCGCCGGGGCCGCGGTGGTGCTCTGGCTCTTCCGCGAGGAACCGGCACCCCGGGTGCGGCGGCTGCTCTGGGGCGGCTGCGGGCTCGTCCTCGCACTGCTCGCCGCGGCCGCCGCCTGGTCCGGCGCGGTCGAACGCGCCGCCCGGCAGGCCCTGTACGGCGGGCAGGTCCGCGCCGTCAGCCAGGGCCGGTACCAGGAGATCGTGCTCACCGGCCCCGCCGAGGGACCGCTGCGGCTCTACCTCGACGGCCGGCTCGCGGTCTGCGGGCCCGACGAGTACCGGGGCAGCGAGGGCCTCGTCCACCCGGCGATGGCCGCCGGGCCGGACGCCCGGGTGCTGCTGCTCGGCGGCGGCGACGGGCTGGCCCTGCGGGAGGTGCTGCGGCACCGCGGGGTGCGCTCCGTGCTGCTGGTCGACCGCGACCCGGCGCTCCCCCGGCTCGCCCGCACCGACCCCGGCCTCGCCGCGCTCTCCGGCCGCTCGCTGGACGACCCCCGGGTCCGCATCGTCCAGGCGGACCCACTGGAGTGGCTGCGCACCGTCCGCCCCGCCCCCGGCGAGTCCTTCGACGTCGTCCTCGCCGACCTGCCGGCGCCCGCCGACGGCGGGCCGGTGACGTTCCACTCCCAGGAGTTCTACGGCCTCGCCACCCGGCTGCTCGCCCCCGGCGGGCGGCTCGCCGTCCGCGCCGGCGACGAGCAGCACGGGCGGCAGGGCCTGTGGCAGGCGGAGTCGGGACTGCGGGCCGCCGGGCTGCGGACCGTGCCGTACGCGGTCGCGGGCAGCGCGACCGCCGGCTGCCGTCCGGGGCCGGAGGGCAGCCAGAGCTTCCTGCTCGCCGCGGCCGCCCAACCGCCGCTCACCCTCTCCCCCGACGCCCCGCCGCCCCGCGCCCTCACCGCGGACGACCTGCGCGCCTCCGCCGCCCGCCTCACCGCCCTCCGCCCCCTCCACCCACCCGCCGCCCTCACCCTCCTCGGCCCGCACTGACCCGGGCGGGGCGGGCCCGCCGGGAGAGCCGGCGAGGCCGGACGAGTACGCCGCGCCCTGGCCGGGGGCGGCGGCGGGCAACCGGAGGGACGCCCCGGGTGACCCACCGGTCCGGGGACAGCCCGGGGCTGCGGGGCCGGGGGACCGCACACGGTGGCCCCCCGACCGACAGCAGGCCGACACGCCAAGCGCAGCACGGGCGAGTGCGCCCTGGGCCGCCGGGGCCGTCCGCGCCGTGCGGCGGCGGCACGTCGGCCGGGGCGGGGCGGCGGGGGTTCGGGGGTGGGAACGACCCGCCCGGGGGTGGGGTGCGGCGGAGGCAGGTAGGGGACAGGGCGGGGCCGGAAGGGGGTTCGGTCGGTAGGCTCCGTGACATGGAGCATGAGGTTGTCGTCCCGATCCCGGCCGGGCAGGTCCGGCAGGCCCTGCAGGATCCGGCGCTGCTGGCGCGTTCCGTGCCGGGGCTGAGCACCGAACCGGCTGCCGTCGGCAGTGGCGGGGCGGAGGAGATCAGCGGGCGGTTGAAGCTGCGGATCGGTGCCTCCACCATCACTTACAAGGGCGTGCTGTCGCTGATCGAGGGCCGCGAGGGCGTGCTGACCGCGTTCGCCGAGGGGCAGGAGGCGCGCGGCAGCGGCGAGGCCACCGCGACCGTCCGGATCAGCGTCACCGAGGGCGCCGGGGAGGGGACCGCGGTGGTCCGCTTCACCGGTGACCTGAGCGTCACCGGGCGGCTCACCGAGTTCGACGGGGAGACGCTCGCCGCGGCCGGCCGCCGCTTGCTGGACCGTTTCACCGCCGCCCTGACCTCCCTGGACGCCGAGGCCGACACCGACGCCCAGGGCGACACCGACGGCGAGGGCGACACCGACGGCGAGGGCGACCAGGACGCCACCGCGGCGGAGCAGGACACCGCCGCGGAGGCCACCGTGGTGTTCCTGGAGGACCGCCAGGAGGACCGCGAGGACGAGCCCGGCGACGACCTCGACGACGACCTCTCCGACCTCATCGCCTTCTCCGACGCCGACGCCGAGCGCTTCGGCCTCCCGCTCGGGAACGCCGGCGAGGACGCCGACGACGTCGACGAGCCCGCCGCGGCCGCCGGAGCCGAGGAGCCCGCCGCCGCGGCCGAGGACGAGGTGTCCGCCGAGCTCCCCGCCGAGCTGCCGTTCGGCTACGAGCAGGAGCCGGTGCTCGGCGGCCCGGTGCGGCGCAGCATCGTCGGGCGCTCCGCCGAGGAGGTCGACCACGCCCCGCCGCGCGGCCCGTACGCGCCGGCCCTGCCGGCCCGCAGCGCCCGGGCCCGGGCGGCCACCCGCTGGGGCGGGGACGCCGGCGGCATCGTGGTGCCGGGAACCGGCGGCCGCAGCGCGGTGCCGTGGGTGATCGCCGGCGGCGGGGTGGCCCTGCTCGGCGGCGCGGTGGTGCTGGTCAGGGCCCTGCGGCGGCGCTAGCGTCCCGTTCACCCCCTAGACTGGACGCTCATGAGCAACGACCGCGACGCCCTGCTGGCACAGATCAAGGACAAGGCCGTCGTCCACGGCAAGGTCACCCTCTCCTCCGGCAAGGAGGCCGACTACTACGTCGACCTGCGCCGGATCACGCTGGACGGCCAGGCCGCTCCGCTGGTCGGCCGGGTGATGCTGGACGCCACCGCCCACCTGGAGTACGACGCCGTCGGCGGGCTGACCCTGGGCGCCGACCCGGTCGCCGCCGCGATGCTGCACGCCGCCGCCGCGCGCGGCCGTGAGCTGGACGCGTTCGTGGTCCGCAAGGCCGGCAAGGCGCACGGTCTGCAGCGCCGGATCGAGGGCCCGGAGGTCAAGGGCCGCCGGGTGCTGGCCGTCGAGGACACCTCCACCACCGGCGGCTCGGTGCTGACCGCCGTCGAGGCGCTGCGCGAGGCGGGCGCCGAGGTGGTCGGCGTCGCGGTGATCGTCGAGCGTGGCGGCGCCGCCGCGGTCGAGGCCCAGGGCCTGCCGTACGTCACCGCGTACACCCTGGAGGACCTGGGCCTCTGAGCCCGCCGCTCCTCCCCCGCACGGCGAACGGCCGGGGCCGGTGTGTTTCACGTGGAACACACCGGCCCCGGCCGTTGTGCGGAACGGGGACGGGCTCAGTCGCGCCGGTGCCGGCCGCCACCGGCCTGGACGGCCTCGCCGCCCTCGGCGGCCTGCGCGCCACCGGCCTTCTTCTTCTTGCGCTCGCGCAGCACCTCGAAGATCATCGGCGAGATCGAGAGCAGCACGATCAGCAGCACCGCCGGGATCAGGTACTTGTCGATCACCGGGGCGAGCGCGTCACCGAAGAAGTAGCCGATCAGCAGCATCGACTCGGTCCACAGCACGCCGCCGACCACGTTCCAGAGGAAGAAGGTCCTGGCCGGCATGTCCAGGGTGCCCGCGACCGGGTTGAGGAAGGTCCGGACGATCGGCATGAAGCGGGCGAGCACGACGGCCTTGCCGGGGCCGAAGCGGTTGAAGTACTCCTCGGCCTTCAGCACGTACTCGCGCTTGAAGATCTTCGATTCCGGCTTGTCGAACATCCTCGGTCCGACCTTCACGCCGATCTGGTGCCCGAGCTGGGCACCGGCGACGGCCGCGACCGGGGCTCCGATCAACAGGGTCGCGAGCGGCAGCCGCGCACCGTCGCCGAGCACCGACGAGGCGGCGCTGGAGGAGGCCACGCCGGCGATGATGAGCAGCGAGTCACCCGGGAAGAAGAACCCGACCAGGAGGCCGGTCTCCGCGAAGATGATCGCGATCAGCCCGATGGCACCGAGGGACGAGATCAGTGATTTGGCGTCGAGCAGATTGACGGCCAGCTGGTTGTAGTCCACACGGCGCAGGATAGCGGTCCCGTCTTTTCCGGGGCTTCGCCCCCGGGGTCGAGCGCGCGCTCATCCTTTCGTCGCACCTCCTCTCCGACCCCCCGGGGAGCGCGGCGGGCCCGCCGTCCCGACAGGCGGGCCGCATGGTGGAGCCGGTGGGCATTCTGGGAAGATGGCACCGGCGTCCGGCCCGCAGTGGCGAACACCCTCATCGCCGCACCGCGGCCGCTGCCTCGAACCTTGGTACCGGTCCGCCGCACCGCAGAGCCGCGCACCGGCCCCGGTACCCCGGAGTCGTCACCAGGCGTACACAGCGTCGGACAGCACCGTCCGTGCGCCGCACACCCGACAGGAGCGGATTCGCATGCCCATCGCAACTCCCGAGGTCTACAACGAGATGCTGGACCGGGCCAAGGCGGGCAAGTTCGCCTACCCGGCGATCAACGTGACCTCGTCGCAGACCCTGCACGCCGCGCTCCGCGGCTTCGCCGAGGCCGAGAGTGACGGCATCATCCAGATCTCGACCGGCGGCGCGGAGTTCCTGGGCGGCCAGCACAACAAGGACATGGTGACCGGCGCCGTCGCGCTCGCCGAGTTCGCGCACATCGTCGCCGCCAAGTACGACGTCACCGTCGCGCTGCACACCGACCACTGCCCGAAGGACAAGCTGGACGGCTACGTCCGCCCGCTGCTGGCGGTCTCCGCCGAGCGCGTGGCCAAGGGCCAGAACCCGCTCTTCCAGTCGCACATGTGGGACGGCTCCGCCGAGACCCTGAGCGACAACCTGGCGATCGCCCAGGAGCTGCTCGCCCAGGCCGCCGCCGCCAAGATCATCCTTGAGGTCGAGATCACCCCGACCGGCGGCGAGGAGGACGGTGTCACGCACGAGATCAACGACGAGCTGTACACCACCGTCAACGACGCCGTCCGCACCGCCGAGGCGCTGGGCCTGGGCGAGAAGGGCCGCTACCTGCTGGCCGCCTCCTTCGGCAACGTGCACGGCGTCTACAAGCCGGGCAACGTCGTGCTGAAGCCGGAGCTGCTGCGCGAGCTGCAGGACGCGATCGGCAAGCAGTACGGCAAGACCGACCCGTTCGACTTCGTCTTCCACGGCGGCTCCGGCTCCAGCGCCGAGGAGATCGCCACCGCGCTGGAGAACGGCGTCGTGAAGATGAACCTGGACACCGACACCCAGTACGCCTTCACCCGCCCGGTGGCCGGCCACATGTTCGCCAACTACGACGGCGTGCTGAAGGTCGACGGCGAGGTCGGCAAGAAGAACACCTACGACCCGCGCACCTGGGGCAAGCTGGCCGAGGCCGGCATGGCCGCCCGCGTGGTCGAGGCCGCCCAGCAGCTGCGCTCGGCCGGCAACCGCCTGAAGTGAGGCCCGCACCTCGAACGAGGTGAACGAGGTCCTGCGTCCGTGCCCCCCGGTGGTTCACTGGGGGGCATGACCATTCACGAGAACCTCCTCGGGGGTCCGCCCCCGACGCACCTGCCCGCCGAGCCCGCTCCGCTGGAGCTGCTGGCCGGCGGCGCCTCCCCGGCCGAGGTCGCGGCGAAGTTCCCGACCTCCTCGTTGGCCTGGGCGCAGCTCGCCGACGACGCCTACACGGCCGGCCGGGTCGTGGAGTCCTACGCCTACGCCCGCACCGGCTACCACCGCGGGCTGGACGCGCTGCGGCGCAGCGGCTGGAAGGGCCACGGCCCGGTGCCGTGGGAGCACGAGCCGAACCGCGGCTTCCTGCGGGCGCTGCACGCGCTCGGCCGGGCCGCGGCCGCGATCGAGGAGAAGGAGGAGGCGGAGCGCTGCCTGCAGTTCCTGCGGGACAGCTCGCCGACCGCCGCCGCCACGCTGGGCTGACCCCCGGCCCCGGTGGCCGGACCGCCGCCGACGCCGTCCCCTGGTGCCCCGACGGGCAGCCGGGGGCGGCGTCGGCCGTTCCGCGCGTGCCCCGGGGTCCGTGGACAGCCACCGCTCCGCCGTGCCAGGGTGAACCCGCGAGGGGGCGCGCACATCAGTTCGAGGGTTCGCGACCCCACCGGTCGACAGAGAGCCCCCAGCGTGCCCGCACCCAGACCCGCCCGCCGGCCCCGTACCGCGACGGCCTCCCCGCGCCGTCGGCGCCCGCCGCGCCGCCGGCTCGGACCCGGCATGCTCACCGCCCTGGTCACCGCGGTGGTGATCCTCGGCGGCACGCTCTTCGTCCTGAACCACCCGGACGCGCTGCCGGACGCCGGCCGGACCGCTCCGGCCCGGATCGCCCCGCCCGAGGGCGCCCCGGCGCCGGCCACCGCCGCCCCGCCGCCGTCCGGGACCCCGCCCGCGACCCCGACGACCCCGGCCGCCACGACTCCCGCGCCGACGTCCCCCGGCCCCTCCCCCACCCCGCAGCCGAGCGGCCCGGAGGGCGCCCCCGCCCAGGGCACCGGTACCTTCACCCTCGCCCGCGGCTCCGCCGACCCGGTCGGCCACGGCCGGATCCGCCGCTACCGGGTCGAGGTCGAGAACGGCATCGGCATCGACGCCGCCGCCTCCGCCACCCAGATCCAGGGCATCCTGGCCGACCGGCGCGGCTGGACCAACGACCGGAGGAACGGCTTCCAGCTGGTCGCCGACGGTGACTACGACTTCACCGTGAAGATCGCCTCCCCCGCCACCGTCGACCGGATCTGCGGCGCCGCCGGGCTCGACACCCGCGGTGAGGTGAACTGCAACGTCGGCGACCAGGTGCTGGTCAACGTCAAGCGCTGGACCACCGGCTCACCCCAGTTCGACGGCCCGATCGACGAGTACCGGGCGCTGGTGGTCAACCACGAGGTCGGCCACCGGATCGGCCACGGCCACGAGTCCTGCCCCGGCCCCGGCAAGCCCGCACCGGCGATGATGCAGCAGATCTACGGGCTCAAGGGCTGCAAGCCCAACGCCTGGCCGTACGGCACCGACGGCCACTACCTGGGCGGACCGTCGGTGCCCTGAACCGGCTTGCCCGGGCGTCCTGGCTCAGCCGAGCAGCGGCAGGTGGGCCCGCAGGTCGCTGCGCTCGCCGCTCGCGGACAGCGCGGCGCCCTCGGCGGCGTCCGCCCAGCCGGTGCGGCCGGTGGCCAGCCGGATCCAGGTCAGCGGGTCGGTCTCGACCACGTTCGGCGGGGTGCCCCGGGTGTGCCGCGGCCCCTCGACGGCCTGCACCACCGCGTACGGCGGCACCCGCAGCTCGACCGCGCCGCCGGGCACCCGCTCGGCGAAGGCGTCGGCGAGCATCCGGGTGACGGTGGCCACCGCCTGCCGGTCGTGCGGGAAGGGCTCGGGGCCGAGCGCCTCGGCCAGGTCGTCGGCGTGCACCACCGTCTCGACCAGCCGGGTCACCAGGAACTCGGTGAGCGGCATCGAGCCGAGCCGGATCTCGAACCGCCGGGCCGGATCGGCCGTCTCGGGCCGCCGCAGGGCGGCCAGCAGCGCCTCCACGGCCCGGTCGAAGGCCGCCGCCACCGAGGCCGGGTCACCGGCGAACTCCTCCGCCGTCCGCGCCCTGGCCTGCTCGTCGAGCAACGGGGCGAGCGCGCCGAGCCGGGCGGTCCACTGCGGCAGGTCCAGCGGCGGCCGGCCCTCCAGCGGATCGTCGAGGTGCGCGGGCAGCCAGGCGATCTGGACGGCGAGGTGCGCCAGCAGCTCGCGCACCCGCCACTCCCCCAGCCGGGTCGGGCGGTCCAGCTCGGCGGCGGTCAGCCGGTGGACGGCGGCGCGCAGGGCCTCGCTCTGCGCCGACAGCGCGGCCCGCACCTTGGCGGGCTGGTAGGTACGGGACTTGGCAGGCATGGCCCCCAACATACGCCCGGGGGCGGACGGTTCCGCTCGGAACCGTCCGCCCCCGGGGACGTGCTCGAACACTCAGCCCAGCAGGACCTCGATGACGCCGGTGTGGGCGTCCTTCAGCTCCGCCAGCGTGACGGTGAACTGGTCCTGGACGTCCAGGGCGTCGCCGTCGACCACACCGATCCGGGTGGCCGGCAGGCCCCGCGCGGTGCACATGTCGTTGAACCGGAGCTCCTCGCTGCGCGGCACCGCCACCACGGCGCGGCCGGCCGACTCGGAGAACAGGAACACGAACGGGTCGATGCCCTCGGGCACGACGATCCGCGCGCCGCGGCCGCCCTTGAGGCAGCTCTCCACCAGGGCCTGACCCAGGCCGCCGTCGGACAGGTCGTGCGCGGCGTCGATCATGCCGTCGCGCGAACCGGAGATCAGGATCTCGCCGAGCAGCCGCTCGCGCTCCAGGTCGACCTTGGGCGGCAGGCCGCCCAGGTGCTCGTGGACCGCCTGCGACCAGGCCGAGCCGCCCAGCTCGTCCGCGGTGTCGCCGAGCAGGTAGAGCAGCTGCCCCTCCTCGGCGAAGGCCACCGGGGTGCGGCGGGTGACGTCGTCGATGACGCCGAGCACCGCGACCACCGGGGTCGGGTGGATGGCGACCTCGCCGGTCTGGTTGTACAGCGAGACGTTGCCGCCGGTCACCGGGGTGCCGAGGGTCAGGCAGGCGTCGGCCAGACCGCGGGTGGCCTCGGCGAACTGCCACATCACGTCCGGGTCCTCGGGGGAGCCGAAGTTGAGGCAGTCGGAGACCGCGAGCGGCTTGGCACCGCCGGCCGCGACGTTGCGGTACGCCTCGGCGAGGGCCAGCTGGGCACCGGTGTACGGGTCCAGCTTGGTGAAGCGGCCGTTGCCGTCGGTGGCGACCGAGACGCCGAGGTTGGTCTCGTCGTCGATCCGGATCATGCCCGAGTCCTCGCCGTGCGAGAGCACGGTGTTGCCGAGCACGTAGCGGTCGTACTGGTCGGTGATCCAGGACTTGGAGGCCTGGTTCGGGTGCGAGGCGACCTTCAGCAGGTCGGCCTTGAGGCCCTCACCGGTGGTCGGGCGGGCCAGCCGCTCCGCGGTCGGGGCGTCGGCCTGCAGCGCGTCCTGCCAGCTCGGGCGGGCGTACGGACGCTGGTAGGTCGGGCCCTCGTGGGCGACGGTGCGCGGCGGCACGTCCACCACGAGCTCGCCCTGCCAGAAGATCTCCAGCCGCTCGCCGTCGGTGACCTCACCGATGACGTTCGCGATGACGTCCCACTTCTCGCAGATCTCCAGGAAGCGGGCGACCTTCTCGGGCTCGACGATGGCGCACATGCGCTCCTGCGACTCGCTCATGAGGATCTCCTCCGGCGAGAGCGTGTGGTCGCGCAGGTGCACGGTGTCGAGGTCGATCCGCATGCCGCCGGAGCCGGCCGAGGCCAGCTCGGAGGTGGCGCAGGACAGACCGGCGCCGCCAAGGTCCTGGATGCCCTTGACGAGCTTCTCGCGGAAGATCTCCAGGGTGCACTCGATGAGGAGCTTCTCCTGGAACGGGTCCCCGACCTGGACCGCCGGGCGCTTGGCCGGCTTGCTGTCGTCGAAGGTCTCGGAGGCGAGCACCGAGACGCCGCCGATGCCGTCGCCGCCGGTGCGGGCCCCGTACAGGATGACCTTGTTGCCGGCGCCCGAGGCCTGCGCGAGGTGGATGTCCTCGTGCTTCATGACGCCCACGCACAGCGCGTTGACCAGCGGGTTGCCCTGGTAGCAGGAGTCGAAGACGACCTCGCCGCCGATGTTCGGCAGGCCCAGGCAGTTGCCGTAGCCGCCGATGCCCGCGACGATCCCGGGCAGCACGCGCCGGGTGTCCGGGTGGTCGGCCGCGCCGAACCGCAGCGGGTCCATCACGGCGACCGGACGGGCGCCCATCGCCAGGATGTCGCGGACGATGCCGCCGATGCCGGTGGCCGCGCCCTGGTAGGGCTCGATGTACGACGGGTGGTTGTGCGACTCGACCTTGAAGGTGACCGCGTAGCCCTGGCCGACGTCGACCACACCGGCGTTCTCGCCGATGCCGACGAGCATCGCGTCCGTCTCGGGCTTCTTCTCGCCGAACTGCTTCAGGTGGGTCTTGGAGCTCTTGTACGAACAGTGCTCGGACCACATGACCGAGTACATCGCGAGTTCCGCGCCGGTCGGGCGGCGGCCGAGAATCTCCCGGATGCGCGCGTACTCGTCCTCCTTGAGGCCGAGCTCGGCCCACGGCTGGGCGGCGTCCGGGGTCTGCTCGGCGTTCTTGACGGTGTCGAGGCTCATCAGGCGTTCACCAGCTGCTTCAGGACGGAAGTGAAGAAGCCCAGGCCCTCGGTGGTGGGACCGGTGAGCGGCTCCACGGCGTGCTCGGGGTGCGGCATCAGGCCGACGACATTGCCGGCCGCGTTGGTGATGCCGGCGATGTCGCGGTACGAACCGTTGGGGTTGACGTCGAGGTAGCGGGCGACCACCCGGCCCTCGGCCTCCAGCTCGTCCAGGACGTGCTGGTCGGCGACGAAGCGGCCCTCGCCGTTCTTCAGCGGCACGACGATTTCCTGGCCGACCGCGTAATCGCGGGTCCAGGCGGTGCCGTTGTTCTCGATCCGCAGCTTCTGGTCGCGGCAGATGAAGTGCAGCGAGTCGTTGCGGGTGAGCGCGCCGGGCAGCAGGTGCGATTCGCACAGCACCTGGAAGCCGTTGCAGATACCGAGAACCGGCATTCCCGCCCTGGCCTGCTCGATGATGGTGTCCATCACCGGCGAGAAGCGGGAGATCGCACCGCAGCGCAGATAGTCGCCGTAACTGAATCCGCCCGGCAGGACGACCGCGTCGACCTGGTGGAGATCCTTGTCACGGTGCCAGAGGGCGACCGGCTCGGCGCCGGCGAGGCGGACCGCGCGCTGGGCGTCGCGGTCGTCGAGGGAGCCGGGGAAAGTGACGACGCCGACGCGGGTGGTCACTTGCCCTCCTCCTCGACGCGGACCGTGAAGTCCTCGATCACGGTGTTGGCGAGAAAGGTCTCGGCGGCTTCGCGGATACGGGCGAGCGCGGCGTCGTCGACCGGGCCCTCCAGCTCCAGCTCGAAACGCTTGCCCTGGCGGACGTCGGCGATCCCGGTGAATCCGAGACGGGGCAGTGCGCGCTGCACCGCCTGTCCCTGGGGGTCGAGGATCTCCGGCTTGAGCATGACGTCGACTACGACGCGTGCCACTGGCACTCCCGGTGGTGTCTTCGTGAGGCGGGGGAACTCCAGACTACAAGGGGTTTCGGGCGGGATTGCTGGCCGGGCGTAGCGACGCGCGTAGACTCACGCCCCTTACGCGGCAAGGCCTCCATCGGCCCGGGACCCCCCGCCGCACGCCCCTTTTCGGCGGATTCCGCGGCCGCCGCGGGAACGGCCGAAGAGCACCCGAATACCGGCACTCCGGACAGATCGGCCAGCCGAGTGCGCCCGGTATCCGGCACCCCGGCGAAGACACGTGAATATCCGGAAAAGAAAGCCGGACTCTTCGATTTCTCCCCGCTTCGGGTGCAGAATAGGGCCACCTGCCGCGGTGAGTGCTGCGTATCCGGCACGGCCATCCGGCCTGCCCGTATGCACTTGCGCGAGTGGTGCACATCAGGCCCGGGAGCGCACCCGCGCCCTTGTCGGCCGAATTGCCCGAGAGGATTGACACCCATGGCTCAGCGTGTAGTTGTCACGCTCTCCGACGACCTGGACGGCGGCGCCGCCGCGGAAACCGTCCACTTCGGCGTGGACGGGAAGTCGTACGAGATCGATTTGTCCGTGGACAACGCGGAAAAGCTGCGGGAGGCCCTCGCCCCGTTCGTCGCCGCCGGCCGCCGCCAGAGCCGTACCGGGAAGTCCTTCCGCCGTACCGCCCTCACCCCGGACCCGGCCGCCGTACGCGCCTGGGCCCAGTCCCGCGGCATGGAGCTGCCGGCCCGCGGCCGCATCCCGAAGCACGTGTACGAGGCGTTCGCCGAGGCGAACTGAACTCCCGCGGTCACCGGTCGTCCCGTCCGCCCGCGGAGGGCGGGACGACCACCCCTCCGGATGCTGTAGAGTATTCCTCGTCGCCGCAACGGAGAGATCCGAAGAGGCGGCAGGTGCCCCGCAAGGCACCGCGCGGACGTGGCTCAGTTGGTAGAGCATCACCTTGCCAAGGTGAGGGTCGCGAGTTCGAATCTCGTCGTCCGCTCGCAGTGCGCGAGCACAGCACAATTACATAGTTCCACCCTGCGGACGTGGCTCAGTTGGTAGAGCATCACCTTGCCAAGGTGAGGGTCGCGAGTTCGAATCTCGTCGTCCGCTCCAGTACGAAGGGCCCTCTCGATCGAGAGGGCCCTTCGGCGTTCTCCCGTTCCGCTGCCCATGACATTCGTCATCGCCGGCCCATGGATCCGCACCGGGTTCTCATGAAGGCGCGCACTGCCCCCGTCCCCCGGGCGACGGGAGGCTTGGGGCATGGAAACGAGCCAGCCCCACCGCCCCGGCGACCATGTGATCGAGGTCACCGAGCTGCACCGCCACTACGGCACCGGCAGCAGCCGGTACCACGCCGTCCGCGGCGTCGACCTGACCGTCGGCCGCGGCGAGCTGTTCGCGCTGCTGGGCACCAACGGGGCCGGCAAGACCTCCACCATGGAACTGATCGAGGGACTGGCCGCCCCGAACGAGGGCCGGGTCCGGGTGCTCGGCCGCGACCCGTACCGCGAGCGGGCCGCCGTCCGGCCCCGGATCGGCATCATGCTCCAGGAGGGCGGCTTCCCCGGTGACCTCACCGTCGCCGAGACCGGCCGCTCCTGGGCCGGCGCCACCAGCCACGCCCGCCCGCTGGACGAGGCGCTGGAACTGGTCGACCTGCAGCACCGCCGCGACGTCCGGGTCAAGCAGCTCTCCGGCGGCGAGCGCCGCCGCCTCGACCTGGCGATGGCCCTGCTCGGCCGGCCCGAGGTGCTGTTCCTGGACGAGCCGAGCACCGGCCTCGACCCGGAGGCCCGCGCCGCCGTCTGGCGGCTGGTCCGCGAGCTGCGCGCCCAGGGCACCACGGTGCTGCTCACCACGCACTACCTGGAGGAGGCCGAGGAGCTCGCCGACCGGCTGGCGATCATGCACGGCGGCCGGATCGTCGCCGCCGGCACGGTGGCCGAGGTGATCGCCGGGCGGCCGTCCCGGATCTCCTTCGAACTCCCCGAGTTCACCGGCTCCTCGATCCCGCCGCTGGCCGGCGCCACGCTGACCGCCGAGGGCCGCAAGGTCACCGTCCAGACGCCGCACCTCCAGGCCACCCTGACCGAGCTGCTCGGCTGGGCCGGCCGGCACGGCATCGCGCTCGGTGCCCTCGACGCCCGCAGCGCCTCGCTGGAGGAGGCCTTCCTGGCCATCGCCTCCGAGGCCGCCCACCGGCCCCCGGCCGACTCCCCCGCCGCTCCCCCCGCCCGCCGCAAGCTGATCGGACTCGCCCGATGACCACCGCCACCGCCACCGCCACCGGGCCGAAGAGCACCTCCGTCCGCCGGCTGCTCGCCCTGGGCCGGGCCGAGGGGATCCTGCTGCTGCGCAACCGGACCGCCCTGTTCACCGCCGTCCTGCTGCCGCTGTTCCTGATCTTCGGGCTGCAGGGCGTGCTCAAGCAGCAGGCCAAGAGCAACCCCGGCCTCGACGTCGACTCGCTGCTGGTCAACGGCGCGGTCGGCATGGTGCTGGCCTTCGTCGTCTACTACAACCTGACCGCCGCCTACGTGGCCCGCCGCGGCGAGCTGGTGCTCAAGCGGCTGCGCACCGGCGAGGCCCGGGACCTGGAGATCCTGGCCGGCACCGCCGTCCCCTCGGTCGGCCTCGCCCTGGTGATGTGCACCGTGATCGGTGTCGTCGGCGCCACCGCCCTGGACCTGACCGCCCCGGTCAACCCGATCCTGCTGGCCGGCGGCCTGGTCATGGTCATCGCGACCCTGATGGCGCTGGCCGCCCTCTCCAGCGCCTTCACCCGCACCGTCGAGAGCTCCGGCATCACCACCATGCCGGTCCTGCTGCTCACCCAGTTCGGTTCCGGCCTGTTCATCCCGCTGGAGGTCATGCCGGACCGGCTCGCCGACATCTGCCGGCTGCTGCCCACCACCCCGGCGTTCCAGCTGGTCCGGGTCGGCTGGTTCGGCACCGACGGCTCCGCCGCCCCGACCGGCTTCGCCGGCAGCTGGGCCACCGCCGCCCCGCACCTGGTCACCGGCGGCATCTGGCTCGCCCTCGCGGTCTGGGGAGCCGTCCGCTACTTCCGCTGGGAGCCGCGCCGCTGACCACCGGCTGTTTTCCCGGCAGGTGATTTCGAACCGAAGGTCCGCTCCCCGTTCCTCCTCTGATAGGAAGGCAGCAGCACGATCATGATCGAACGGGGAGCAGAGCAGATGGGCGTCGTGAATCCGGTGCGCGCGTGGAGGGACTACTCCAAGCCGCAGCGCTCCGAGCTCTACCTCCGCTGGTCGCTCTACCTGATGGCGCTGGCCCCGCTGCCGCTCTCCCTGCTGATCAACTCCGCCGACCCGGACCTCCGGGCCCACCCGGCCAGCCGGGTGGCCATGGTGGTCGGACTGGCCCAGACCCTGCTCAGCCTGCGGGCCTACCGGACCTCGCTGGACCACTACCTGAAGCGGCCCTCCGACCACCTGCGCTGGCTCGCCCTCAACGGCGGCGTCGCGGTGGCCGGCTCCTGGGCGGTGCTGCTGCTCGGCCCGCGGGTCGGCACCGATCCGGTGGTCTTCACCTTCCCGATCGCCAGCACCCTCCTCTTCTCCGCCTTCGGCCCGGCCTCGGTCGGACTGCCCCCGCGCCGGGCGGCCCTCGCCGGGACCGCCGGCCTGCTGGCCGTCCTGCCCGCGATGCTGCTGGTCGGCGCCGCCCCGGGGACGGCCGTCGCGGCACTCTGCGGCACCGCGCTGGTCATGTTCCTGGTCGGGTCCAGCTGCCGCAGCTTCGCCTGGCTCCAGTCGGTGGTCTGGGAGCTGGACACCGCCCGCGAGGCCCAGGCCCGGCTGGCCGTCGCCGAGGAGCGGCTGCGGTTCTCCCGCGACCTGCACGACGTGATGGGCCGCAACCTCACCACCATCGCGCTCAAGAGCGAACTGGCCGTCCAGCTGGCCCGGCGCGGCCGTCCGGAGGCCGCCGACCAGATGGCCGAGGTCCAGCAGATCGCCCAGGAGTCCCAGCGCGAGGTCCGCGACGTGGTGCGCGGCTACCGCACGGCGGACCTGCACGCGGAGGCGATCGGCGCCCGCGCGGTGCTCCGCTCCGCCGACGTGCTCTGCGAGATCGACCTCGGCGAGGACGCCGACCGGCTGCCGGCCCCGGTCCAGTCGGTGCTCGGCTGGGTGATCCGCGAGGCCACCACCAACGTCCTGCGGCACAGCGAGGCGGGCCGCTGCGCGATCCGGCTCCGGCGGGAGGACGACCGGGCGGTGCTGGAGCTGGAGAACGACGGGGTGCCGGCCGTCCCGCTGCCCTCCCAGGGCAGCGGCACCGGGCTGCGCGGACTGCGCGAGCGGCTCGCCGCCCACGACGGCGAGCTGGCCCTGCCGGACGCCGGGCCCGGGGGCTTCCGGCTGATCGCCAGCGTCCCGCTGCGGGGCGCCGGGAACGCCCCGGCCCCGAGGTCCTGACCGGCCGCTGCGCGGCCCCGGGCGGTTCGCGGCCCCGGGCGGTTCGCGGCGCCGGGGCCCTGAGACTCTGATGCCCCGGGACTCCGCTTCCCGCGAAGCCCCGCGAAGACCGCACGGAAGGCCCCCGCCGATGACCGACACCGCGCCCGTCCGCGTCCTGCTCGCCGACGACGAGCACCTGATCCGCGGCGCGCTGGCCGCGCTGCTCTCGCTGGAGGAGGACATCGTGGTGGTCGCCCAGGCCGCCTCCGGCCCGGAGGCGGTGGCCATGGCCCAGGCCCACCGGCCGGACATCGCGGTGCTCGACCTCCAGATGCCCGGTCTGGACGGCATCGAGGTGGCCACCAGCCTGCGCACGCTGCTGCCGGACTGCCGCTGCATGATCGTCACCGGCCACGGCCGCCCGGGATACCTGAAGCGGGCCCTGGAGGTCGGCATCCGCGGCTTCCTGCCGAAGACGGTCTCGGCGGCCGACCTCGCCGGGATCATCCGGACGGTCCGGGCCGGCGGCCGGTACGTGGACCCGGAACTGGCGGCGGACGCCATCGCCGCCGGGGAGAGCCCGCTGACGCCGCGCGAGACGGACGTCCTGGAACTCGCCGCGGACGGCACCTCGATCGCCGAGATCGCCGAGCGGGCCTCGCTCTCCCAGGGCACCGTCCGCAACTACCTGTCCGCGGCCGCCGCCAAGCTGGGCGCCGAGAACCGGCACGCGGCGGTGCGGATCGCCCGCGAGCACGGCTGGATCTGACCGGCCGGGCCCGCGGGCGTTCGCGCCGCGGGCGTCAGGACCAGCTGAGGCCGGTCAGCCGCTCGTAGGCCTCGACGTACTTGCCGCGGACCTTCTCGACCACCTCGGCGGGCAGCTGCGGCGGCGGCTGCTCGCTGCGGCGGTCCCAGCCGGAGGCCGGGGAGGTCAGCCAGTCGCGGATGATCTGCTTGTCGAAGGAGGGCTGCGAGTGGCCCGGCTCCCACGCGTCGGCCGGCCAGAACCGCGAGGAGTCCGGGGTCAGCACCTCGTCGCCGATCACCAGCTCGCCGTCCAGCAGACCGAACTCGAACTTGGTGTCGGCCAGGATGATGCCCCGCTCACGGGCGATGTCCCGGGCCCGGGAGTAGACGGCCAGGGTGGTCTGGCGCAGCTGGGCGGCCAGCTCGGCGCCGATCCGGCGGGCGGTCTCCTCGTAGGGGACGTTCTCGTCGTGCTCGCCGACCTCGGCCTTGAGCGCCGGGGTGTAGATCGGGGCGGGCAGCTCGGAGCCGTCGTCCAGGCCCTCGGGCAGGGCGATGCCGCAGACGGTGCGGGAGGCGCGGTACTCCTCCAGGCCGGAGCCGGCCAGGTAGCCGCGGGCCACGCACTCGACCGGGACCATGTCCAGGCTGCGGCAGATCAGGGTGCGGCCCTTCCAGTCGGCCGGGGCGCCGGCCGGGACCTCGGTGGAGATCACGTGGTTGGGCACGATGTCCGCGATCCGCTCGAACCACCACAGCGAGAGCTGGGTGAGGATGCGGCCCTTGTCCGGGATCTCGTTGGGCAGCACCCAGTCGTAGGCGGACGTGCGGTCGCTGGCGACCATCACGAGGTCACCCGACTCGGCGCGGTACAGGTCGCGCACCTTGCCGGTGTGCAGGTGGACCAGGCCGGGTACCTGGACCGGCTCGGGCTTGGTGACAAATCCGCTCAAGGTCGTCTCAGTCCTCAGGGGTCGTTCGCGGGCGGTGCGGCGCGAAAGGGGAGGTCACTGGGGTCGAGTCTGTCACGACCGCCGGGGCGGACCGGCCCGAGGGCCGCTCAGTCGTTCTTGCAGAGGCGGTCCAGCAGGTTGGCGGTGGCGCGCTGGATCCGCTCGTCGGTGAGCCCAGGACGGTCCAGCGCCGGCGACCAGGCGAAGGTGCCGGAGGCGAACACGTAGGCGCCGCTGGGCGCCCGGTAGAGCGAGGTCTCCTGGTAGCGGGTGCGCCCGGCCGGGTCCTGGTACGGGGAGTGGGCGAGCAGCACCCGCTCGGTGTGCCCGGGCAGGGCGACCTTGGGGTAGTAGCGGTCCGCCTCGCCGGCCACCAGTCCGGGCAGCCCGTCGCCCTCGTGGAGGCCGGTGCCGGCCCAGAACCAGTGCGCGGTGTGCCGGGCGACCAGCGGGACGGCCGTGGCGACCCGGCCGGAGTACTGCAGGCCGAGCAGCCCCTGCTCCGGCTCGCCGGCGTCGCGCCACAGCGCGCTGGCGGCGCCCGCGGCCCCGGCGGCCGGGTCGTCGGGGCGGACCTTCTGGCGCTTGCGGCAGTTGAGCATCCGGTTGGGCTCGCCGGAGGGGCCGGGGCTCAGCTCGACCCGCCAGTACATGGTGTTGGCGGAGAGGAAGACCAGCGAGGTGCCGCCGTCCCTGGCCCCCTCGGCGGCGCGGCGCATCGGCTCGGACCAGTACTCGTCGTGGCCGGGGAAGACCAGCGCCCGGTGCCGGGAGGCGTCGACCAGTCCGGCGTGCAGATCGGTGGCGGTGGCGTAGGAGAGGTCGTAGCCGTAGCGCTCGGCCCAGCGGATGAAGTCGTAGGCGTGGCCGACGTGCAGCGGCAGCCCGGCGGTGGCGTGCGGGCGGTCGAAGGAGACGGTGACGGCCGCCTCGGTCTCGCCGACCAGCCGGCCGCCGTCCCAGGCGTGGTAGAGGCTGGCGCCGCTGCGGCCGTCCTCGGGGAAGAGGTTGTACGCCTGCCAGGTGACGTCCGGGACCACCAGCAGCAGTTCGGCGGCGCGGGTCTGGTCCTCGAAGTCCCGGACCGTGAAGGGGATGTGGCTGCGGTGCAGCATGTCGGCGGTGGTGAGCACGGCGACGTACGCGCCGGGCCGCCAGTGGTTCGGGATCTGCAGCCGCCAGGTGTGCCACCAGTGGTGGCAGGAGACGGTCCGGCCGGCCACCATCGGGGCCGGCTGGACCATGCCGGCGATCAGCGGGCTGGAGGTCATGTGGTGGGCGCCGTCGCCCGCGTAGTGGCCGATCCGGAAGACGTCGACGGTGAACTCGCGGGGCGGATTGACGGTGACCCGCAGGTCCACCGAGCCGCCGGGGCGGACCACGCCGGCCGAGGCGAAGCCCTTGATCTGCTGTTCCTCGTCGTTGGCGCTCAGCGGGGTGCCGACCGCGGGCTTGCCGCGCACCCCGGCGGCCAGCGGACGCTGCCCGGGGGCGTCCACCGAGACGTACCAGGGGACGTCGCCCTCGGCGCCGGCGAGGTACTGGTCCGGGCTGCGCAGCCAGGGCAGCGGGCCCTGGCCGAAGGGGTCGGAGACGCTGTGCGCGTGCGTCCCGGACTCCCAGCGGCGGTTGACTTCGGTCCCCACGCGCGCCCCTCCCAGGTGCACCTCCGCCGGGCTGGCATGTGCCTCCCGGATGTGCGTGCGGACTAATACACCACACCGTGCTGGCGCTGCGTCACCCTACGGTAGCAACTAGTGGCGGGAATCTTCCGGGCCGGCGGACGGATGGCCTCCGGCCTGCGAAGACCCGGGGCGGCCGGTTCGACCGGGGGCGCTCGCGCAGGGGCTGCGCGCCCCTCCCGGCGGTGCCGGTCAGAGCCGGACGGGCTTCTCCAGCCGGACGTCGGCGGCGTCCAGCCAGGCCCGCAGCGGACCGTCCTGGCCCTGCTCGACGGCCTGGGCGACCGGCTCGGCGAGGTCGGTGCGGCGCACCCCGCCGAGCAGCAGCACCGGGCCGTCCAGCCAGTCGAGGCCGGGGACGGCGCCCGCGGTGTCCACGGCGGCGCAGCAGACCATCGCGGTGACGTGGTCGACCAGCACGTCCCGCGCGGTGCGGACCGGTTCGAGCAGCGGTGCGGGAGCGGCGGTGCGGGCCGGCTGGGCCACCAGCGCGGCGGCCAGCCGCTCGCCGTCGCCGTCGGCGAGCCGGTTCAGCAGCCGGGTCAGCGTCGGGGCGCCGGGGCGGGCCTGCGGGGCGAGCAGGTCCAGGGCGGACTGCAGGGCGGCGGCGCGGGCCCGCCAGCCGGCGTCCACGACGTCGGCCGGGTAGTCGGCCCACTCCAGCTCGCGCCGGCCGCCGGAGGCGGGCGTGCCGAAGAACAGTTCGGCGGCGAGCCGGGAGACGGCGGCGTCCACCGTGCCGGGCTCCTCCAGCAGGTCGCAGGCCGGGCGGTCGCCGAGCCGGCTGCCGTAGCCGTCGGCCAGCCGGTCGCGCCGGGAGAGTTCGGTGAGTGCGGCGACCACGCCGGCGTTGAGGTGCGCGGGGTGCCGGCCGATCCGCCAGGCGGGCAGCGCGACCCGGGTGAGCAGCCGGTCCCAGCCCGCGTAGGCGAGGCCGACCTGCTCCTGGGCGGCGATCCGCAGGCCGTAGTCCACCCCGCGGGCCTGTTCGGAGGCCCAGCCGGCGACCGACCGCTCCAGCTCGGCGGCGTGGCCACGGCAGGCGCCGAGCAGCCGGCGGGTGATCCGGTCGGTGAGCGCGGCCGGGCCGCGCCGGGGCGGGCGGGGGGTGCCGGGGCCGGGGACACCGGCCGGGCCGGCGACGGAACCGGCGTCCAGGCTGGCGTCGAGGGCGCGCAGGAAGCGGCGGGCGGCGGCGATCTCGGGGTCCGCGGCGGCGGCGGTGCCGGCCACCACCGGGGCGAGCAGGGCGCGCAGCTCACCGGCCCGCATCCACCAGAGGAAGGGCGAGCCGATCACCAGGACCGGCGCGGGCGGTTCGGCGCGGGCGGCGCGCGCTCGGCGGCGGGGCCGGGCCGCGGGGACGTCCTCCAGCCAGCTGTCGCAGTCCGGGGTGAGCGCGACGGCGGAGGGCGCGGGGACCTCCAGCCGGTCGGCCAGGTCGTCGATCAGCCGGTACAGCTCGGGGGCCTGGGCGCGGCCGAGCGGGACGGCCGGGGTCTGCGGCGGAACGGCCCGGCGGTATCCGCGGGCGGCCGCGGCGGCCACCAGCAGGGTGAGCGCGGCCACCGCGCAGACCGTCCAGCGGGCGATGTCCCAGCCGGCGGCGTCGGGTGAGCCGGGGGCGCCGATCCGGCCGGTGAACCGGCCGGCGAGCAGGACCACCGCGGCGGCGGCGGGCAGCGCGGCGGCGGCCAGGGCGAGCCCTCGGATGCGCAGGACCGCGTGGGCGTGAGCGCGCGCGGTGTCGACAGCGGCCATACGGTGCGGCACCCCCTTCGGAGCCCTCGGGTGCCCGGTGAGGGCCCCTGGGCCGTTCGAAACGATCGGTTCCGACCGGGAAACGGTGGCGTCCGAGCCCCGGTAGTACATGCTGCGTGGCGCTTCTGACATTTTCGACGCCCGTGTCCGGGTGGTGTTCCGGATCGCCCCGGTTCCACTCGTCCCGGTGACGCCGCCCGAATTCCGGACGGCCGCCCGGGGCGGCATCGGACGGGCCGGGCGTGTCCGGTCCGGCCGGACGCCGTCCAGCATCCCCCCGCACGACCGCCGCTACCCGGCGGCGGGCGGAAGCGGCCCGACCTGTGGTGCCGTGGTCCAGCGCACCATAAGGCCGGGCACCCGGTTACGTCAGCCGGATGCGGCCGCTGTCACTCGATGGGCTGGATTCCGGCCGCCGAACGGTGTGCCGCGCCCGAAGAGCGCTCCGGCCCCGCTCGGCCCCGAAACGCCCGGCGGCGCTGCGTCCATGGGGGTTGTCCACGGGGTCCGCGGGGCTCGCGGACCGCACCGGGGGTCGCCCGCGGGCCGGCGAACGCCCGGGCCCCCGGCGCGCGGATCGCTCGCCGGGGGCCCGGAGGGGGAGGAGGGGGTGCGCGGCCGCTACTGCGCGGCCTTCAGCGCGATGTCGCCGCGGTGCTGGCCGCCCGCCAGCGAGATCCGCTCCACCGACCGGTAGGCCCGCTCACGCGCCTCGGCGAGCCCGGCGCCGGTGGCGGTGACCGACAGGACGCGGCCGCCGGCGCTCAGCACCCGGCCGTCCTCGGCCGCCTTCGTCCCGGCGTGCAGCACGTACGCGGTGCCGTCGGCGGCCTCCGCCTCGGCCAGGCCCTCGATCGGGTCGCCGGTGCGCGGCGCCGCCGGGTAGCCCTCGGAGGCGATCACCACGGTGACCGCGGCGCCCTCGTCCCAGCGCAGCGGCTCCAGCTGGTCCAGCGTGCCGGTCGCCGAGGCGTGCAGGACGCCGGCCAGCGGCGTGCGCAGCCGGGCCAGCACGACCTGGGTCTCCGGGTCGCCGAAGCGGGCGTTGAACTCGATCACCCGGGTTCCGCGCGAGGTCAGCGCCAGGCCCGCGTAGAGCAGGCCGGAGAACGGGGTGCCGCGGCGGCGCAGCTCGTCCACGGTGGGCTGCAGGACGGTCGCCAGGACCTCCTCGACCAGGCCCTCGGGCGCCCAGGGCAGCGGCGAGTAGGCACCCATGCCGCCGGTGTTGGGGCCCTGGTCGCCGTCCAGGGCGCGCTTGAAGTCCTGGGCCGGCTGGAGCGGCAGGACGGTGCTGCCGTCGGTGATCGCGAACAGCGAGACCTCGGGGCCGTCCAGGTACTCCTCGATCACCACCTGCCCGCAGGCGGCGGCGTGGGCCAGCGCCTCGTCGCGGTCGGAGGTGACCACGACGCCCTTGCCGGCGGCCAGGCCGTCGTCCTTGACCACGTACGGGGCGCCGAAGGCGTCCAGCGCCTCGGCGGCCTCGGCGGCGGTGGTGCAGACGTAGGAGCGGGCGGTCGGCACCCCGGCGGCGGCCATCACGTCCTTGGCGAAGGCCTTGGAGCCCTCCAGCCGGGCGGCTTCGGCGGACGGGCCGAACACCGCGATGCCGGCCGCGCGCACGGCGTCGGCGACACCCGCGACCAGCGGGGCCTCCGGGCCGACCACGACCAGTTCGGCACCGAGCGCGGTGGCGAGCGCGGTGACCCGGGCGCCGTCGAGCTGGTCGACCGGGTGGACCGTCGCCACCTGCGCGATCCCGGCGTTGCCCGGGGCGCAGTGCAGCTCGGTCACGGCGGGATCTTGGGACAGAGAGCGGCACAGGGCGTGTTCGCGGGCGCCGCCGCCGATGACGAGGACCTTCACGCTGGGCAAGGGTAGTCGGTGGCCGGTTCCGGCCGCTCTCCGGTCCCGTAGGAAGAGACAGCGGAGCGGATCCGGCGCCCGCGCGGCCTGGGAGGATCCTCCAATCAGAACCCCCCGGGATCGGCGCACGGTGTCCGGGTCAGGACAGCGGGTCACCGGGCCCTCGCTCGGACGGGTGAAATCCCGCCGACCGCCGCAACCCTCTCACCTTGGGATCCGATGACCGAATCCCGTAACGATCATTGGCGAAGCGCCCACACGGTAAGCCATTTGGCGGTAAGAAGTGCTGTTGGACCACCGCCGGCGGCCGCCGGTGACGCCGCCCCGGGCATCCGCAGCACGCCCCGGAGCGGCGGTGTGGCCGGCGCGTTGTCCGTCGTTCCACGGGTCGTCAGGCCGAGGACACGTCGGTCCGCGCAGAGTCGGAACCAGCGAGACCAGCAGTCCGCCCGCCACAGGGAGCCCCACAGGTGAGCCAGCCGGAAATGCAGCCCGAGGAGAGTGCCTGGGGCAAGGAGATCGGTGAGGAGGACCAGCCCGCCACGACGGTGGCGCGCCGGCCCTCGACCCGCCGCCGGTCCGATCTGAGCACCCGCCAGTTCCCCCTGGGCGACTGGGGCGAGCCCGCGGAGCGGCTGGAGGAGCTGTACCGCTGGTCCGAGGAGCGGGCGGTCGAGGCCGTCGAGTGGTACCGCAGGGACCGGGTCTGGAAGCGCCGCTGGGCCCGGCTGCTGAGGTTCGCCTCGGCCGGCTTCGCGGTCGGCGGCATCGCCGCCCCGCTGGTCGACCTCACCGGGGCCGTCGACAACGCCACCGGCTGGGGCTACGTCGGGCTGGCGCTCGCCGCCGCCTGCTACGGCGCGGACCGGGTGTTCGGGCTGACCTCCGGCTGGATGCGCGACGTCTCCACCGCGCAGGCGCTGCAGCGCCGCCTGGAGGCCTTCCAGTTCGACTGGGCCTCGGAGTGCGTCCGGGAGGTGCTCGGCCCCACCGAGGGCACCGCGGGCGAGGCCGCCGAGCGGTGCCTCGGGGTGCTGCGGCGGTTCTGCGAGGACGTCTCGGACATGGTCCGCACCGAGACCTCGGAGTGGATGCTGGAGTTCCGGGCCGGGATGACCCAGCTGCCCACCCAGGTCGCCGGCAGCTGGGGCGGGCGCACCGAGCCGGGCGTCGGCGCCCAGGTGCGGGTGCTGCCGCCGCCGGGGACCAGGCCCACCATGCCGCGCCAGCGGCCGCCGGAGGGGCCGCTGCGGTAGCGCGGGCCGGGCCCCGGGCTCGGGCCGGGCTCGGGCCCGCGCTCAGGCTCGGGCCCGGGCCCCGGGCTCGGGCTCAGGCGAAGACGACCATCGAGCCCTGGTGCAGGCTCCGGGTCGCCGCCGCGTACAGGCCCGCCCAGGCGTGCCGCTCCCGGGCGAACGGGTGCAGGTCGTCCAGTGGCGGGCCGAACGGCTGCTCCAGGCCGGTCGGGCCGAGCGGCCGGGTCGGCGCCGGCGGGTCGAGCGGGTCGATGCCCAGTGCCGGGGCGACGGCCTGCAGCTCGCGCAGCAGCCCGTGGCTGGAGCCGAGCGGACCGCCCGCGGCGAGCAGCGACTCCTCCACCAGCGGGGCGGCGAACTCGATCGGCACGTACGCGCCGGCGTGGTCGAAGTGCCAGACCAGGTGCGACTGCTCGGCGCTGCTCTCGAACATCTCCAGCAGCTGCTCGTAGTCGCCGCCGAGCGCGTCCACCGGCGTGATGTCCAGGCCGGTCAGACCCAACAGGTAGGCCCGGCGCAGGAAGTGCAGCGAGTCGTAGTCGAAGGCGGCTATCGGCTCGACCGCCCCGCTGAGCCCCGGCACGAACCGGTAGACCGGCATCTCGGGCAGGCCGCGGGAGGCCAGCACCTGGTTGTACAGCGCGAGGTCGTCCCGGAAGGGGTTGTCGGGGCTGTGGCTCAGCACGTCCACCAGCGGGACGAGCCAGAGGTCGCAGGCCATGGCCGGCTCTTCCTCTCCGGACGCGGGGAACCGGCCGCGCGGCGGCGGACGGCGGATGGGCGGGTCGGTGCCCGGACCACCGCCACGAGGCGCGGCCGGGACGGACGACCGCCCACCCTACCGGCCCGGCGAGCGATGCGGATCGGGCCGTCCCCCGGGCAGTTGGTCCGGCGGCGGATCGGACGGCCGGCGGCCGAACCGCCCGTACGGCACCGAGCGCGGCTGCGGCACCAGGCCGAGTCCCAGGCCCAGTTCGCGGCCCAGCTCCCGGCCCAGCTCGCGCTCCCGTCCCCGGGCGCCGCCGGTCGCACGGCCCGGATCCGCCGGTCGGGCGGGCTCCCCCGGACGCGGCTGCTCGGTGGCGGCGGTCCCGGTGCCCGCCCCGGTCTTCCCCGGCGCGGCGTCCTCCGGGGTGTCGGGCGGCGCGGCCGGGGCGCCCTGGCCGCCCCGGGCGGCGGGCAGGCCGCCGGTCAGCAGCGGCAGCACCTTCACCGTCTCCACCGACTCGCCGGCCAGCTCGGCCAGCAGCCCGACGGTGAAGAGGTTGTACTCGCAGATGACCCGGTGCGAGCGCGGCACGTCGCGCGCCTCGATCGCCTCCACCAGGTCGAGGTGGCCGTCCCAGCAGACCCCGGCCAGCTGGTGCGTCGACCGCAGGAACCGCGCGGCGAACATCCACGACTGCACCCGCAGCCAGTCCAGGTAGTCGGCGATCCGGCGGTTGCCCATCAGCCCGCCGACCTCCTGCCAGAACCGGCGGTCGCAGCCCACCATCACGTCGAGGTTGCCCGCCCGGGCCGCCCGCGCCGCCGCGTCCGCCCGGCGGCGCAGCGAGGTGAGCCGGCTCTCGTCCTGGCGGCCGGGGTCGCTGGCCAGCCGGCGGTAGTAGCTGTCGGTGATCAGCACCCGGGTCTCGAAGATCTCCAGGAAGTCGTCCCAGCCGAACTCGGGGACGGTGAAGCCGCGGTGGTGCTCGGCGCGGAGCAGCCCCTGGGCGGAGAGGTCGACCAGCGCCTCCCGGGCCGGAGTCGCCGAGACCCCGTACAGCTCGGCGATCTCCTTGACGGTGAAGTTCCGCCCGGCCGCCAGCCGGCCGGCCATCATCTCCTCGCGCAGCGCGCCGGCGATCTGCTCGCGCAGGCTGTTGCGCTGGATCACCGGACGGGGGTCGCCCGCGTCGGTCCCGAACATGCGCGCGACCTCCTCGGGCGGGCGGGACGGCCTGACGGGACAGACCGGCGGTGTACGGACTGGTAACACGACGAGGGCTCATCTTCTCAAATTGGACACCGACGTGTACAAGCCCCCCATACTCTCCGCGCGCCCCCGTACGCTCCCGACCGCCGAACGTGCGCCGGTCGAGCGCCGGACGACCGTGCGACCGGCGCCCCCGGACGGCCTTCCGCCCGCCGCCCCGGGGCCGGCCGCCTCAGCGCTGGACCGGCGCCGGGATGCCGAGCAGCCGGTCCCGGTGCACCGGGAACTCGGCGCGCGCCTTCACCACCTCCGCCGGATCGAACTCCACGGTCAGCACCTCCTCCCCCGCCCCCGCCTCGGCCAGCACCCGGCCCCACGGGTCCACCGCGATGCTGTGCCCCGCCTGCTCGACCCCGCCGTGCGTCCCCGCCGTGTTGCAGGCCAGCACGTACGCCTGCTCCTCGACCGCGCGTGCCCGGTTCAGCAGCGTCCAGTGCTCCCGCCGCCGCTCCGGCCAGGCCGCCGGCACCACCAGCACCTGCGCGCCGGCGTCCAGCAGCGCCCGGAACAGCTCCGGGAACCGCAGGTCGTAGCAGGTCGCCAGGCCCAGCGTGCCGACGTCGGTCGCCGCGGTCACGATCTCCTGACCGGCCCCCATCACCACCGCCTCGCCGCTGTCGAAGCCGAAGCGGTGGATCTTGCGGTAGGTGTGCACCAGCTCGCCGTCCGGGGCGAACAGCAGCGAGGTGTTGTAGATCGGCCCGTCCGGGTCGCGCTCGACGATGGAACCGGCGTGCAGCCACACCCCCGCCGCCCTGGCGGCCGCCGCCATCGCGTCCGAGGTCGGCCCGTCCAGCGACTCCGCGCCGTCCGACCAGAGGTCGTGGGCGAAGCCGCCGAGCGGCCACAGCTCGGGCAGGACCACCAGGTCCGATCCCCGCTGCGACCGCACCAGCGCGGCCGCGCGGGCCCTCCGCTCGGCCGGGGGCTCGGCGTCGGAGACCGCGAGTTGGATCAATGAAGCGCGCACAGTACCACCGTCCACGGCAAGAGTCCTACGATCGTCACCCGAAAGCGCTGCCCTGCTCTCACCCGGCAGCGTAACGTGCGGTTAGCGTGTGCGCCCGGAAGCCGGAATTCCCGGCCGACCCAGGAAACCGCGGGCACGCGTGGCAAGGCAGCTGACGGAGGGCCGGAGATTCCCGTGACGGACAACCAGACCGTGCAGGCTTACACCGAGGCGTGGACCCGGTCCATCGAGGCGATATCCGAACTGGTGACCCCCCTGCCCGAGGGCTCCTGGAACCGGGCCACCGAGTGCCCCGGCTGGTCGGTCCGCGACATCGTCTCGCACGTGATCGCCGTCGAGTCCGAACTGCTCGGCGACCCCCGTCCGATCCACTCCCTCCCGCGCGACCTGCGCCACGTCACCACCGAAGCCGCCCGCTACCTCGAACTGCCCGTCGACAAGCGCCGCTGCCACACCGCGCTGGAGATGACCAGCGAGCTGGAGTACACGATCATCCGCCGCTCCCGCGCGCTGCGGAACGCCAAGCAGATGCCCAACGAGCCGGTCCGCCGGCCGGGCGGCCCACAGAGCGGCGAGATCAAGTACTACGAGCTGCTGCGCCAGCGCGCCTTCGACGTCTGGGTCCACGAGCAGGACCTCCGCCGCGCCCTCGGCGTCCCCGGCAACCTCGACTCCGCCGGAGCCCTCGTCGCCCGCGACGTCCTGCTCGAGGGCCTGCCGGAGGCGGTCGCCCACCAGGCCGGCGCCCCGGCCGGCACCGCGCTGGTCGTCGACGTCACCGGACCCGTCGAGTTCCTGCGCACCGTGCGGGTCGACTCCGCCGGGCGCGGCACCGTCGACGAGTCGATCAGCCTCGCCCCCGACGTCCAGCTCACCCTCGACTGGGAGACCTACGTCCGCCTCGCCTGCGGCCGCGGCCGCCCGGGCCACGTGGTCGTCGACGGCGACAAGGAGCTCGCCGACCGCGTCCTCGCCAACTTCTCTGTCACCCGATAGGGGTCGCCTTCACCCGCCCGGCTTACACGTACGAGTGCACGCCGGGCGAGTGCGCCTCGTGCTCCCGTGCGTCACGTTGGGACCAGTAGCCCCGTCCGTTCGGCCTCGTTGATCCGGGCAGTGTCACCCGGAAGAAGGAGGGGCGTCCCAATGGACGACGAACAGACGATGGTGCTGGTCCGGTCGAGCTTCCCGGTCACGGGCCGGCCGATCAGGGTCGTGATGATCGACGGCGAGCCGTGGTTCGTCACGGCGGACGTGTGCACGGTGCTGGGTCGGGTCAACCCGAGCCGCGTCCGCCACATCGTCGGAATCGAACACACCCGTGTCGTCAACTCGCGCACGATTAACCTTCCCAAAGGGAAGGCTAATCCCGTTTCCGCAGGTGAGAAACCCTACGCCGGCGCCTCCGCGAGCTTCTTCCGCAGCCGCAGGATCATCAGCGTCCCCACCGCCAGCGGCACGTACTGCCAGCAGAACGCCCAGCGGAAGGCGCTCGCCGCGTAGGTGTCGGCGCCGGACGGGCTGAGCGTGTCCAGGAGGACGCCGATGCCGAAGAGGGTGATCATCGTGCCGATGAAACCGCCCATGTTGACGATGCCGGAGGCGGTGCCGAGGCGTTCGACGGGGTTGCGGGCGCGGGCGTAGTCGAGGCCGACGAGCGAGGCGGGGCCGTTGCTGCCCATCACCAGGACGACGGTGACCAGCAGCCAGAGCGGCGGGTGGCCGCCGGGCCAGGCGAGCGTCACCGCCCACAGCAGCGCGGTGGCGCCGATGACGGTGAGCACGATGGGCATCCGGGCCCGGGCGGTGCGGGACAGCACGCGGCCGAAGAGGAAGCCGAAGCTCATGTTGGAGAGCACCAGCAGGGTGAGCAGCCCGCCGGCCGCGGCGCGGGTCATGCCCTGGGCCTCGACGAGGTAGGGCAGGCCCCAGAGCAGGCCGAAGGCGTTGCCCGGGAACTGGGTGGTGAAGTGGATCCAGAGCCCCAGCCGGGTGCCCGGCTCGCGCCAGGTCTCCCGGATCTGCCGCCCGACGCCCGGCCGGGGTGCCGCGGCGGGCGACGCCGTCGCGGTGGCGGGCCCGTCCGGGGCCTCGCGCAGGAAGAGCGCGACGAGGGCGAAGACGGCGACGCCGAGCAGCGCGATGGCGGTGAAGGTCGGCGTCCAGCCCTCGCTGTGCAGGGCCTGGGCGAGGACGACGGTGGTGACCAGGTTGCCGCTCATCCCGGCCAGGCCGGTGAGCTGGGCGACCAGCGGGTTCTTGGCGGCGGGGAACCAGCGGGCGGCGATCCGCAGCACGCTGATGAAGGTCATCGCGTCGCCGCAGCCGAGCACGGCCCGGGAGGCGAGGGCGGGGCCGAAGGAGCCGGAGAAGGCGAAGGCGAGCTGGCCGGCGCTGAGCAGCACGACGCCGACCAGCAGCACCCGGCGCGGTCCGAACCGGTCGACCAGCAGGCCGACGGGTATCTGCATGGCCGCGTAGACGAGGACCTGGAGGATCGAGAAGGTGGAGAGCGCGGAGGCGCCGATGCCGAAGCGGTCGGCGGCGTCCAGTCCGGCGACGCCGAGGCTGGTGCGGTGGATGACGGCCAGGACGTAGACGCTGACGCCGATGGACCAGGCGAACCAGGCGGCCCGCCCGCCGGGCGGGTGGTGGGCGGTGGTGGGGCCGGTGGTGGGGCCGGCGCCGGCACGGGGAGCGGGGGCGGACAGGGGGCGGACTGAACTGGCGGGCTCCACGGTCATAGTGGCCCCAGATTAGTCATCCCATCATTGAACGGACAGAGCGGGGTCCCGGGGACGGATACGAACCATCCGTTCCGTCCCCGGGCCCCGGGAGCGCCCGAACGGGGTCTCAGCCCACCACCGTCCAGGAGACCGAGCGCGTCATGTAGCGGTCCCGGAAGGCCTCGTCGCGGACCCAGTCGGTGGTGTCCCGGACGGTCGCCGTGACGGTCGCGCTCTGCCCGGCGGCCAGTGGCAGCCGCGCGGTGTCCAGCCAGCTGCGGTCCGGCGCCTGCGGCTCGACCGGGGCGCCGTTCACCGTCCAGTCCACCCGCAGCTGCCGGGCGCCGGCCAGCGGGAGCGGCCGGACCTCCAGCCGGGGCCGGCCGGTGACCTCGCCGGGCGGCGGGACGGGGTCGTCGGTGGGCCGGACCCGCCGGTAGACCTCCTCGATGATCGCCTCCCGGGAGGGCAGGTTGTACGCCCCGCCGAGGGTGCGCATCACCGAGTCCCGGGTGGGCCGGTAGACGCCGTTGGCGCTGCGGTAGGCGCCGATCGTCCCGGCGCCGTCCGGGGACTCCGCGCCCAGCCAGCGCCACCACTTGGTCTGCTTGCGGCGCATCTCCTCGGCGTTGTCGGTGGAGAGGTTGGGGTAGTCGGCGTCGTCCGGCGCGCTGTCGTACTCGTCGCCGAGGTCCCCGACGGTGTGCCCTATCTCGTGCTGGATGATCCGCCCGGCGTCCGGGCTGCCGCCGGCCAGGGTGGTCACCCCGGTGCCGCCGGCGCCGCCGTACTCGGTGGAGTTGGCGAGCGCGATGAGGTACTGCGGGCCCTGGCCGCGGCCGGCGTAGCGGGCGGTCGCCTCCTCGTCGGCACAGAGCAGCCGGGCGGTGCCCTCGCACCAGAAGTGCATGCCGAGCGGGGTGGCCGGGCGGCGGCCTCGGTTCTCGGTCTCGGCGATGCCGGAGACCGGGGAGACCACCTCGACCCGCCTTATGTTGAAGAACCCCTGGTAGCTGCGGAACGGCTCGATGTCCATCAGCGCGCGCCAGGCCCGGTCCGCCTGCGTGCGGAACAGGTCCTGCTCCCCGGCGCCGTAGCCGTCGCCGAGCAGGACCAGGGTGATCCGGTTGGCCGGGTCCCCGGTCCGCCGTATGTCGACGGTCGGGGCGCCGCCGTCGGCGGGCAGGTCGGCGCGCTGCACCGCGGTGTGCGGCGGCACCGCGCGGTCGGCGGGGGCGCCGGGGCCGATCACCCCGAACGGCGGGGGTCCGGCCAGTTCGAGCGCGGCCGGGAGCACGGCGGTGGACACCAGCACGAGCGCGGCCAGACTCCGGACGATCCGGCCAGGGTTGCCAGGCGGCATACGGGTGTGTCCTCGACGTTCCGGTCACCCGGCGTCGCCCAGGTGGTGGACGCGAAGACGTACCCCGGGCGGCGTGTCGTCCTCACCGAACGGCGGAAATGTCACTGACCTGGCCGAACGACAGGAATCCCACCAGTCGTCCCCATGAGTCGGACCGTTTGGATGATCTCCACCATGAGGGCCTCGACGCCGCCAGAAAAAAATCTGGAAAGAACTTCGGATCGACCGCAACCCTTCGGCCGCGATCGCTGTCTGTACGGACGAAGGAAGCGGGAAGCGAGACCGGCCGGGCCGGGGGGCGCAACTGCTCGGCAGGAGCAGGCCGGTACACCTTCGTCATCCACTCACCCAGCACCATCACCAGACCTCGGGGGTCCTGTCATGCGCATGTCCGTTCTGTCCGCTTCCACCAAGAACTCCGGCTCCTCCTCCGCCACCCGTCGCCGCCGGATCGCCACCGTCGCCGCCACCCTCCTGATCGCCGGCTCGGTCCAGCTGCTGGCCGCCGAGTCCTCCTCGGCCTGCGCCGGCCCGTACCGGGCGAACAACCCCCAGATTCCGGCGGCGGCCCGCGCCGTGCAGCACAAGGGCCCGATCAACAGCGTGTTCCTCTCGACCCCGGGCACGCTCACCCGCGGATCGAAGATCGAGGTCGGCACCCAGATCGGCAACTTCACCGGCGGCGACTTCTCCCTCGCCGCACCGGCCCTCACCCTGACCGGCAAGGGTGCGCGGCTGCGTGCCCAGGACGTGACGGTCGAGGTGTTCGTGAACGGCGCCTGGAAGAAGCTCGGCGTCGACGGCGGCTGCGGCGGCGAGGCCGTCCGGGTCGACACCTCCCCGCTGCTCCAGCCGCTCAAGGACGGACGCGCGAGCCGCCTGCTCTTCCGGATCGGCCTGTCGGCGAAGGCCCCGGCCGGCCAGTCCGCCGTGTCGGTCACGCTGTCGGCCTGGTCGGAGTCCGGCAGCGGCGCGAAGAGCACCCGGACGGTCAAGGTCGTCCGCGCCGCCGGCACGCCGGGCAAGGCCGCGGCCGGCAGCCCGCGCACCCACGGCTGACACTCCGGGGGGAACGAAGGGGCCCTGCCGACGCACTGCGGTGCGCGGGCAGGGCCCCTTCGACGTGGCCGGGGACGGGTCAGCCCCAGGTGATCAGGCGCTTCGGGTGCTCCAGGATGCCCGCGATGTCGGCCAGCACCTTGGAGCCCAGCTCGCCGTCGACCAGCCGGTGGTCGAAGGACAGGGCCAGCGTGGTGACCTGGCGCGGGACGACCTTGCCCTTGTGCACCCAGGGCATCTCTCGGACCGCCCCGAAGGCGAGGATGGCCGCCTCGCCGGGGTTGAGGATCGGGGTGCCGCTGTCGACGCCGAAGACGCCGACGTTGGTGATCGTGACCGTGCCGCCCTGCATGTCGCCGGGCGCCGTCTTCCCCTGGCGGGCGGTGTCGACCAGCTCGCCGAGCGAGACCGCCAGCGCCGAGAGGGTCTTCGCGCCCGCGTCCTTGATGTTGGGGACGATCAGGCCGCGCGGGGTGGCCGCGGCGATGCCGAGGTTCACCTGGCCCTTGATGACGATCTCCTGGGCGGCCTCGTCCCACTGGGCGTTGATCCCGGGGTTGCGCTTGACCGCGGTGAGCAGCGCCTTGGCGACCAGCAGCAGCGGGCTGACCCGGACGTCCCGGCCCAGCTCGCCGCTCTCCTTGAGGCGGCGGACGAACTTCATCGTCCGGGTGACGTCGACCTGGACGAACTCGGTGACGTGCGGGGCGGTGAAGGCCGAGGCCACCATCGCCTGCGCGGTCGCCTTGCGGACGCCCTTGATCGGCACCCGGACGTCGCCCGCGCCGGGAACGGCCACGGGGACGGTCACCGGCTCGACGGCCGACTCGACGGCCTGCTCGGCGACCGGCGTCACGGCCGGAGCCGGGGCCGCGGCGGCCGCCGCGTGGGCGTGCAGGTCCTCGCGGGTGATCACGCCGTCCGGACCGGTCGGGGTGACGGTCCGCAGGTCGATCCCGAGGTCCTTGGCGAGCTTGCGCACCGGCGGCTTGGCCAGCGGCCGGTCACCGGTCACCGCGACGGCCGGCGCGGGCGCCGCGGCCGGAACCGGAGCCTCCACGGGGGCCGGGGCCGCGACGGGAGCCGGAGCCACGACGGGAGCCGGAGCCACGACCGGAGCCGGAGCCGCGGCCGTGGTGCGCCGGGCCCGGCGCTGGCTGCCGCCGGTCCGCGGACCGTAGCCGACCAGCACCTCGCGCCGCTCGGGCTCGGCGGCCTCCGCCGGGGCGGCGGCGGGTGCCGGCGCGGCGGCCGGAGCCGCGGGCGCCCCCGCCGCGCCGGCCACCGCGACCGAGATGATCACGGTGCCGACGTCGACCGTCGCGCCCTCCGGGAAGAACAGCTGCTCGACGACCCCGGTGAACGGGATCGGCAGCTCCACGGCGGCCTTGGCGGTCTCGACCTCGCAGACGACCTGCCCGTCGGTGACGGTGTCACCGGGCTTGACGTACCAGCTGAGGATCTCGGCCTCGGTGAGGCCCTCGCCCACATCGGGCATCTTGAACTCGCGGAGCGAGCGAACTTCGGTGGTCATCAGCGCTCCCCGGGATCAGTACGCGAAGGCGCGGTCGACGGCGTCGAGCACGCGGTCCAGGTCGGGGAGGAAGGCCTCCTCGACCCGGGACGGCGGGTACGGGGCGTAGTAGCCGCCGACCCGCAGGATCGGTGCCTCCAGGTGGTAGAAGCAGCGCTCGGTGAGCCGGGCGGCCAGCTCGGCGCCCATGCCCAGGAACACCGGTGCCTCGTGCACCACGATGCCGCGCCCGGTGCGCTTGACCGACTCCTCCAGGGCGGCGAAGTCGACCGGGGTGAGCGAGCGCAGGTCGACGACCTCCAGCCGGCGGCCGTCCTCCTCGGCGGCCGCGGCGGCCTCCAGGCAGACCTTGACCATCGGCCCGTAGGCGATCAGCGTGGCGTCGGCGCCGGGGCGCACGATCCGCGCGTCGTGCAGGCCCAGGTCGGCGGCCTCGCCGACCTCGCCCTTGTCCCAGTAGCGGCGCTTGGGCTCCAGGAAGATCACCGGGTCGTCCGAGGCGATGGCCTGGCGCAGCATCCAGTGCGCGTCGTGCGCGTTGGACGGGCTGACCACCCGCAGACCCGCGGTGTGCGCGAAGTACGCCTCGTGCGACTCGCTGTGGTGCTCGACCGCGCCGATGCCGCCCGCGAAGGGGATCCGGACGGTGACCGGGAGCTTGACGTGGCCGAGCGCACGGGCGTGCATCTTGGCCAGCTGGGAGACGATCTGGTCGAAGGCCGGGTAGACGAAGCCGTCGAACTGGATCTCCACGACCGGGCGGTAGCCGCGCAGCGCGAGGCCGATCGCGGTGCCGACGATGCCGGACTCGGCGAGCGGGGTGTCGATCACCCGGTCCTCGCCGAAGTCCTTCTGCAGGCCGTCGGTGATCCGGAAGACGCCGCCGAGCTTGCCGATGTCCTCGCCCATCAGGACGGTCTTGGGGTCGCTCTCCAGCGACTTGCGCAGCGCCCCGTTGAGCGCCTTGGCGATGCTGAGCTGACCGGCCATCAGAGGTTCTCCCCCGCCTCGAAGGAGGCCGCGTACTCGACGTACTCGGCCCGTTCCTCATCGACCAGCGCGTGCGGCTCGGCGTAGACGTGGTCGAAGATCAGGGTGGGGTCCGGGTCCGGCATGCCGCGCACGCCCTCGCGCACCCGCAGCCCGAGCTGCTCGCTCTCGGCCTCGACCGAGGCGAAGAACGCCTCGTCGGCCAGGCCCTCCTTCTCCAGGTGGGCGCGGAGGCGGGTGATCGGGTCCTTGGCCTTCCAGGCCTCGGTCTCCTCGGCGAGCCGGTAGCGGGTCGGGTCGTCGGAGGTGGTGTGCGCGCCCATCCGGTAGGTGAACGCCTCGACCAGCACCGGGCCGTTGCCGCTGCGGGCGTGCTCCAGGGCCCAGCGGGTCACCGCGAGGCAGGCCAGCACGTCGTTGCCGTCGACCCGCACGCCCGGGAAGCCGAAGCCCGAGGCGCGGCGGTACAGCGGGATCCGGGTCTGGGTGGTGGTGGGCTCGGAGATCGCCCACTGGTTGTTCTGGCAGAAGAACACCACGGGGGCGTTGTAGACCGAGGCGAAGGTGAAGGCCTCGCTGACGTCGCCCTGGCTGGAGGCGCCGTCGCCGAAGTACGCGATCACCGCGTCGTCGGCGCCGTCCTTGGTGATGCCCATCGCGTAGCCGGCGGCGTGCAGGGCCTGCGCGCCGATCACGATGGTGTAGAGGTGGAAGTTCTTCTCGTTCGGGTCCCAGCCGCCGTGGTTCACGCCGCGGAACATGCCGAGCAGGTTCAGCGGGTCGACGTCCCGGCACCAGGCGACGCCGTGCTCGCGGTAGGTGGGGAAGGCGTAGTCGCCGGGCCGCAGCGCGCGGCCGGAGCCGACCTGCGCGGCCTCCTGGCCGAGCAGCGAGGCCCACAGGCCGAGCTCGCCCTGGCGCTGCAGGGAGGTCGCCTCGGCGTCGAACCGGCGCACCAGCACCAGGTCGCGGTAGAGGGCGCGAAGCTCGTCCGGCTCCACGGAGAGCGGGAACTCCGGGTGCTCGACGCGCTCGCCTTCCGGCGTCAGCAGCTGCACGAGCTCCGGCTGGGCGTCCTGACCCGTGGTGCGGAGGGTGCCAGGGACGCCGGGGGCCGCCTTCTTGCGCGCCCTCGCCGTGCTTTTGGCCGTGCTTTTGACGGTCACGTTCACTCCTCGGTCTGTCCGGCCGCCCGGGGTCGCCGGTGACCGGTCCGGTCACCGCCTCGCGGGGCGCGCGTGGGTGTGCGCTCCCATCTGCGGGGCAGGTGGTGATCCTGTTCCGACGGCGTCCCTCACGAGAACGTTACCCAGCGTCCGCCCTCGGCGCGTCTGCGCTAGGACGTCCTACTTGTTCGGGGTCTACAAACGCGCGTGTGGCGCAGCTCTCAATTCGGTCGCCTTCAGGACACCTGCGCACGTTATCCGGGCAAAGGCTCTCGCGTAAGGGGGTTACCGGCATCGGTTTCTCCCGCTCTGGCCGGAACGTGACCCCGGTCCGGTGCGGGCGGAAGGTCTCTCGTAGGGTGATATGGGAGGCTTTGCGCGTGACTGACACGGGACAAATCAGGGTATTCCTCCTCGACGACCACGAGGTGGTCCGCAGGGGCGTTCACGAACTCCTCTCGGTCGAGGACGACATCGAGGTGGTCGGCGAGGCCGGCACCGCCGCCGAGGCGCTGACCAGGATCCCCGCCGTCCACCCCGACGTCGCGGTCCTGGACGTCCGGCTGCCGGACGGCAACGGGGTCGAGGTCTGCCGGGAGATCCGCTCCCGGCTGCCGGAGATCAAGTGCCTGATGCTGACCTCGTTCTCGGACGACGAGGCGCTGTTCGACTCGATCATGGCGGGCGCCTCCGGCTACGTGCTGAAGGCGATCCGCGGCACCGACCTGATCACCGCCGTCCGGGACGTCGCGGCCGGCCGCTCGCTGCTCGACCCGGTCGCCACCAGCCGGGTGCTGGCCCGGCTGCGGGACGGCGGCGAGAAGGAGGACGAGCGGCTCGCCCAGCTCACCAAGCAGGAGCGCCGCATCCTGGACCTGATCGGCGAAGGGATGACCAATCGTCAGATCGGCAACGAGCTGCACCTCGCCGAAAAGACGGTGAAGAACTACGTCTCCAGTCTGCTCGCGAAGATGGGGATGGAGCGCCGGACCCAGGCGGCCGCTTTTGTCGCCCGGCACCAGGCGGACCACCAGCACGGATAGGGCCGATGCACAGAACTGACGAGCTGTCAATGCCACCCGCCGAGAGGTCCTAACCTCTGGCTGTGACTTTCAGCCAGACCCTTGCCCTCGCACCAGCCCGTCCCGACCTCACCGCTCCCCCGATAGGAACCCTCAGCCCGCCCGTCCCCCGCACGGCGCTCGCCGAGGTCCTGCGCCGCTACCGGGTGGGCCGCCTGCTCACCGCCGAACCCGTCGCCGAAGGCCTGCTGAACCGCGGCTACCGGGTCACCACCGAGGCCGGCGGCTACTTCCTGAAGTGCTACGTGGACGCCGCGACGGCCGGTCGCGAGGCCGTCGCCGCCCACCACCGCGCGATGGACGCGCTCGCCGCCCTGGGCCTGCCCGTCGCGCCCCCGCTGGCCCTCGCCGGGCGGACCGCCACCATCGCCGCGTTCGGCGGCCGGCTCTTCGCGCTCTTCCCCTGGGTGGACGGCCGGCACCGGCACGGCACCGAGCTGTCCCTGCCGCAGTGCGCCTCGCTGGGCGCGCTGCTCGGCCGGCTGCACGGCGCGCTCGACGAGGTCTGCGCGCCGGCCGCACAACCCTCCGGCTACCGCAGCGCGGACCCGCTCGACAGCGCCGTGCTCGCCCGCGAGCTGCGCCGCCGGGCCCGTGAGCACCAGCCGCACGGCGAGCTGGACGTCCTGGTCGAACGCCGGCTGACCGAACGGCTGGAGCTGCTCACCGAGCACGCCCACCGCCGTCCGCTCCCGCAGGCCGCCCCGCCCACCGGCTGGACCCACGGCGACTTCCACGGGCTCAACCTGCTGCACCACGACGAGCGGATCACCGCCGTCCTGGACTGGGACAAGCTCGGGCCGCAGCCGCGCGCCGAGGAGGCCGTCCGCGCGGCCACCCTGCTCTTCAACGACCGTGTCACCGGAGTGCTCGACCTCGTCCGGGTCCGGCACTGGTCGCAGTCCTACCGGGCCACCGGCGCCGCCACCGCCGAGCACCTGGCCGCCGCGGCGCACCGGGTCTGGTGGGAGCGGCTGAACGACTTCTGGATGCTCCAGTGGCGCTACCAGCGGGCCGACCACCGGGCCGACCCGCTCTACCCCGCCTCGGCGGGCCAGTTGGCGTGGTGGTGCCAGGAGTACGAGCAGGTCCTGGACGCCTTCGCCAACTGACCCGTCGGGTCAGCCGGTGGTGGCCGTCGGCTGGGTCGTGGGCTGCACCGGCGGCTTCGGCGTGCCGCCGCCGCCCGCCGGCGGCGTCGTGCCCGCGCCGCCGCCCCCGGTCTGCGGCGGGTTGGTCGCCGGAGCCGTGGCCGTGGCCGTCGTCCCGCCGCCGCCCGTCCCCGTGGTCGGGGCGTTGGTCGGCGGGGCGGTGGCCGCCCCGGTCGGCGTCGTGGGCTCGGTCGTCGGCTTGCCGCCGGTCATGGTCGGCGTCGGCGTCGGGCTAGGCGTGTTGTGCTTGCCGCCCGGCTGGCTCGGCTGCTGGTTCTGGTTGCCGCCGCCGTTGTTGTTGTTGCCGTTGTTGTTGTTCGTGTCCGTCGGCTGCTGCGGACGCTTGCTGTTCTGGCCGCCCTGGGCGGGGGGCGTGGTCGTCCCGGAGCTGGGCGCGGTGGTCTCCGGCGCCGTCGAGACCACCCCGGCGGACGGGCTGGTCCCGCCCGGCGTCCCCTTCGGGGCGTCGTCGCCGCCGCTGAGCGCCAGCGCGATGCCGGCACTGGCCGCGACCACCACCGCCACGATCCCGGCCACCCAGCGCCACGGCCCGCGCTTGCCGGAGCCGTGCCCGTGCCCGCCGCCCTCGTGCCCGTCACCGGAGTCGCCGCCGTACGGCCCGCCGGCCGCCGGGTAGGGCGAGGCCGGCGTGTGCGGGCCACCCGGCACCTGGTAGGGCAGCACCGTCGTCGAATCGCCCGGGACGCCGGCTCCGAGCACCGCCGTCTCGTCCGTGCCGACCGGCGGCAGCCCGCCGCCGTGCACCGGCGCGGCACCGACGGCCCAGCCGCCGGTGCCGCCGGTCAGCTCGCGCAGCGCGTGCTCGATGTGCGCGCGGAACTCGTCGGCGTCCTGGAAGCGGTCGTCCGGGTTCTTGGCCAGCGAGCGCAGCACCAGCGGGTCCAGGCCGGCCGGCACCCGCGGGTTGGCCTGCGAGGGCGGCACCGGCTGGTCCTGCACGTGCTGGTAGACCACCGACAGCGGGGTGTCACCGGTGAACGGCGGGCGCAGCGTCAGCAGTTCGTAGAGCATGCAGCCGGCCGCGTACAGGTCGGAGCGGTGGTCGACCGGCTTGCCCAGCGCCTGCTCCGGCGAGAGGTACTGCGGGGTGCCCATGACCATGCCGGTCTGGGTCATCGTCGAGGCCGTGCCGGTGAGCGCCCGGGCGATGCCGAAGTCCATCACCTTGACCGCGCCGTTGGTGGTGATGATGACGTTGGCCGGCTTGATGTCGCGGTGCACGATGCCGTGCCGGTGGCTGTAGGACAGCGCCTCCAGCACCCCGGCGATGATGATCAGCGCCTGGTCGACCGGCGGCGGCGCCGTCTCGTCCACCAGCAGCTCGCGGACGGTCCGGCCCTCGACCAGCTCCATCACGATGTACGGCGTCGACTCCTCGCCGACGTACTCCTCGCCGGTGTCGTACACCGAGACGATCGCGTGGTGGTTGAGCGCCGCGACGGCGTGCGCCTCCCTGGTGAAGCGCAGCCGGGCGATCTCGTCCTGGGCCAGTTCGCCGCGGAGCAGCTTCACCGCGACGGTCCGGCCGAGCCGGACGTCCTGGGCGGCCAGCACCTCGGCCATGCCGCCCCGGCCGAGCCGGTGGGTCAGCCGGTAGCGGCCGTCGCCGACCGTGCCCAGCGGGGCCGCGGTGCCCCGGCCGGGCGTCTGCGGGCCGCCGTACGGCGGAAGTGCGGTCGTGGCGGCGTCGCTACCGGGCTCGGGCCTCGGGGCCCCGCCGGCCGGACCGGTCGCCCAGGCCCCGTCGTCGTCGCCCGGATGCTGCGTCTGTGCCATCGCTCCTCGCCCCGGGCCTTCGCTCGGATCGCGGTGCCCTGTCGCTCGTATCCCCGAACGCTACCGTCTCCGACCGACCCCTGTGGCACGCGCGATCCGGACGGAACGCGTCAGAGCAGGCCATTCCGGTCGGCCGGACCGTCGAGGCGCAGCACCGTGGTGGTCTGGCCCGAGACCCGCGAGTTGGGACCGGTCTTGGTGTCCCGCTCGGCCCGGTTGACCACGATCGCGATGATGATCACCGCCAGCACGATCACGCCGACGATGATGCCGACGATGACCAGCGCGGTCGAACAGCCGCCGCCGCTGGAGGCCGGGGCCGGCTGGAACGGCGGCGCCGGCATCGGGTGCGGCGGCGGGGTGTGCGCCTGCTGCGGGAAGGGCTGCGGGGTGTGCGGGGCCTGGAAGGCGGGCGGCGGGGTCTGGAACGGCTGCTGCTGCGGCGCCGCGAACGGCTGCGGGGTCTGCGGGGCCTGGAAGGCGGGCGGCGGGGTCTGGAACGGCTGTTGCTGCGGCGCCGCGAACGGCTGCGGGGTCTGCGGGACCTGCGGCGCCGCGTGCACCGAACGCGGACCGTCGGTGATCACCAGCGGGTTGCTGGCCGCCAGCGGGCTGCCGCCGCCCTTGGCCGCGCCGATCAGCCGCTCCGCCTCGTCGCGCATCGCGGCCGCGCTCGGGAAGCGGTGCGCCGGGTCCTTGCGCAGCGCCCTGGCCACGAACTCGTCGACCGCCGGGGTGATCCGCGGGTTGAGCGTCGACGGCGCCGGCGGCGCCTCCTGCACGTGCTTGTAAGCGATCGAGAACGCCGAGTCGCCGTCGAAGACCAGCTGGCCGGTGAGCATCTCGAAGAGCATCACGCCGACCGAGTAGAGGTCGGAGCGGGCGTCCACCGGCTTGCCGAGCGCCTGCTCGGGCGAGAGGTACTGCGGGGTGCCGACCACCATGCCGGTCTGGGTCATCGAGGTGACCCCGCTCTCCAGCGCGCGGGCGATGCCGAAGTCCATGACCTTGACGTTGCCCTTGCGGTCGAACATGACGTTGCCGGGCTTGATGTCGCGGTGCACCAGGCCCATGTCGTGCGAGGCCTCCAGCGCGTTCAGCACGCCGACGGTGACCCGCAGCGCCTCCTCGGCCGGGATCGCGCCCTGCTGGGCGACCGCCTCGTTGATGGCGTCCCGCAGGCCCTTGCCGTCGATCAGCTGCATGACGATGTACGGGGTGCTGGACCCGTCCGGGGCGATGTCCTCGCCGCTGTCGTACACCGTGACGATGTTGGGGTGCTCCAGCCGGGCCACCGCCTGCGCCTCGCGGCGGAACCGCTCCTTGAACGAGTCGTCCCGGCCCAGCTCGGCGTGCATGCTCTTGAGCGCGACCTGACGGTCCAGCACGCTGTCGTACGCGAGGTGGACCGAGGCCATGCCGCCCTCGCCCAGCACCCGCTGCAGCACGTACCGCCCGTTGCCCAGGGAGTAGCCCTCGACCGCCGCGTTGCCGTGCTCGCTCATGGTCCTCTGCTCCCCCTCGGTGCGGCACTGCCGCCGCGACCGTGACGTTCGGTCTCGTCCGTGCGTGTGCGGGCCCGGCCCGCTGGCCCGCCCGCCCCCTGTCGCGGCGCTCGCCCGGCCTGCGACAGGGGCCCAGGGTATCGGCTCACGACGAGGCCGACCGGCCCAGGGCCGACACTGTGTCCAGGTCGCGACCGGGCACCGGCCGGTGGTGCGTCCGGCACCGGCACGCCGTGCGGCGCCCGGTGCCCCACGGCCCCGACACGGGGCCGTGGCGGTACGGGTACGGCCTACAGGTACGGGCCGGAGCGGATGCCGCGGCCCTCGCCCGGCTCGTCGCCCTCCGGCTCCCCGCCCTGCAGGCCCGGCGGCAGCGCCCGGCGCATCTGCTCCAGCTGCGCCCGGGCCGCCATCTGCTGGGCGAACAGCGCGGTCTGGATGCCGTGGAACAGCCCCTCCAGCCAGCCCACCAGCTGCGCCTGCGCGATCCGCAGCTCGGCCTCGGTCGGGATCGAGTCCTCGGTGAACGGCAGCGAGAGCCGCTCCAGCTCGGCGACCAGCTCGGGGGCCAGGCCGAGCTCCAGCTCCTTGATCGAGCTGGCGTGGATGTCCTTCAGCCGGGCCCGGCTGGCCTCGTCGAGAGGAGCCGCCCGGACCTCCTCCAGCAGCTGCTTGATCATGCTGCCGATCCGCATGACCTTGGCGGGCTGCTCGACCATCTCGGTCACCGGCAGCTCACGCGGGCCGTCCCCCTCGTCACCGCCCGCCATGCCGATCGCCCCCTGGCCCACCGGCAGCCCGTCCGGTCCGACGATCAGCACCTTCTGGCCGTCCTGCGACTGCCCGCCCATGGCCTGGTGGAACTCGTGGGACGAGCGCTCGTTCATCGGATTCGTCATGAACCACATTCTCCCTCACTGGGATTGCCCGGGTGGAGGGCCCCGGCCACCCGGGAACGACGCTACGCCCCGGACGCGGGGGCCGGTATCCGTACGGATACTCAGTCCGCCCGGGTACCGGGGCGGGCGCGCGGCGGGGCGCGCGGGTCAGCCGCGTCGCAGCCGCAGGCCGATCAGGCCCAGTCCGCAGCCGATCAGGCCGAGGCCGGCGCCGAGCGGGAACTGCCGGGTGGAGGCGTCGTCCCAGCGGGTGGGCAGCACGACCGGTCCGGCCGCGACCGTCTGCGGACCGGGCAGGCCGAGTGCCAGCGCCTCGCTCCCGGAGCCGTCGGCGGGCTCGGCCGGGGCCGGGGCGTCCGGGGCGGGGTCGGCCGCGGTGGCCGCGGGCTGCTCCGGCGGCTGCTCGACCGGCTGGTCCGGACTCTGCTCGACGGCCTGCTCGGGCACCTGCTCGGGCACCTGCCCGGCGCGCTCGGGCGCCGATCCGGGATGGTGCCGCTGCCGGCGCTGCTGCCATCCGGCCTGGGAGGCGCCGGAGCGCGGATGCCCGGCCCGCTGCCACCCGGGCGCACCGGCCGGGACGACAGCGGACGAGGACGCGGACGCGGTGGCGGCGGCGGCGATCACCGACGGGTCGGCGGCCTCGGGCACCGGGGCGACGGAGGAGGAGGGCCCGGCGGAGGGCTCATCGGCGGGCTCCGCCTCGGATCCCGCTCCGGCCTCCGCTCCGGGCTCCGTTGCGGGCTCCGCCGCGGCGGCGGACGGCTCGGGCGTCACGGACGCCGCCGGGGACGGCCGGTCGCCCGGCAGGGCCACCGCCGCCGGGCCGACCGCCAGCGGCACGGCCAGACCGAGCGCCGCCACCAGCAGCAGCCGGGCCCGCCACCCGGCCCGGCGGGCACCCGGACGGACCCGGCCCCGGACGCACCCGGGCGACCGGCGGGAGGGGGACGACGGTGATGCTGCGGGCAGCGGCCCGAGGAACGCGGACGAAGGTGCGGGCACGGTCGAGGTCCTTCCGCGACGGCCGATCGCGCGGGGCGGGATCGGCGGCGGGACAGCTCCCGTCCAGACTCACACACACCCGCATTCCGGGCATGTCGGACGGCCCGGACCGGCGGAGCACGGATCCCCCGGAGCCGCCACCCCGCCGGCCGCACCCGGGCTCAGACCCGCAGCACCACCTTGCCGACCTGCGTACCGGCCTCCAGCACCCGGTGCGCCTCGGCGGCCTCCGTCAGCGGCAGCACCCGGTCGACCACCGGCTTCACCACCCCGGAGGCGACCAGCGGCCAGACGTGCTCGCGCACCGCCGCCACGATCGCCGACTTCTCGGCCAGCGGCCGCCCGCGCAGATTGGTAGCGATCACCGCGCCGCGCTTGCGCAGCAGGGTGTTGAGGTTCAGCTCGCCGTTCACCCCGCCCTGCAGCCCGATGATCACCAGCCGCCCGTTGACCGCCAGCGCGTCCACGTTCCGCTGCAGGTACTTGGCGCCCATGATGTCGAGGATCACGTCCGCCCCGGCGCCGCCGGTGGCCTCCCGGAGCACCTCGACGAAGTCCTGCGTGCGGTAGTCGATCAGCACGTCGGCACCCAGCTCCGCACAGCGGGCCAGCTTCTCCGGGCCGCCCGCCGTCACCGCCACCCGGGCGCCGATCGCCTTGGCCAGCTGGATCGCCATCGTCCCGATGCCGCTGGCGCCACCGTGCACCAGCACCGTCTCGCCCGGCCGCAGGTGCGCGGTGAGGAAGACGTTGGACCACACCGTGCAGACCACCTCCGGCAGCGCGGCGGCCTGCTCCGGGGTCAGCCCGGGCGGCACCGGCAGCAGTTGGCCGACCGGCACCGCGACCCGCTCCGCGTAGCCGCCGCCGACCAGCAGCGCGCAGACCTCGTCGCCGACCGCCCAGCCGGACACCCCGGGGCCCAGCGCGGTGATCCGGCCCGCGCACTCCAGGCCGGGGTGGCGCGGGCTGCCGGGCGGCGGATCGTAGAAGCCCTGCCGCTGGAGCAGGTCGGCGCGGTTGACGGCGGTGGCGGCCACCTCGACCAGGACCTCGCCCTCCCCGGGCACCGGGTCCGGCACCTCCGCCCAGACCAGCGCCTCGGGCCCGCCGGGTTCAGGAATCGTCATCGCATGCATGGCCCGACGCTACTGCCCGCCGGCCGCCCCGCGGGCGGGCGACCCGCGCCGTCAGCCGGCCAGGTCGGGCAGCAGCACGGCGCCGGGCAGCGCGGCCAGCACCGCTCCGGGCAGGATCAGCTTGCCGCGCCGCCGCCCGCTGCCCACCAGGACGAAGGGGGCGGCCGCCACCGCCTCGTCGACCAGCAGCGGCCAGCCGGCCGGCAGGCCGACCACGGTGATCCCGCCGTACTCCATGCCGGTCGCCTCGACGGCGGTGTCCATCGGCGCGAACGAGGCCTTGCGCGCCTCCAGGTGCTTGCGGACCGTGCGGTTGACGTCGACCCGGGTGGTCGCCAGCGCCAGGCAGGCGGCCAGGGTGGTCTCCCCGCCGCGCTTGGCGGCGACCACCACGCAGTTCGCCGAGGCGTCGAGCGGCACGTCGTAGGTCTCGCAGAAGACCGCGGTGTCGGCCTTCTCCGGATCGGTCTCGACGTACAGCACGGACCGGGCGGCCTCCCGGTCCTCCCAGCCCGCCAGCGCCTCGGCCACCGGGGCGACCAGCCGGTCGGCCACCTCCAGCGCGGGGGCGAAGAAGTCGAAACTGCCGAACGGGAGCTGCGGTTGACCGGTCATGGCGGCAACCCTACGCGCCCTCCGCCGACTTGATGACGATCACCCGGTCGGTGATCTGCAGCGTCCGCGCCTCCGGCTCGGTGTAGTTGATCACCCGCCGGCCGCGCACCACCGCCACCACCAGGTCGTCGAGTTCGCGCGGGCTGTGCCCGGCCTCGGCCCGGGTGACCGGGCGCTCGACCACGTCCAGGCCGTTGCCGTAGGTGAGCAGGTCCTCCATCACCGCTCCCGCGTGCGGGCTGAGCATCGACATGCCGAGCAGCCGGCCCGCCGAACTGGAGCTGGTGACCACCACGTCGGCACCGCTCTGCCGCAGCAGCGGGGCGTTCTCGTCCTCCCGCACCGCCGCGACGATGGTCGCCGAGCGGGTCAGCTGGCGGGCGGTCAGGGTGATCAGCGCGGCGGTGTCGTCCCGTTCGGGGGCGACCACCACCCGGGCGGCGGTGGGCAGTCCGGCGCGCAGCAGGGTGTCGGTCCGGGTGGCGTCGCCGACCACGCCCACCAGGCCCTGCTGGGCGGCCTGGTCGACCACCCGGCGCTGCGGGTCGACCACCACGATCTCGTCCTTGCGGGCGCCCTGCCCGAGCAGGGTGTCGATGGCGCTGCGGCCCTTGGTGCCGAAGCCGATCACGACGGTGTGCTCGCGCACGGTGGACCTCCAGCGGTTCAACCGCCACTGCTGACGGGTGCGTTCGGTGAGCACTTCGAGGGTGGTGCCGACCAGGATGATCAGGAAGAGCACCCGCAGCGGAGTGATCACGAAGATGTTGGTGAGCCGGGCGCTGTCGCTGAACGGGGTGATGTCGCCGTACCCGGTGGTGGAGAGCGTCACCGTGGCGTAGTACGCCGAGTCCAGGAAGCTCAGCCCGCCGCCGGCGTTGTCGTTGTAGCCCTCGCGGTCCAGCCAGACGATCATCGTGGTGGCCACCAGGACGCCCAGCGCCAGCAGCAACCGGGAGCCGACCTGCCGCACCGCCGGCGCGGTGCGCCGGGCCGGCAGCACGATCCCGGAGTCGGCCCAGGGCTCGGTACCGGGTGTGGTCGGTCCGGCCAGCCGCTCGCGGACGCGTCGGACACTCATGGCACCTCCAGCAGTTCGATCTCGTCACCGGCCGCCGCGCCGCCCGGCGGCACCACCGCCAGCGCCTCGGCCCGGGCCAGGCCGCGGAGCATCGCCGGGCCGTCGTGGCGGAGTCGGACCACCCCGCGGGCGGTCCGGCGGACCGGCAGCAGCCGGGTGTCCACCGGGTGGCCGGGCAGCGGGTCGACGGCGGCGGCCAGCACCGGCTCGCCGCTGCTCCGCCCGGCCAGCGCGCGCAGCAGCGGCAGGGCGAGCGTCACCGTGCCCGCGACCGCGGCCAGCGGATTGCCGGGCAGGCCCACCAGGTGCCGGCCGCCGGGGAGTTCGGCCAGCACCATCGGGTGGCCGGGGCGGACGGCGACCCCGTCCACCAGCAGCCGGGCGCCGCACTCGGCGAGCGCCCGGTGCAGGAAGTCCACCGGGCCGGCCGCCGTCCCGCCGGTGGTGACCACCACGTCCGCGACGGAGTGCCGCAGGGCGTCCCGGAGCAGGCCGAAGTCGTCCCGGACGGCACGCGGTTCACCGGTCTCGGCGCCGGCCGCGCGCAGCCACGGCGGCAGCAGCGGGCCGAGCGCGTCCCGGACCAGGCCGGGCCGGGGCAGGCCGGAGCCGAGCAGTTCGTCGCCGAGCACCAGCAGCTCCACCACCGGGGGACGGTGGACGGCCAGCCGGTCGTGGCCGCAGGCGGCGGCCAGGCCGAGCACCGCCGGTCCGACCTCGGTCCCGGCCGGCAGCAGCACCTCGCCGCGCCGGCACTCCTGGCCGCGCGGCCGCACGTCCTGGCCGGTGGTCAGCGCACCGGGGATCCGCTCGGACAGCAGCGTCGCACCCGGCTCACCGTGCTCACGGCGGAGCACCGCGGTGGCACCGGGCGGCAGTTGGGCGCCGGTGGCGATCTCCACGGCGGCGCCGTCGGCCAATGGACCGTCGGCGGGGTGCCCGGCGAGCAGCCGGCCGGCCACCTTCCAGGGGCCGGGGCCGGCGACCGCCCAGCCGTCCATCGCCGAGGTGTCGAAGGCCGGCAGGTCGCTGAGCGCGATCAGCGGCTCGGCCAGGGTGCGGCCGAGCGCGCCGTCCAGCGGCAGGCTCAGCGACGGCAGCACGGGGCGGCCGGCCCGGCGGGCGGTCTCGCGGGCCGCCGCCCAGCCGGCCGGGCGGGCCGGGGCGACGGCGGTGCGTTCCTCGATCACGCTCACGGCTGTCCCGGGTCGTCCGTCCGGGCCGCCGCCCAGCGCTCGGCGAGCGCCTCGGTGCGCCGGGACGCCTCGGCGACCGCCTCCGGGCCGCCGCCGCGACGCGCGGCCGCGTAGCCGATCAGAAAGGCGGTCAGCGGGGCCGCGGGGCGGTCCACCCCGTGCGCGACCACCCGGGCCAGGTCGAGCAGGCCGCGGACGTCGACCTCCAGGTCGATGTCCAGCTCGGCACGGACCTCGGCGATCCAGTCATCCAGCGTGCGCTCCATGCGAACATGCTGCCCGATCGGTGGTGGACCCGGGATGTTTGTCCGGTGAGCGGCGCGCGTCGTTTCGCTCACGTCCGGGCCCCCGCCCCGTGAGCCGGCCGGTCCGGCCGGGATCAGCCCGCGCCGCCGCCGCGTTCGCGGGCCTGCTCCAGGTCCTCCCAGGTGTCGCAGTCGTAGGTGACGTCGTCGGTGTCGGCCAGCCGCAGGGTGGGCAGGGCGCCGGTCAGCCGGCGCAGCGGGAGCCCGGCGGGGTCGCCGGCGGCGGCCAGCGCGGCGCGCAGGGCGGCGGTGCGGTAGGCGGCGGCGAGCGGCTGGTCACGGCCGGCGGCGTCGACCAGCACGGCCGCCGCGGTCTCCGGCCCGGCCCCGTCGAGGGCGGCGACCAGCCGGTGGACGGTGCGCCGGTCGAGGAACGGCAGATCGGCGGCGAACAGCAGCACCAGATCGGCGCTCACCTCGGCGAGACCGGCCGCGACGGCGGCCACCGGCCCGCCGCCGGGCGGGCGCTCGCGGGTCCAGCGGACCCCGGGCCGGGCGGTGGGCCGGGCCGGGCCGACCACCACGGTGGTCCGGGCCTCCGCGCAGGCGGCGAGCACCCGGTCCAGCAGGGTGGTCCCACCGACGGTCAGACCGGGCTTGTCCGCCCCGCCCAGCCGCCGGGCGGCGCCACCGGCCGGGACGATCACGTCGTACGGCGTCATGCCGCCAGTATCCGCCGGACGCTCAGGCGGTGGACCCGCCGTCCTCGGGCTCCCGCTCGGCGGGCGCTTCGACGTCCGGTCCGGCCCCGGTCCCGGCGTCCGGTTCGGCCTCCGCCTCGGTCCCGGCGTCCGGTTCGGCCTCCGCCTCGGTCCCGGCGTCCGGTTCGGCCTCCGCCCCGGGCTCGGGCTCGTCGCCGGGCTCGGCCGGCGCCCCGGCCGCAGCACCGGTCCCGGCGGCAGCCGTGTTGGCGGCGGCGCTCAGCTCCAGCACGACCGGCAGGGTCAGCTCCCCGTACCGCCGGTTCACCGCCGCGACCAGCGCCTCCGGGTCGTCCGGGTGCTCGGCCAGCAGCCGGTCGAAGTCCTGCAGGTACTCCCCGGTGAAGGCCAGCACCCGGGCCGCGTCGTCGCCCTGTTCCGGCGCCCGGTGCCCGGCGATCACCCGGTCCGCGCCCAGCTCGGCGATCCGGCCCAGATTGCGGACCCAGTCGGCGCGCTGCTCCGGCGTGGTGTCGGCGGTCCAGACGTGGGTGCCGTTGTACACGAAGTCGCCGGCCACCACGGTGCGGACGCTCGGCACGTGCACCACCGTGGAACCGTCGCAGTCGGCCTGTCCGAGCAGCAGCACCGGGATCACCTGCCGGTCGATCATCAGCGGCTGGGGCAGCAGCGGGGCCGGGACCAGCGGATGGTCCGGGATGTCGTCGCCGAACACCGGCTTCCACTGGGCGACCTTCGCCGCGGCGGTGCGCAGGATGCCGTCGACCACCGGCGGCGCGGCCAGCAGCTGCGCCTCGGGGAAGAGCCGCAGCACCTCCTCGGCGCCGAAGTAGTGGTCGGGGTGCTGGTGGGTGACCACGATGGCGAGCAGCCGCCGGCCCTTGCCCGCCACCCACTCGGCCAGCTCGCGGCCGGCGCTGCGGGTGAGCTGGGCGTCGACCAGGATCGCCGTGTGCTCGCCGAGGATCAGGGTGGAGGTGGCGAAGAAGGCCGACTCGGGGCCGGTGAAGACCTCGACCTCCAGCGGCCGGACCGGCGCCCCGGCGGCGGGCGCCCCGTCGACCGGGTCCGCGCCGGCGTTCTCCTCGGACGGGGACGACGTCACTGGCTGCTCCCTCTGCTTCGGCGGTCCCGGTCCCGTTCCGGCTCGGTGTCGGTGGTGCGCACGGCGGTGACGGCGGGAGCCGCCCGGCCGGGGACCGTACCGGGCGGCCGGACCTCGCGCCCTACAGCATGGGAGTACGGCGCACGGAAAACGCGGAAGGCGCGCCCGGCGGGGGCGCGCCTTCCCGATCACGTGTCCGGACGGTGACCCTTCGCCGCGGTGGTCAGCCCTTGCGGCCGGTGAGCTTGGCGACGCGGTCGGCGACGCCCCAGGAGGTGACCCGCCAGAGCGCCTCGACCACGATCTGCCGGCTCATCTTGGACGCGCCCAGCTCCCGCTCGACGAAGGTGATCGGCACCTCGGCGACCTTGAAGCCGGCCTTCACCGTGCGCCAGGCCAGGTCGACCTGGAAGCAGTAGCCGGCCGAGGCGACCTGGTCCATGCCCAGGCCGAGCAGGGTCTCCTTGCGGAACGCCCGGTAGCCGCCGGTGACGTCCCGGATCGGCACGCCCAGCATCAGCCGCGAGTAGGTCGAGCCGCCGCGCGAGAGCAGCAGCCGGGACTTCGGCCAGTTCACCACCCGGCCGCCGGGGACCCAGCGCGAACCCAGCACCAGGTCGGCACCGCGCAGCGCGGTGAGCAGCCGGTCCAGCTCCTCGGGCCGGTGGGAGCCGTCGGCGTCCATCTCGACGAGCACGTCGTAGCCCTCGTCGATGCCCCAGCGGAACCCGGCCAGGTAGGCGGCGCCCAGCCCCTCCTTGCCCCGGCGGTGCATGACGTGCACCTGGGGGTCCTCGGCGGCCAGCTTGTCGGCCAGCTCACCGGTGCCGTCGGGGCTGTTGTCGTCGGCGACGAGGACGTGCACCTCGGGCACCGCGGCACGTACCCGGCCGACGATGAGCTCGACGTTCTCCGCCTCGTTGTAGGTGGGGATGATCACCAGCACCCGGCCGAGATCGGCGAAGCCCTGCTGGTTGACGGTCACGTACTAACCTCTCGGCCGGTGGCGGGACGTGCCGGTCACCATTGCCCGCACTCATCGGAAGACACAGTCCCGGCCGACACCCCGCCGGCCCGGACGACACCGTGGAAAACACTGGGTCCTGGCATCCTACTACCGCGCCCTCGGGCCGACCTTCCTCCCGAGGCACTCCCGACCGGCGCCCGCCGTTTCACCGGCGGAGGTGCAGGTCGGCTAGGGTCGATGCCCGGCCTTTGCCCGGATGCCCGAACCCGTCCGCCCCCCGCCCGCGGCCGCCTGACGGCGGCGAGGCCCACCAGCCACTGCAGCAAGGAGCAGGACCGCGCCCATGGACAAGCTCGTCAACACCGTCCGCCCGTACGCCTGGGGTTCGGTCACCGCGCTCCCCGAGCTGCTCGGGCAGGAGCCGACCGGCGAACCGCAGGCCGAGCTGTGGATGGGCGCCCACCCCGGGGACCCGTCGCGGGCGGACCGGGGCGAGGGGCCGCGCCGACTCGACGAGTTGATCGCCGCCGACCCGCAGGGCGAGCTGGGCGCCGCCTCGGTCGCCCGGTTCGGACCCACCCTGCCGTTCCTGCTCAAGATCCTCGCCCCGGGCATCCCGATCTCCATCCAGGCCCACCCCTCGCTCGACCAGGCCCGCGCCGGGTACGCCGCCGAGAACGCCCTGGGGATCCCGCTGGACGCGCCGCACCGGAACTATCGGGACGCCAACCACAAGCCCGAACTCATCTGCGCGCTCGGCGACTTCGACGGCCTCTGCGGCTTCCGCCGGCCCGCCGAGGCGGCCGCGCTGCTGGCCGGCCTCGGGGTGCCCGCGCTGGCGCCGGTGATCGCCCTGCTGGGCGCCGAGGACGAGTCCGAAGCGCTCAGCACCGCGCTGGCCGCCGTGCTCACCCTGTCCGGGCCGGAGGCCGCGGAGGCGGTCCGGGACACCGCCGAGGCGCTCGGCAAGGCCGCCGCCGAGGACCCGGAGGGCCCGTACGCGCCGTACACCCGGATCGCCCGGGACTTCCCCGGGGACGTCGGGCTGATCGCCGGGCTGCTGCTCAACCACGTCCTGCTGCGCGCCGGCGAGGCGCTCTACCTGGGCGCCGGCGTCCCGCACGCCTACCTGCACGGCCTGTGCGTGGAGCTCCAGGCCAACTCCGACAACGTGCTGCGGGCCGGGCTCACCCCCAAGCACATCGACGTGCCGGAGCTGCTCCGGGTGGTCGAGTTCGCCGCCTGCTCGCCGGAACCGCTGCTGCCGGTCACCGTCGACGGGACGCCCGGCGAGGAGCTGTACCCCGTGCCGATCGACGAGTTCCGGCTCTCCCGCTTCGTGCTGGACGACCGCGCGCGGGAGGTGGCCGGCGACGCCCCGCAGATCCTGCTCTGCACCGCCGGCACCGTCCGGCTGACCGCGGCGGACGGCGCCGTCCTGGGGCTGGCCCGGGGCGAGGCGGCCTTCCTCCCCGCCACCGGTACCGCGACCCGCCTGGACGGCGCCGACGCCACGCTCTTCCGCGCGACCGTCACCCTCTGACCCCGGCCGCACACGGCGGCGCCGGTCAGTCCGTCTTCGCCGGGCCCCCGGCGCCGGTGGTGCCCGCGCCCACCAGAACCGGCTCCGCCGCTCCCGCGGCCGGCACCGGGACCGCGGCCACCGCCGCAGGGGCCTCCAGGGACTGCGGCGGCCACCGCCGGTTCATCGCCTTCGTCAGCTTGCGGCCGAGGTTCTGGAAGGGCATCTCCACCAGCCGGTACACCACCCAGCAGACCACCAGCAGCACCGCCAGGTACATGGCCACCCACGCCCACCGCTCGGCGAACGGCAGCTCCTGCAGCTTGGCCCAGTAGTACTTGGGGTCCCAGCCGAACCGCCACAGCAGGAACCTCTTCACCGGCCAGTGCAGCAGGTAGAGCGAGAAGCTCACCGCGCCCAGCCAGACCATCGCGCGCGGCATCCGCCGCTTGCGCAGCAGGAAGAAGAGGCCGAACGACGCCCACGCCCCCAGGTAGGCGTAGGTCCACGCCTGCCAGGTGAAGGTCGAGGTCGCGTCGGCCATCGGGCCCCGGTTGAACATCCACCCCACCAGGGCGCCCGCCGCCGCCACGAAGCCGATGGCCAGCCAGGCCTCGATGCGCTCGATCTGCCCGTGCTGCGCCCGGTAGATCACCGTGCCCGCGAACATCGTCGCGAGGATGGTGAAGGTCTCGAACGCGGGCACCCGGCCGTTGGTGCACACCAGGTACAGGCTGAGCCCGCCCAGCAGCAGACCGCCGGTCCGGGCCAGCGACGCGTTGCCGCTGAGCATGCAGAGCACGCCCATGACCACGACGGCCAGGGCGGCGGTCACGAGGTTGTAGACCTCCTGGTTGCTGTTCTGCAGGCTGTGCGACGGGATCCAGACGCCCATCACCAGCGCGACCGCCCCCGCCCCGACCGCGATCGGCGTGCTGCGCCGGTGCCAGCCGAACGCGAAGAGGCTGCTGACGAGGAAGTAGAAGAGCATCTCGTACGTGAGCGTCCAGCTCACGCCGAAGCCGTTCCACACGCCCAGCATGTCGGTCAGCATCAGGCCGTTGCCCACCAGCCAGAGCTTGTCGTGGTGGTAGCTGTCGAAGGTCAGGACCTGGTAGGCGGGCGGCAGGATGAACTCGGACAGCAGCATCGCCACGATCAGCGCCGGGTAGATCCGGAAGATCCGGCCGATCCAGAACGCCCGGACGTCACCACGGCGCTCCAGCGAGGCCGGGATGATGTAGCCGCTGACGATGAAGAACACGATGACCCCGTAGAAGCCGAGGTCGAAGTGGCCGGCGATCTCGCCGCCGAACGGGACGATCCTCAGGATCTCGAAGTGATGGGCCGCGACGGCGAGCGCCGCGATGCCGCGCAGCGCGTCCAGCCAGCCGAGCCGGTTCGACGAGGGGGGCGCGGATCCGGCGCCGGTTGCTCCGGTGGCCTCTCGCCGAGAGCGGGATATGAGTGTCATCACGCGCCGGAGGCTAGTCCATGTCCGGGGCCGACTCCGCACCACCCCTTCGTGAACGGCCTTTGCGGGAGTTCCGCACCGCCTCCGGACGGGGCGCCGTCCCCTCCGGCCGGAGGTCAGTCGCGGGTCATGTCGACGAAGCGGGAGTAGTGGCCCTGGAAGGCCACGGTGATGGTGGCGGTCGGGCCGTTTCGGTGCTTGGCGACGATGAGGTCGGCCTCGCCCGCGCGCGGGGACTCCTTCTCGTAGGCGTCCTCGCGGTGCAGCAGGATGACCATGTCGGCGTCCTGCTCGATCGAGCCGGACTCACGCAGGTCGGAGACCATCGGACGCTTGTCGGTGCGCTGTTCGGGACCACGGTTCAGCTGGGAGAGCGCGATCACCGGCACCTCCAGCTCCTTGGCCAGCAGCTTCAGGTTTCGCGACATGTCGGAGACCTCCTGCTGGCGGTTCTCGGCCCGGCGGGAGCCGCCGGACTGCATCAGCTGGAGGTAGTCGATGACGACCAGTTTGATGTCGTTACGCTGCTTGAGCCGGCGGCACTTGGCGCGGATCTCCATCATCGACAGGTTCGGGGAGTCGTCGATGAACAGCGGGGCCTCGCTGACGTCCGGCATCCGCCGGGCCACCCTGGTCCAGTCGTCGTCCGTCATGGAGCCGGAGCGCATGTGGTGCAGCGCCACCCTGGCCTCGGCGGAGAGCAGGCGCATGGCGATCTCGTTGCGGCCCATTTCGAGCGAGAAGATCACGCTCGGCAGCTTGTTGTGGATCGAGCAGGCCCGGGCGAAGTCCAGCGCCAGGGTGGACTTGCCCATCGCGGGGCGGGCCGCGATGACGATCATCTGGCCGGGGTGCAGCCCGTTGGTGAGTGCGTCGAAGTCGGCGAATCCGGTCGGGACGCCGGACATCTGGCCGTTGCGGGAGCCGATCGACTCGATCTCGTCGAGGGCGCCCTCCATGATGTCGGCGAGCGGGGCGTAGTCCTCGTTGGTGCGCTGCTCGGTGACGGCGTAGATCTCGGCCTGCGCCGCGTTGACGATCTCGTCGACGTCGCCCTCGGCGGCGTAGCCCATGCCGGCGATCCGGGTGCCGGCCTCGACCAGCCGGCGCAGCACCGCGCGCTCGTGCACGATCTGCGCGTAGTACTCGGCATTGGCGGCGGTCGGGACGGAGTTGACCAGGGTGTGCAGGTAGCCCGGGCCGCCGACCCGCTGGAGCTCGCCGCGCTTGGTCAGCTCGCCGGCCACGGTGATCGGGTCGGCCGGCTCGCCGCGCGCGTACAGGTCGAGGATCGCGCCGTGGATCAGCTCGTGCGCGGGCCGGTAGTAGTCGGCCGGCTTGAGCACCTCGACCACGTCGGCGATGGCGTCCTTGGAGAGCAGCATGCCGCCGAGGACGGACTGCTCGGCCGCGAGGTCCTGCGGGGGGACGCGCTCGAAGCCGTCCAGGCCGCCCTCGCCGCGGTCGTCCTCGCCGCCCTGGCGCCGCTTGCCGCCGTCCCGCTGGAAGCCGCCGGACCCGCCCTTGCCGCCCTTCTGGAAGCCGCCGCCCTGGCCCTGGCCCTGGCCCTGGCCGCGGCCGCGCGAGACCGGCAGGCGGTCGCCGGGGCCGTCCGGGAAGGGGGCGTCGGCGAAGGCGCCGACCGGGAAGGGGTCGTCGGCGCCCTGCCAGTCGTCCTCCGGCGGCGGGGCGTCGTGGTCGTCGTACTGGGGGCCGGTCACGCGTGTTCCCCGTTCAGCGAGTGGTGCGAGTTGGAGCGGGCCTTGCCGGTGGCTGGGATGGTGCGGAACCCGACTCCGCGCCACCGCATTTTCTACGCCACCGCACCGACAAATCGGACGCCGGGGCGGGTGGGAGTGTCGGACGGAGGGCCCACGCTAAGGCGCCGGACGGCCTTCAGCCAAGGCGGTTATCCACAGGGGGTGTGGACGAGTGGCCGATGACTGTGGAGAAGTGCCGCAAACCTGTGGACGCCCCTGTGGAAAGCCCTGTGGATAACCAGACGATCGATCCACCGTCAACCCGCTGACCTGCGCTTCCCCCGTCCCGGGCCTGTGCATGAGAAATTCTTCACACGCAGCCGGGTGGCGGTGGACACACATCCGGACGACCCGGTCGCTCGCTCGTACGAGTAAGTGCCCGGATGGCCTTTTGTCACTTACCTGTGGATGAGTAGCCTGGTTCCCATGACCCTCACCACCGACCGCCGCCGGCACGACCGCGAGATCCTCGCCCTCGCCGTCCCCGCCTTCGGCGCCCTGGTCGCCGAGCCGCTGTTCCTGATGGCCGACTCGGCGATCGTCGGCCACCTCGGCACCGCCCAGCTGGCCGGCGTCGGCGTCGCCTCCGCCGCGCTCACCACCGCCACCGGGGTGTTCGTCTTCCTCGCCTACGCCACCACCGCCGCGGTCGCCCGCCGGATCGGCGCCGGGGACCGCCGGGCCGCCGTCCAGCAGGGCATCGACGGCATCTGGCTGGCGCTGGCCCTCTCCGTCGGAGTGGTCGCGCTGACCCTGCTGCTCGCCCCACTGCTGGCGGACGCGCTGGGCGCCTCGCCGACGGCCGCCCCGTACGCCGTGACGTACCTGCGGATCAGCGCGCTCGGCATCCCGGCGATCCTGATGGTGATGGCCTCCACCGGCGTGCTGCGCGGCCTCCAGGACACCCGGACGCCGCTGTACGTGGCCGTCGCCGGCTTCGCCGCCAACCTCGGGCTGAACGCCGCCCTGGTGTACGGCGCCGGGCTCGGGGTGGCCGGCTCGGCCTGGGGAACGGTCGCCGCCCAGACCGGCATGGCCGCCGTCTACGTCTTCGTGGTGGTCCGCGGCGCCCGCCGGGAGCGGGCCTCGCTGCGGCCGGACCCGGCCGGGATACGGGCGAGCGCCCGGGCCGGCGGCCCGCTGATGGTTCGCACCCTGAGCCTGCGCGCCATCCTGATGATCGCCACCGCGGTGGCCGCCGGGCTCGGCGACGACCAGATCGCCGCGCACCAGATCGCCATGACGGTCTTCCTGTTCATCGCCTTCGCGCTGGACGCCATCGCGATCGCCGGCCAGGCGATCATCGGCCGCTACCTGGGCGCCGGGGACGTCCCGGGCACCAGGGCCGCCACCCGGCGGATGATCGAGTGGGGCATCGGCTCCGGCGTGCTGCTGGGCCTGCTGGTGGTGCTCGCCCGGCCGCTGTACGTCCCGCTGTTCACCCCCGACCCGGCGGTGCAGCAGCAGCTGAACACCGTCCTGCTGCTGCTCGCGCTCTGCCAGCCGGTCTCCGGCCTGGTCTACGTCCTGGACGGCGTCCTGATGGGCGCCGGGGACGGTCCGTTCCTGGCCTGGGCGATGCTCGCCACGCTGGCGGTCTTCGCGCCCGCCGCGCTCGCGGTACCGGCCAGCGGCACCGGGCTCGCCGGGCTCTGGTGGGCGATGAACCTCTTCATGCTGGTCCGCGGCGGCTTCCTGGCCTGGCGGGCCCGCGGCGGCAGGTGGCTGGTCACCGGCGCGGTGCGGAGCTGAGCGGCCCGGCCCGGCGAACGACCGGCCCGGCGAACGACCGGCCCGGCGAACGACCGAGGGCCGGTCCCCCCGCGAAGGGGGACCGGCCCTCGGGCCACTGCTGCGGAGCTGACGCTACCGAGGCGTGGTCGTGGCTCAGGCGGCGACGACGGCGATGTCCAGGTTGGCCTGGACGTCCGAGTGCAGCTTGACCGAGACCTTGTGGGTGCCCACGGTCTTGATCGGCGAGGCGATCGCGACGGCGCGCTTGTCGACCGACGGGCCGCCGGCGGCCTTGATGGCCTCGACGACGTCGGCCTGGGTCACCGAGCCGAACAGACGGCCGGCCTCGCCGGAACGAACGGCCAGCTTGACCTGGACGCCCTCCAGCTTGCCCTTGACCTCGTTGGCGGCCTCAAGGGTCTGGATCTCGTGGATCTTGCGGGCGCGACGGATGGCGTCGACGTCCTTCTGACCGCCCTTGGTCCAGCGGATGGCGTAGCCACGCGGAACCAGGTAGTTGCGGGCGTAGCCGTCCTTGACCTCGACGACCTCGCCGGCCGAGCCCAGGCCCGGCACCTCGTGGGTGAGGATGATCTTCATTGTTCGGTCACCCTCTCTTAGCGCGCGGTGCTGGTGTAGGGCAGCAGCGCCATCTCACGGCTGTTCTTCACGGCCGTGGCGACGTCACGCTGGTGCTGGGTGCAGTTGCCGGTGACCCGGCGGGCACGGATCTTGCCACGGTCGGAGATGAACTTCCGCAGCAGGTTCGTGTCCTTGTAGTCAACGTAGTTGACCTTGTCCTTGCAGAAGACGCAAACCTTCTTCTTCGGCTTGCGAGCAGGCGGCTTCGCCATTGTGTGCTCCATTGGGGTTCACGGCCGGGCGGGCGTCTCGCGACGCCCGCGGCCAGGCCGCACGAAATCTGTCAGCTCTTAGAACGGGGGCTCTTCCGAGAAGCCGCCACCGGACGGGGCACCCCAGCTGCCGCCACCCTGGTTGCCACCAGAGGGAGCGCTGGACGCCCAGGGGTCGTCGGAGGGGCCGGACTGGCCGCCGGAGTTGCCACCCCAGCCGCCGCCCTGCTGGCCGCCACCGCCGCCGCCCCAGCCGCCGCCCTGGCCGCCACCCTGCGGGCCGCCGCCGAAGCCGCCGCCCTGGGGGCCGCCGGACCGGTTGGCCCGGGTGACCTTCGCGGTCGCCGAGCGCAGGCTCGGACCGACCTCGTCGACCTCGACCTCGAAGACCGTCCGCTTCTCGCCTTCCTTGGTCTCGTAAGACCGCTGGCGCAGCCGGCCCTGCACGATGACGCGCATGCCGCGCTGGAGCGACTCGGCCACGTTCTCCGCCGGCTGCCGCCAGACGTTGCACGTGAGGAAGAGGCTCTCGCCGTCCTTCCACTCGTTCGTCTGACGGTCGAAGGTGCGGGGGGTGGACGCGATGCGGAACTTCGCGACCGCCGCACCCGACGGGGTGAAGCGCAGCTCGGGGTCGTCGACGAGATTGCCGACGAGGGTGATGACGGTCTCGCCTGCCATGGTGGTGATGACCTCTCGGGAAGATGTCCGTTCACCGCTGTTTCACGTGAAACAGCGGTCGCGAGCTACCCGAGACCCGAAGGCCTCAGAGGTGGCTCAGTGGGTGTCCGGGCGCAGGACCTTGGTCCGCAGAACCGACTCGCTCAGGCCCAGCTGGCGGTCGAGCTCCTTGACGACCTCAGGCGTGGCCTGCAGGTCGATGACCGAGTAGATGCCCTCGGACTGCTTGTTGATCTCGTAGGCCAGACGGCGGCGACCCCAGGTGTCGATCTTCTCGACCTTGCCACCCGCGTTGCGGACGACAGCCATGAAGCTCTCGATCAGGGGGGAAACGGCGCGCTCCTCGACCGAGGGGTCGAGGATCACCATCACCTCGTAGTGACGCATGAGTAACCCACCTCCTTTGGACTCAGCGGCCACGGTCTCTCCGTGGCAGGAGGGTTGTGCAGCGTCGGCACCGGAGCAGTGACGACACGGCCACCGTAGCGGCCGGGTCGGACAGCCCGTCCCCGTTCACCCGGAAGAGGGCAGAGGAGGGCACAACTACACCAGTGCAGACGACACACCCTACCCGCACCCGGACGGACGAACAAAACGCATAGGGGTTGTGAGACCCGTCCAACCGCCGCAATCTGGACGGAACGGGTTTCCCGCCCGTTCGTCTCCACGCCAGGAGGTGGGACTCATGGCCCAGACCGTCCACCGCATGCCCGCCCTCACCCTGAACACCGACGGACACCCGCACCCGCGGGAGAACACCCTGGTCGGCCTCACCGCCGTCCTGGGCGCGATCGCCTTCATCACGTCGTTCTTCCACAACCTGCACCTGCTGACCTCGTGGACCGGCCTGTTCGGGATCGTCACCGGCCTGCTGGGGATGTACGTCTCCGTCACCACGGCCGAGCGCTTCGTCCTGATGATCACGCTCGGCGCCTCGGCGATCGGCTTCTACCTCGGCATCGCACGCGGCGGTCTGTGGGGTTAGCCCCACCACGGGTCGGCCCCACGACGGGGTTGGCTCCATCACCCCGAGGAACCCCGGGCGCCCCCGTGGCGTACTTGTCTTCAGGCGGACGGGTACGCGGCGGGGGCGCCGCCGTGCCCGAAGCCGACGGGACCCCGGACGATAGGGTCACCCCGAGAAGACGGGGCCCACCGCAGCCCGACCGACGAGGAGCACCGAGCATGAGCCTGCGCCTGAGGACGATCACCCGCGAGGAGCACCTCGCCTTCATCAGGAGCCGCGCCTCGGCGAGCCACATGCAGGTGCCGTCCTGGGGCGACGTGAAGGCCGAGTGGCGCTCCGAGTCGATCGGCTGGTTCGACGGGACCAACCAGCTCGTCGGCGCCGGCCTGGTGCTCTACCGGCAGCTGCCCAAGCTCAAGCGCTACCTCGCCTACCTGCCCGAGGGCCCGGTGATCGACTGGTTCGACCGCGACCTCGACCGCTGGCTGCAGCCGATGCTGGCGCACCTGAAGTCCCAGGGCGCCTTCTCGGTGAAGATGGGCCCGCCGGTGGTCATCCGCCGCTGGAACGCCCCGACCATCAAGGAGGCCATCGCCGCCAAGCAGGCCAAGCGCCTGCGCGACGTCGAGGCCGACTGGTACGAGCCGCGCGCCTTCGAGGTCGCCGACCGGCTGCGCAAGGCCGGCTGGCTGCAGGGCGAGGACGGCGGCGCCGGCTTCGGCGACGTCCAGCCGCGCTACGTCTTCCAGGTGCCGCTGGCCAACCGCTCGCTGGACGACATCCAGAAGGGCTTCAACCAGCTCTGGCGCCGCAACATCAAGAAGGCCGAGAAGAGCGGCGTCGAGGTGGTCCAGGGCGGCTACGACGAGCTGCCGGTCTTCCACCAGCTCTACCTGGTGACCGCCGAGCGCGACAAGTTCACCCCGCGCCCGCTGGCCTACTTCCAGCGCATGTGGAAGGCCCTCGTCGCCGAGGACCCCAACCGGATGCGGCTGTACATCGCCTACCACGAGGGCGAGCCGCTGGCCGCGACCACGATGCTGGTCGTCGGCGAGCACGTCTGGTACTCCTACGGCGCCTCGGCCAACCACAAGCGCGAGGTCAAGCCGTCGAACGCGATCCAGTGGCGGATGATGCGCGACTCCTACGCCCTCGGCGGCGGGGTGTACGACCTGCGCGGCATCTCCGACACCCTGGACGAGAACGACCACCTGTTCGGCCTGATCCAGTTCAAGGTCGGCACCGGCGGCCAGGCCGCCGAGTACCTCGGCGAGTGGGACTTCCCGCTCAACAAGCTGCTGCACAAGGCCCTCGACCTCTACATGTCGCGCCGCTGAGCAGCGCTCGCCGAGCCACCGAGCAGCCGTGCCCAACACCCCCTGGGAGATGACCCGATGACGCTGTCGCTCTACCTCGACACCGAACGCTGGCGTACCCACCAGCGCTCCGTGCTGGCCGAGTTCCCCGGCCTGGTGCCGGTGGCGAAGGGCAACGGCTACGGCTTGGGCAACCACCGGCTGGCCGAGGAGGCGACCCTCCTCGGCACCGGCGTGCTGGCGGTCGGCACCGCCTACGAGGCCGCCGACGCGGCCGACTGGTACGGCGGCGAGCTGCTGGTGCTCACCCCCTACCGGCTGGGCGAGGAGGCGCTGCCGCTGCCGCACGCCCGGGTGATCCGGACGGTGGCGAGCGTGGACGCGCTGCGGGCGCTGCACGGCGCCCGGGTGGTGGTGGAGTGCATGACCACCATGCGCCGGCACGGCGTCTCGGCGGCCGACCTCACCACGGTCGCCGCCGAGCTGGAGGGCGTCCACTTCGAGGGCCTGGCGCTGCACCTGCCGATGGACCGGCCGGACGGCTCCAACCCGGTCGACGAGGTCGCGTACTGGGTGGAGACCGCCCGGGCCGCCGGCGTCCCGGTGCACACCGTGTTCGTCAGCCACCTCGGCGCGGCGGGCATGGAGCAGCTGGCCCAGCGCTTCCCGGAGACCGTCTTCCGGGCCCGGATCGGCACCCGGCTCTGGCTGGGCGACCACGGCGCGCTGGAGGTCCGGGCGACGGTGCTGGACGTCACCCCGGTCCAGAAGGGCGACCGCTACGGCTACCGCCAGCACCCGGCGCCCTCCGACGGCCACCTGCTGGTGGTCGCCGGCGGCACCGCGCACGGCATCGGTCTGGAGGCGCCCAAGTACGTGCAGGGCATGTCCTCCCGGGCCAAGGGCATCGCCCGGGCCGGCCTGGCGACCGTCAACAAGACGAAGTCGCCGTACCACTGGGCCGGCAAGCAGCTCTGGTTCGCCGAGCCGCCGCACATGCAGGTCTCGCTGCTCTTCCTGGACAACGAGGCCAAGCCGCCGGCGGTCGGCGACGAGCTCGGCCTGCAGGTGCGGCACACCACCACGCACTTCGACCGCGTGGTGGACCGCTGAGTCCGGCCGGTCAGTCCTTCGCGGCCGGTTCCGCGGCGGGCGGCTCCGTCGCCGCGGCCGGTTCCGCGGCGACCGCTTCCGCGACGGGCGGCTCCGTGGCGGCCGGCTCGTCGAGCCACGCCTCGGGACCGGCCGGCGCGTACCCGGCGTAGCTCTCCTCCTCGCGCAGCCGGCGGGCGGTGCCGAGCACGAAGACGTCCGCCGCCCCGTCCAGCACCCCGCCGGACGGGTCGTCGCTGCCGTCCCAGCGCACCGGGTCGCGGTCCGGCAGCAGGATGTCCCGGACCACCATGCCGACCAGGTAGAGCGTGCCGAGCAGGTGCAGCACGATCGCGAAGTGGTACCAGGACTCGCCGATGCCGTGCTGCTTGGGCCCGGTGACGAAGCCCAGGTGGGACCAGATGCCCAGGGTGTAGAGCACCTCGCAGGCCTGCCAGATCAGGATGTCCCGCCAGCGCGGCCGGGCCAGCACCGCGAGCGGCAGCAGCCAGAGCACGTACTGCGGCGAGTAGACCTTGTTGAACACCACGAAGGCGGCCACCACCAGGAAGGCCAGCTGGACCACCCGCGGCCGGCGGGGCGCCGCGAGGCCGAGCCACGCTATCCCCGCGCAGCTCAGCAGCATCAGGATGGCGATGAAGGTGTCGAGGTTCGCCAGCCCCACGCCCCGGTTCTGCATGAGGATCAGCCACAGCGAGCCGTAGTCCTCGGTGCGGTGCTTGCTGAAGACGTAGAAGGTCGACCAGCCCTGCCAGTTGGCCATCATGATCGGCAGGTTGACCAGCAGCCAGGTCCCGACGGCGCCGCCGAGCAGGGCCCGCAGGTCGCGGGTGCGGCCGGCCCGCCAGCAGAGCACCACCAGTGGGCCGAGCAGCAGCACCGGGTAGAGCTTGGCCGCGGTGGCCAGTCCGATGAACACCCCGGCCCAGGCCGGCCGCGAGCCGGACCACCAGGCCAGTGCGACGGCGGCCAGCGCGACGGCCAGCAGGTCCCAGTTGACGGTGGCGTTGAGCAGCAGGGTCGGCGCCAGCGCGAACATCAGCGCGTCCCAGGGGCGGCGCCGGTGGGTGCGGGAGAGCGCGACCACGGCGACCACCGCGCAGGCCATCAGCAGACCGGCGTTGATCGTCCAGAACCACCGCTCCTGGTCGTGCAGGGACCCGCCGCCGGGCGTCAGCCAGGCCGCGATCTGCATGAACAGGCCGGTCAGCACCGGGTACTCCAGGAACTGGAGGTCACCGGTGGTGCCCGGGATCCGGTCCACGTACGGGTGCAGGCCGGCCGCGAAACCGCGCCCGGAGAACAGGTGCGGGATGTCGCTGTAGCAGGCGTGCACGTACTGCGGCGAGCCGGGCTGGAACCAGGCGGCGTCGTAGCAGGGCAGCTTCTGCGCCATGCCCAGCACCGAGACCACGATCACCACCAGCGCCAGGAAGCGCGCCGGGACCCACCAGGAGACACCGAGCAGCGCGCGCCGTCCGGGCGGGCCGCCGATCACCTCGCTGCCGGCCGCCGCGACCGGATCCTCGTCCGCCGGCACCACCACGGTGTTGGCCTGCGGACCGACCGGCGGCGCGGCCGGGGCCTCTTCGTCACGAACGCTGGACGTCATGGCGGACATCCTGCCGCACCCCGCCCGCCCGTACGAGGATGCCCCTGCCCCTTTTCCGCGGCAGGACGGCGCCGACCGGGCCACCGGTCACCGGGGTACCGGCACGAATCGCTCCGAATACGGCGAAACGGCGGTGGGGGGGGGCCCGGAGCCCCCCAACCCCCCCTAGCGGACCCCGCACACCCGCGGCCACCACGTGGCGCCCGCGCGGGCGCGGGGCGGGGGGGGCCGGGTGGCCGGCCGGCGCCGCGGCCGGCCTCGGGCGGCGCCCCGCCCCCGCCCCGGGGCCCCGGGCCCCCCCTCACCACCCCCACCATACGGGGCCCGGGGGGGGGGGGGGCCCCCCCCCCCCCCCCCACCGCCGTTTCCGGTCACCGTCCGACGGCGCCCCTACTGGGCCGCCACGTTGCCGTTCGGGGGTGCCGTGGCCGATCCGCTGGGCTTGGGCGGCCTGGTGGTCGGACCGCCGGTCGCCCCGCCGGCGCCGCCGCCCGGGTCGGTGGTCGGCGGCGTGGTCGGCGAGGAGCAGCCGATGACGGGCAGACAGCTCGGCGACGGGTTGGTGCCGCCCGTGCCACCCGCACCGCCGGTGCCCGCACCACCGGTGCCGCCGTTGGTACCGCCGGTACCTCCGGTGCCGCCGCCGGTGCCACCACCGGTCCCGGTGCCGCCGGTGCCCCCGGCTCCGCCGGTGGTGCCGCCACCGTTGGTGCCGCCGTTGTTGCCACCGCCCGGGTTCGGGTTGGTCTTGGTCGGCGCCGGCTGGGTGGGCACGGTGCCGGGGCAGTCCACGCCGGGGACGCAGACCGGCTCCTGGCTGGCCGGCGGCTGGACCGGCTGGCCGGCGTTCGGGTCCGTCGGGGCGGTGGGCCCGGTCTCGGTCGTGGTCGGCGTCGGCATGGCGCTGGCGGTGCTGGGCGCACCCGAGGAGTCGACCTGCGAGCCGACCGGCTGCGGGGTCGGGAAGTCCAGCTTCTTCTCGTTGGCCAGCGCGGCCTTCATGTACCGGGTGAAGACGTCCGCCGGGACGTCACCACCGTGCACCGAGTCCTTGCCGCCGGTGCCGTTCAGCGAGAGCCGCCCGGGGTGGGCCGCGTCCTCGCGCCACATCGCCACGCTGGTGGTCAGCTGCGGGGTGTAGCCGACCCACCAGGCCGACTTGTTCTCGTCGGTGGTACCGGTCTTGCCGGCCACCGGGCGGCCCAGGGTGTTGGTCTTCTTACCGGTACCGTTCTTCGCCACGTTCACCAGCACATCGGTGATGTTGTCGGCGACGGCCGGCTCCAGCGCCTGCTTGGTCTCGTGCTTGCCGAAGCCGGGCCGCTCCTTGCCGTCCATCAGCACCTTGGTGACCGAGTACGGGTCGGCCTGCTTGCCGCTGGCGGCGAAGGTCGCGTAGGCGTCGGCCATCCGGATCGGGCTGATGGTGGAGACGCCGAGCGGGAAGGTCGTGGTCTTCGACTCCTTCTCGATGTTCTCCTTGCGGATGCCCATCGCCTCGGCGATCTGCATGACGTTCTGGCCGCCGACGTCCTGGTTCAGCTGGACGAAGGGGACGTTGTAGGAGTACTGCATGGCCATCCGCAGCGAGACGTAGCCGCGTCGGCCCTTCTCCTCGTTCTTCTGGTGGTAGGGCTTGCCGTCGTCCCCCATCACCAGCGAGCCGTCCGGCTTGCGGATCTCCGACATGTCGTCGGAGAGGTAGCGGCTGTCGGCGTTGATCCGCTTCGGCTTGCCCTTGTCGTCGGTCGCGGTCATCACGCCGGTCTGCATGGCGGTGGCCAGCACGAACGGCTTGAAGGTCGAGCCGACCTGGACGCCCTGGGCGTCGGCGTTGTTGTCGTGGTGGCCGTTCTCCACGCCGTCACCGCCGTAGAGGGCGACGATCGCACCGTCGTTGGGCACGATGCTGGCCGCGCCGAACTGGACGAAGTTGTCGTTGTCCGGGCGCTTCTGCGGGTTGAGGGTCTCGCCCTTGACGTCGTCCACGGCCTTCTTCAGGGCGTCGACCTTGTCCTTCTGGAAGGTCGTGTAGATCTTGAAGCCGCCCTTGTCGATCGCCCGCTGGTCGATCGACGAGTCCTTGGCCATGACGTACTTGTTGGCGGTCTCGACCAGGTAGCTGATCTGGCCGTTCATGTTGGCCGGCGGGACCTGCTTGATCGGCTCGGGGAAGGTGGTGCACTTCGCCCGTTCCTCGGCGGTGGTGTTCTTGGTCTCCACCATCCGGTCGAGGATCCACGCCCAGCGCTCCTGAGCGCGGTCGTGGTTGCCCTTGATGGTCGGGTCGTAGAACGACGCGCCCTTGAGCAGGCCGGCCAGCATGGCGCTCTGGCACAGGTCCAGGTCCTTGGCGTTGACGCCGTAGTACGCCTGGGCGGCGGCCTGGGCGCCGGTCGCGCCGCGGCCGAACCAGCTGGTGTTCAGGTAGCCCTTGAGGATGTCGTTCTTCTCGAACTCCTGATTGACCTTCAGGGTGATGAAGAACTCCTTGAGCTTGCGGGAGAGCGTCTGCTCCTGCGTCAGGTAGGCGTTCTTCACGTACTGCTGGGTGATCGTCGAGGCACCCTGGGTCTGTCCGCCCTTGGCCATGTTGATCACGGCGCGCATCATGCCCTTGGGGTCGATGCCGCTGTCGGTGCGGAAGGTCGAGTTCTCCGCCGAGATGACCGCGTTCTGCAGATTGGGCGAGATGTCGGCGAGTTCGACGATCTGCCGGTTGGTCTCACCCTTGCGGACCATCTCGGTGCCGTCGGCCCAGTAGTAGATGTTGTTCTGGTCGTCCACCAGGGCGTTGAGCTTGGGGATCTCGGTCGTCTGGTAGACGTAGAAGACCCCGCCCACGCAGGCCGCGGCGAAGAGCAGGACGCCGCTCAGCCACTGCCGCCAGGACGGCAGCCAGCGGCGGAAGCCCCGCTTGCCGAAGCGCGGGTAGTCGATGAACCGCTTCTTGCCGGGAGCCGCGCCCCGTCCGGCCGCGGCCGCGGCGGCGCCGCCGGCCTCCGCACCACCGCGCCGGCCGCCCTTCTGGGCCGCCTTGCGCATCTCGGCGCGGGTCATCCGGGGCTGCTGGGCGGTGTCCCGCCCGCCCTGGGGTCTGCGCCGGCCGAGGCCCTCCGAACCGAGCTCGTCGGGCCCGGGGCCCGCCGCTCGCCCGTTGTCTCCGCCCGGGGGACGACCGTCGCCACCTGGCGACCTGCGCCGTCGTTCGCTCATGTTCCAGCTACTCCTCGCCAGGCCGGTCGAGCCTGAAGGCAGGGTCCACGTCCGATGCCCGCAACCGACCTAACCCCGGAGGTGGTCCTCGTGCACACGCGACAGCGTACGCAGCCTGGAATCCGAACCAATCGGGCATCAATCGCCAATAGCCGCAAAACGGCAGCAGATCATTACACGCCCGTTGCCAAGCACACCCGCGCGTCGCCTTGTGATCACATTCACGCGCGTCCCTCTTGCCGGTTCGAAGGGCCAGGTTTACTGTTCTCGATATATCGAGCCGATACATCGGAGCGACATACCGCCGAGCCAGGCGGGTCGCGGACCGGCCGGGGAAGGGAGGACGACAGCAGTGGGCAGGCGCTCAGGAGTGCTGGAGTTCGCCGTTCTCGGACTGCTCCACGACGCCCCGATGCACGGGTACGAGCTGCGCAAGCGGCTCAACGTCCTGCTCGGCTCGTTCCGCGCGTTCTCCTACGGGACGCTCTATCCCTGTCTGAAGAGCCTGGTGGCCCAGGGTTTCCTGGTCGAGGACAACCCTGACGTCGAGTACGTCCCGGCCACCGCGCTCAACGGCAAGCGGTCCAAGATCGTCTACCGGCTCTCCGCCGAGGGCAAGCAGCGGTTCGAGGAACTGCTCGCCGACTCCGGCCCCGACGCCTGGGAGGACGAGCACTTCGGCGTGCACTTCGCCTTCTTCGGCCAGACCGACCGGGCCGTGCGGATGCGCGTGCTGGAGGGCCGCCGCAGCCGGCTGGAGGAGCGCCTGGAGCGGATGCGCAACTCGCTCGCCCGCGCCCGCGAGCGGTTCGACGACTACACCGTCGAGCTGCAGCGGCACGGACTGGAGTCGGTGGAGCGCGAGGTCCGCTGGCTCAACGAGCTGATCGAGACCGAGCGGGCCAACCGCACCGGCCGCACCGGCCCGTCGGCCGGCACGACCGGCCCCTCAGTACCCAGGACTTCGGACGGCCGAGGCGAGGAGGACGGGTCCGTGGACCCGCCCGGGCCACCGTACGACCGCCCGGGGCGCTCCGACCAGGAGCGCTGACACCGCGCCAGCCCTGTGCCGCGCGGCAGGAGCGGGCGCGTCACGCGCCCGTCAGCAGTCATCGAAGAAGCAGGACGAGTCCCGCCGACCCTCGGCGGCGCTCATGAGATCACAGGGAGCAACCGGAATGGGTTCGGTTCGCGTAGCCATCGTGGGTGTGGGCAACTGCGCCACGTCGCTGGTGCAGGGTGTCGAGTACTACAAGGACGCCGACCCGGCCGGCAAGGTCCCCGGGCTGATGCACGTCCAGTTCGGTGACTACCACGTCCGTGACGTGGAGTTCGTCGCCGCCTTCGACGTCGACGCCAAGAAGGTCGGCCAGGACCTCGCGCACGCCATCACGGCGTCCGAGAACAACACCATCAAGATCTGCGACGTGCCGCCGACCGGCATCACCGTCCAGCGCGGCCACACCCTCGACGGTCTGGGCAAGTACTACCGGGAGACCATCGAGGAGTCGGACGAGGCCCCGGTCGACGTCGTCCAGGCCCTGAAGGACGCCCAGGTCGACGTCCTGGTCTGCTACCTGCCGGTCGGTTCCGAGCAGGCCGCCAAGTTCTACGCCCAGTGCGCCATCGACGCCAAGGTCGCCTTCGTGAACGCCCTCCCGGTGTTCATCGCCGGCACCAAGGAGTGGGCGGACAAGTTCACCGAGGCCGGCGTGCCGATCGTCGGTGACGACATCAAGTCCCAGGTCGGCGCCACCATCACGCACCGCGTGATGGCCAAGCTGTTCGAGGACCGCGGTGTCATCCTCGAGCGCACCATGCAGCTGAACGTCGGCGGCAACATGGACTTCAAGAACATGCTCGAGCGCGAGCGCCTGGAGTCCAAGAAGATCTCCAAGACCCAGGCCGTCACCTCGCAGATCCGCGACCGCGAGCTGGGCGCCAACAACGTCCACATCGGCCCCTCGGACTACGTGGCCTGGCTGGACGACCGCAAGTGGGCCTACGTCCGCCTGGAGGGCCGCGCGTTCGGCGACGTCCCGCTGAACCTGGAGTACAAGCTCGAGGTCTGGGACTCCCCGAACTCCGCCGGTGTCATCATCGACGCCGTGCGCGCCGCGAAGATCGCCAAGGACCGCGGCATCGGCGGCCCGATCCTCTCCGCCTCCTCGTACTTCATGAAGTCCCCGCCGGTCCAGTACTTCGACGACGAGGCCCGCGAGAACGTCGAGAAGTTCATCCGCGGCGAGGTCGAGCGCTGAATCTGAGCCCCTCCGGGCACTGAGCCCGGTCCGCTCGGACTCCGAACGGGCCCACGGTCGACAGCCGTGGGCCCGTTCATCTTTTCCCGGCGAATGTTTCACGTGAAACACCGGCCCCTTCCATGGCACTCTGGGCACGTGGCGATCACCGAGAACGGCAGTACCCACCGGGCCGCGCACCGCGCCACGCTCCTCGACCTGCTGCGCGGCCGTGACTTCCGCCGGCTGCTGACGGCCCGGGTGCTGTCCCAGCTCTCCGACGGCGTCTTCCAGGTCTCCCTCGCGGCCTACGTGGTCTTCTCCCCGGAGAAGCAGTCCTCGCCGGCCGACATCGCCTCGGTGCTGGCCGTGATGCTGCTGCCGTTCTCGGTGATCGGCCCCTTCGCCGGTGTGCTGCTGGACCGCTGGCGCCGCCGCCAGGTGCTCTACCTGGGCAACCTGGCCCGCTTCGGGCTCGGCCTGGTCACCGGCGGACTGCTCCTGGTCCAGGCCCCGACCTGGCTCTTCTTCGCCTCCGCGCTGCTGGTCACCGCGCTCAACCGGTTCATCCTGGCCGGCCTGTCGGCGGCGCTGCCCCGGGTGGTGCGCGGCGAGCAGCTGGTCACCGCCAACGCCCTCTCCCCCACCCTGGGCACCGTCGCGGCGGCCTGCGGCGGCGGGCTGGGCTTCCTGCTGCACCAGGTGATGCCCCCCGGGCCGAAGGCCGACGCCGCCCTGGTCTGCCTCGCCGCCGTCCTCTACCTGACCGCCGCGCTGGCGGCGCTGCGGATGGACCGCGACCTGCTCGGTCCCACCCACCACCCGGACCGCCCCGCGCTCGGCCAGGCGCTGGTCCAGGCCGCCCGGGAGCTGCGGGCCGCCGTCACCCACCTGGTGCGCGACCGCCGTCCGGCGGCGCACGCGCTGGCCGCCGTCACCGCGGCGCGGTTCTGCTACGGCGTGCTGATCGTGGTCGTGGTGATGCTCGCCCGCTACACCTTCAACGACCCCACCGACAGCGCGGCCGGCCTGGCCACCCTGGGCCAGGCGGTCGGGCTCTCCGCGGCCGGCTTCTTCGTCGCCGCGGTGATCAGCCCCTGGTGCAGCCGGCGGCTCGGGCTGGCCGGCTGGATGACGCTCTGCCTGGCCGCGCCGGTGCTCTTCGTGCCCGTGCTCGGGCTGGGCTTCCGCCTGGTGCCCTGCCTGATCGCGGCGCTGCTGCTCGGCGTGGTCACCCAGGGCACCAAGATCTGCGCCGACACGGTGGTGCAGGAGTCGGTCGAGGACGACTACCGGGGCCGGGTCTTCGCCATCTACGACGTGCTCTTCAACGTCGCCTTCGTGGCCGCCGCCCTGGTGACCGCCCTGGTGCTGCCGCTCTCCGGCCGCTCGGTGCCGGTCGTGCTGGGCGTGGCCCTGGTGTACGGAGCCTCGGCCGTGCTCTACCTGCGCACCGCCCGTCGCACCGGACCGCTCCCCGGGGACGTCGGCGCGAGTCGCTAAGGTACGTCAGATCTGTCGGAGCGACAGCAGTCTGTCTCGGGGGACAATCTGATGAGCACACCGCCACATCCGTACGGACCACCACAGCCGTACGGCCCCGCGCCGGTCCCGCAGCCCTACGGCGCGCCCGTGCCCCAGCAGTACGGACCGCCCCAGGCGGCTCCCCCGTACCCGGCCCAGTCCCAGCCGTACCCGCCCCAGCCCTACCCGGCGCAGTACCCGGCCCAGCCCTACCCGGCCCAGCCGTACCCCCAGGCCCCCTACGGCCACCCCTCCCCGCACGGCTACCCGCCGGCCGCCCCGCTCCCGGCCGGCGCACCGGCCGCGAAGGGCCACGGCAAGGCCCGGCTGAAGGCGGCCGGCCTGGTCCTGGGCGTGATCACCCTGATCGTCGGCTACTTCGTCAGCGGCCCGAGCGTCAGCGGCGCCAAGGCCGGCGACTGCGTCCGGGCCGCCGGCTCGCGCGACGTCTCGGTGGTCAAGTGCACCGACAGCAAGGCGAACTACAAGGTGCTGGCCGCGTTCGAGTCCACCACCGACACCACCAAGTGCCGAAGCACCGCCGGCACCACCAGCACCGTCTCGGGCAAGAGCGGCCGCCGCTGGAACAAGAAGCGGTACGTGCTCTGCCTCGGCCCGCTCACCGGCGTCCCGCCGGTCAAGAAGTCCTGACCGCCCGCCACCCGACCTTCCTTCCGGGGGATCCCCTTGTCCGTTCCGCCGCCGCCCCAGATGCCGTACGGCTCGACGCCGCCCGCCGACGGCGCCAACCCGTACGCCACCGGGAACCCGTACGCCGGCGCCCCGGCCCCGCAGCCGCCGGCCGCCCCCGCGCCGGCCGGCTACGGCTACCCCGCCGCCCCGCCACCGGCCGCGCCGCCCGGCTACGGCGTGCCCCACCAGGCCCCGCCCGGCGGCTACGCCTATCCGCCGCAGGCCGCGGGCTACCCGCCGCAGGCCGGGGGCTATCCGGCGCCGGCCGGCTACGCCCACCCGGGCGGACCGGTCTGCCGGTTCTGCGGCGGCTTCCCGGCCGTCGACACCACCGTCCGGGGGCACCAGGGCATCATCATCATCATGCGGTTCCTGAAGCAGCCGGGACCGTACTGCCGCACCTGCGGCACCGCGATGGTCCGCGACATGTCGGCCCGCACCCTGGTCCAGGGCTGGTGGGGCTACCTCTCCGGGATCTTCACCGTGGTCACCCTGCTGCGGAACCTCGCCGCCCACAACCGGATCAAGGAGCTGCCGCCGCCCGCGCCCGGCACCCACGGACCGCAGCTCGACCCGGGCGTGCCGCTCACCCGGCGCCCGCACATCTTCATGCTGCTGCTGCCGGTGCTCGGAATCGGCTCGACGATCGTCCTGATCGCGACCGGCGCGTTCCTCGGCGCCCGGCACGACGACGACCCGTACCGGCCGCTGGTGCTGCCCACGCCGACCACGGTGACCGTCCCGGCGCCGACCTTCTCGCCGAACCACGCGCCGAGCCCCTCGGTGCCGCCGGTGCCGGTGCCGACGATCACCCTGCCGACCCCGTCGGCCGGTTCCAAGGTGCCCAGCGACATCGACTTCGCCAAGGCCGGCGACTGCCTGCGCAACGAGAACGGCACCTCGGCCACCCACGACGCCAACCCGCGGATCACCATGCTGCCGTGCTCCGACACCCGGGCCCAGTACAAGGTGCTCAAGAAGGTCTACGCGACCAGCGACAACGAGAAGGCCTGCGACGACGTCACCGGCACCGAGAGCACCTACACCCGTGAGTCCAGCACCGAGGCGCTCAGCTTCGTCCTCTGCCTGAAGAAGCTCTGAGCCCCTGGCAAGCGGCGGGGGCGGCCCCGGGAGGAACCCGGGACCGCCCCCGCCGACCGCTCCGCGGCCCGGGACACGGCCTACTGCTGGGCGTCCCACCAGGAGCGCAGCGCGGCCACCGCGGCCTCGTGCTCCAGCGGGCCGTGCTCCAGCCGCAGCTCCAGCATGTGCTTGTACGCCTTGCCGACCATCGGGCCGGGCTTGAGGCCGAGCAGCTCCATGATCTGGTTGCCGTCCAGCGCCGGGCGGACGGCGTCCAGCTCCTCCTGCGCCTTGAGCTCGCCGATCCGCACCTCCAGTCCGTCGTAGGTGCGGGAGAGCGCGGCGGCCTTCTTCTTGTTCCGGGTGGTGCAGTCCGAGCGGGTCAGCTTGTGCAGCCGCTCCAGCAGCGGTCCGGCGTCGGTGACGTAGCGGCGCACCGCCGAGTCGGTCCACTCGCCGCCGCCGTAGCCGTGGAAGCGCAGGTGCAGCTCCACCAGGCGCGAGACGTCCTCGGTGAGCTCCTTCGAGTACTTCAGGTCACGCATCCGCTTGCGGGTCATCTTGGCGCCGACCACCTCGTGGTGGTGGAAGGAGACCCGGCCGTCCGACTCGAAGCGGCGGGTGCGCGGCTTGCCGATGTCGTGCAGCAGCGCGGCCAGCCGCAGGGTGAGGTCCGGGCCGTCCTGCTCCAGGTCGACGGCCTGCTCCAGGACGGTCAGCGAGTGCTCGTAGACGTCCTTGTGCCGGTGGTGCTCGTCGCGCTCCAGCTGCAGCGCGGGCAGCTCGGGCAGCACGTGGCCGGCCAGGCCGGTGTCGACCAGCAGCCGCAGGCCCTTGACCGGGTGCTTGGCCAGCAGCAGCTTGTTGAGCTCGGCCTGGACCCGCTCGGCGGAGACGATGGCGATCCGGTCGGCCATCGCGGTCATCGCGGCGACCACGTCGGGGGCCGGGTCGAAGTCCAGCTGGGCGGCGAACCGGGCGGCCCGCATCATCCGCAGCGGGTCGTCGGAGAAGGACTCCTCGGGCGTGGCGGGGGTGCGCAGCACCCGGGCCTCCAGGTCCTCCAGGCCGTGGTGCGGGTCGACGAAGCCGCGGCCGGGCAGGTCGACGGCCATCGCGTTGACCGTGAAGTCGCGGCGGACCAGGTCCTCCCCGATGGTGTCGCCGTAGGTCACCTCGGGCTTGCGGGAGGTGCGGTCGTACGCCTCGGAGCGGTAGGTGGTGATCTCGATCAGGAAGGAGCCCTGCGGGGTGTCCTTGCGCGCGCCGACCGTGCCGAAGGCGATGCCGACGTCCCAGACCGCGTCGGCCCAGCCGCGGACGAGCTTGAGCACCTGCTCGGGGCGGGCGTCGGTGGTGAAGTCCAGGTCGTTGCCGAGCCGGCCCAGCAGGGCGTCCCGGACCGAGCCGCCGACCAGCGCGAGCCGGTGACCGGCCGCCTGGAACCGGCGGGCGATCTCGTCGGCGACCGGGGACACCCGCAGCAGTTCCTGCAGCCCCAGGGTCTGGGCCTCGCTCAGGCCGGGGACGACCTGGACGGCGGAACTGGAATGATGGGCGCCGGTCGGGTGGGCGGTGGGCTCATTGGCAGTGGACACGGCTCACAAGGGTACGTGGCCCGGCGGCCCGGCCGCCCGCGCGTTTCCACCCGCTCACTCCCCGGCCCGCAACACCGCCCCCCTCACCACATCGTTACCATGCCGGTGGAACGAGTCCGGGGCACCGACGGCGGGCCGCGGTGCCGTGCGCCGTCATGGCCGCCCGGGCGACGGGCGACCACGTTTTCTTCACGGCTGATCCTCACGGCATCCACCACCGCCGGCGGAACATCCGCAGCAGCACGGCACCAGCAGCAGCGATCGAGAACGGCGAGGGCGAACCCGTGAGCGAGGGCGGACCGCGTGAGTGAGCCGGCACGGCACCCGGAACAGCGGGTGGACGACCGCCCCCGGCGGATCCTGCGACGAGCAGCCCGACGGCTGGCCGGTGCCCTCGGCGCCGCGCTGGTGCTCGGTACGGCGCTGCCCGGCCTCCCGGCCGCCGCGGCGGCCCCGGTCGCCGCGGCCGGCGGATCGGCCCAGGTGTCCGAGTCGACGGTCAGCGCCGAGTACCCGGTGACGATGACCATCGAGTCGGTGAACAAGCCGGTGGCCGTCCCCAACGGCATCGTGACCATCTCCGGGCACGTCACCAACGGCGGGAAGTCCGTCCTCAAGTCCGCGCACGCGACGGTCCGCAAGCCCTGGGCGGGCAAGCCGCTCACCACCCGCAGCGAGCTCGCCGGGGTGGTGAGCCGGACCACCCCGCAGGGATCGGACGGCATCTCGCTGGACAGCCCGCAGTACGCGCTGAACGAGCTCGGCCCCGGCCAGAGCCAGCCGTACACGCTGAGCGTGGCCGTCTCCGACCTCCAGCTCACCACCGAGGGCGTGTACGAGCTGGCGGTGGACGTCTGGGGCTCGACCACCGACAACCCGCGCGACCGCCCGCTGGGCATCAGCCGCACCTTCCTGCCCTACAACCCGACCCCGGCCGAGGCGCAGCCGTCCAAGGTCACCACCATCTGGCCGCTGGTGCACGCTCCCGTGCTGGCCGCGCAGACCCTCTCCGACAACGACCAGACCGTCCCGGTGCTGCGGGACGACAGCCTGGCCGCCGAGTTCGCGCCCGGCGGCCGGCTGAACGCGCTGGTCGAGACGGGCTCCACGATGACCGGGCTGACCTGGGTGGTCGACCCGGACCTGCTGGACACCGCGTTCGCGATGACCAAGGACTACCGGGTGCAGAAGCCCGGCACCGAGGGCAACGCGGCCAAGGACGACAACACGGTCCGCGGCACCGGCACCGCCGCCGCCACGGCCTGGCTGGAGAAGCTGCGGGCCGCCGTCGCCAAGCCCGGCACCCAGGTGGTGGCGCTGCCCTACGCCGATCCGGACCTCGCCTCGATCGCGCACAACGCCGCCGAGCTGGAGGGCATCGACGCCGCGCTCGGCAAGGCCGCCACCGCCGGCCGGCTGACCGTCGAGGGCCGGCTCTCGGTGGACACCCGGGCCGACGTCGCCTGGCCCTACCGGGGCTACCTGGACCAGCGGATCGCCTCGGTCGCCCAGCGCGCCGGCGCCGGCCTGGTGCTGGTGAACGGCGCGAGCATGCCCGAGTCGGACGCGCTGAAGTACACCCCCGCGGCCACCCGGCCGATCGGCAACGGGCAGACCGCGGTGGTCGCCGACCAGCTGGTCTCCTCGCTGTTCGAGGAGGACCTGGCGACCCCGCAGAACCAGACCCTGGCGATGCAGCGGTTCCTCGCCGAGACCTTCGTGATCTCCCGGCAGGAGCCGCAGAACCCGCGCGGCCTGCTCGTCATGCCGCCGCGCGAGCTCACCGCCGGCACCGCCAAGGTGCTGGCCAACGCCCTCCAGGCGGCCCAGGACGGCAAGTGGCTGGAGCCGGCGAAGCTGGACGCGCTCGCCGGGGCGACGCCCGACCCCAAGGCCAACACCACCGTCCCGACGCCCGCCGACTACCCGGCCCGGATCCGCGACTCCGAGCTGTCCGCCGCCGACCTGACCACCACGACCGGGATCCAGTCCGACCTGGACACGCTGATGCGGGTGCTGACCCTGCCGCAGCGGGTGCGCGGGCCGTTCAGCGCGGCCATGGTCCGCTCGCTGTCGACCGAGTGGCGCGCCGACGCCCCGGCCGGCACCGTCTACCGCGCCGGCGTGAAGCACTACCTCAAGGAACTCACCGAAGCGGTGAAGGTGCCGCCGAAGCGCGTCATCACCTTCGCCGGGGACACCGGTGTGCTCCAGGTCAGCGTCCGCAACGACCTCACCCAGACGGTCACCAACCTCAAGCTGGTGCTGACCCCGGGCCAGCCCAACCGGCTCCGGGTCGAGATGCCGGCGGAGGAACTGGTGCTGCCCGCCTCGCAGAGCGTCACCCTGCGGTTCCCGGCCGAGGCGAAGAACAACGGGCCGGTGAGCATGACCGCCCAGCTGTACACCACCGGGCCCGACCCGAAGCCGTACGGCGAGCCGGTGGTCTTCCGGGTCGACGTCACCTCGGTCACCAACGGCGTGCTGTACGTCTTCGGCGGCGGCGCGGTGCTGCTCCTGCTCGCGGCCGTGCGGTTCCTGCGCCAGCGCAAGCGCCGGGTGGCGCACGACGACGAGGGCGACGCGCCGCTCGCCCCGGCGGACGGACCGGACGGCGGATCGGGCGAAGGACCGGCCGGAGGACCGGGCGACGGCCCCGGGAACGGACCGGACGAGGACCCGGCGGACGGGCCGGAGAACGGGCCGGAGCGCGACGACGGCCCCGGCGCCGCCACGGACCGGGCCGGCCCGGCCGCTCGGACACCGCACCACGGCAGCGCGGATGGCCGGGATCGGGCCACCAGTGATGAGAAGGTTGGTCCTTGACACCGCCGATACCGCCCGACCCCGGGGCGGCCTCCCCCACGACAGCGAAGAGGTGACATGACCGGGCGCAGCGAGGAGCGGCCTCCGGGCCGCGGAGAGGTCCGTCCGGGCGCCGAGTCGCCGTCCGGCGACTGGTACGTGGCCGACACCTACGCCCAGGACCCGTACGCGGCCGACGCGTACCAGGGCGGTCCTGGCGAGCAGGACCCGTACGGCCTGCGGGCCGCCCGGCCCGCCGCGCCGCAGCAGCCGGCGGCCGCGTACGACGTGCCGCCGCAGCTACCGCCGCACGGCGGTGACTACCCGGCGCCGGTGCCGCCGACGCCGTTCTCCCCGCCGGTGCCGCCGGTGCAGCCCGGCTGGGACACCCCGGCGCCGGCCGGCTGGCGCGACGGGCATCCGCGGGACGCCGCCCCGGCGGGTCCGGCCGCTCCCGCGGGTCCGGGTGCGCCGGGTGCTCCGGCCCCCGGCTGGGGCGGTGAGCCGCAGTGGCAGCCCGGACCGGCGCACTCCGCCTGGGACTCCGAGTCGACCGAGTACGTCGGCGTGGACGCGCTGTTCGGCGGGAACCAGGTGACCGCCGAGGCGCCCCGCCCGCCGGCCCAGCAGTCCCCCGCCCAGCAGCCGGCGGCCCCCCAGCCGCCCGCCGCGCCGGTCCCGCCCGCCCCGCCCGCGCCGTTCCCCCCGGCCGGCGCGTACCCGGGGCAGCACGGACCGCAGCACGGACCGCAGGCCCCGTACGGACCCGGCCCCGGCGGCCACCCCGGCGGCCACGGTCCGGACGGGCACCGCCCCTTCGTCCCGCCGATCGAGTTCGACCCGCCGCTCGCCGAGGACGAGGCCACCATGCAGGTGGCCGCGGTGCAGCTGCCGCCCGCGGTGGAGCCGCTCGCCGACCTCGCGGCCGAGGAGCAGTCCGCCCCCGCCGCCCCCCTGGACGACGCCGGGAAGACCTCCGGCGGCGGCAAGGTCGCCTCGCTGCTGAACTCCAGTGCGATCATGGCGGCCGGCACCCTGGTCTCCCGGGGCACCGGCTTCCTGCGCACCATGGTGATCGCCGGCGCGATCGGCATCGCCGTGATGGGTGACTCCTACAACGCGGCCAACACCCTGCCGACCCTGCTCTACATCCTGATCGGCGGCGGCGCGCTGAACGCCGTCTTCGTGCCGCAGCTGGTCCGCAGCATGAAGAACGACGCGGACGGCGGCACCGCCTACGCCAACCGGCTGCTCACCCTGGTGATGGTCGGCCTGGCCGGCGTGGTCTTCCTGGCCGTGCTCGGGGCACCGGTGCTCGTCCAGCTGATCGCCCACTCGATGATGGAGGACCCGGCCCGCGCGGACACCACCGTGGCCCTGGCCCGGTACTGCCTGCCGACCATCTTCTTCATGGGCATCCACGTGGTGATGGGCCAGATCCTCAACGCCCGCGGCCGGTTCGGCGCGATGATGTGGACGCCGGTCCTCAACAACATCGTGGTGATCTTCACCTTCAGTGCCTACATCTGGGTCTACGGCGGCTTCGACGGCACCCACGTCACCCCGGAGACCATCACCCCCGAGGGTGTCCGACTGCTCGGCATCGGCACCCTGGTGGGCCTCGCGGTGCAGTCGCTGGCGATGATCCCCTACCTGCGGGCGGCCGGCTTCTCCTTCCGCCCGCGCTTCGACTGGCGCGGCCACGGTCTGGGCAAGGCGGCCCGGCTGGCCAAGTGGACGTTCTTCTTCGTGCTCGCCAACCAGGCCGGCTTCCTGGTCATCACCCAGCTGGCCACCGCCGCCGGCAGTGACGCCGAGGCGGGCGGCCACGGCGGCGTCGGCCTCGCGGCCTTCTCCAACGCCCTGCTGATCTGGCAGCTCCCGCAGGCCGTCATCACCGTCTCGATCATGAGCGCGGTGCTGCCCCGGCTGTCCCGCGCGGCCGCCGACGAGGACGCCGGCGCCGTGCGCGACGACCTCTCCTACGGGCTGCGCACCACGGCCGTCGCGGTCGTCCCGGCGGCGTTCCTCTTCCTCTCGCTCGGCCCGGCCATCGGCCAGGCCATCTACGCGGTGGGCGGCGGCGACACCGCCCTGGACAACGCCCGCAACGTGGGCCTGATGCTCTCCGCCTTCGCCCTGGGCCTGATCCCCTACTCGGCGCAGTACGTGATGCTCCGCGGCTTCTACGCCTACGAGGACACCCGCACGCCGTTCTCCAACACCGTCTGGGTGGCGGCCTGCCAGGCCGGCTTCTCGCTGCTCTGCTGGGTGCTGCTGCCCGCCGAGTGGACGGTCACCGGAATGGCGCTCGGCTACGGCCTCGCCTACGCCGTCGGGGTGACGGTCGCGGTGCCCAAGCTGAAGAAGAAGATCGGCGGCCTGGACACCAAGCGGATCGGCAAGACCTACTCCCGGCTCGCCACGGCCTCCGTCCCGGCGGCCCTGGTGGGGCTGGGCGCGAGCCTCGCGATCACCCGGGTGGTCGGTGGCTGGGCCGGGGCCGTGCTGACCGTCGTGCTGGCCGGCGGCCTCCAGCTGGCCGTCTTCGTGCTCATCGCCAAGCGGCTGCGGATCGAGGAGCTGAACGCCATGCTGGGTATGGTGCGCGGCCGACTGGGCCGCTGACCCGGCATCGGGCCGCCGCGCTCCCCGGACCGTCCCGGGCCGGCGCCCGGCGGCCCGATGCCGATCTGCATCACATCTCTCCACCAACAGGCAACCGCGCAGACCTTTCGGCGGTCGTACCCGGTGGAGAACAGTGGGCACAATTGTCCTGGAGCACCGGGGCCACCGGCCGAAGCGCTCCGCACGACTCTCTCTCAGGCCCGGGGCGACACAAGGGGAGGCTGGACCACGGTGGCTGATGGCACCAAGGCGGTCGTCGACACGTCAGCAGCTGACGGCGCGGCGGACGAGGCCGCGCTGGCCGCGGCGATCGACGAACTCGCCGACGGCACGGCCCGGGCCACCGCGGCCGGCTCCTCGACCGACGAGCGCTCCGCCAAGAGCGCCGGGAAGGCCTCCACGGGCGCCGGGAAGACGGCGGCCACCGGGAAGGCACCGGTCTCCGCGAAGGGCGCGTCCGGAGGCGAACCCGCCGACGAGCACGACACGGACGCCGACGCCGGTACCGCCGACGCCGAGGAGCCCGCCGAGGACGGCGGACCGGCCTCCGAGGCCCCGGCCGTCGCCGAGGAGACCTCGGAGATCACCGCCCCGCTCTCGGCCACCGAGATCGCCGCCGAACTGGCCGCCGGTGACGCCGCCCGCCGGGCCGCCGAATCCGCCGGGTCCGCCAGGTCCACCGACCGCCCCGCCGCCAAGCGCCCGCCCCGGGACCCGCAGCCCACCCACGACCCCCGGGACACCGCCACCCTCCCGCAGACCCTGCCCGCCCCGCTGCGGCACAGCGGCGACCTCATCGGCCACCGCTACCGGCTGGAGGAGTGCATCTCCTCCACCGAGACCTTCAGCAGCTGGCGCGCGGTCGACGAGAAGCTGCGCCGCGCCGTCGGCGTCCACCTGATGGCCGCCGGCCACCAGCGCGCCCGCAAGGTGCTGGCCGCCGCCAAGTCCGCCGCCCTGCTCGGCGACCCGCGCTTCGTCCAGGTCCTGGACGCCGTCCAAGAGGGCGAGCTGGTCTACGTCGTGCGCGAGTGGCTGCCGCACGCCTCCGACCTCGCCAAGCTGCTCGCCGACGGCCCGATGGAGCCGCACGAGGCCTACCAGATGGTCCGCCAGGTCACCGACGCGGTGGCCGCCGCCCACCGGCGCGGCCAGGCCCACCTGCGGCTCACCCCGCGCTGCGTGCTGCGCACCGACAGCGGTCAGTACCGGATCAACGGCATCGCGGTGGACGCCGCCCTGCGCGGCCTGCCCACCGAGGACACCGAGGACGCCGAGCGCTCCGACACCCGGGCCATCGGCGCCCTGCTGTTCGCCGCGCTCACCCACCGCTGGCCCTACCCCGAGGACCGCTACGACCTCCAGGGCCTGCCCAGGAACATCGGCGAGGTCGCGCCCGACCAGGTCCGGGCCGGGGTCCACAAGGGCCTGTCCGAGCTGGCCGCCCGGGCCCTGCTCGACCACCCGCCGCACCACGCCGAGCCGATCACCACCCCCGAGGCCCTCGCCCGGGCGATCGCGCTGATGCCGCGGATCCGCCAGCCCGAGCCCGAGCTGCCGGTCTTCACCAACCCGCCGCGGCACAACACCCACGCCCTGCCGACCGCGCCCAACCCGACCCGGGTGGTCGCCGCCCCCGGCACCGCGCCCGCCCCGGTGGCGGCCCCGGTGCGGCGCGCCGGACGGCGGCTGCGCCGGGTGGTCAAGGTGACCGCCTGGACGGTCGCCCTCGGCGCCATCGGCGTGGCCTCCTGGCAGCTGGTGGACAGCATGCGCCCGGGGAGCACCGCCGCCGCGGTCCCCCAGCCCAGCAGCACCACCGCCACCCCCAGCGCCCACGCGGCGACCCACGACCCGGTGCCGATCGCGGTCAAGGAGGCGATCTCCTTCAACCCGCTGGGCGACGGCCCGGAAGGCTCCTCCAGCCTGCCCAAGGCGATCGACGGGGACCCGAGCACCGAGTGGATCACCAACTGGTACAACGACCCCTTCCCGAGGACGAAGGAAGGCACCGGGCTGCTGCTCGACCTCGGCTCGGCGCAGCCGGTCTCCAAGGTGGCCCTCAAGTTCGGCACCCCCACCACGGCCGAGCTCCGGGTCCCGGGCAAGAACGTCGCCAACCCGCCGACGGCGCGGCCGGGCGACTTCACGGTCCTCGGCAAGCAGGCCGGCACCACCATCGAGTACGAGCTGGACGAGCCGGTCACCACCCGCTACGTCCTGGTCTGGCTGACCAGCCTGTCCCAGAACCCGTCCGGCACCAAGGACGCGGGCAAGTACCAGGCCCACGTCCTGGACGCGAAGGTCTTCGGCTGACCCGCGGAGCGGAGCGGCGGCGCGGCACGAACGGCGAGGGGTGGACGTGGCGGAGGACGGACCGGGGCGCGACGACGACGCGGCGCTCCTCTCCCGGCACGTCGCGGGCGACCGGGAGGCCTTCGGCCTCCTGGTGAACCGCCACCGCGACCGGCTCTGGGCCGTCGCGCTGCGCACCCTCGGCGACCGCGAGGAGGCCGCCGACGCCCTGCAGGACGCCCTGGTCTCGGCCTTCCGCTCCGCCCGCACCTTCCAGGGCCGCTCGGCCGTCACCACCTGGCTGCACCGGATCGTGGTCAACGCCTGCCTCGACCGCGCCCGGCGCACCGCCACCCGCAGGACCAAGCCGCTCGACGACGACCCGCGGCGGCTGGACGCCCTGGTCGGCTCCGCCGAGCCGGCCGACTCCCCGGTGGTCCGCGCCGAGGTGCACCGCGAGGTGTCCGCCGCGCTCGCCGAGCTGCCCGCCGAGCAGCGGGCCGCGCTCGTCCTGGTCGACATGCAGGGCTACCCCGTCGCCGAGGCCGCCGCGCTGCTGGGAGTACCGGTCGGCACGGTGAAGAGCCGCTGCGCCCGGGGCCGCGCCCGGCTGCTGCCACTCGTCCGGCACCTGCGCGAGGAGCGCGCGGAAGAGCGCGCCGAGGACGGCGCCGGGTCGGGCGCCGCGGCCCGGGCCGCCGATGTTTCACGTGAAACAACGTCCGCCGCCCCCGGCGCCGGCCGCCCACCCGGGAACCCACCCGGGCCCCGTACCGTCACAGGGACAGTCCCGGACCCAGCCCGGCCGATTCTGGAAGGAGACGCGAGCACGCGATGACGGCGCCCCTCTCCTCCCCCGACCCCGCCGCGGACGCGCACCCCTCCGTCGACGAGCTGGCCGACCTCGCCGAGGACCTGCTCCCGCCCGCCGACACCGATGCGCTGCGCGGGCACCTGACCGGCTGCGCCGAGTGCCGGGAGACCCTGGCCGCGCTCGCCGAGGTGCGACTGCTGCTCGCCGAGGACGAGCCCCCGGCCATGCCGGCCGACGTCGCCGCCCGGATCGACGCCGCCCTCGTGGCCGCGGCGGCCCAGGACGCCGCTGTGCCCTCCCCGGCCTCTCCCCTGCCGGCCCCGCTGCCGGCCCCGCCGACCGCCCCGCCGGCCCGGCCCGCCGCCGCCACCGGACCGGGCCGGACCGCCCGCCCCCGGCGCCGCCGGACCCTGCTGCTCGGCTCGGCCGCCGCGCTGCTCGTCCTCGGCCTCGGCGGCGCCTTCCTGTCGCTCTCCGCCCACTCACCGAAGCACGACTCCACCGTCGCCGCCAACGCCGCCGCCCCGAGCACCTCGGCCGCCGCCAAGGCCGACCCGGCCCCCTACGGCACCGTCTACCGGGAGGAGCAGCTCACCGCACAGGTCCGGGAGCTGCTCGCCGAAACCGCCGGCGGCCGGCCCGTCCTGCCCGCCAAGCCCTCCATCGGCGCCGGCGCCGATGCCGGTTCCGCGAGCGGCTCCGACGTGAGCGCCGCCCCGCCCGCCGGGAGCGGCCAGGGCCTGTCCGGCGGCGGCCGCTCCGCACCGGCCTGCCCGCCGCCCAGCACCGCCGCCCTGCTGGCCACCGGCCGCGGCAGTTACGCCGGCACCCCCGCCGAGCTCCTCGTCTACGCCCTGCCCGGCCGTTCCGACCAGCTCGACGTCTACCTCCGCTCCGCCGACTGCGGGCTCCTGCTGCACCGCACCGTCCCGGCCGGCTGACCGATGGTTCCCGTGCGATCCATGCCGTCGGCCGCGCGACACTCCCAGAGTGCGGGCACCTGGTACTGATCCTCCTGGGAATGCGAGACACTGGTCAGTCGTTGTCCCGGGCGGCGGAGCAGGACCGCCCTCCCCGCAGCAAACGCGGGTCGCGATGCGAACCAGGAGATGCAGTGAGCGACGTCCGTAACGTGATCATCATCGGTTCCGGCCCGGCCGGCTACACGGCTGCGCTCTACACGGCCCGTGCCTCCCTCAATCCGCTGGTCTTCGAGGGTGCCGTCACCGCCGGTGGCGCGCTGATGAACACCACCGAGGTCGAGAACTTCCCGGGCTTCCGGGACGGCATCATGGGCCCGGAGCTGATGGACAACATGCGGGCGCAGGCCGAGCGCTTCGGTGCCGAGCTGATCCCGGACGACATCGTCGCCGTGGACCTCACCGGTGACGTCAAGACCGTCACCGACTCCGAGGGCAACGTCCACAAGGCCCGCGCCGTGATCGTCACCACCGGCTCCCAGCACCGCAAGCTGGGCCTGCCCAACGAGGACACGCTCTCCGGCCGCGGCGTCTCCTGGTGCGCCACCTGTGACGGCTTCTTCTTCCGCGACCAGGACATCGCGGTGGTCGGCGGCGGCGACACCGCCCTGGAGGAGGCGACCTTCCTCTCCCGCTTCGCCCGCAGCGTCAAGGTCATCCACCGCCGGGACACCCTGCGCGCCTCCAAGGCGATGCAGGAGCGCGCCTTCGCCGACGAGAAGATCAGCTTCGAGTGGGACAGCGCGGTCGAGGCCATCCACGGCGACCCCAAGCTGTCCGGTGTCACCCTGCGCGACACCACCACCGGCGAGACCCGTGAGCTCCCGGTCACCGGCCTGTTCATCGCCATCGGCCACGACCCGCGCACCGAGCTCTTCAAGGGCCAGCTGGACCTCGACGCCGAGGGCTACCTCAAGGTCGAGTCCCCCTCCACCCGCACCAACATCCCGGGTGTCTTCGCCGCCGGCGACGTCGTCGACCACACCTACCGCCAGGCCATCACCGCCTCCGGCACCGGCTGCTCCGCCGCCCTGGACGCCGAGCGCTACCTGGCCTCGCTGGCCGACCTGGAGGCCCAGGCCGCCACCGTCGCGGTCTGACCCCACCGACCCCACCGTCCGGGTGGGTGTGTTCCACGTGAAACACGCCCACCCCGCCGGGCCGAAACAGAACCGCCCCGCGCGGTGTTGTAGACCTGGCAGAGCCCCCCTCCCGTTTGACCCTTAGGAGTGACCGTGGCCGGCGCCACCACCACCGTGACCGACGCGACGTTCGATGCCGACGTCCTCAAGAGCGACAAGCCCGTCCTCGTCGACTTCTGGGCCGAATGGTGCGGCCCGTGCCGCCAGGTGGCCCCGGTCCTGGAGGAGATCGCGGCCGACGAGAAGGACAAGCTGACGATCGCCAAGCTGGACGTCGACGCCAACCAGCAGACCGCCGCGACGTACAACGTCATCTCCATCCCGACGCTGATCCTCTTCAAGAACGGCGAGCCGGTGAAGCAGATCACCGGTGCCCGTCCGAAGGCCGCGCTGCTGCGCGAGCTGGACGGCCTGATCTGAGGCCGCTCCCCAGGACGCCGCGAGGGCGGGACTCCCCACCGGGAGTCCCGCCCTCGTCCGTTGCCGGCCCTCGTCCGTTGCCGCGCTCGCCCGGAGAACCGTGCTCAGAACGGCCGCAGCGCCGGTTCCTTCCGCCCGCCGCCCAGCAGCCGCTCCAGCGCCCCCTCGACGTCCCCCCGCCAGGAGAGCGTGGTCCGCGCCTCCAGCCGGAGCCGCGGGTAGCGGTGGTGCGGGCGGACCGTCTTGAAGCCCACCGCCAGCAGGTGCTCGGCCGGCAGCACACAGCTGACCGGCCGGCGCCCCACCGCGCCGAAGGCCTCGATCGCCCGGAACCCCCGGCCCAGCAGGTCCTTGGCCACCGTCTGCACCAGCACCCGCCCGATCCCCTGCCGCTGGAAGCCCGGCAGCACCCGGCTGACCATCAGCTGAACGGCGTCCGAGGAGACCGGGCTGGTCGGGAAGGACTGCGCCCGCGGCACATACGCCGGCGGGGCGTAGAGCACGAAGCCGGCCGGCTGGTCGTCCACGTAGACCACCCGGCCGCAGGACCCCCATTCCAGCAGGACGGCGGAGATCCACCCCTCCTTCTCCAGCTCGGGCTTGCCGGACTCGACCGCCGCCCGGCCACTGACCGGGTCCAGCTCCCAGAACACACAGGAGCGGCAGGTCGACGGCAGATCCGCGAGGTTGTCCAGCGTCAGCGGAACGATCCGGCGTCCCATGCCCCGCACCTCCTCGTCCACTCCACAGTCGAGCATTCCCCCCGAACGCCGACGGGTGCATGTTCCACGTGAAACAGCGCTCACGCGGAACATGCACCCATCATCGCCACCGCGGTGCCGACCCGGCTCAGCCCTGCGACAACCGCAGCCCGTCGTCGCCGGGCGCCATGCTGTCCAGGATCCGGTTGAGGTCCTCCACCGAGCCGAACTCCAGGACGACCTTGCCCTTGCCGAGCTTGCCGCCCCGCTGCGAGACCTCGACCTTCACCCGGGTGTCGAAGCGGTCGGAGAGCCGGCTCGCCAGGTCGTTGAAGGCCGGTGAGAGGATCCTGCCCGCCTTGGGCGCGGCCGAGCGCTTGGGCGTCGGTTCCTCGCTCTTCATCAGCAGGACGAGTTCCTCGGTCATCCGGACGGTGAGCCCCTCGGCGATCACCCGGGTGGCGAGTTCCTCCTGCTGCTCGGGGACCGCGAGCCCGACGATCGCCCGGGCGTGCCCGGCCGTGATCGTCCCGGCGACCAGCCGGCGCTGCACCTTCGGCGAGAGCTTCAGCATCCGCAGGGTGTTGGACACGTGCGAACGCGAGCGGCCGATCCGGTCGGCCAGCTCCTCGTGGGTGCAGGAGAAGTCCCGCAGCAGCTGGTCGTAGGCGGCCGCCTCCTCCAGCGCGTTCAGCTCGGCCCGGTGCAGGTTCTCCAGCAGGGCGTCCAGCAGCAGCTTGTCGTCCTCGGTGGCCCGGACGATCGCCGGGATCAGCTCCAGCCCGGCCTCCCGGGAGGCCCGCCAGCGCCGCTCGCCCATGATGAGCTCGAAGCGTCCGGGCGCCACCTGGCGCACCACCACCGGCTGGAGCAGACCCACCTCCTTGATCGAGGTGACCAGCTCGCTCAGCTTGTCCTCGTCGAACACCTCGCGCGGCTGGCGCGGGTTCGGGGTGATCGCGTCCAGCGGCAGCTCGGCGAAGTAGGCGCCGGCCGGCGCCGCCGGTTCCGCCCCGGCGGCCTGCTCCCGCAGGCTCTCCGCGGCCGCCTTGGCCGCCAGCGTTCCCCGGCCGGACGGCAACACCGGCACCGCGGCCGGCGAGACCGCCCCGGACGGGACCACCGGGGCCGCCGCCGGCTGCGCCGCGGTGCCGGTCCCGGCTCCACCGCCCGCCGGGGCGGCGGGGCCGATCAGCGCCCCCAGCCCCCGTCCCAGACCCCTGCGACCACCACTCACCGATTGCCCTCCGTCGTACCGTGCTGTGCCCCCGGGGCACCCTGCCCCGAACCGTCCCGCTGCTGCCCCACCAACGAGCCGCCGGCCCCCGCGGGCACCGCCCGCAGCGCCAGCTCCCGGGCGGCCTCCAGGTAGGAGAGCGCGCCGGTGGAGCCCGGGTCGTAGGTGAGCACCGTCTGACCGTAGCTGGGCGCCTCCGAGATGCGGACCGAGCGCGGGATCGCGGTGTGCAGGACCTCCTGCTGGAAGTGCGTCCGGACCTCCTCCGCCACCTGGGCCGCCAGCCTGGTCCTGGCGTCGTACATGGTGAGCAGGATGGTGGAGACGTGCAGCGCCTGGTTGAGGTGTGCCCGGACCAGCTCCACGTTGCGCAGCAGCTGGCCGAGACCCTCCAGCGCGTAGTACTCGCACTGGATCGGGATCAGCACCTCCTGGCCGGCGACCAGGGCGTTGACCGTCAACAGGCCCAGCGAGGGCGGACAGTCGATCAGGATGTAGTCCAGCGGCTGCTCGTAGGCGGCGATGGCGCGCTGCAGCCGGCTCTCCCGGGCGACCAGCGACACCAGCTCGATCTCGGCGCCGGCCAGGTCGATGGTGGCGGGGACGCAGAACAGTCCCTCGACCTCGACCACCGGCTGCACCACGTCGGCCAGCGGCTTGCCCTCCACCAGGACGTCGTAGATCGAGGGCACCTCGGCGTGGTGGTCGATGCCGAGCGCGGTCGAGGCGTTGCCCTGCGGGTCGAGGTCGATCACCAGGACGCGCAGGCCGTGCATGGCCAGCGAGGCGGCGAGGTTGACGGTGGTGGTGGTCTTGCCCACCCCGCCCTTCTGGTTGGCCACCACCATCACCCGGGTGGCCGCGGGGCGGGGCAGTCCCTCGCCCGCTCGGCCGATGGCCTGGACCGCAGCCTGGGCAGCACGCGCGATGGGCGTGTCATCGATCTGGTCGATGGTCTCCGAGTCCTGCATGGGGCTCAGTGTTTCACGTGAAACCGGAGCGGCAACAGTCGCCGCCCGGCTGCGCGCGAGGATTCCCGAGAGGAGAGAGCGACGTTTCACGTGAAACACCATGCCCGCAATGTCGGAATTCTGACGATGCGACACTCCGGTGGTCCGATGTCGTCCTGTCGTCCGCCCGCCCGTCACCCGGATGCCGTCGATCCCCGGGAACGCCACGGGCGGGGAGGTCGGAGGACCTCCCCGCCCGTGGCAGGCATCACGTCCGGCTCAGCGGCCGCGCCGCCGGGGCGTCCGGCCGCGGTCCGCACCGCGCGCCGGGGCGCCGGAGCGGCCGGCCCTGGCCGCCGCCCTGGCCCGGCGGGTCGCCGCCTTCACGCCGCCCGGGCTCTCCCCCACCTTGACCTGGACCACCCGGGTCGAGGTCTCCAGGGTGCCCTCGCCGACCGCGATCACCGCCCACTCGACCGCGCCGAGCTTCGCCAGCCCGGCCCGGGAGTCGGCCAGCTCCTGCTCGGCGCTGTCGCCCTTGAGCGCCAGCATCTGGCCGTGCGGCCGCAGCAGCGGCAGCCCCCAGCCGGCCAGCCGCTCCATCGGCGCCACCGCGCGCGCGGTCACCACGTCCACCGCCAGCTTGCCGACCATCTCCTCGGCCCGGCCGCGCAGCACGGTGACGTTCTCCAGCCCCAGCTCGCGGACCACCTCCTCCAGGAAGGTGGTGCGCCGCAGCAGCGGCTCCAGCAGGGTCACCGAGACGTCCGGCCGCGCCAGCGCCACCGGGATACCGGGCAGACCGGCACCGGAGCCGACGTCGCAGAGCGTGGTCCCGGCCGGCAGCAGCTCGGCGAGGACGGCGCAGTTCAGCACATGGCGGTCCCAGAGCCGGGGCACCTCGCGCGGCCCGATCAGCCCCCGGGTCACCCCCGCGGTCGCCAGCAGCTCGGTGTAACGGACCGCGGCGTCGTACCGCTCGCCGAAGACCTCCCGTGCGACGGCCGGCGGCGCGGGCGGCGGCTCGACCGCCGGACGCCCGCCGACGGCCGCGTCCTCGGCACCCGGACCGCCGTCGCCCGTCCCCGGCCCGCCGGCAGGCGCGCTCTCCGTGTCCATCTCGAACTCTCCGCTCCCCGGATCCACCGACCCGCTCCTGCACCGTTTCACGTGAAACATCTCTCGCCGGGCCACGGCCCCGCGAAGGGACGACGCGAAGGGACGACGACCCCGCCCGCGCGTGGCGGACGGGGTCGGGTCCTCGTGTCGCATGTCGACCGCCCAAGCCGCCGACGGTCACCCTGCCGTCAGGCCGGCAGCACGACCACGCACCGCTGGGGCTCCTCGCCCTCCGACTCGCTGCGCAGACCGGCCGCGGCCACCGCGTCATGGACGACCTTGCGCTCGAACGGGGTCATCGGACGCAGCTTGACCTGCTCCCCCGAGCTCTTCACCTGATCGGCCGCCTGCGACCCGAGGGTCGCCAGCTCCGAGCGCTTGCGAGCCCGGAAGCCGGCGATGTCCAGCATGAGGCGGCTGCGCTCGCCGGTCTCCCGGTGGACGGCCAACCGGGTCAGCTCCTGCAGCGCCTCCAGCACCTCGCCGTCCTGGCCGACCAGCCGCTGCAGGGAGCGGTCGTTGCCGTCGCTGACGATGGAGACCAGGGCGCGGTCACCCTCGACGTCCATGTCGATGTCACCGTCGAGATCGGCGATGTCGAGCAGACCCTCCAGGTAGTCCGCCGCGATGTCGCCCTCCTGCTCCAGGCGGGTGATGAGGCTCTCGTCGGCGCTGGCGGCGGCCTCGGCCTCGACGGCGGAGGTGATGCCTTCCGTCACTGATGGACTCCTTCGGAGATGGGCCCGGGTGGTGGGCCGGTAACGAGGTTCAGGGGGCCGCGGGAACGGTCCGGAGCGGACCGGTCACTTCTTCTTCGGCCGCTGACCGCCGCGCTTGGGCTGCTGCCGGCCGCCCTGCGGACGGGCCGGACCCGACTTGGCACCCGCCGGACGCGCCGCGGTCTGCTTGGCCGCACCGGTACCGCCGGACGTGCCGGTGCTCGCGGAGTCCGCCGGGGCGGCGTCGGCGGGCTGCTCGGCCGGGGCGTCCTTGGTCAGGCTCGCCGGCTGGCCGCCGGTGTGCTGGCGCTGCGACTTGCTCTGCTTCCGCGGCTGCTGCCGGCGCACCTGCACCGACTCCTCGACCACGGTCTCGGCGCTGACGGCCGACTTCTTCGCGGGGAGCAGGCCGAACAGCGGGCCCTTGATGACCGAGCCGTCCGGGTTCAGCCGGCCGGCCTTCTTCAGCCGGACCTGACGCTCGTCCCAGGCCTTGCTGCCCGGCGTCGGGTTGTTGCGGATGACGATCAGCTGCTGGCCCATCGACCAGACGTTGGTGGTCAGCCAGTAGACCAGGACACCGACCGGGAAGTTGATGCCCATCACGGCGAACATGATCGGGAAGACGTACATCAGCATCTTCTGCTGCTGCATGAACGGCGTCTTCACGCTGAGGTCGACGTTCTTCGTCATCAGCTGGCGCTGGGTGATGAACTGCGACGCCGACATCATGATGATCATCACGGCGACGACGATCTTGACGCTGACCTCGCTGCTGCTCACGAAGGTGGCCGACAGCGGAGCGCCGAAGATGTGCGCCTTGCCGGCGCTCACCAGCAGGTCGCCGTTGATCACGCCGATCTCGTGGCCCTTGGCGACCGAGGCCAGCACGCCGTAGAGCGCGGTGAAGAACGGCGCCTGCACGAGGATGGGAAGGCAGCTGGAGAACGGGTTGGTACCCGCCTCCTTGTACAGCTTCATCATCTCTTCGGACTGGCGCTGGCGGTCGTTCTTGTACCGCTCCTGGATGGCCTTCATCTTCGGCTGGATCGCCTGCATGGCCCGGGTCGCCTTGATCTGCTTCACGAAGAGCGGGATCAGGCAGATCCGGATGACGACCACCATCGAGGCGATGGCCAGACCCCAGGCCCAGCCACCATCCGGATTGAAGACGTGGCTGTACAGCGAGTGGAACTGGACGATGATCCAGGACACCGCTGTGTACAGGGGGTTGAGGAAGGAGAAGGTCACCGGTCAGGCTCCTTGGACATTGGGATTGGCCCCATGGGGCCAATGGTCGCCGGGCCCTCTGGGTCCGGACCGGCGGGGGGCATGATCACCGGCTGGTCGGCGGCGGACCGGCCCTTCAGCCGGTCCCGCAGCCGGCGGTGCCACACCGGATGCTTGCGCGGCGGGACATGATCGACCCCGCCGGGAGTCCACGGATTGCAGCGCAGGATGCGCCACGCGGTCAGGGCGCCGCCCTTCACCGCCCCGTGCGTCTTCACGGCCTCGAAGCCGTAGTGCGAGCAGGACGGGTAGTAACGGCACACCGGACCGAGCAGTGGGCTGATGGTCCACTGGTAGACCCTGATCAGACCCATTAGCAGGTACTTCATCGCCCTGCTCCCGTCGGCGCCGAGGCGGCGTGCTCGGCCTTGAGCAACCGCTTGAGCGCCGCGTCCAGGTCGCGTTCGAGTTCCTGGTACGAGGCGGACGCGGCCGGGGGCAGCGCACGCACCACTATCAGGCTACCGGCGGGCAGCCGGGACAGACGATCACGTACGAGATGGCGCAACCGGCGCTTGACCAGGTTGCGCGTGACCGCCGGGCCGACGGCCTTGCTCACGACGAAACCCGCACGCGCCGAAGGAGTCCCCTCGGCGACGTGCGGGCGGGTGTCGCTGGTCCGGTCGGTGCGGTCCCCGGGGCCGTCCTCTCTGGCGAGATGGACGACCAGCAGGGGCCTGCCGGCCCGACGACCGCGTTTCACCGCGGTCGCGAAGTCCTGGCGCCGCCGCAGCCGATTCTCGGAGGGCAGCACAACAGACTCTGGTGCGGATCAGGCGGACAGGCTGGCGCGGCCCTTGCCACGGCGGGCAGCCAGGATGGCGCGGCCGGCGCGGGTACGCATCCGCAGCCGGAAGCCGTGGGTCTTCGCGCGGCGACGGTTGTTCGGCTGGAAGGTGCGCTTGCTCACTCGGGGGCTCCTGAGGTGAATCGTAGGATGACGGGGAGTCGCTTGGCCGTCACCGTGCGTCCGCGTGATCTCCCCTGTATCGGAAATCCGGCCCATCTCCCCAGTTCGGCTGGGGTTTGAGGCAATCCACGGCGCCCGTGCTGCGCGCCTTATGGAGCGGGTGGACCCGCGGACATGCGGCAGCGGCCATCGACAACTCGACCTGGTTACGGTACGCGGGACGGGGCACGAGGGTCAAACCAGCCGCCTGGGAGCCGCTTACCCACAGCCTGTGGACAACGACTTGATCCGGCTCTGTTCGCTGACTACCGTTGCAGGACTTGTCTGGTTTGTTCATCGGAAAGCGTGTACCAGTGGCTGATGTCAACAGCGACCTCGTCCCGGTCTGGGCGAGGGTCGTCGAGCGGCTGGTCGCCGACCCGGATGTCGGGGAGATGGACAAGCAGTGGGTGCAGCGCACCCAGCCCATGTGGATGATGCACGACACCGCCCTGCTGGCGGCCCCCAACGAGCGGGCCAAGCAGGTGCTGGAGGGCCGGCTGCTGCCGCAGCTGACCGAGGCGCTCTCCCGCGAGCTGGCCCGCCCGGTGCGGATCGCCGTGATGGTCGACGCCAACGCCGTGCCGACCACCCCCGCCCCGCAGGCCCCCGCCGAGCCGTACCCGAACCCGTCCGAGCCGGACGCCGGCGGCTACGGCGACCAGGGCTACCCGCAGACCTACGAACAGGACTACGAGCAGGGCTACGAGGCGGGCTACGAGCGGCCGCACTACGAGAGCGGCGGCTACGAGCAGCACCCCGCGCCGTACGGCGGCCCGGCGGGCGGCAACCAGGCCTGGCCCGGCTACCAGGAGCAGCCGCCGGCCTACCGCGAGCCCGAGGAGCCGGCGCCCCGGCCCGCGCCGCGGCACGTCCCCGCGCCGCCCTCCACCACCCAGGGCGACCTCTTCGGCGGCGCCTACGGCCCCGGTCCGGGCGAGCACCCGCGGACCGCCTCCGGCCGCCGCCCCGCGGCCCGCCCGGCCGCCGGCCGCGGGGCGGACAAGGCCCCCGCCGAGCGCGCCACCGACCGCCCGGCGGTCCCCGGTGTGCCCGCCCCGCCCGGCGCGCCCCCGGCCGGCGGTTCCCGCAAGGACGAGCCGGCCGCCCGGCTGAACCCCAAGTACCTGTTCGACACCTTCGTCATCGGCGCCAGCAACCGCTTCGCGCACGCGGCGGCGGTGGCGGTCGCCGAGGCCCCGGCCAAGGCCTACAACCCGCTCTTCATTTACGGCGAGTCCGGGCTGGGCAAGACCCACCTGCTGCACGCCATCGGGCACTACTCGCGCAGCCTCTTCCCGGGCACCCGGGTGCGCTACGTGTCCTCCGAGGAGTTCACCAACGAGTTCATCAACTCCATCCGGGACGGCAAGGCGGACACCTTCCGCAAGCGCTACCGGGACATGGACATCCTGCTCGTGGACGACGTGCAGTTCCTGGCGAGCAAGGAGTCCACGCAGGAGGAGTTCTTCCACACCTTCAACACCCTGCACAACGCCAACAAGCAGATCGTGCTCTCCTCCGACCGGCCGCCCAAGCTGCTGACCACGCTGGAGGACCGGCTGCGCAACCGCTTCGAGTGGGGACTGATCACCGACGTCACCCCGCCGGAGCTGGAGACCCGGATCGCGATCCTGCGCAAGAAGGCGATCCAGGAGCAACTCAACGCTCCCGCCGATGTGTTGGAGTTCATCGCGTCCCGGATCACCCGGAACATCCGGGAGTTGGAGGGGGCCCTGATCCGGGTCACCGCCTTCGCCAACCTCAACCGGGCGCCGGTCGACCTGGAGCTGGCCGGGATCGTCCTCAAGGACCTCATCCCGGGCGGCGACGAGGACGCCGGGCCGGAGATCACCGCCCAGGTGATCATGCAGCAGACCGCCGCCTACTTCGGGCTCGGGGTGGACGACCTCTGCGGATCCTCGCGCAGCCGCGTGCTGGTGACCGCGCGTCAGATCGCCATGTACCTCTGCCGGGAACTCACCGACCTCTCGCTGCCGAAGATCGGCGCGCAGTTCGGCGGCCGCGACCACACCACGGTGATGCACGCCGACCGCAAGATCCGGTCACTCATGGCCGAGCGCCGCTCGATCTACAACCAGGTCACCGAGCTGACCAACCGCATCAAGAGCTAGCCGGCGGGCCCGCGGACGGGCGGGCCCCGGGTGGCCGGAAAAGGGCGTCAGGAGCGATCCTGGCGCCCTTTCGGCATATCCACAGGTGTGCACCGCGCATCGGCGGGGCAGGGATGCCGGTGACGGACGCTCCGCCAGTCCACAGCCCACGCCGAACATCTGACCGGGGATTCGAACGCCACCGGTGCGCGAGGCGGAAATCCACAGGCCGGACGGGTTCTCCGCCGTCCACAGGCCCGGGCGCCGTGAGTTATCCAGAATTCCTCCACAGGGCGGCCGCCGCTACGCTCTTCCGCGCAGGTCAGGTGCCTGTGGACTTGTGCACAACCGTTATCCACAGGGTGTGGACAATTGTCGGCCCGTCAGTGGGCCATCCGAGCTGTCCACCGGTTGTCCCCAGGCCGGGCGAGGTTATCCCCAGGTTGTCCACAGCCGTGTCCACAGTTCGACAAGCTTCTGCCCTCGTTCATGCCCAGGTGTGAAAGCCGTCACGAAAAGTTGACCGGGGCCCGTGGATAACCGGGCCCGGATCTGGGGACAGCGCTGGGGATAACCTGTGGATACTCAGCGTGCCCTGTGGGTAACGCTCCGCCGTCCACAGCGGGCCGTGTTCGTCCACAGGCCGCATCCACATGTCCTGTGGACAAAAAACCGGGCCTGACCTGCGCAAACAGGGTTATCCACGGTTTCCACAGGCCCTACTACTACCACTACACCTATAGACCGTTCGCCTGGTTCAAAAGCAGGTGGGGCCGAAATCTGTGGACAACCGCTGCCCGACATCCGTTCGAGTTGCTTCCGCCCGTCTGCCCCGTCTGTCGGTGGAGTACGTCAGACTGTCCTCGGCGACTGGAAGCGGAGCGGCGGAGCTCGGCGGACAGCCGCACCGAAGACCAAGATCAGAAGAACCAGACGTGCGAGCGGGAGCGCTCGATCCAGGAGGCGGTTACCGGTGAAGTTCCGGGTGGAGCGTGACGTCCTCGCGGAGGCGGTGGCCTGGGCTGCCCGCAGCCTCCCGGCACGGCCGCCGGTGCCGGTGCTGGCCGGCCTGCTGCTGACGGCTCAGGACGGCAGCCTGGCGCTGTCCGGCTTCGACTACGAGGTCTCGGCCCGGGTCGAGCTGGAGGCCGACATCGAGGAGGCCGGCACCGTGCTGGTCTCCGGCCGGCTGCTCAACGACATCTCGCGCAACCTTCCCAACAGGCCTGTGGAGATCTCCACCGACGGCCAGCGGGTCAGCGTGGTCTGCGGCAGCTCCCGGTTCACCCTGCCCACCCTTCCGGTGGACGAGTACCCGGCGCTGCCCCAGATGCCGACCGCGACCGGCACCGTCCCCGGCGACGTCTTCGCCTCCGCGGTCAGCCAGGCCGCGGTGGCCGCCGGCCGTGACGACACCCTGCCGGTGCTCACCGGTGTCCGGGTCGAGATCGAGGGCGACCGGATCACCCTGGCCGCCACCGACCGCTACCGCTTCGCGGTGCGCGAGCTGCTGTGGAAGCCCGAGCAGGCCGACATCTCGGCCGTCGCGCTGGTCCCGGCCAAGACCCTGCAGGACATCGCCAAGTCCCTGGGCAGCGGCGACAACGTCTCCATCGCGCTCTCCTCGGGCGGCGCGGGCGAGGGCCTGATCGGCTTCGAGGGCGCCGGCCGGCGGACCACCACCCGGCTGCTGGAGGGCGAGTTCCCGAAGTACCGCAGCCTGTTCCCGACCGAGTTCAACGCGATCGCGGCGATCCAGACCCAGCCCTTCCTGGAGGCGCTCAAGCGCGTCTCGCTGGTCGCCGAGCGCAACACCCCGGTCCGGCTGAACTTCGAGGAGGGCGTGCTCACCCTGGAGGCCGGCTCCGGCGACGACGCCCAGGCCACCGAGCGGATCGACGCCTCCCTGGAGGGGGACGCCATCTCGATCGCGTTCAACCCGGGCTACCTGGAGGAGGGCCTCAAGGCCATCGACTCCGCCTACGCCCAGCTGAGCTTCACCACCCCGACCAAGCCCGCGCTGCTCAGCGGCAAGGCCTCGGTGGACGCGGAGGCCGACGAGGCCTACCAGTACCTGATCATGCCGGTCCGCCTCTCCGGCTGAGCCGGCTGCGCTCCCGGGCCGGACCGGCCGCCACCGGTCCGGCCCGGGAGCCTTCTGTCCACGGCTCCGTCCACAGCCCTGTGAACAAACCTGTGGAACCCTCCCCCGGTCGGCCCGACCGCGAGGAGGCCCTTCCGCTCCAGCACGTAGGCTCAAGGAGGCGCGGCAACGGCGCCGCCCGCAGGGACGTCACCACAGGTAAGGATTTGGCTATGGAGCTCGGCCTCATCGGTCTCGGCAAGATGGGCGGCAACATGCGCGAGCGGATCCGCCGCGCCGGCCACACCGTCATCGGCTACGACCGCAACCCCGACATCTCCGACGTCGAGAGCCTCCAGGAGCTGGTCACCAAGCTGCAGGGCCCGCGCGTCATCTGGGTCATGGTTCCGGCCGGCGCCGCCACCCAGGCCACCGTGGACGAGCTGGCCGAGCTGCTCTCCCCCGGTGACGTGGTCGTCGACGGCGGCAACTCCCGCTGGACCGACGACGTCAAGCACGCCGAGGCGCTGGCCGCCAAGGGCATCGGCTTCGTCGACTGCGGCGTCTCCGGCGGCGTCTGGGGCCTGGAGAACGGCTACGCGCTGATGTACGGCGGCGACGCCGAGCACGTGGCCAAGGTCCAGCCGGTCTTCGACGCCCTCAAGCCCGAGGGTGACTTCGGCTCGGTGCACGCGGGCGCGGTCGGCGCCGGCCACTTCGCCAAGATGGTCCACAACGGCATCGAGTACGCGATGATGCAGGCCTTCGCCGAGGGCTGGGAGCTGCTGGAGGCCGCCCCCGAGGTCACCGACGTCCGCGAGGTCTTCCGCAGCTGGCAGGAGGGCACCGTGATCCGCTCCTGGCTGCTCGACCTGGCCGTGCGCGCCCTGGACGAGGACGAGCACCTGGGCAAGCTCAAGGGCTGGGCCGCCGACTCCGGCGAGGGCCGCTGGACCGTCGAGGCCGCGATCGACCACGCCGTCCCGCTGCCGGCGATCACCGCCTCGCTCTTCGCCCGCTTCGCCTCCCGCCAGGACGACTCCCCGCAGATGAAGATGATCGCCGCGCTGCGCAACCAGTTCGGCGGCCACGCGGTCGAGTCGAAGTAGTCCCCGCAGTCCCACCCCAGAAGGCGAGCGCAGTCCACCGTCATGCACGTCGCGCACCTGTCGCTCGCCGACTTCCGTTCCTACGCCCGGGCCGAGGTCTCCCTCGACCCGGGCGTGACGGCCTTCGTCGGGCCCAACGGCCAGGGCAAGACCAACCTGGTCGAGGCGGTCGGCTACGTCGCCACCCTGGGCAGCCACCGGGTCGCCACCGACGCCCCGCTGATCCGGCTGGGCGCCGAGCGCGCGGTGATCCGCACCTCGGTGGTGGACCGCGGCCGCTCCACCCTGGTCGAGCTGGAGATCACCCCGGGCAAGGCCAACCGGGCCCGGATCAACCGCTCCGACAACGTCCGCCCGCGCGACGTGCTGGGCCTGCTGCGCACCGTGCTGTTCGCCCCCGAGGACCTCGCCCTGGTCAAGGGCGACCCGGGGGAGCGGCGGCGCTTCCTGGACGAGCTGCTGACCGCCCGCGCGCCCCGGCTGGCCGGGGTCCGGCAGGACTACGAACGGGTGCTCAAGCAGCGCAACGCCCTGCTGAAGACCGCCGCGATGGCCCGCCGGGCCAGCGGCGGCAAGGGCGCCGACCTCTCCACCCTGGAGGTCTGGGACGGTCACCTGGCCCGGGCCGGCGCCGAACTCACCGCGTTCCGCCTGCAGCTGGTGGCCTCCCTCCAGCCGCTGGTCGCGGCCGCCTACGGACAGCTCGCGCCGGGCGGCGGGGAGACCGCGCTGGAGTACCGCAGCTCCTTCGAGGGGGAGCTGCCGACCAGCCGCGAGCAGGCCGAGGAACAGCTGATCGAGGCGCTGCGGACGGCCCGCAAGCAGGAGGTCGACCGCGGCGTCACCCTGGTCGGCCCGCACCGCGACGAGCTGGTGCTCAAGCTCGGCCCGCTGCCCGCCAAGGGCTACGCCAGCCACGGCGAGTCCTGGTCGTTCGCGCTGGCGCTGCGGCTGGCGTCCTACGAGCTGCTGCGCGCCGACGGGGGAGAGCCGGTGCTGATCCTGGACGACGTCTTCGCCGAGCTGGACGCCGCCCGCCGCGACCGGCTGGCCGAGCTGGTGGCCGGCGGCGAGCAGGTGCTGGTGACCGCGGCGGTGGCCGAGGACGTGCCGAAGGCGCTGGCCGGCGCCCGGTACGCGGTCGCCGACGGCGCCGTCCAGCGCGTCACCGGCTGACCGCGCCCGCGCCGGCCCGACGGCGCCCCTCCGCCCGGCCCCGCCCGACCGGTTCCTGCCCGACCCCCGCCTGCCCGGCCGCCGTCGGAGCGGCCCGCACACCCCGTGTCCGTACCCCCGGCGTGGCCCACCCGCGCCGCCGCGCGCCCACCCGGCTCCCGTACGCTGGACGGCTCACCGTTGTCCACAGGGTGGGGATAAGGAGATCGCCGTGAGCGAGTCGGCGGAGCACCCCGAGCCGACCGGTGCCGACCTGGCGCGCTCGGCGCTGCGGGCGGCCCGGGCGCAGGCCCGCCAGCGCGGTGAGCAGGTGCGCGAGAAGCGCGAGGCGAAGCGGCACGGACTGCGCAGCGGGGCCCGCTCGGACGGCCGCGACCCGGTGCCGCTGGGGGCGGCGCTGACCCGGCTGCTGACCGAGCGGGGCTGGGAGTCCTCGGCCGCGGTCGGCGGGGTGATGGGCCGTTGGCCGCAGATCGTCGGGCCGGACATCGCCGCGCACTGCACGCCGACCGCCTACGACGACGAGGCCGCGGTGCTCACGGTGCAGTGCGACTCCACCGCGTGGGCCACTCAACTCCGCTGGCTGGCGCGGCAGTTGGTGGCCCGTCTGAACCACGAGCTGGGCCACGGCACGGTTCGCACCATCAAGGTGCTCGGCCCCGCCGCCCCGGTGCGCGGCTACGGCCGGCTGCGCGCCCCCGGCAGCAAGGGCCCCGGGGACACCTGGGGATAGGCCCGAGGGCCGCGGGACGGAGCGGACCGTGATCCTCCGGAACCCCTGACGGCCCTGCCAGGCGGTCTGAGCCCCCCGGTCGAGTATCGGGACATGTCCCGAGGGGATTCAGGGCGGCATTTCTGCCCTCAGAGGCTGCCAAACGCCCATCGATGTCAGTCGTACCGGTAGACTGAAGGGCAAACACTGTTGCTAGTGGCAACCGAGTCGAAACGCCGTGGTCGCACGCCCGCCCGCAGAGGGAGCGGGGATGCGGCCCGCGCTGTGCCAGAGAGGGCGCTTCGTGGCCGATTCCGGCAACCCCAGCCAGACCCCAGACCAGACCGACCAGTCCGACCGGTCGTACGACGCGAGCGCCATCCAGGTGCTGGAGGGCCTCGACGCCGTCCGCAAGCGCCCCGGCATGTACATCGGCTCGACCGGTGAGCGAGGCCTGCACCACCTGGTGCAGGAGATCGTGGACAACTCCGTCGACGAGGCGATGGCCGGCCACGCGGACACCATCGACGTGTCGCTGCTGGCCGACGGCGGCGTGCGCGTGGTCGACAACGGCCGCGGCATCCCGGTCGGCATCATGCCGGGCCAGGGCAAGCCGGCCGTCGAGGTCGTGCTGACGGTCCTGCACGCGGGCGGCAAGTTCGGCAACGGCGGCTACGCGGTCTCCGGCGGTCTGCACGGCGTCGGCGTCTCCGTGGTGAACGCGCTCTCCACCCGGCTCGCGGTGGAGATCCACACCGACGGCCACCGCTGGACCCAGGAGTACAAGGCCGGCACCCCGACCGCCCCGCTGGCCCAGCACGAGGCCACCGAGCGCACCGGCACCAGCGTCACCTTCTGGGCCGACCCGGACATCTTCGAGACCACGGTCTACTCCTTCGAGACGCTCTCCCGCCGGTTCCAGGAGATGGCGTTCCTCAACAAGGGCCTGACCATCAGGCTCACCGACGAGCGCCCCGAGCACGTCGACGAGGAGGGCAAGCCGCTCTCGGTCACCTACAAGTACGACGGCGGCATCGCCGACTTCGTCGCCCACCTCAACTCCCGCAAGGGCGAGGTCGTCCACCCCTCGGTGATCGACTTCGAGGCGGAGGACAAGGACAAGGCGATCTCGGTGGAGATCGCCATGCAGTGGAACTCCTCGTACACCGAGGGGGTCTACTCCTTCGCCAACACCATCCACACCCACGGCGGCGGTACCCACGAGGAGGGCTTCCGCGCGGCGCTGACCGGCCTGGTCAACCGCTACGCGCGGGACAAGAAGCTGCTCCGCGAGAAGGACGACAACCTCTCCGGCGAGGACATCCGCGAGGGTCTGACCGCGATCATCTCGGTCAAGCTCGGCGAGCCGCAGTTCGAGGGCCAGACCAAGGACAAGCTGGGCAACACCGAGGCGAAGACCTTCGTCCAGAAGGTCGTCCACGAGCACCTGAACGACTGGCTGGACCGCAACCCCAACGAGGCCGCGGACATCATCCGCAAGTCCATCCAGGCGGCCACCGCGCGCGTCGCCGCCCGCAAGGCCCGCGACCTCACCCGCCGCAAGGGCCTGCTGGAGTCCGCCTCGCTGCCCGGCAAGCTCAGCGACTGCCAGTCCAAGGACCCGGCGGAGTGCGAGATCTTCATCGTCGAGGGTGACTCCGCCGGCGGCTCGGCCAAGCAGGGCCGCGACCCGCGCATCCAGGCGATCCTCCCGATCCGCGGCAAGATCCTGAACGTCGAGAAGGCCCGGATCGACAAGGTGCTGCAGAACACCGAGGTCCAGGCGCTGATCTCGGCCTTCGGCTGCGGCATCCAGGAGGACTACGACGAGTCCAAGCTGCGGTACCACAAGATCGTGCTGATGGCCGACGCCGACGTCGACGGACAGCACATCCGCACCCTGCTGCTGACCCTGCTGTTCCGCTTCATGCGGCCGCTGGTCGAGGCCGGCTACGTCTACCTGGCGATGCCGCCGCTGTACAAGATCAAGTGGGGCAAGGACGACTTCGAGTACGTCTACTCCGACCGCGAGCGCGACGCCGTGATCGCGGCGGGCGTGGCCGCCGGGCGCCGGCTGCCGAAGGACGACGCGATCCAGCGGTTCAAGGGTCTCGGCGAGATGAACGCCGAGGAGCTCCGGGTCACCACCATGGACCAGGCCCACCGCCTGCTGCTCCAGGTCACCCTGGAGGACGCCGCCCGCGCCGACGAGCTGTTCTCGATCCTGATGGGCGAGGACGTCGAGGCCCGCCGTTCCTTCATCCAGCGCAACGCCAAGGACGTCCGCTTCCTGGACGTGTGACGCCTGCCCGCAGGCCCCGCACGTACCAGTCCGCGTGAAAGGAAACTGACCACCAGTGGTCGACGACAACCGTCCCGAAGGCGAGCAGCCCGAGACCCCCGAGGCCGCCAACGCGGTCGCCCTGCGGATCGAGCCGGTCGAGCTAGAGACCGAGATGCAGCGCTCGTACCTCGACTACGCGATGAGCGTCATCGTCAGCCGGGCCCTGCCCGAGGTGCGCGACGGCCTCAAGCCGGTGCACCGCCGGGTGCTGTACGCGATGTACGACGGCGGCTACCGCCCCGAGAAGGGCTACTACAAGTGCGCCCGCGTCGTCGGCGACGTGATGGGCAACTACCACCCGCACGGCGACACCTCGATCTACGACACCGTGGTCCGCCTGGCCCAGCCGTGGTCGATGCGGATGCCGCTGGTGGACGGCAACGGCAACTTCGGCTCCCCGGGCAACGACCCGGCCGCGGCCATGCGCTACACCGAGTGCAAGATGGCGCCGCTGGCGATGGAGATGATGCGCGACATCGACGAGGAGACCGTCGACTTCGCGCCGAACTACGACGGCCGCTCGCAGGAGCCCACCGTCCTGCCCGCGCGCTTCCCCAACCTGCTGGTCAACGGTGCCACCGGCATCGCGGTCGGCATGGCCACCAACATCCCGCCGCACAACCTGCGCGAGGTCGCCTCCGGCGCGCTCTGGTACCTGGAGAACCCCGAGGTCTCCAACGAGGAGCTGCTGGACGCCCTGATCGAGCGGATCAAGGGCCCGGACTTCCCGACCGGCGCGCTGATCGTCGGCCGCCGCGGCATCGACGACTACTACCGCACCGGCCGCGGCTCGGTCACCATGCGTGCCGTCGTCGAGGTCGAGGAGATCCAGGGCCGGCAGTGCCTGGTGATCACCGAGCTGCCCTACCAGGTCAACCCGGACAACCTCGCGCTGAAGATCGCCGACCTGGTCAAGGACGGCCGGATCGCCGGCATCGCCGACGTCCGCGACGAGTCCTCCTCGCGCACCGGCCAGCGCCTGGTGATCGTGCTCAAGCGCGACGCGGTCGCCAAGGTCGTGCTGAACAACCTCTACAAGCACACCGACCTGCAGACCAACTTCGGCGCCAACATGCTGGCCCTGGTCGACGGCGTGCCGCGCACCCTGTCGCTGGACGCCTTCATCCGGCACTGGGTCAACCACCAGGTCGAGGTCATCGTCCGGCGCACCACCTTCCGGCTGCGCAAGGCCGAGGAGCGCGCCCACATCCTGCGCGCCCTGCTGCGCGCCCTGGACATGATCGACGAGGTCATCGCGCTGATCCGGGCCTCGGCGAGCGCCGACGCGGCCCGCACCGGCCTGATGGAGCTGCTCGCGATCGACGAGCTCCAGGCCAACGCCATCCTGGAGATGCAGCTGCGCCGGCTGGCCGCCCTGGAGCGCCAGCGGATCACCGACGAGCACGACGAGCTGCAGCGCAGGATCGACGAGTACAACGCGATCCTGGCCTCGCCGACCCGCCAGCGCGGGATCATCTCCGAGGAGCTCACCGCGATCGTCGAGAAGTACGGCGACGAGCGGCGCTCCACCCTCATCCCCTCCGACGGCGACCTCTCCATCGAGGACCTCATCGCCGAGGAGGACATCGTCGTCACGATCACCCGCGGCGGCTACGTCAAGCGCACCCGCTCCGACCTCTACCGCTCGCAGAAGCGCGGCGGCAAGGGCGTGCGCGGCGCCCAGCTCAAGCAGGACGACATCGTCGACCACTTCTTCGTGACGACGACCCACAACTGGATCCTGTTCTTCACCAACAAGGGCCGGGTCTACCGCGCCAAGGGCTACGAGCTGCCGGACGCCGGGCGCGACGCCCGCGGCCAGCACGTGGCCAACCTGCTGGCCTTCCAGCCGGACGAGCACATCGCCCAGGTGATGGCCGTCCGCACCTACGAGGACAAGCCCTACCTGGTCCTCGCCACCCGGGCCGGCCTGGTGAAGAAGTCCCTGCTCAAGGACTACGACTCCCCGCGCTCCGGCGGCCTGATCGCGATCAACCTGCGCCAGGACGAGGAGGGCCGGGACGACGAGCTGATCGGCGCCGAGCTGGTCTCCGCCGAGGACGACCTGCTGCTCGTCTCCAGGAAGGCGCAGTCGATCCGCTTCACCGCCACCGACGAGGCGTTGCGCTCCACCGGCCGCGCCACCTCCGGCGTCAAGGGCATGGCCTTCCGCGAGGACGACGAACTCCTGTCGATGAACGTGGTCCGTCCGGGCACCTTCGTCTTCACCGCGACCGACGGCGGCTACGCCAAGCGCACCGGTGTGGACGAGTACCGTGTCCAGGGGCGCGGCGGCTACGGCACCAAGGCGGCGAAGATCGTCGAGGGCCGGGGCTCGCTGGTCGGCGCGCTCGTCGTCGACGAGACCGACGAGATCATGGCCATCACCCTGTCCGGTGGAGTGATCCGTACGAGGGTTTCCGAGGTTCGTGAAACCGGACGTGACACCATGGGCGTCCAACTGATCAACCTGGGTAAGCGCGATGCGGTCGTGGGCATGGCCCGCAACGCGGAGGCCGAGGACGAGGAGTCGGCGGAGGACGAGGTGGCGGGTACCGAGTCCACCGAGGTGGCCGAGGGTGCGGGGACGGCAACGGGCGGGGACACCGCCCAGGCCTGACCTCGTACCACGACGGCCGGTACCGTCACGTCCGTACATCCGTACACGGCGTGGCGGTACCGGCCGCCGACCAGTTCCGGGCAATCCCGCCGGGCGCTGGATGACGAGTGACGAAGCAGGGCGGCGCGTCCGTCCTGGTGGGAAGTGCGGGAGGACCAGTGAGTGGAGCCACGGGTGCTGCGGGAGGCGCCGCCGGCGGCCGTCCGGGCGCAGCACAGGGCGGCGGGGGGTACGGCGGGCCGCAGCCGCCGGAGCACCCGGCCGCGTCCACCTCGCTGATGCCGCCGGTCGGCGGAGCGGGCCAGGGCGGTACGTACGGCGGTCAGACGCCCCCGCCGCCGGGCGCACCGGCACCGGGCGGCTTCTCGCAGCCGACCACCTACGCCAAGGGGCAGCCGACCCCGCCCCGGGGCACCCGGGTCGGCGGCGGCAACACCCCGCCCGGCGGGACGCCCGCCGCGGGCCCCCGCCGTCCGGCCGCCGCGCCGGCCTCCGGCGGCAGCCTGGGCCGGACCAGGAAGGCCCGGCTGCGGGTGACCAAGGCCGACCCGTGGTCGGTCATGAAGGTCAGCTTCCTGCTGTCGCTGGCGGTCGGGATCATCATCATCGTGGCGGCCGCGGTGCTGTGGATGACGCTGGACTCGCTCGGCGTCTTCGACTCGCTCGGCAAGACCCTGAAGGACGTCACCGGTTCGGACACCAACGGTGGCGGCGTGAACATCATGGACTACGTGGGCTTCGGCAAGGTGATGACCTTCACCTCGCTGATCGCGGTGGTCGACGTGGTGCTGCTGACCGCGCTGTCCACGCTCTCGGCGTTCATCTACAACGCGGCGGCCGGCTTCACCGGCGGCATCGAGCTCACCCTGGCCGAGGAGGACTGATCCCCCCGGCGTGACCCGGGATCAGTTCCCGCCGTGCGCGGGGACCTTCCGTTCGCGGACGGAATCAGCGGGCCCCACCGGTTGTTGCAGCCGGTGGGGCCCGTCGGCATTTCGGGTGACAGCCGTCGGGGGCGGCGCGCCGCCCGGACGGGCCGGGGTCGCGGTGGGCTTAGCTGGGTCCGCTCGTTCCGCGTCACCCGGCCGGCGCAGGCCTCCCCGGTTCCCACCGGACGGGTCCGGGACGACTGCTCTTCGGCACGGCAGGACGGAAGGCGCGCGATGGCGGAGCTCGCAAAGCGGCTGGTCGAGGCTCTGGACGGACTGCTGGGGGTCCCCGTGCCGCTGCGGGTGCGGGCCTGGGACGGCAGCGTCGCCGGACCGCCGGGCGCGCCCACCGTGGTGCTGCGCAACCGCCGCGCGCTGCGCCGGCTGCTCTGGCAGCCGGGGGAGCTGGGCCTGGTCCGCGCCTTCGTCTCGGGGGACCTGGAGGTCGCCCCGGACACCGAGCTGTACGACGTGCTGCGGGCCGTGGCGCACTTCGCGGAGCGCCCGGAGATCCGCACGCTGCGGCTCGGCCCCGGCGACGTGCTGGGCGCCAGGGGCCGCCGGGTGATGGGCGCGCTGCTGCGGGCCGGTGTGCTCGGGCCCGAGCCGGTGCCGCCGCCGGAGGAGGCCCCGGCGGGCCGCGGGCGGCTGCACAGCCGCGGCCGCGACCGCGCGGCGATCCACCACCACTACGACGTCGGCAACGACTTCTACGGCCTGGTGCTGGGCCCGTCGATGGTCTACTCGTGCGCCTACTGGGAGCCCGCCGCGAAGAGCCTGGAGGCGGCGCAGGAGGCCAAGCTGGACCTCATCTGCCGCAAGCTCGGCCTGCGGCCCGGGATGCGGCTGCTGGACGTCGGCTCGGGCTGGGGCTCGCTGCTGCTGCACGCGGCCCGGCACTACGGGGTGACGGCGGTCGGCGTGTCGATCTCCGAGGAGCAGGTCGCGCTGGCCCGGCGGCGGGTCGAGGAGGCCGGGCTGGCGGACCGGGTGGAGATCCGCCTCCAGGACTACCGGGAGATCCAGGACGGCCCGTTCGACGCGATCTCCAGCGTGGGCATGGCGGAGCACGTCGGCGAGGCCCAGTACCGCGTCTACGCGGAGGGCCTGTACCGGCTGCTGGTGCCCGGCGGCCGGCTGCTCAACCACCAGATCGCCCGCCGCCCCGACCACCCCGGCGAGCGGTACCGGCCCAGCCCGTTCATCAACCGGTACGTCTTCCCGGACGGCGAACTGTCCCCGGTCGGTTCCACCGTCTCCCGGCTGGAGGAGGCCGGCTTCGAGGTGCGCGACGTCGAGTCGCTCCGTGAGCACTACGGGCTGACCCTGCGTGAGTGGGTGGCCAATCTGGAGGCGCGCTGGACGGAGGCGGTCGGGCTGGTGGGGCGCGGCCGGGCGCGGGTCTGGCGGCTCTACATGGCGGCCTCCGCGCTGGCCTTCGAGGAGAACCGGATCGGGGTCAACCAGATCCTCGCGGTGCGCACCTCCGTCCAGGGCGCGGCACACCTCCCGGCGACCCGCGCGGAGTGGCTGGCCGCCCGCGGCACCGCCTCCGACCTGCCCGTCCCGGAGGACCCCGCCGCGGGCCCGGCCGCAACGGATTTGGGGGATCGGGGATCGGTCCGCTAATCTTTCAGTGCGGCAAGGGGCTATAGCTCAGACGGTTAGAGCGCTTCCCTGATAAGGAAGAGGCCACAGGTTCAAGTCCTGTTAGCCCCACCACCGCGAAGGGCCCGGAGCGATGCTCCGGGCCCTTCGGCGTTTTCCGTCGGATTCCCGGAACCACGGGCGGCGGCCGGGTGTTCTACCGGTGGAGGGCCGGGGCCCGCCCGGCGGTGTCCGACGGTGGAGGCGGTGACGCGATGGGTCTGCTGTTCGCGATGACCATCCCCGGTCTGGTCTGTCTGCTGGTGGTGCTGGCGTTCGTCGACCAGCTGGCGCTCAAGGCGCGCCGGTCGCGCCTGGTGCCGTGGCGGGGGACCGGCCGGGAGGGGCAGATCTCGGCGACCGGCTTCGAGCAGCTGCACGCGCAGTTCGCGGCCGGCAAGCAGCATCAGCTCGACGAACGGCAGAGCAGCCTGATGCTGCGCGACGAGGAGGACGACGGGGCGCCGCCGCGCACCCGGGTGGACCTGGCGTCCGGGGTGGCGGTGGTGGTGGCGCCGACGGGTTCCGCGCCCGCTCCACTGCCCGGTTCACCGGCCGGTTCCCCGGCGGGTGGGCGGGAAGGGTGACGGCTCTGCGCAGGCTCTGCGCCGGGCCGACCGTACGACAGGAGGTGTGGCGTCAATCCTCCGGCCGGACGGGTCGGTTGGAGGCAGCGGTCGCTGGTCACGATTGGGACACCGGTGTGTATCATCGGCCGCAAGGGCAGTCCGGCACACCGACCGCCCGTTCGTGCTCGTAACAAACCACGGACTCGTCGGCCCGATCGGAACGATCGGCGCACGGCTGCTGAGTCCGTCAACGCAAGAAGGACGAGGTCCCGCGGTGAAGAAGCTTCTCCTGGTCGCCCTGGTCGCCCTCGGCGGCTTCTTTGTCTACCGTCAGGTCCAGGCGGACCGCGCCGAGCAGGACCTGTGGACCGAGGCCACCGACCCGGTCCCGGCCGGTCGCTGAGGCCACCGACGATCTGACGATCGACAGTCTTCGGAGGCGCCGCGCGGCGCCTCCCGGGCCGGCCGGCCCGGTCGGGTGACCGGGCCGGCCGGAGGTTCCGGCCCCGCACGGCAGGAGTGCCGGGACGGGGCACCGGATTCGTGCCGGGACCGGGTACGCTAGTGTCCGGCGGTGCGTCCGGTGCCGCCCCGGGGCTTTAGCTCAGTTGGTAGAGCGCTGCCTTTGCAAGGCAGATGTCAGGAGTTCGAGTCTCCTAAGCTCCACAGTTTCCTCCACCGCGTGAGGACGGCGATCGGCCGCTGACCTGAATCCTGGTCAGCGGCCGATCCGCGTTCTCAGTGCGGTTCGCGCGGGTCCCGCGGCTCGGAGCGGTCCTCGGTGGGCGTGTCGGCCGCGGCGGTGCCGCCGGCCTCCGGCGAGCCGTTCACCGGGGTGGCCGGGCCGGTGCCGGGGCCCGTGGCGCGCGCGTCGGCCGGGCGGGCGTCGGCCGGAGGCTCCACCAGCCATTCCGGGTTGCTGCGGTGCCGCCACCACTGCCAGGTGGCGATGCCGCTGACGATCGCGATCACCCCGGCCACGGCCAGCCCGGTCGCCCAGCCGGCCCGGCACGACTTGCGGGCGTTGCGGGCCGCGAGCTCGCTGATCTCCGCCGAGGTGACGTTGCCCCGCATGGCGGTCAGCGCGGCGGCGCCGCGGGTCTGGGCCTCGTGGGCGACCGGGCCGACGGCCGCGCGGGCCTCCTCGACGGCGTGCACGACCTTGGGGGCGACCGTGGAGCGCGCCTGGCAGGCCGCCCGGGAAGCGGAGTGGCGGGCGGCCAGGGCGGCCTCCTGGGTGCGGTGCAGGGCCTTCAGGGCGTTCTGCTGGGCCTCCGGTGGCAGGCTGGCGAAGGCGTGACCGACCTGGGGGGCGATGTGCCGGTCGTACTGGACGCGGACGGTGTGGGCGGCCTGGGAGGCCTGCTGCCGGGCGTTGTCCGCGAAGTTGCCGGCCGTTGCTCGGGCCGAGTCCAAAGGGGTCACGAGTCTCTCCTCCTGGTGGCGTCCTTTGTGCACATATCCACCTGAATGCTGATCATGCATCCGGATTTGTCCGATGGCATGCCGGAGTGGGCCGGTGGTGGGGTGCCGTGACCGGGGTGCGGTGGAGGGGGCGGCGTGCCGGGTTGGGGCCGGGGTGCGGCGGGCGGCGGTACCGGTCGGGGGCGAATGGGCCGTCCGGTCGGGGGTATGGCCGCAGTAGGCTGGCGGTTCCGGCGGGTCCCCGCCGGGAGCGCGTACGTGTCGTCGCAGCAAGTCGTGGCAGAAGGGGATAGCCGATGCTCCCGGACGAGCCGAGGCCGCCGATCGACCCGACCCCCGGCCCGGCGGGCGGCGGGAACGGGCTGTCCCGCTGTTACCGGCACCCCGAGCAGGAGACCGGCATCGGCTGCTCGCGCTGCGGCCGGCCGATCTGCCCGCAGTGCATGGTGAACGCCTCGGTCGGTTTCCACTGCCCGGACTGCGTCAGCGAGGGCGGCCGCCAGGTCCGGCGGGCGACCACCCGCTTCGGCGGACGCCCGGCCACGGACGGAGCGCTGGTCACCAAGGCGCTGATCGGCATCAACCTGGTGGTCTTCGTCCTCGCCGGCTACGTGCTCACGCCCTGGCTGGCCTTCGACCTCGAACTGCGCAGCTTCGCCCCCGACCACTACTACCCGTTCGCCTCCGGCGTCGCCGAGGGCCCGGGCCAGTGGTACCGGCTGCTGACCGCCGTCTTCCTGCACACCGCGCCCTGGCACATCGCCACCAACATGCTGGTGCTCTGGGTGCTGGGCCCGCAGCTGGAGGCGGCGCTGGGCCGGGTCCGCTTCCTCGCGCTCTACCTGCTCTCCGGGCTGGCCGGCAGTGCCTTCGCCTTCCTGCTGGCCGGCGACGGGATGCGCTCGCTGGGTGCCTCGGGGGCGGTCTTCGGCCTGCTGGGCGCGACCGTGGTGCTCTACCGCCGGGTCAGGGCCCCGCTCGGGCCGATCGTCGCGCTGCTGGTGTTCAACCTGATCGTCACCTTCTCGGTCCAGGGGATCGACTGGCGCGCGCACCTCGGCGGCCTGATCGCCGGGATGCTGACCGCGGCCGGACTGATGTACGCCCCGCGCGGCCGCCGGGCGGCCGTCCAGGGGCTGACGCTGGCGGGGGTGGCCGGTCTGGTGCTGGCGATGGTGCTCGCCGGGATGGCCGCCTACGGCGGGTGAACCGCCGGCCCGGACCGTCCGTACGGGCGCCCGGCGTCCGCACGGTTGTCCACAGCATGTGCGGGGTTGTGCACAGGCTGTGCGAACGACCGGCCGTGAACGGCTGTTCTACGCGTGTCCTGCTGTGCGGATCCGGCCTTCGCGAGAAGGGCGCGCGGCGGTGTGGAAAGCGCCCCCGGCGCGAGTTATCCACAGGCCCGAGTGACTTTTCCCCAGTGTGGATAACCATGTGGATAAGCGTGGTAATCGGATTACCGAGCGCGGAAGCACGGCGGAAGTCGACCGTCCGGGCACACCGGGGCGCCGCCCCGGGTCGAGCCGTCCGGGGCGGCGGTGAAGGAGCTCAGGGCAGCAGCCCCGGCGTCACTTCCACTGGGTGGAGACGCCGAAACCCGCCGCGATGAAGCCGAAGCCCACCAGGATGTTCCAGTTCCGCCAGCTCTCCACCGGCCAGCTGCCGCTGGTCACGTAGTAGGTGACGATCCAGATCAGACCGATCAGGAACATCGCCAACATCAGCGGCGCAACCCAGCTGCGGCCCGAACTGATCTTCACCGTCGCCGTGGTCGGCGGGGTGTAGTCGGACTTCTTGCGGAGTCGAGACTTCGGCACGAGGAGCTCTCCTGTCGATGCGCTGTGACCGCGCAGGGGTTCACGGTGGTGTGGCGGCGTCCGTTAGCGTAGTGGTTCGGCGGGTCCGAAGGAGATAAGGGTACGGTGCCTAATTTGTCGATTCCCCCTCGGCCGGCCCGTACCCGCGCCTCCGGCACCCGAATTGTCGGACGTGCCCTGACCTGCGCCGTCTTCGCGCTCGCCGGACTGCTCTTCTACATCAGCGCGCAGACCGCGCGCGGCACCGACCTGCGCACCGACAACTCGCTCCTCAGCCTGTCCGACGTGATAAGGCAGCGCAGCGCGCAGAACCAGCAGTCCCAGGCCCAGCTCGCCGAGCTCCAGGAGCGGTCCCAGCAGCTCACCGGCCAGCAGGGCCGCAGCCCGGCCGACGCCGCGCAGCTCACCGCCCTGGAGCAGGCCGCCGCCCTGGACCCGCTCCAGGGCCCCGGCCTCACCGTCACCCTCAACGACGCCCCGCCGAACGCGACCGCGCGCATCCCCGGCGTGCGCGAGCCGGACGTCAACGACCTGGTCATCCACCAGCAGGACATCCAGGCCGTGGTCAACGCGCTCTGGCGCGGCGGCGCCGAGGGCGTCCAGGTGATGGACCAGCGGCTGATCTCCACCAGCGCCGTCCGCTGCGTGGGCAACACCCTGCTGCTCCAGGGCCGGGTCTACTCGCCGCCGTACGTGGTCAGGGCGGTCGGCCGGACCGACGCGCTGCGCGCCGCGGTGGAGGCGGACCCGACGATCCGCAACTACCAGCAGTACGTACAGGCGTACGGACTGGGCTGGAAGGTGCAGGAGAGCGGGGACCTCGCCCTGCCCGGTTACTCGGGAACGGCGGACCTCCGCGCGGCCACCGGCCAGCAGTAGAGCGGCGGGACGCGCCTGGCAGCCGCGACCCGGGGTCTAGTCTTGACCCCAGTCCGCTGCGTCGAGGGAGCACCATGTACGGCTGGATCTGGCGTCATCTGCCGGGGAACACCCTGGTCAAGGCCGTCGTCTCGGTGCTCCTCGTGCTGGGGATCGTCTACCTCCTCTTCACCTACGTCTTCCCGTGGGCGGAACCGCTCCTGCCCTTCGGTGACGTCACAGTGGACGGAGACGGCGGCGACGGCGCCGTCGGCTGACCCGGCGGCTCCGCCCCCCGCCCCAGTCCCCGCACCCACCGGAGAACGCGCGCCCATGACCTCCCGGCCGACCCCGCCCCGCATCCTGGTCGTCGACAACTACGACAGCTTCGTCTTCAACCTGGTCCAGTACCTCTACCAGCTCGGTGCCACCTGCGAGGTGGTCCGCAACGACGAGGTGACCGTCGAGCACGCGGTGCGCCGCGACGGCGACGCCGGTTTCGACGGGGTGCTGCTCTCCCCCGGCCCGGGTGCCCCCGAGGAGGCCGGCGTCTGCATCGAGATGGTGCACCACTGCGCGCGGATCGGACTTCCGGTGTTCGGCGTCTGCCTGGGCCTGCAGTCCATCGCGGTGGCCTACGGCGCCGTGGTCGGCCGGGCGCCCGAGCTGCTGCACGGCAAGACCTCGCCGGTCGAGCACGAGGACGGCGGGGTGTTCGCCGGCCTGCCCTCGCCGCTCACCGCGACCCGGTACCACTCGCTGGCGGTCGAGCCCGGCACCGTGCCGGACGAGCTGGTGGTCACCGCGCGCACCGGGAGCGGCGTGATCATGGGGCTGCGCCACCGCGACCTCGCGGTGGAGGGCGTGCAGTTCCACCCGGAGTCGGTGCTCACCGAGGGCGGCCACCGGATGCTCGCCAACTGGCTGGCCGAGTGCGGCGACCCGCAGGCCGTCGACCGGTCCGCCGGGCTCGCCCCGGTGATCGGCCGGGGCTGAGCGGGGTGACCGCGGTGCGTCCGGAGCGACGCCACCAGCCGGAGGCGGACCCGCGGGGCGGCGGCGCGTACCAGGGCGGGCCGTACCCGCAGCAGTACCCCCACCAGGGTCACCAGGGTCACCAGGACCCCCAGGGTCACCAGGAGCAGTACGGCCGCCACCAGGACCAGTACGGCGGTCAGTACGGCGCGCAGGCGCCGCAGGGCCCGTACGGCGGGCAGTACCCGCCGGGGCCGTACCAGCAGGGCCAGTACCAGGGGTACGACCCGTACCAGGAGCAGCAGCTCCGGCAGGGCGGCTTCATTCCCGCCCAGCAGGGCCAGCACCAGGGCTGGGCGGGGCCGCAGGACGCCGAGGACGGCTGGGGCGTCTACGAGCAGGCCGCGCCCCCCGTCGCGCCCGCGCGGGCCGAGGAGACGCTCCGGCTGCACCTGGAGAGCCCGGACGCGCCCGGGACGGAACGAGAGGTGCTCGCCGCCGCCGAGACGGTCACCATGGACGCGGTGGCCGCCGAACCGCGGCCGGCCGTTCCCGCCGGCGGGCGGGCCGAGCGCCGGCGGGCCGCGCAGGGGCGCGGACGGCGCCGCTCGGGCACCCGGACCGCGGCCGGGGACCGGCCCCGGCCGAAGGAATCGGTGGCGGTGGTCCTCGCCCGGTTCCTCGGCGAGCTGTGCATCACCCTCGGCCTGGTGATGCTGCTCTTCGTCTCGTACCAGCTCTGGTGGACCAATGTGCAGGCCGACGCGGCCGCCGACGGGGCCCGCAGCCAGCTGGAGGAGCAGTTCGACGCCGCCGCCCCGGCCCCGGCGGCCGGACAGCCGGCACCGGATCCGGCCAAACCGGAGACGTTCGAGCCCGGCAAGGGCTTCGCGATCATCCATCTGCCGAAGCTCGGCCAGAAGTTCCCGATCGCCGAGGGCACCGCCAAGGGCGCGGTGCTCGACAAGGGCCTGGTGGGGCACTACACGGGCACCGGCATGCCGGCCGACAAGGCGGGCAACTTCGCGCTGGCCGCGCACCGCAACACCCACGGCGAGCCGTTCCGGCGGATCAACCAGCTCGGCAAGGGCGACAAGATCGTGGTGGAGACCGCGACCGCGTACTACACCTACGAGGTCACCGGCGGCATCCCGGAGACCCCGCCGTCCAACGTGAGCGTGATCAAGCCGGTGCCGAACGGCGCCGGGTACAGCGGGGCGGGCCGGTACATCACGCTGACCACGTGCACGCCGGAGTTCAGTTCGAAGTACCGGCTGATCGTCTTTGGCAAGATGATCGAGGAACGGCCGCGCACCCAGGGCAAGCCGGCCGCCCTCACGGGAGGCTGACCGCGAGCGGGCGAGTAGCAAGGGGAGAGATGTGACCCAGGAGACCGAAGCGGTGGCCGAGGAGGCCTTCCCGGGGGCCGGGCCGGAGTCCGGGGACGGGCGCGGGCCGCGCCGCGGGCGGCGGCGGGCGCTGGCCGTGGTGGGGGTCTTCGGCGAGCTGCTGATCACCCTCGGTCTGGTGCTCGGGCTGTTCGTCGGCTACTCGCTCTGGTGGACCGACGTGCTGGCGGACCGTTCCGCCGCCGCGGCCTCCGACCAGCTGCGCGACTCCTGGGCGGCCGGCGGACCGATCGCTCCCCCGGCCGGGGGCTCCGCCACCGCCGCGCCGGGCGACCCCGCCGTTCCCGGTGCCTCGGCCGCCCCGGACGATCCGACGGTGGGCGGTGCGCAGCCGGGGAGCGGGGGCGGCACCGGGTCGGGCGGCTCCGGTCGGTCGACGGGCGCGGGCGTCGGCTTCCTGCACGTCCCCGCGATGGGGCGGAACTACCAGGTGCTGATCCGGATGGGCACCGACACGGACACCCTGGCCGAGGGCGTCGCCGGGGTCTACGAGCAGCCGTACCGCGCGGCGATGCCCTGGGACGCGTCCGGCAACTTCGCGCTGGCCGCCCACCGGGACGGCCACGGGGCGAAGTTCCACGACCTGGACGCGCTCAAGAAGGGCGACCCGATCGTCGTCGAGACCCGGGACAAGTGGTACGTCTACCGGGTCGACAGCACCCTGCCGGAGACCTCCAAGTTCGACACCGGCATCGTCGCCCCGGTGCCCAAGGGCTCGGGCTACACCGAGCCCGGCCGGTACATCACGCTGACCACCTGCACCCCGGTCTACACCTCGCGCTACCGGATGGCGGTGTGGGGGAGCCTGGTGCGGGTGGACGACATGGACGCCAAGCGCACCCCGCCCGCCGAGCTGCGGCGCGGCTGAGGGCCGCTGGGGCCGCTGAGGTCACCGGCGCCTCCAGGGAGGCCCCAGGAGGCCCCAGGAGGCCCCAGGAGCCCCCAGGAGCCCCCAGGAGGCGCCGGTGGCCCCCGGAAACCCGGTGCACCCGGGAAGGCCCGGGGGGAACGCCCGAGGGCCCGTCGACACCGTCGACGGGCCCTCGCCGCTGTCCGGAACAACTTTCACCCGGCCGGTCCCGCCCCGAGGGGCTCAGAACCAGGGGAACCAGGGCTTAGTTGTTGCCGTTGGGTCCCCCTTTGGTGTTCGAGGGGGTGGGGAGGCCGGGGATCCCGGGGAGTGTGGGGGGGTCGTTCCCTTTGGGCGGGTCCACCGCCTTGGTCATCAGGATGACCGTGGTGCCCGGGTCCACCTGGGTCCCGGCGCTCGGGTTCGAGGCGAGGACGATCGCGTTCGGGTCCTGCGGGCCCTGGGCGACGTTGTACTTCAGGTTCAGACCCTCCAGGGTCTTGATGGCGTCCTTGAGGGCGACGTTCTGCAGCGGCGGGACGGTGGCCTTCTCCGGCGCCTTGAAGATGGTCAGCGTGATCTTGGTGTTGGCCGGCTGCTTGCCGCCCGCCGGGTTCTGCGAGGCCACCGTGTTGACCTTGGTCGGGTCGTTGGTCTGGGTGGTCTTCGAGGAGTCCACCTGGAAACCGGCGCTCGTCAGGGCGGCCTCCGCGGCCTCCTTCTGCTGGCCGACCACGCTCGGTACGTTGATCTTGGCCTTGCCCTGCGAGACGGTCAGCTTGACCGGGGCGGTCGGGTCGGCGCCGCCGCCCGCCGGGTCCTGTGCGATGACCTGGTCCAGCGGGGCGTTGTCGTCGTCCTTGTAGTCGGTCGAGACGTTGGCGAAGCCGGCGTCACCGAGCGCCTTGAGGGCCTGGTCCTTGGTCTTGCCGACCACGCTCGGCACGGTCGCCTTGGCCGGGCCGGAGGACAGCTGCACCGTGATCGTGGCGGCCTCGGCCACCTGGGTGCCGGCGGCCGGGTTCTGCGTGCAGACCTGGTCCTTCTTGATGTTGCTGTCCGGGCAGGCGATCTTCTCGCCCTCGGTGACCACCAGCTTGGGACCGGCCTGGACGGCGGCCGTCCTGGCGTCCGCCAGGCTCTTGCCGAGCAGGCTGGGCGCCGAGACCGTCGGCGCCTCCTTCTTCTGGTCGCCCTTCTTGTCGCCGAACATCGCCTGGGCGACGAAGAAGGTGCCGACCAGGACCAGCACGGCGGCGACCGCCAGCACGATCCAGGAGGTGTTGCTCTTCTTCGGCGGCTCCTCGGCGCGCCGGCCGCCGCGGCCGTAACCGTCGTCGTAGCCGTCGTTGCCGCCGCCCTGGGCGCCGGCGTAGGTCTGGCCGTAGCCGTCGTCGTAGCCGCCGGCCTGCGGCTGGGCGGGGTAGCCGCCCGGGGCGGCCTGCGGCAGGACGGTGGTCGGACCGCCGGGCGCCTGCTGCGGCAGGACGTTGGTCTGGCCGTACGGGTCGTGCTGCTGCGGGTAGCCGTTCTGGTCGTAGCCGTACCCGGCGCCCATGCCGTACGCGGCGGCCTGCTGGGCGGCGGCCACCGGCAGGCCGTCGAGGAAGCGCTCGATGTCGTCGCGCATCTCGTCGGCGGTCTGGTAGCGGTAGTCGCGGTCCTTGGCGAGCGCCTTGAGCACGATCGCGTCGACCTCGGGGCGCACCTCGGGGTCGAAGACGGACGGCGGCTGCGGCTCCTCCCGGACGTGCTGGTAGGCGACCGCCACGGGGGAGTCGCCGACGAACGGCGGACGGACGGTGAGCAGCTCGTAGAGCAGGCAGCCGGTGGAGTAGAGGTCGGAGCGGGCGTCCACCTGCTCGCCCTTGGCCTGCTCCGGGGAGAGGTACTGGGCGGTGCCGATGACGGCGGAGGTCTGCGTCATCGTCATGCCGGCGTCGCCCATCGCGCGGGCGATGCCGAAGTCCATCACCTTGACGTTGCCCTGCCGCGTGAGCATGACGTTGGCGGGCTTGATGTCGCGGTGCACGATGCCGGCCCGGTGCGAGTACTCCAGGGCCTGCAGGATGCCGATGGTCATCTCCAGCGCGCGCTCCGGCAGCAGCCGGCGGCCGGAGTGCAGCAGCTCGCGCAGGGTGGAGCCCTCGACGTACTCCATCACGATGTAAGGGATGGAGATGCCGTCGATGTAGTCCTCGCCGGTGTCGTACACGGCGACGATCGCGGGGTGGTTCAACGACGCCGCCGACTGCGCCTCACGGCGGAAGCGGGCCTGGAACGACGGATCACGGGCCATGTCGGCCCGGAGCGTCTTCACGGCGACGGAGCGGCCGAGCCGGGTGTCATGGCCGAGGTACACCTCGGCCATGCCGCCGCGTCCGAGGACGCCGCCGAGCTCGTACCTGCCGCCGAGGCGACGAGGCTCTTCCATAGATCCGACCCTCTCCCTCACCCGCCGGTGAGGTTGTGACGTAGGTGTCCCCGCACGCTCCGTGTGACGCCGTCCGGGCCCCGGGTGGTTCTGCGGTCAGGACCCTCCGGCACCGCGCGGACGGCAACGGGCACACCCGTTGCTGCGGATACGCTACCGGTCCGACCGTGCGCGGCCCGAGTCGACGGCAGGCCGATACCAGACCGGTATCCGGACAGGGCCGCCGATCGTGACATTTCCCTCACCCCGGGACGCATGCGGTCACTTGCCCAGGACGGCCTGCATCACCGACTTGGCGATCGGCGCGGCGAGCCGGCCGCCGCTGATGCCGTCACGGCTGTTCGAGCCGTCCTCGACGACCACCGCGACCGCGACCGAGCGGCCGTCGGGGGCGTTGGCGTAGGAGGTGAACCAGGCGAACGGCAGGCCCGCGTTGCCCTCGCCGTGCTGGGCGGTGCCGGTCTTGCCGCCGACGGTCAGGCCGGGGATCCTGGCGTTCCTGCCGGTGCCGTTCTCGACCACCGAGACCATGAGGTCCTGCAGCTTCTTCGCGGTCGCCGGGCTGACCGGCTGGGAGAACTGCTTGTCGGTGTGCTTGGAGATGGTGGTCAGCGAGGCGGAGCGCTCCTCGGCGACCAGGTAGGGCTGCATCAGCGTGCCGTTGTTGGCGATCGCAGCGGAGACCATCGCCATCTGCAGCGGGGTGGCCTGGGTGTCGTGCTGGCCGATCGAGTCCTGGGCGGTGCCGTCCGGGGTGGAGTTGGACGGGAAGACGCTCTTCTCCGAGCGGATCGGGGTGTCCACGGTGCTGTTGAAGCCGAACTTCTCGGCCTGCACCCGCATCTTGTCCTTGCCCAGGTCGGCGCCCATCTTGGCGAACACCGTGTTGCAGGACTGGTCCATGCCGGACTTGATGGTGGCGTTGCCGCACCTCTCCTGGTCGGACTCGTTCTTCAGCACGAAGTTGGTGCCCGGCAGGGTGTACGGGTCCGGCGTCTGGGTCTGGTCGTCGATGTTCTGGTACAGGCCGTTCTCGAACGCCGCCGCCGCGGTGACCAGCTTGAAGGTCGAGCCGGGCGGGTAGGTCTCGCGCAGCGCCCGGTTGAGCATCGGCTTGTTGGGGTCGGCGTTGAGGTCGGTCCAGGCCTTGCCGTCCGCCTCCGTGTTGCCGGCGAAGCTGGCCGGGTCGTAGGAGGGCGTGGAGACCAGGGCGAGGATCGCGCCGGTCTTCGGGTCGAGCGCGACGACCGCGCCCTTCTTGTTGCCGAGTCCGTCGAAGGCGGCCTTCTGGGCCTTGGAGTTGATCGTGGTGACGACGTCGCCGCCGCGCTTCTGCTCCCCGGTCAGCATGTCCAGGGTGTTGCGGAAGAACAGCCGGTCGTCGCTGCCGGAGAGGATGCCGTCCTCCAGCTGCTCCAGCTGGCTGGACTGGAAGGCCTGCGAGGAGTAACCGGTCACCGGGGCGTACATCAGGGGGTCGGTCCAGGAGCGCTTGTACTTGTAGCGCAGGCCGTTCACGAAGGTGGACTGGGTGATCGGCTGGCCGTCGACGATGATGTTGCCGCGCGGGTAGGCGTAGCGGTCGTAGTCCTGGCGCTTGTTGTACTTGTTGCTCGCCCAGGCGTCGGCCTGCACGCCCTGGACCCAGTTGGTGCGCGCCATGAGGGCCAGGATCAGCACGAGGCAGAAGATCGATACCCGGCGGATCGGCTTGTTCACGAGGCGTTGCCCCCTTGGATCTCGGGTGTCGGAGTGGGTTCCACCCCGGGTCGGCGGGCGTTGTCGCTGATCTTCAGCAGGATCGCGACCAGCGCCCAGTTGGCGACCACCGAGGAACCGCCCTGGGCGAGGAACGGCATGGTCATACCGGTCAGCGGGATCAGTCCGGTGACACCGCCGGCGACCACGAAGACCTGCAGCGCCATCGCCGACGAGAGGCCGACGGCGAGGAGCTTGCCGAACGGGTCGCGGGCGGCGACCGCGGTGCGCAGGCCGCGCTGGATCAGCAGGGCGTACAGCATGAAGATCGCCATCATGCCGGTGAGGCCCAGTTCCTCGCCGAACGAGCCGAGGATGAAGTCGCTCTTGGCGGCGAAGCCGATCAGCCAGGACCGGCCCTGTCCGAGCCCGGTGCCGGTCACCCCGCCGGAGCCGAAGGACATCAGCGCCTGGCCGATCTGCTCGGTGGAGTTCTGCGGGGGGTGCGGCCCGAAGGCGGCCATCGGGTCGAGCCAGGCGTCGATGCGGGTCTTCACGTGGCTGGTGGTGGAGGCCACCATGACCGCGCCGCCGACCGACATCAGCAGGCCGAAGACGATCCAGCTGGTCCGCTCGGTGGCGACGTAGAGCATCACCACGAAGAGGCCGAAGTACAGGAAGGACGAGCCGAGGTCGTTCTCGAAGATCAGGATCAGCAGGCTGAGCAGCCAGATCACGATGATCGGGCCGAGGTCGCGCCCGCGCGGCAGGTACAGGCCCATGAAGCGGCGGCTGGCCAGCGCCAGGGCGTCCCGCTTGACCATCAGGTAGCCGGCGAAGAACACGGTCAGGATGATCTTGGCGAACTCACCGGGCTGGATCGAGAAGGAGCCCATCCGGATCCAGATCTTGGCGCCGAAGTCCTCCCTGCGCTCCGGGAAGAACGCCGGCGCGGCGAGCAGGACCAGGGCGACCGCCATCGAGATGTAGGTGTAGCGCTGGAGGACCCGGTGGTCCTTCAGGAAGACCATCACCACGATGAAGAACGCGATGCCCAGGCCGGACCACATCAGCTGGTTGGCGGCCGCCGGGTAGTTGCTCTTCAGCAGCGGTCCGGCCTTGTCCAGGCGCCAGATCATCACCACGCCGAGCCCGTTCAGCAGGGTGGCGATGGGCAGCATCAGCGGGTCCGCGTACGGCGCGAACCTGCGCATCAGCAGGTGGGCGATCAGCGCGAGGGCGCCCATGCCCAGGCCGTAGCCGAGCATGCCGGCCGGCAGCTTCCCGTCCATCGCCAGGCCCACATTGGCGTACGCCAGGACGGGCAGTGCCACCGCGAAGGCGAGCATCGCCAGCTCGGTGTTGCGCCGGTTGGGCGTCGCCTGCGGCGAGATGGTGGTGTTGCGGCGGCGCCGCGAGGACGCGCGGTCGGCCGGCACGCCGGTGTCCCGGCGATCGGCGCCGCTGCTCACATCGGATGTACTCACGTTTTAGCCGCTCCCTGACGGCCGGCCGGCCCGCTCCGGAGGGGCCTATGTCGGGTCGCGTCCATCACGGCTTCGGGCAGGAGTCGGCGCGCTGCCGCTCCTCGTCGGTCAGGCCGGGCAGGTCGCCCTGCGGGGCGGCCGGGGCCGCGGCGTTCTGGCTGGGGACGGCGGCCGGGGCGGTGGCGCTCGGGGTCGGGGTCGGCGTGGGGACACCGGCGGCCGGGGCGCGGCCGGTGGCGGACGGGCTGGGCGGCGTCGTGGCCGTCACGAACCCGGCGTGCGTCGCGACCGTGCCGGCGGCCTGCTGGGCCGGCTGCTGGCCGCCGGGCACCGGGACGGTGCCCGGGGCGGGCGGGTTGGCGGCGGCGGCCCGGACGTCGGCGACCTTGCGGCAGAACGCGGCCTGCTCGCCCAGCTTCTTCACCTTGTCGTCGGCGTCGCCGAGGCTGGTCGCCGAGATGGTGTTGGTGACGTGGGTGCGCTGGTCCTGCGGGAGGAACTTGAGCTCGATGTCCTTGTACGGGGTGTGCACCGAGGACAGGCTCAGTCCGGCCAGGCTCTGGTTGACGCCCTGGTAGACGGCGACGTGGTCGCCCTCGGCGCCGACGTAGTACTGGCTCTGGGTCCACTGGTAGCCGAAGAAGCCGCCCGCGCCGAGCAGGCCCACGGTGACCAGGCCGACCAGCGAGAAGGTCAGCGCCCGGCTCCTGCGCTTCTTCCGGGGCGGCTCGTCGTCGAAGTCCTCGGTCCCGTAGACCGCGGGCTCGCCGCCGTCCGGGTAGCCCTCGGCCGGGCCGAAGCCGCCCTGGCCGTCGGGGTAGCCGGCGCCGTAGCCCTCGGCGGGGCCGAAGGCGCCCTGCGGGCCGCGGCCGAGTCCGGCGGCGCGGCCGGCCGGGGTGTCCGCGATCGAGCGGTCGGCGGCGGTCGAGGACGGCGGGGTCTCGGCGACCGCGCCGACCACCACCGGCACGTCGTTGAACTGGCCGCTCAGGGTGTCCGTGGCGCCGACGTCGAGCACGTCCGCCACGATGCAGGTGATGTTGTCCGGGCCGCCGCCGCGCAGTGCGAGCTGGATCAGCTCCTGCACGGTCTGCTCGGGCGAGTAGAAGCTGCCCAGGGTGTCCTGGAGGGTCTGGTGGCTGACCGGGCCGGAGAGGCCGTCGGAGCAGATCAGGTAGCGGTCGCCGGCCCGGACCTCGCGGATCGACAGGTCGGGCTCGACCTGGCCGCGGCCGTCCAGGGCGCGCATCAGCAGCGAGCGCTGCGGGTGGGTCTCGGCCTCCTCGGGCGTGATCCGGCCCTCGTCGACCAGCCGCTGCACCCAGGTGTGGTCCTGGGTGATCTGCGCCAGCGCGCCGTCCCGCAGCAGGTAGGCGCGGGAGTCGCCGACGTGCACCAGGCCCATCCGCCGGCCGGTCCAGAGCATCGCGGTGAGGGTGCAGCCCATGCCTTCGAGCTGAGGGTCCTCCTCGACCATCTGGCGGAGCCGGTCGTTGGCGCCCTGGACCGCGTCGCCGAGCAGGGTCAGCAGGTCGGCGCCGGGCTCGTCCTCGTCCAGCCGGACGATCGAGCCGAGCACCTCGGAGGACGCGACCTCGCCGGCCGCCGCGCCGCCCATGCCGTCGGCCACGGCCAGCAGCCGCGGGCCGGCATAGCCGGAGTCCTCGTTCCCCTCCCGGATCAGTCCCTTGTGGGAGCCGGCGGCGAAGCGCAGCACCAGGGTCATGCGACCTGTGCCCCCCTCTGGGTCATGGACGGGATGCTGTCCCTCATGCGCTACTACTTCCGCAGTTCGATGACGGTCCTGCCGATACGGATCGGCATGCCCGGCTGGAGCGGGGTCGGCGCGGTCAGGCGCTGACGGTCCAGATAGGTGCCGTTGGTGGAGCCTAGATCCTCCACCGTCCACTGCCCAGTCTGGTCGGGATAGATCCTGGCATGCCGGGAGGACGCGTAGTCGTCGTCCAGCACGATGGTGGAGTCGTGGGCGCGGCCCAGCGTGATGGTCTGGCCCTGCAGCGCGACCGTGGTGCCGGCCAGCGAGCCCTGGACCACGACGAGCTGGGTCGGGGCGCCGCGGCGGCGACCGCCGCCCTGGGTCGGCGGACCACCCGGGGCCGGCTGGCCCTGCGGGGCGCGCCCGGCGGCCGGGGCCGCTCCGGCGGTGGTCGCAGCGGTGGCGCCACCGCTGCTCCGGCGGGAGGCCCGCGGGTTCACCCGGGTCCCGAACAGGTCGCTGCGGATCACCTGGACCGCGACGATCACGAACAGCCACAGCACGGCCAGGAAACCCAGCCGCATGACCGTGAGGGTCAGTTCTGACATAACCGCGCCCGCTCTACCCTTCGACCTGTCGGTAGACGATGGTGGTGGAGCCCACGACGATTCGAGAGCCGTCGCGGAGCGTAGCGCGCTGGGTGTGCTGCCCGTCCACCACGATGCCGTTGGTGGACCCCAGGTCCAGCACCATCGCGGGCGTGCCGGGGCGGATCTCGGCGTGCTTGCGGGAGACCCCGGGGTCGTCGATGCGGACGTCCGCCTCGGTGGAGCGGCCGAGCACGCAGGCGTTGCCGGTGATCTGGTGGCGGGCGCCGTTGACCTCGATCCAGCGGCGGACCGAGGTGCCGTGGCCGGCGCCCGGGAACGGGCGCACATTGCCGCCGGCCGGTGCGGGCGGGCCGGGGGGCATGGCCGGGGGCGCGGTGGGCGGCGGGGGCGCGCCGTACGGCGCGGCGCCGGGCTGCTGCCACGGCGCGCCGGGGGCCTGGGCGGCCGGCGGGCGGCCGTAGCCGGGCTGGGTCGGCTGCGCCGGGGCCTGCTGCTGCGGCTCCTCGGCGGCGAGGGTGCGGCTGCGCACCCGGTACAGGCCGGTGTCGAGGTCGTCGGCCTTCTCCAGGTTCACCTGGAGCGGGCCCATGAAGCTGTAGCGCTGCGCCTCCGCGTACTCGCGGACCATGCCGGCGAGCTCGTTGCCCAGCTGTCCGGAGTAGGGGCTCAGCCGCTCGTGGTCGTGCGGGCTGAGCTCGACGATGAAGTCGTTGGGCACGACGGTGCGGTCGCGGTTCCAGATGCTCGCGTTGTTGTCGCACTCACGCTGCAGAGCGCCGGCGATCTCCACGGGCTGGACCTCGGACTTGAACACCTTGGCGAAGGTGCCGTTGACGAGACCCTCGAGTCGCTGCTCGAACTTCTTCAGCACTCCCATGGGGCACCCCCTTCCAGGGTTCGTTCGCCTGCCTGCCGACCGGTTCCCGGGGATCCGGTCACGCCTACTTGCGGTACTTCCGTACTGATCGTATCCACGCCGGGGCCATCCGTACGGTTCCCGGACCACGTGGTGCCCGGGGGTGGGCTCGGACACACAGGGTGACGCATCCGGGCGGCAACATGCCAGGGCCACCCGTCCGGCGTGGGGCCGCCACCTGTCGCTCGCCTGTTCGCCGGGCATCCGTTCGGATGCGCTCGGGGGCCCCGGGGAACGGATTCGGAGGTGACCCGCAGGTCGTGCTACTGTTTTCCATGTCGGAAGGGGCGCCCACCGGGTGGCCCGATCGAAGAACCGCGAAGGCCACATGGTACCGAGCGGAACGGCTGATCGACCGGCAAGCGGTGAAAACACCCATGCGCGGGTGGCGGAATAGGCAGACGCGCTGGATTCAGGTTCCAGTGCCCGAAAGGGCGTGGGGGTTCAACTCCCCCCTCGCGCACAGCGAAGCCCCGCAGATCTTCGGATCTGCGGGGCTTTTTTGTTCCCTCCCGCCCTCCGGTGCCCCCGCCGGCCCCGGGGCCGGTCCTCCTGCCCGGTCGGGTCAGGAGGAGGGGGCCGGAAGGTCCGCGCGGACCTCGAAGCCGCCGTCCGGGGTCGGACCGGCGGTGAGCGAACCGCCGAGCAGCTGGGCGCGCTCGCGCAGGCCGACCAGGCCGTGGCCGCCGCCCGGCAGGATCTGTACGGGGCGCACCGGCGGCGCGTCGTTGCGCACCTCGACCCGCAGCCGCCGCCCGCGGGCCCGGATCCTGACGTGCACCGCGGCCTCGGGCGCGTACTTGGTGATGTTGGTGAGCGCCTCCTGCACGGTGCGGTAGGCGGCCCGCTCGACCGCCTCCGGCCAGGGGCGGTCGCCCGGGACGAGCTCGGCGTCCGCGGCCAGCCCGCTCTCCTCGATCAGCCGGGGCAGATCGGCCAGCCTGGGCTGCGGGGCCAGCGGGGTGTCCATCCGCGGCCCGCCGGCCCGCAGCACCCCGACCATCTGGCGCAGCTCCTCCAGGGTGCGCACCGACAGTTCGCGGATGGTCCGGGCGACGCCGGCGGCCGCCTGGTCCGGGGTCGAGACCTGCAGCGCGCCGGCCTGGATGCTGATCAGGCTGACCTGGTGCGAGACCACGTCGTGCATCTCCCGGGCGAGTCGGCCGCGCTCCTCGCTGAGCACCCGTTCGGCGAGCAGCCGGCTCTCCCGCTCCTGGCCGCGGGTCAGCTCGTCCAGCCGGGAGGCCAGCTCGCGCCTCGTCCGGGAGAGCAGACCCGTGGCGGCCGGCCCGGCCGCGAGCATCACGGACTGGATGGCGTACAGCGCGGTGTCCCGGCTGATCGTGAAGTTCTGCTCGGAGACCGGCCAGTGGAAGAACTCGACCAGGGCGAACAGGGTGGCGCACGGTACCACCACCCGGGGCCGGGGGCGTTCCGCGGCCACCGTGTAGACGGCGGTGATCGGGGCGAGCCAGATGTCGTCGAAGTAGCTGCCGGGCATGGTCAGCAGCAGCACGGTGACCGGGAAGCGCCGCCGCCACGGCAGGACGACGGCGGCCAGCACCGACAGCAGGGTCTGCCACGGCGGGGCGTCCCGGGCCACCAGGGCGGCGTCCACCAGCGAGTAGAGGGCGGGCAGCAGGAGCATCAGCCAGGGTGCGGCGAACCCGGGCAGGAGGCGTCGGGCGGCGGTGGCCTCGCCGCTCATGCCCCGTCGCTCGGCTTCGGGCGGACCAGCCCGGCCCGGTGGGCGATCACCGCCGCCTGGACCCGGTTGGCGGCTCCGAGCTTGCCGAGGATCGCGCTGATGTGGTCCTTCACGGTGCCGGTGCCCAGGAACAGCCGGTCGGCGATCTCGGCGTTGGACAGGCCCTCGCCCAGCAGCGCCAGCACGTCCAGCTCCCGGCCGGTCAGCGTGCGGGCCAGGGCGGCGGCCTCGGCGTCCGGGCCGCCGCCGTCCACGTAGCCGCCGATCACGGTGCGGGTCACGGTCGGGGAGAGGATGTTGCCGCCGGCCGCGAGCACCCGGACGGCGTGCACCAGCTGCTCCGGGGCGGTGTCCTTGAGCAGGAAGCCGGCCGCGCCGGCCCGCAGCGCGGTGCCGATGTACTCCTCGGTGTCGAAGGTGGTGAGCATCGCCACGGCCGGCGGGTCGGGCAGCGCCCGCAGCCGGCGGAGCACCGAGATGCCGTCCAGGTCGGGCATCCGGATGTCGAGCAGCACCACGTGCGGACGCAGCCGCCGGACGTGCTCCTCGGTCTGCGCGCCGGAGCAGTCGCCGACCACCTCCAGGTCGGGAGCGGAGCCGACGATGAGGCCCAGCCCGGACCGGACCAGGATCTCGTCGTCCACGATCAGCACGCGGGTGGTGGTGATGGTCCCTCCTCGGTTCGGCGGCCGGGCCGGGGCCGGTCCGCATGACTGGAATCGAGGGTAGGGCCTGACCGGCGGCTTCGCCGGGCCCCGGGCCCGGCGCACCCCCGCCGAACGGCGGGGGTGTGAATCGGCTACCTGGTTCACGCGATTCTCACGCTGAGTGGGGAACCATGGAATTGGCTGCCGCTCAGTCGGCCTGCGGCCGAGGTGGGCGTCCAGCCGGGCCGTGTGCGGATGCGACCCACCACCTGATCGTTTGGAATTGAGCTGTGTCGTCCACTGTGAAGCCGGAGCCGTCCACCTCCCCCACCGGGTCCGGGTCCGGGTCCGTCCCCGGCGCCGTGATGGCGCGCTGGCGCCCGCGGGCCGCCTCGGCGACGGTCTGGTACCTGCGGCTGATCGCCCTGCTGAACCTCGTCACGGTGCTGCTGGAGCCGTTCCGCGACCAGGTCGAGACGCACAACGAGGGTGAGTACTTCACCCCCTACCTGATGACCGCCGGCCTGAGCAGCGCGGTGCTGTCGATCTTCCTCGCGATCGCCATGCGGCGCCGCAAGCGGGCCGCCTGGATCTTCAACCTCGCCCTGGCCGGGCTGTTCGCCCTGCTCTACCTGATCGCCATGTCGCTGCCCGGCGAGGGCTTCGACCGGCACCCGCTGAACTATGTCTCGACCGTCCTGACCTGCGGCTTCGTGCTGGCGCTGCTGGTCGGACGGAAGGAGTTCACCTCCAAGGGCGACCGCTCCAACCCGAAGACCGCCGCCGCCACCTTCGTGGCCGGCCTGGGCTTCGGCGGTGTGGTCGGCGCCGCGCTGGTCGCGCTGACCAACAATCTGCCGACCGCGGGCTTCTGGGACATGTTCCGCTACTCGGTCGGCCGGATGATCACCATCACCCCCTCCGAGCACCTGCGCTCCGTGATCGACGCGCCGACCTGGGTGAACGCGGTCATCAACGCGATGGGCGCGGTGCTCTTCCTGCTCGTCCTCTACGTGGCCTTCCGCAGCCCGCGCGGCACCGAGCTGCTCAGCGCGGAGGACGAGCAGCGGCTGCGGGTGCTGCTGGACAAGCAGGGCGAGCGGGACTCGCTCGGCTACTTCGCGCTGCGCCGGGACAAGGCGGTGATCTTCTCGCCGAGCGGCAAGGCGGCGATCGCCTACCGGGTGGTCGGCGGCGTCTCGCTGGCCTCCGGCGACCCGATCGGCGACCCGGAGGCCTGGCCGGGCGCGATCGACGCCTGGCTGGCCGAGGCCCGCGAGCACGCCTGGGCGCCGGCCGTGATGGGCGCCTCCGAGGAGGCCGGTGTGATCTACGCCCGGCACGGCCTGGACGCGCTGGAGCTGGGCGACGAGGCGATCGTCGAACTGGACGAGTTCTCGCTGGACGGCCGGGCGATGCGGGTGGTCCGCCAGGCCTACAACCGGGTCAAGCGCGCCGGGTACACGGTGCGGATCCGCCGCCACGAGGAGATCCCCGAGAGCGAGATGGCCGACCTGGTCGCCAAGGCCGACCAGTGGCGCGACGGCGCGACCGAGCGCGGCTTCTCGATGGCGCTGGGCCGGCTCGGCGACCCGGGTGACGGGCGCTGCGTGATGCTGGAGTGCCACGACGCCGACGGCGAGCTGAAGGCCCTGCTCAGCTTCGTGCCGTGGGGTGCCGACGGGCTCTCGCTGGACCTCATGCGCCGGGCCAGGGACACCGAGAACGGCCTGATGGAGTTCATGGTGATCGAACTCCTCCAGCGCGCCCGCGAGGTGAATCTGGCCAGGGTGTCCCTGAACTTCGCAATGTTCCGTTCCGTTTTCGAGCGCGGCTCGAAGCTCGGCGCCGGGCCGGTGCTGCGGCTCTGGCGTTCCGTTCTGGGCTTCTTCTCGCGCTGGTGGCAGATCGAATCGCTCTACCGGGCCAACGCCAAGTACCGGCCGATCTGGGAGCCGCGTTATCTGCTCTTCGAGAAGAGCAGCGAGATCCCGCGGATCGGCATCGCCAGCGCCCGGGCCGAGGGCTTCATCACCGCACCGAGCCTGCCCGCGCTGTTCCGTCGCCGGCACCAGGGGCCGCCCGCCGCCGAGGCGCCCCGCGTGCCGGTGGCGGCACGGGGCGGGAAGGGGTAGACCCTCCGCCGGGGGGCGGAGGGGGCCGGTCGCCCGGATGGGGGGATTTCGGGGTGGCTCCTCCCCCCTGAGGATGACGGGGATCGGCACAAATGCCGATGTGGATTCGTATAGCGGCTTCTAATGTGGGAGTAGTCGGGAAGGCGCGTGCGCCAACGGGGATTTGGAGAACCGGTTGTGATGCGGAGGACCCACGCGGGGGGCGTGCGAAAGGGGCCGCTGGCTATTGCCGGAGAGGCCGCTGTCGCCGAGTGGGGAACGCTGTTCGGCACGGTCCGGGAGCAGGTGGTCCGCAAGAAGTTCGCGGCCGTCCCGCTGGCCACCGTGGCGACCTGCCTGATCCTGCTGTTCAGCATCGTCCAGCACCTGCCGGGCGGGGAGCACTTCGTCACCAGGATCGGGGTGGTGAAGGCGGCGCTGCCGCTGGACGTCTCGCTGCTGCGGACGCCGCTGTCGCTGTACGTGCCGGCCCTGGACCTGCCGGTGTGGGGGGCGCTGGCGCAGGTCTTCGTGGTCTTCGGGATCGCCGAGATCGTGCTCGGCCGGCGGCTGACCCTGGTGGTGGCCTACACCTGCACGCTGGCCGGGACGCTGTTCGCCCGGGTCGGCGTGGCGATCGGGCCGGACCACCTCTTCGGGTTCCCGAAGTGGGTCGCCTACGTGCGGGACACCGGGCCGTCGGCCGCGGTGGTGGCGCTGGCGATCTGCATCGCGTTCCGCTGCCGGGCCTGGTTCACCGCCGGGCTGGTGGTGACGCTGATGGTCGGCGAGGCGGTCGTGCTGCCGAACCTGGCGGGCATGGAGCACGTGGTCGCGGTGATCGCGGCGCTGCTGATCGCGGTGTCGGTGGAGGTCTTCGGGGACTTCTGGCCGCGGGTGCTGGCCGGCGTCGGGGCGGCCGACGTGGTGGCGACCGCCACCGCCTCGCTGGAGGCGGCCGCCGAGACCCGCCGCCGCGCTCCCGCCGGAGCCTGAGCAGACGCACCCGAGAACGCCCACCCGAGCACGCCGCCCTGCGCACGCCGGCACGCCGCCCTGCGCACCCCAGCACGCAGCCCGCGAGCCGAAGGGCCGCCGCCGGTGCCGAAAGGGAGCAGCGAGGACGCCGCGACGAAGGAGGAGCGTTGGAGCGCCGACCGTCGGCGCCGGCACCCAGCGGCCCGGAGGCGAGTGGGCTCCGATCAGAGGGGCAGCTCGAACCAGACGACCTTGCCGACCGCCTTGCGGGCCGTGCCCCAGCTGTCGGCGAGCTTGGTGACCAGGGTGAGGCCGCGGCCGGTCTCGCCGAGTTGCTCGGCGGGCTCCAGCGACGGCAGGTTGTGGTTGTCGTCGCTCACCTCGACCAGCAGCTTGTCGACCCGGATCAGCTGGAGCTGGACCCGGTCGCGGGCGACCCGGACGGCGTTCGTGACCAGCTCGCTGACCAGCAGCACGACGGTGTCGCTGACCGACTCCAGGTGCCAGGCGGCGAGCTGCTCGCGGACCAGGGCCCGGGCCCGGCCGACCTCGCGCTGGTCGACGGTGAGGTCCCAGGTGGCGACCTCGCTCGGCGGGACCCCGTCGAAGCGGGCCACCAGCAGCGCGACGTCGTCCTTGCGGTCGTCCGAGTGCAGCCGGTCCAGGACCACGTCGCAGGCCTCTTCGGGGCTCTGCGTGGGGTCGATCAGGTTGCCGCAGAGCGCGGCCAGCCCGGCTCCTATGTCGCCGCCCCGCACCTCGACCAGGCCGTCGGTGCAGAGCACCAGCATCGAGCCGTCCGAGACGTCGATGGTCTTGGCGACGAACGGGACCCCGCCCACGCCGATCGGGGCGCCGGCCGGGATCTCCAGCAGTTCGCCGGTGCCGTCCGGGTGGACCAGGACCGGTGGGACGTGGCCGGCGCTGGCCAGCTCGCAGGTCCGGTTGATCGGGTCGTAGACCGCGTACAGGCAGGTGGCGAGGTGGTCGTCGCCGAGCTTGTGGGCCAGGTTGTCCAGGTGGCGCAGCAGCTGGCCGGGCGGCAGGTCGAGGGCGGCGAGGGTCTGCATGGCGGTGCGGAAGCGGCCCATCGCGGCGGCCGAGTGCAGGCCGTGGCCCATGACGTCGCCGACCACCAGGGCGACCCGGCTGCCGGGCAGCTGGATGGCGTCGAACCAGTCGCCGCCGACCTCGGCCCGGGAGTCGCCGGGCAGGTAGCGGTGGGCGATCTGGACGCCGGGGATCTGCGGCGGGCGGGTCGGGATCATCGACCGCTGGAGGGTGGTGGCGACCCGCGCCTCGGCCCGGTGCAGCCGGGCGTTGTCGAGCGAGAGCGCGGCCCGGGCGGCCAGCTCCTTGAGGGTGGCGGCGTCGCACTCGTCGAAGGGGCCGCGGTCGGGGAGCCGGAGCAGCTTGAGGATGCCGAGCACGGTGCCGCGGGCGGAGAGCGGCACCACCAGCATCGAGCGGCCGGAGACCACCGGGACGAGCTCCGGTCCGCCGAGCGCGGCGGCGTAGTCGACGGCGACGTCCCGGGTGACCACCGGGACCAGTACGGGCTGGTTGAGCTGGAGGGCCATGCCGGGCGGGGTGCGGCGGGGCATGGCGACCAGCGAGCCCTCGGCGAGCACGTGGTCCCACTGGCCGGTGGACTCGTTGCGGGCGAGGGCCACCCGGCGGAGCATCGTGTCGTCGTCCGGGCGGGCCTCGGGCAGCTCGGAGTCGGAGATCAGGCCGTCGACGAGGTCGACGCAGGCGAAGTCGGCGACCCGGGGGACGAGCACCCGGCACAGCTCGTGGGCGGTGAAGCCGAGGTCGAGGGTGGTGCCGACCTTGCCGCCGACCTCGTTGAGCAGGGCCAGCTGCTCGCCGGCGTGGCCGTTGGTGAGGAACGGGCCGAGTCGGCCGCCGGTCGGTGCGGGGGCGGGCGGCGGCACGGTGACGGGGACGGCGGGCGGCGGGGTGGCCGGCTCGCCGGGGTGGAGCCGGTGCCCGTTGGCGGGCGGTCCGACGGTGGTCTGCTCGATGGTGGTGCCTCCTCTCGGCGGGGCCGGGACGACCGGGCCGGCGGCCTGTGTGCCGAGGCCGGTGACGGTCGGGCCGGCCACGGCCGGAGCGCCGGTCCGGTCGGCGGCCGGTGCGGCGGTTTGGGCACCGGCCTGTGCGGCGGCGGACTCGCGCTGGGCGGGCAGCGGTGCGGCCGGGCGGCGGCCGGGCGCGGACTGCTCGGGCTGCGGCGGCGGACCGAGCCGGGCGGTGCGCTGCTGCGCGGTCGGGTAGCGGCGGCCGATCCCGGCCGCGGCGTGCGCGGTGCCGGCCGCCGGGTCGGCCGGGTGCAGCGGCAGCACGGTGGCCGGGTCCAGCCGGAGGGCGGGCAGCCCGGCGCGGGCCAGGGCGGCGAGCAGCGGTCCGCGGCGTTCGGCGGAGCCGGGCAGCAGGGCGGCGAGCGGTTCCGGGACGGGCCGGCCGGCCGTGGTCAGCGCGGCGGAGAGCCGGTGGAAGCCGCCCAGCGCGCCGGGGGCGGCGGCGAACGGCAGCAGCCGCTCGCCGACGGCCAGCCTCGGGCCGGTGGAGCGCAGCGGGCGGGCGTCGGCCGCGAGGGCCAGCAGTCCGCCGGCCGGGCCGTCCACCGGGTAGGCCCACCAGAGCACGTCCCGCAGGTGCTCCTCGCGGTCGACCACGGGAAGCTGTCCCGCCCAGGCGGCGCCGGCCGCGGTCAGCTCGGCGAGGGTGGCGAAGGTGTCCCGGCGGCGGCCGGCGGCCGGGAGCGCGGCCGGGCCGGGGACGCTGCGCGGCTCGGCGGCGGGCAGCAGGCCGGCGGCCGGGCGGTCGCGGACGGCTTCCGCGCGGTGTCCGAAGAGTTCCTCGGCGGCCCGGCTCCACTGGGCGACCCGCCCGCCGCGGTCGACCAGCACGAGGGCGAGCCGGACCAGGGCGACCACCCTCGACGGCTGGTCGCCCGGTGCGGTGCCGGGCACCGGGTCGGTGCCCGGCGGACGCGGTGTGGAGTTGGGATCGTCCACCATGGATTCGGTCTGCTCCCGCCTGGCCGCCATGTCGGGAGACGGCCGTTTCTCCGGTGGAAGGCATGCTGTGCGGATACCAGCGAAGCACGGACGGGCCGGGAGTCGATACCAAAACGGGGAGATTCCTCGGTATCAGTTGCGTGTCACATGTCGTGCGCCGGTCCGCACTCCCCTTCCGCCTCGCGGCGGCGGCGCGCGGGCGGACGGTAGGGTCGCAGGACGGCACGCAGGAGGAGGCGAGAGGTGACCGCGCAGATCCCGGTCCGCTGGACCGATCCGGAGCAGCAGGAGCTGGAGGAGCGGGTCGAGGCCGCCGAACTCGCCTGGCTCACGATGGACGTCGACGTCCGGACGCTGCGCGTCGAGATCGACAACTTCGCGCTGATCCACCACCAGCTGCTCGGGCCGCTGTACGCCCGGCTGGACGAGCTGGACGCGCTGCTCGCCGAGGCGGTGGCGGCCCGCACCGGGGATCCGCGGGACCTGCTGCGGGCCCGCGAGGCGCGGCAGCGGGTCGAGGACCTGCCGGACCTGGACGCGCTCTTCGACAGCGTCCGGGAACAGGGCCGGTCGGAGTCCGACGGGCCGGAGCAGGCCCCGCCGCCGCCCGCCGCGCCCACGCGGGTGCGGCCCGGCCGGGAGGCCCAGCGGATCTACCGCGAGCTGGTCCGCCGCGCCCACCCGGACCTGTCCACCGACCCGGAGGAGCAGCAGCGCCGGGCGGCGTTCCTGGCCAGGGTCAACGAGGCCTACGCCTACGGCGACACCGGCGCGCTGGAGGCGCTGGCCGCCGAGTGGTCCACCGCGCCCGAGGCGGCGCCCGCCGTCGACTCCCCCGACCGGCTCGGCTGGCTGCGCCGCCGGCTGGAGTGGTTGACCGGCCGGATCGGCGAGCTCGCCACCGAGCAGGTCCGGCTGGAGCGCAGCGCGATGGGCGAGCTGCTGGCGCTCGCCCCGCAGGACCCGGACGGGCTGCTGACCGAGCTGGCCGAGCAGCTGCTGGCCAAGGCCGCCGCCCAGCAGGCAGAGCTGGAGCGGCTGATGGGCCCGGTGGGGGACAATGGCGGGGCCGATCCCGACGCCCAGGAGAACCAGACGATGTTCGCGCAGATCCCCACCATCGACGCCGCCGCCGTACCCGCCGACGCCGCCCTGCTGGACGTCCGGGAGCAGGACGAGTGGGATGCCGGGCACGTCGACGGCGCGCTGCACATCCCGATCGGCGAGGTGGTCGCGCGGATCGGTGAGCTGCCGGACGAGAAGCTGTACGTGCTCTGCCGGGTCGGCGGGCGTTCCGCGCAGGTCGTCCAGTACCTGGTGCAGAACGGCCGGGACGCGGTCAACGTGGACGGCGGGATGTACGCCTGGGACGGCGCGGGCCGCCCGATGGTGAGCGGCAACGGGCAGGACGCCTTCGTCCTGTAGCGGGGAGGGCGGGGGACCGTGCGGAGCGAGCCGGAGGGGCGGCCCGAGGGGGCCCGGGAGGTGCCGCGGGCGCTGCGGTACCCGTGGCCGGTGGTGCCGGGGCTGCTGCTCGCGGTGGCCGGCCAGGTGCTGGCGGCGACCGGCCACCCGGTGGCCGCGATCACGGTGGGCGCGGCCGGTGCGGCGGTCGGGCTGACCGTCGTGGCGGTGGTGCTGCGGCGGCGCCGTCGGAGCGGACCGGCCGGGTCCGGGGGCTCCGCAGGGCGGCGCGAGTAGGGCAGGATGGGCGCGCGACCGGGCCGGCGCGGTGCCGGCCCCACCCGTCCCGGGGGAGTTCATGGCCGAGAGTGCCGAGGACGCCGATCACGCTGATCACGTCGAGCACGCCGAGAACGTCGAGGACGCCGAACGCACCGAGAGCACCAGGACCACCGAGACCACCGAGACCACTGGGACCACCGAGAGCACCCAGGCGCCGCCCGTCGGCCGGGCCTGGTCGACGCCCGCCCGGGTCGTCCTGGGCGCGGCCGCCGTGCTGCTGGTGACGGCCACCGGGCTGTTCCTCGGCGCCGTCTTCCTGCACGTGGCGCCCGCCAATCCGCTCTCCCGGGAGTACCGGGAGCAGCTGGACGGCCTGATCTACCCGGAGTTCGAGCAGAACTGGAAGCTGTTCGCGCCCAACCCGCTGCAGCAGAACGTCGCGGTGGACGCCCGGGTGCGCACGGCGACGCCGGACGGGGAGGCCGTGGTGCACGGGTGGGTGGGGCTGACCGCGCAGGACATCGCGGCGATCCGGGGCAATCCGGCGCCCAGTCACGCCGACCAGAACCTGCTGCGCCGGGCCTGGGACTTCTACGACGGCTCGCACAGCGCCCAGGACGAGTCGCCGACCACGGAGCGCGGGCGGCTCGCCGAGCAGTACCTGAAGCGGATCGCGGTGCAGCGGATCGGGAGCAGCGTGGACGGGCGGCCGGTGGTGGCGGTCGAGCTGCGGGTGACCACCGGCACCGTCGCGCCGCCGGAGTGGAGCGGGGAGGCGGCGCCGCCCGCGCCGAAGGTGCGTGAGCTGCCCTGGTGGCCGGTGGCGGACGAGGACCTGCGGGGGCTGCGGTGAGCGGTACGACGCCGGCCGGGGCGCCGGAGCGGCTGCGTGAGGGGATCCCGCGTCAGTCCGGACCGGTGGCCGCCGAGGGCGGTCCGCGGCCGGGTCCGGTCGGGCCGGCCTGGCTGACCGGGCCGGCCGGGTTGGCCGGGGCGGCCGCGCGGGTGTTCGCGGTCTTCGCCGGCCGGGTTCTCGGGCGCCACCAGGCGGCGACGGTGCGGATCGGCTTCGGGCTGGTCTGGCTGGCGTACCTGCTGCGCGAGTGGCCCAACCGGCGGCTGCTGTACGGCGACACCTCGCCCTGGTCGGCGGACCTGGCCCGGCAGCTGCTGGCCGACAACGGGGCGCTGACCGTGCTGCCCTGGTTCGACGGGCGGCTCTGGTTCGAGCTGGTCTACCACCTGGCGGTGCTGTCGGCGCTGGCGGTGCTGCTCGGCTGGCGCACCCGGGCGGCCACCGTGCTGTTCCTGGTCACCGTGCTGTCGCTGCAGAACCGCAACGTCTTCCTCGGCGACGGCGGCGACAACATCGTCCACCTGATGGCGGTCTACCTGGTCTTCACCCGGTGCGCCGAGGTGTGGTCGCTGGACGCCCGGCGGGCCCGGTCCGGGCGGGGCGGGGCGCTCGGGGTGCAGCTCTGGGCTCTGCTCGGGGCGCTGCTGCTGGTCTGTCAGCTGGGCGGTTTCGCGGGGACGAGCCTGGACTGGACGGTCCCGGCGTTCCCGTACGTCGGCTGGGGGGCGCTGTTCTGGCTGCTCTGGGCGGTGGCCGGGCTCTGGTGGCTGGTGGACCGGCTGGCGCCGCGGGGCGAGATCCGGGCGGTGCTGGACGCGCTGGCGACCATGGTGCACAACTGCGCGATGCTGGTGATCGCCGTCGAGGTGGTGCTGATCTACGCCACGGCCGGCTGGTACAAGGTGCAGGGCTCGCGCTGGCAGGACGGCACCGCGCTCCACTACCCGCTGCACCTGGACTATTTCACGCCCTGGCCGGGGCTGTCCGCGCTGGTCGGCGGGATGCTCCTGCCGGTGTTCCTGATCACCTACGGGACGGTGCTGCTCCAGGTGGCCTTCCCGTTCACGCTGGTGAACCGGCGGATCAAGAACGTGCTGCTGGTGGTGATGATGGCCGAGCACCTGGGGATCGCGGTGCTGCTCGGGCTGCCGGTGTTCTCGCTGGCGATGATCGCGGCGGACGCGGTGTTCCTGCCCACGGCGGCGCTGCTGTGGGCCGGGGAGCGGGTCGCGCGGATCCGGCCGTGGAGAGCCCCACTAAGCTGACCGCTATGTCCTGGTTCGCCGCGCTTCGAGACACCGCGCGGACCGGACTGACCATCGACCGGACGCTCACCGACCCCAAGCGGGCGCTGCGCGGGGCGGTCGCCGTCGCCCTGGTGCTCTTCCCGACCCTCGCGCTCGGCGACGCCCGGCTCGCCACCTCGGCCGCGATGGGCGCGTTCATCGCCGGGACGGCGACCTTCCAGCGCAGCTTCCGGCCCCGGGCCACGCTGGCCGTCGCCGCCGGGATCGGACTCGGCGTCAGCACCTGCCTCGGCTACCTGGCGGCCGGGGTGACCGGGCTGTTCCCGACGCTGCTGGCGGTCTGGGCCTTCGGCGCCGGGCTCGCCTGGGCGATCGGGCCGACCGCCGGGGTGGTCGCCGCCAACACGCTCTCGGTGATGCTGATCGTCGTCCAACTGCCGGTCAGCCCGCTCACCGCGCTCGGTCACGGGCTGGTCTGCTCGCTCGGCGGCGCCGTCCAGGCACTGGTCATCACCGTCTGGCCGATCGGCAGCTGGACCGCCCAGCGCGAGGCGCTCGCCGACACCTACGCCGAGCTCGCCGACTACGCGCGCCGGCTGCGCCAGGACCCGACCGCGCACATCGACCCCGAGCCCTTCATGGAGGCCCGGCACGCCGCCGCGCTGACGCCCTGGCAGGACCGGCACCGGCCGGCCGAACTGCGCGGCCTGCGCGGCCTCGCCGAGCGGATCCGGCCCACCCTGGCGGCGATCGCCGATCCCAAGGTCGGCGCCCCCGAGGAGGGCCCGGAGCGCGACCGGGCCCGGGAGGTGCTGGCCGCCTCCGCCGAGGCGATGGACGCGCTGGCCCGGGCGATCCGCACCGGCGAGCCGGTCCGGCTGTCCCCCAGCCCTCGGCCGGGGGGACCCCCAGCGCTCGGCCCGGCGCTCACGCTGGTCGCCCGGACCGAGGGCCCGGAGCTGCGCGGCGCCGCCCGCCGGGCCGCGCGCCGGCTGGCCGGACTGCTCCGCAAGGCCGCCGACGCGCTGGACCGCGGCTCCGAGGACACCATCGACACCCCCGTCATGCAGCCCGGCGGGGCTCTGCGCAAGCCGCCGCTGGTCAAGATGCTGCCGACGGCGCTGCGCGCGGTGCGGCGGCAGTTCCATCCGCACTCGGCGGTCTTCCAGCACGCCGTCCGGCTGTCCGGCGTGGTCACCGTCGCCTATCTGCTGGCCCGGCTGGTGGGCTTCCACCACGGCTACTGGGCGCCGATGACGGCCGCGATGGTGATGCGGCCGGACTTCGCGCAGACCTACAGCCGCGGCGTGGCCCGGCTGGCCGGGACGGTCGTCGGCGTGGCCGCCTCCACGCTGGTGGTGCAGCTGGCCCGGCCCGGGGAGTGGGTGCTGGCCGCGCTGGCGGTGGTCTCGATCGGCGGCGCCTATCTGACCTTCCGCACCGGCTACGCGGTGATCACCACCTGCATCTCCTCCTACGTGGTCTTCCTGCTCGGCCTCCAGGAGGGGAACCCGCTGGCCACGGCGGTGGAGCGGGTCGGTCTCACGCTGCTCGGCGGCTCGGTGGCGCTGCTCGTCTACGCGCTCTTCCCGACCTGGCAGACCGCCCGGCTCGGCGAGCGGCTGGCCGAGTGGCTGGCCGCCGCCGGGCGGTACGCGGCCGAGGTGGTCGCCGTCTACGAGCGGCCGGCGGCGCCGCGCGGACGGGAGGTCCGCTCGGCGCTGCTGGACTCCCGGGAGGCGCGCTCGGAGCTGCTCCAGGCGATGCAGCGGGCCGACGCGGAGCCCGGCCGGCACGCCTCCGGGCTGCCCGGGGTGAGCCGCCGCCAGCTGGACCGGTCGCGCGCGGCGGTCGGCCACCTCGGGCGGGTCGCCGTCCTGCTGGAGGCCCACCTGCCCGGCGCGGACGCCGAACCGGTGCCGGGGGCGGCCGAGTTCGCCGAGGAGCTGCGGCTGGCCACGGCGCTGGCGGCCGGTGCGCTGCTGACCGGTCAGCCGGTGGAGTTCGGTGCCGTCCGGGAGGCCCAGGAGCGGCTGGAACGACGGCTCGCCGAGGAGCCGGCCGGGGTGCAGCGGGACGTGGTGCGCTCCGGCACCCGGCTGCTGCTCCAGGCACTGAAGGACCTCGAACGGGCGCTGCGCGGCGGCGGCACGGCGGCCGCCGTCGGGCTGCGCGAGCCGGAGCCCACCGGGCGCTAGGCGGTCTCTGCCGAGGCCGCGGCCTCCAGCCGGTCGGCGAACCCGCAGGCGAAGTGCCACCGGTGGCCGGTGGACGGGTGGAAGCGCAGGAGGAAGCGGAGCGGGCCCCCGCCGACCGTCTCGACGATCTCGACCGTGCCGCCGGTGGAGTCGGCCGGGTGGTGCCCGGGGTCGGCGGCGAGCAGGGGGCCGGTCCGGGGCCCGCGGTCGGCCCTGCCACCAGGTGAGGAAGACCGCGGTGTCGACGGCTCTGCCGGCGCTAGCATAGGAGGAGGAAAGTTCTCCGGTTAAGGGGTTGGGCCATGAGGGCAGACGCGGAACGCAGCCGGCGCAGGATCCTGGACGCCGCCTGCGAGGTCTTCCTGGAACGCGGCCCGGACGCCCCGCTGGACGCGGTGGTCCGCCGGGCCGGCGTCGGGCCGGGCACCCTCTACCGCCGCTTCCCCGACCGGACGGCCCTGGTCAGGGCCTTGGTCACCGATCTGCTGGCCCGGCTCGCCGAGGCCGCCGGACAGGCCCGGGCCGCCGAGCCCGACCCCTTCCGGGCGCTGCGCCGCTTCGCGCACGCCGCCGCCGACCTGCGGATGGGCGCGGCGATCGTGGTGCTGCTGGAGCGGCTGGTCGTCGACGCGGACCTGGTCGCCGTCCGCTCCCGCGCGGTCGCCGAGGTCGAGGCCCTGCTGCACGCCGCCCAGGACGCCGGGCAGCTGCGGGCGGACGTCGGGATGGGTGACCTGGTGCTGCTCTGCGTACGGGTCTCCCGGCCGCTGCCGGGCGGCCTGGCCGCGCTGGACGCCGACGGCACGCTCGTCCACCGGCACCTGGACCTCGCGCTGGCCGGTCTGCGGCCGGGCGCCGGGGACACCGGCGGCGGGGAGAGCGGCAGGGCGCCGCTGTCGTTCGAGCAGGTGATCGCGGCCGCCGGACGGCCGGGCGAACCGTCCCCCACCGGGACGGCCCCCACCGGAGTGGCAGAGTGAGCCGGATGAACGAGGAACTGCTGCGGGCCTGGCGGGCCGGGGCCGAGGAGCCGGGAACGGTGCTGCTGGACGGGTTCCACCCGCTGAAGCACGCGCTGCGGTTCGGCGGCGCCGTCCGGCAGGTGCTGACCGCCGACCGGGCGGCGCTGCTGGCGCTCGCCGCCGAACTCGCCCCGGACGTGGCTCCCGCGCTGGACGCGCTGGCGGCCGAACTGCCGGCGGACGCGCTGCGCTCCCTCGCGCCCCGGCTGCACCCGACCGGGGTGATCGCGCTGGCGGTGCGGCCCACCGCCGAGGCGAACCGCGCCGCGCTGGCAGTCCGGCCCCGTCCGGCCCCCGTCGTGCTGCTGGAGAACCCGCGCAACCTGGGCAACGTCGGCGCGGTGATCCGGCTCGCGGCCGGCTTCGGCGCCGCGGGGGTGGTCACCACCGGCGAACTGGACCCCTGGCACCCGGCGGTGCTCCGCGGCAGCGCGGGCCTGCACTTCGCCACCGCCGTCGAGCGGCTGACCCTGCCGGAGCTGCCGGCCGGCCCGCTCTACGTGCTGGACCCGGAGGGCGCGGACATCCGGGCGACGGCCTTCCCGGACGACGCGGTGCTCGCCTTCGGCACCGAGCGGCACGGGGTGACGCCGGAGCTGAAGGCCCGGGCCGACGAACTGGTCGCGGTGCCGATGCGGCCCGGCGTCTCCAGTTTCAACCTGGCGACCAGCGTGGCGATGGGGCTGTTCCACTGGATGTCCGGGCGCCCGCCCGGCGCGCCGGCGTGAACCGGCGGCCGGGACGGACCGGATGACCGGGCGTCAGGAGAACAGTCGCCTCCAGGTGTCCGGGCCGGGGTAGCCGTCGGCCTCGGCGCCGCGCCAGCCCTGTGCCTCCTGGAAGGCCTGGACGTTGCGGCGGTCGGACTCCGTCCAGCGCGGGCCCGGGCCCTGGGTGTAGGAGGCGCCGTAGCCCTTGCGGACCAGCTGCTCGCCGAGCTGGCGCACGAAGTCGTTGTTGGCGCCGGGGCCGAACTTGTCGGCGCCCGGGAAGGCCGGCACCCCGGTGCCGGGGTTCACCGGCGGGGGCGGCTGCGGGGTGCCGCCGGTGCCTCCGGTGCCGCCGTCGATGTCGCGGCCCTTGCCGTTGACCAGGTAGTCCCAGGTGGCCTTGCCCGGGATGCCGTCCGCCTCGCTGCCGCGCCAGCCCTGGGCGAGCTGGAAGGCCTCGGTGGCCCGCCGGTCCGCCTCGCCCCAGCGCGGGCCGGGGCCCTCGCTGTAGAACCGGCCGCCGCCGCGCTGCACCAGCATCTGGCCGAGCCTGGTGACGTCGGCGTTGTTGGCGCCGGGGCCGAACGCGCCGGCACCCGGGAAGGCCGTCGACGCGGAGCCGCCGCCGCTGCTGCCGCCGTTGGAGGTGGAGAGCCCCTTGTAGCGGTACGGGACGTAGGAGGCGGAGTTGTTCCAGTACGCGTACGGGGTGGAGCGCTTGAGGGTGTTCGGGGGGGTCTGCTCGTACGCGATGTAGCGGGTGCGGGAGGAGTCGGTCCAGCCGCCGAAGATCGTCACGTGCGAACCGGACTGCGGGCTGGCCGGGTTGTTGTAGACCAGGATGTCGCCGGGCTGCAGGTCGGCCTTGGTGATCCGGTCGGCGAAGTCCGGCAGGGTCCAGGTGGTCTGGCTGCTGCCCAGCCCCCAGGCCATCGAGACGAAGCCGGAGCAGTCCTGGCGGTAGCCGTCCGACCAGTAGCGGCTCATGCTGTACGGGACCTTCTGGTCGACCCAGCGCTGGGCCCGTTCGATGATCTGGGCCCGGGTGACCGGCGCCGCCGTGGCGCGCGGGGCGGCGAACGAGCGGGTGGTGGGGGACTCGCCGTAGAGGCCGCTGACCTCGCCCTGCGGGGTCTCGCTGCGCGGGGCGGCCGGGCCGCCCGGGCTCGGGGTCGGTGCCGGGGCCGCGACGGCGGTGGCCGCACCGGCCGCGCCGCCGCCCAGGGCGGTGCCGACGGCGGCCATCAGCACGGCCGCCCGACGGCGGACGCTACGGGCCGCCGCGTGTCCGCCCTCGTGCACCGGCGCGGAACGCATCCGGGCCCGGCGGCGGGCGCAGCAGCCCCCGCATATGCAGTCGTCGTCCGGCTCTATCTCGTCGAATTCCAGCAGGGGGGCCGACTGGTCTGTTCGGGTCATACTCCGCCTCTTGTTTCTCCTGGTGGGGGACGGTGCGGGTCGCGCCGCTGACGGCGTGACAGCACGCTCCTTCCCAGGGACACACCGCTTGTTATCGGGACCAAAGTCCCAAAGCGGACCGCCGGGCGCCATGGCGGATTACGCCGAACGGGTGACGGCCGTTCGGCGCCCGGTCGGTGGCGCGGTGTCGGAGAGGGCGGTAGGGGGCGCTGGGGGGCACTCCCCGGCCGGGACATGGCGGGCGGTCAGGAGACGGACCGTCGGGCGCCCGGCGGGTTGGCGGGCGAGTACTCGGGCCCGGTCCAGGCCAGCGGAGTGGCGTCGGCCAGTTCGACGACGCCGGTGACGGCCAGGTCGACCACGCGCTCGGCGCCCGGCAGGCCGGCGGCGGCCGGTCCGGACCAGTCGGTCCTGGCCTCGCCGGTGATCAGCAGCGCGCCGCCGGTCTCCCAGTCCGGGACGAGCAGCCCGGCCCGGGGGTCGAGTTCCAGGTTTCCCAGCGTCATGAACATGCTGTTGCCCGCGTAGTCGGGCCAGCGCAGCCGGTCCGGTCCGAGTACCCGCAGGAAGCCCGGGTCGCCGCCGCGGTGCGAGGCGTCCATCGCGCCGTCCGGCCCGGCGGTGGCGACGAAGAAGGTGTCGGCGGTGCTCAGCCACAGCTGCTGGGCGGTGCTCAGCGCGGAGCCGGCCGCCACCCGGCGCGGGGCGCCGGCCTCCGGACGGTCCGCCGGGTGGCGGCGCTGGATGTACTTCGGGCAGTTGGCGTAGACCTGGTCGGCGCTGATCACCAGGCCGCCCCGGCCGTCCGGCACGGAGCGGCCGTTGACCCGCATCCGGCGCCGGCCGGCCGGGTCCAGGGCGATGGTGCCCACCTCGGCGGGGCCGGCCAGGGCGGCCGCCAGCGGGTCCTCCCCGGCCGGCCGGGCGGCCACCGTCACGGTCCGCTCGTCGGCGGCCCGCAGGAAGCCGGCCGGGCCGCTGAGCTGGGTGGCCCAGAGCCGGCCGTCGGCGTCGGCCGCGCCGGCCACCAGCACCCGCCGCTCGGTGAGGAAGCGGGCGGCCACGGCCGGGATGGTGCTGCCGACGGCGCGGCCGGAGTGGTCGGCGCGGTCCGTCCGGCCGGCCCGGTGCTGCACGGCCCGTTCGCCGGGGTGGTACGGCCCGGGTCGGTGGGACGGGCCGGATCGGTGGGCCTGGCCGCCGGTGCTCATCGCGGGTGCCTCCCTCGGCGTGCGGTTAGAAGAAACCGCAGGTCGGGGCGGACTCGGTGGGGGCCGGGGCGCCGGTGGCGTCGACCCCGGCCGGGGTGTAGATCTCCAGCCGGATGCCGTCCGGGTCGGTGAAGAAGATCCCGCCGGAGGCGGCGCCCTCGCGGTGCGGGACGACGCCGTCGTAGGTGAAGGAGGCGCCCAGTTCGCGCAGCAGGGCCTCGGCGGCGCGGACCTCGTCGAGCGAGTCGACCTGGAAGGAGAGGTGGTGCAGGCCGGGCGCGCCGGTGGGGAAGGAGCCCTCGCTCTGCTGCCAGAGCGTCAGCACCGGGCGGCCGTCGCGGCCGAGGAAGGCGAAGCGGCGCTCCGGATCGGTGCCCTCGTTGACCAGCTCCAGGCCGAGGACGCGCCGGTAGAACGCGGTCGAGCGGGTCAGATCGGTGACGTTCAGCCCCACGTGGCCGGTCTGCAGGGTGCTGCTGATGGTGCCGGACATGCCTGATCACTCCCCTGGTCAGGACGCCTCCGGGCGCCGCACTTAACCGTTATGGATGACGGTAGTGGTTAGATCGAAGGAGGGTCAACCAGTGTTGGCGTTTTCAATGGTTAGGTTTTCCGGGCGTGGCTGTGCCATGACAAGGATGCGGAGGGGCCGTGCGAGGGAGCGGGCGCGCGGGCGCCGGGCCGCGGTGCGGCTACTCCCACTCCCAGCGGACGCCGACGTGGCCCGGCTGCTGGTCGGGGGCGAGCACATGGGCGCTGGCCGAGGCGCCGATCCAGAGCTGCTCGCGGCGGCGGTCGACGTCCGCCCCCGGGTCGCGGTCGTAGCGCTCGCAGTGCACCGGCACGGTCGTCGGGTCGAAGTGCACCTGGAGCACGTACTCGCGCACCGGCGTGGCGAAGCGGCGGCTGTACTCGGTCGTCTCGGCGCCGCCGGACGGGATCGCCACCTCGTACTCGAAGACGGTGCTGTCACCGAGGCCCAGCGGGCGGTCCAGCATCACCTCGCCGACGATCAGTCCGGACTCCGGGCGGCGACGCACCCGGCCGAGCCGGCCGTGCCGCACGTCGGTGAGCTCCGGACAGCCGGTCGCCTCCTCGTCGGCCTTGTGGACCACCAGGCAGCGGGTCACCCCGGCCACCGTGGCGCGCACCACCAGGCGGATCCGCATCAGATTGCCGCGGCGGTCGGCGTCGACGTAGTACGAGTCGTGGACCGAGAGCCGCTCCAACTCGCCGGCCGGCGGTGCGTCCAGTTCGGCGAAGACCTCGGAGATCTCCTGCTCGCCCGGCCAGACGTCCTCCAGCCGCAGATGGCTGGTGCTGGCGTTGGCCGCCCAGCGGCCGCGCGGACGCGGCGGGCCGAGCAGCGCGGACAGCGTGGAGTGCGGCAGACCGAGCAGTTCCTCCAGCAGGTGCACGGCGCGCAGCGAGCTGGCCCGCTCGGGCTGGCTGCGTCCGCGCCGCCAGTAACTCAACGTCGTGACGCTGACTCTGACGCCCCGTTGGGCGAGTGCCGCGCGGATCCGGTCCAGGCTGAGGCCGCTGGCCTCGATCGCCACGTGCAGGGTGTCGGCGAAGCCACCGGTGGGGCTCGGGCGCCCGGGCGTCGGGGCGGGCGACAGCGGCGGAGCGGGTGGCCGGGGGGTGGGCGCGGGTGTGTCCTGGCGCGGCCCGACCAGTCTGAGTCGTGCGTCCTGGGGGTGCTGTGAGGCCATGTGGTTACCTTCCCCACCGAGCGGGTTCGGCAGACCCGGTGCGGCGCCGGAACGCGCCGTCAATGGCCTCGCCGAGCTGTGGGGAACCCTATGCACGGTCGAGAGGCTACGTCATCAGTCGTGCGTATGACAGTGGTCACGGGGGGTGGACCGCCGAGTGAGCGATCTTGAAACAGTACGGAAACACACCGCCCTTTCCCCGGGCGGGCGGCGCGATCCGGCCGGTCCACTGTCCTGTTCCGGCCAGGAACCGCCCGGACGGGGCCGGACGTAGACTCGGGGACCGTTCGAGGGCGAGGCAGCGAGGGAGCGACGATGACGGAGCGGACGGCAGACCTGCGGGACCCGCGCCCGCTGCTCGGCGAGCCGCTCGCGCTCGACCTGCTGAACACCCGGTGGGCCGGTGTGCCGGTCAACGACCTCTTCGCCGCGCCCGGGGGCCACGCGATCTGGCTCTCCTCGGCCGGACTGGCCGGGCGGTGCGCGGCGGACCCGGCCGGGCTGGCCGCCCTGCTGGAGGCCCGGGAGGCGCTGGCGGCGGCGGTCCGCGAACTGGACGCCGGCCGGCTGCCCGGGGCCGTCGAGCTGGCCGGTCTCGACGTGGTGCTGCGGCACGGGCGGGTGCGGCGGGAGGCCTCGGCGGCCGGGCCGGTGGACCGGGTCGAGGTGGACGAGCCGCACCGGCTGGCCGCCTGGCTGGTGGTGGACGACTTCCTGGGGCTGCTGGCCCGGGGACCGCGGCGGATCAGGAAGTGCGCGAACGAGGCGTGCATCCTGCACTTCTTCGACACTTCGCAGAACGGCCGCCGCCGCTGGTGCCGGATGGCGGTGTGCGGCAACCGGGCGAAGGCGGCCCGGCACTACGAGAAGGCGAAGGCCTGACCCCGGGGCCGTGGAGCCCCGGGGCCGGGCTGGGTGGGGTCGGGCCGGTGGGTCAGGCCTCGCCGAGCCACTCGGTGAGCGCGGCGCGCAGCTCGCCGGCGCCCGGGTCGACCGCGGCCCAGGCGGCGTAGCCGTCCGGGCGGATCAGCAGCACGGTGTCGCGCAGCTTGCCGTGCGGATCGGCCGGGGCGGCGGTGACCAGGCGGTCCGCCCACGGGTCGGCGGCCGTCACCTCGTCATTGCTGACCAGGACGAACTCGCCGGCCCGCAGGGCCTCGTAGAGCCGCTGCGGGGCGGCCGGACCGCCCTCGCGGGGCTGCTCCAGGGCGGTCAGCCGCAGGTCCGGGACGCGCTTGCCGACCAGCGGGTGGGCGTCCTTGGGCGCCGGGTAGGCGATGCCGATGCCGGAGATGGTGCGGGCGCCGCGCTCCACGACCAGGTCGACGTGCTCGGCGATCGAGGCGAGCGCGCCGCGCAGCGCCCGGGTGGCGGCCGACTGGGCGAGCGCGAGCCGGATCAGCGCGCCGGAGGTGCGCAGCACCGCCCGGCCGACCGGGTGGCGCTCGGTCTGGTACGTGTCGAGCAGCGCGTCGGTGGCCCGGCCGCGGACGGCGGCGGCGAGCTTCCAGGAGAGGTTGGCGGCGTCCTGCAGTCCGGTGTTCATGCCCAGACCGCCGGCCGGGGAGTGGCAGTGGGCCGCGTCGCCGGCCAGCAGGACCCGTCCGGAACGGTAGTTGGGCACCTGCCGCTCGTCGCTGTGGAAGGTGGAGCTCCAGCGGACGTCGTGCAGGCCGAAGTCCTCGCCGAGGGTGTCGCGGGCGATGTCGGCGAGCACGTCGAGCGGGGGCGTGGTGCCGTCGGTGAACCGCTCGGCGCGGTCCCAGGCGATGATCCGGTACCAGCCGTCGCCGAACGGCACCAGGAAGGAGAAGCCGTGCTCGTTGGCGCCGACGCTGACCGCCTCGTCGGGCTCGCGCTCCAGCCGGACGTCCGCCAGCAGTACGGAGTCGACCACCGACTCGCCGGGGAAGGGCAGTCCGAGCAGCTCGCGGACGGTGGAGTGCACGCCGTCGGCGCCGACCGCGTAGCGGGCCCGGCGGGTGGTGGCGGCGCCGTTCTCGACGGTCTCGACGGTGACGCCGTCGGCGTCCTGCTGCAGGCCGGTCACCTCGGCGCCGCGCACGATCGTCGCGCCGGCCTTCACGGCCCGGTCGAGCAGCAGCTGTTCGGTGCGGTACTGCGGGGTGATCAGGACGAAGGGGAAGCGGGTGGGGAGGTCGGTGAGCTCGACCCGGAGCTTGTTGAAGAGCCGCAGGTGACCGAGCGGTCGGCCGGTGGCGATGAGTTCGTCGGCGAGGCCGCGGGCGTCCAGGAGCTCCAGGGTGCGGGCGTGCACGGCGAAGGCCCGGGTGAGGTTGGACTCGGAGGCGCGCTTCTCCAGGACGGTGACGCCCACCCCGGCGGCGGCGAGGTCGCCGGCCAGCAGCAGGCCGGTCGGTCCGGCGCCGACCACGATGACGTCGGTGACGGTCTGCTTCTCGGTCATGTGTCAGCTCCCGGTGCTCGAACAGCGGATGGACGCCGGGTGTGGCGTTTCCCCGCCTCCATCATCGCTTCCCGGGCGTGACGTTGTGAATCTCCGGTCCCCGGCGAGTGGCCGGGGACCGGGGGCGAGCACACGTCCGAGGGCGCCCGCCCCGAGCCGCAGCGGGTCGGAGGGCCCGGAGGCGAGCGGGCGATCAGCTGTGGCGGCGGATCTCCACGGTGCGGAACCGGTTGGCGACGAAGGCGCCGTCGCAGTAGGCGGAGTTGGCGGCCGGGTTGGCGCCGGTGCCGTGCAGGTCGGAGAAGGCGGCGGTCTGGTTGGCGTACACCCCGCCGGTGAGGTTGAGCGAGAGCGAGACGCCGGAGTCGAGGGCGGCCTCCACCAGGGCGGCCTCGACCTCGGGCGAGGTGGTGTAGCCGGAGGCGGTCATCGCGCCCCGGCTGCGGACGGTGTCGCGCAGCAGTTCGACCGCGGCGGCGGTGTTCTCGACCGCGACGGCGAAGGAGACCGGGCCGAAGCACTCGCCGCGGTAGACGGCGCGGTCGTCCGGCTTGTCGGCGTCCAGCTTGACCAGCGCGGGGGTGCGGACCGTCGCGCCGGGGAACTCCGGGTGCTCCACCGCCCGCGGGGCGAGGGCGAGTTCGCCGTACTCGCCGCCGGCCGCGGCGGCCGAGCGCTGCAGCACGCCGGGGTTGACCACCGCGCCGAGGACGGCGGTGGCGCGGGCGTCGTCGGAGAGCAGGCCCTCGATGGCGGCGGCGAGGTCGCGGACCACCTCGTCGTAGGACCTGGCGCCCTGGTCGGTGCCGATGCCGCCGCGCGGGATCAGCAGGTTCTGCGGGGTGGTGCACATCTGGCCGCTGTACAGCGAGAGCGAGAAGGCCAGGTTGTTCAGCATGCCCTTGTAGTCGTCGGTGGAGTCGACGACCACGGTGTTGACGCCGGCCTTCTCGGTGTACACCTCGGCCTGCCGGGCGTTCTCCTCCAGCCAGTCGCCGAAGGCGGTGGAGCCGGTGTAGTCGATCAGCTTGATCTCCGGGCGCACGGCCAGGGTGGCGGCCACGGTGCCGCCCTCGTGCTCGACGGCCAGGCAGACCGTGTTCGGGTCGAAGCCGGCCTCGGCGAGCACCTCGCGGGCGACCTCGACGGTGAGCGCCAGCGGGAGGACGGCGCGCGGGTGCGGCTTGACCAGCACCGGGTTGCCGGTGGCCAGCGAGGCGAACAGGCCGGGGTAGCCGTTCCAGGTGGGGAAGGTGTTGCAGCCGACCAGCAGCGCCAGGCCGCGCGGGACGACGGTGAACTCCTTGGTCATCACCAGCGGATCGCGCTTGCCCTGCGGCTTGGTCCAGCCGGCGCTCTCCGGCAGCCGGGTCTGCTCGGTGTACGCGTAGGCGACGGCCTCCAGGCCGCGGTCCTGGGCGTGCGGGCCGCCGGCCTGGAAGGCCATCGCGTAGGCCTGGCCGGTGGTGTGCATGACGGCGTTGGCGAACTCGTGCGAGCGGGCGTTGATCCGGGCCAGGATCTCCAGGCAGACGGCGGCGCGGGCGAGCGGACCGGCGGCGGCCCAGGCCGGCCGGGCGGCGCTCAGCGCGGCGATCAGGGCGTCCGGGCCGGCGTGCGGGTAGCCGATGCCCAGCTCCAGGCCGTACGGGGAGGCCTCGCCGCCGACCAGGTCGCCGTCGACGGGGTGGCCGGGCAGCTCGAACGGCCGGTTCAGCCGCGACTCGAAGGCGGCCCTGCCGTCCGCGGCGGCGCTCTCGCCGTAGGCCTTGGGGAACTCGGGGTAGGGCGACCAGTAGTCGCGCTCGGCGGCGGCGTCGACGGCGGCCTCCAGGGTGGCCCGGTGGCGTTCGACGAGCTCGGCGACGTGGGGGTGGGTGACCGCTGCGGACATGGTGTGCGCTCCTCAGAGGGGAGGACGGGACACGTCACAGAGTAACCGAACGATCGGTCGGCTCAAGAGGGCGAACGGTGAACAAAGGCCGGGGGCGCGTCCGATCACGGACGCGCCCCCGGCCGGTCGTGGCAGCGGGTGGCGGCGGGGCCTACGGGATGCCGAGCTCGAAGATCACGTAGCCGGCGTACCAGCCGGAGGCGACCGCGCCGGTGCCGAGCACCCCGGCCAGCACCGGCCAGCTCAGCCTGCGCATCGCCACCGCGAGCGCTATCAGCAGCGGGAAGGCCGGCAGCAGGTAGCGCGAGGTGTTGCCGAAGATGCCCAGGCTGCCGAGCACCGAGACGATGGTGGCCAGGGTGTACGCGGTCAGCACCAGCGGCGGGCGCAGCCGGACCAGCAGCACGATCAGCACCGGCAGGCTCAGCACCAGCAGCGTCGCCAGCATGTCCGAGGTGTGGTAGGCGAAGGGGTAGTCGTTGCGGCCCAGCAGCACGCCGCGGATCGCGTTCCAGGTGCCCTGGCCCCAGTCGAAGTAGTGCAGCCAGGCGTCGCGCTGGAGCGTGAAGTAGCCGCCCCAGTCGCCCATCCGCCAGCCCACCCAGCCGACGTAGCCGAGCAGTCCGAGCGGGGCCAGCAGCAGCCCGGTCAGCGGGCGCAGCACCCCGCTGTCCCGCCGGTACAGCTCCACCAGCGCGGCCAGGCCGACCGCGCCGATCAGCGCCGCCGAGGTGGGCCGGTTGAGGCCCGCGATCAGGGTGATCACCCCGGCCGCCACCCACTGCTTGGTCATCACGCAGTAGCAGGCCCAGGCGGCCAGCGCTATGAACAGCGAGTCCGAGTAGAGCGCCCACTCGGCGCCGGAGCCCGGGGCGATCGCCCACAGCCCGGCCGCGATCACGCCGGCGCGCGGGCCGGCCAGCTTGTCGACCACCGCGTAGATGCCGGCCGCGGCGAACAGCGAGGCGACCACCGAGACCAGCATCCCGGCGCCGTACAGGCCGAACGGGCTGATCTCCGAGACCAGCCGCATCAGGCCGGGGTAGAGCGGGAAGAAGGCGGCGGAGTTCTGCTCGATGGTGAAGCCCGGGGTGCCGCCGGGGACCGGCACCAGCGCCGGGTGGTAGCCGAACTGGGCGACCTGCTGGTACCACCAGCCGTCCCAGCTGGCCAGCACGTCCCAGGGGTTGGCGCCGCCGCCGAACCGGGGGTGCTTCTCCAGGTAGTCGCCGGAGAAGGAGAGCAGCTTCATGAAGACGGTGAAGCCGACCAGCTTCAGCACCGCGTAGCACCACACGGCCGGGCCGAAGCGCAGCACCAGGTCGCGGGCGCGGTCGCGCCAGTCGGCCGTGGTGCCGGTCGCCGATCCGTCGCTGCGCTGCTCGGGCAGATCGGATTCGACTGCCGGTATTGCGCTCATCGACTACCCCACCTGGTCGGCCACGGACGGATCGTCCGCCGAGTCTAGGGCGTGGGCCCGCGATTTGGTGTGGACCAGGGCACCCGGACGCCGCCGCACCGGGGCGGGCGGGGATACTCGGAGGATGGCCGATCACACCACGCGCACCGCCTACACCGTGGAGTCCCTGCTCGCGGTGACCGTCGACGTCTTCAACGAGCGCGGCTACGACGGCACCTCGATGGAGGACCTGTCGCGCGCGGCCGGGATCTCCAAGTCGTCGATCTACCACCACGTGCGCGGCAAGGAGGAACTGCTGCGGCTCGCCGTCGGGCGGGCGCTGGACGGACTGTTCGCGATCCTGGCCGAGCCGGGCGCGGTCGACGGGCCGGCGGTGGAGCGGCTGGAGCACGTCGTACGGCGGACCACCGAGGTGCTCCTGACGGAGCTGCCCTACGTCACCCTGCTGCTGCGGGTACGCGGTAACACGGCCACCGAGCAGTGGGCGCTGGAGCGCCGCCGGGAGTTCGACCACCAGGTGGCCGAGCTGGTGCGGGCCGCGGTGGCGGACGGCGCGCTGCGGACGGACGTCGAGCCGCGGCTGGCCACCCGGCTGCTCTTCGGCATGATCAACTCGATCGTGGAGTGGTACCGGCCGGGCAAGGCCGCCGACGGCATCGCGGACGCGGTGGTCCACCTGGCCTTCGACGGCCTGCGGGCCCGCTGAACAGGGCCCGCCGAACCGGGCGGGTCAGTCCGGCGGGACCTGGTCGGTCTCCTCGAAGACCAGCATGGTGCGGGTGCCGAGGACCTGCGGGATGGACTGGATCCGGTTGAGCACCAGCTCCCGCAGGGCGTGGTTGTCGGCGGTGTGCACCAGCAGCAGGACGTCGAAGTCGCCGCCGACCAGGGCGATGTGCGCGACCCCGGGCAGCGCCAGCAGCTGCTCGCGCACGGTGCGCCAGGAGTTCTGCACGATCTTCAGGGTGATGTAGGCGGACGCGCCCTGACCTGCGCGTTCGTGGTCCACCCTGGCCGTGAAGCCGCGAATGACGCCGTCCTCGACCATCCTGGAGATCCGGGCGTACGCGTTCGCCCGGGACACGTGCACCCGCTCGGCCACCGAGCGGATCGAGGCGCGGCCGTCCTGCTGCAGCAGCCGCAGGATCGACCGGTCGACCCGGTCGAGTCTGGACATCTGTTCAGCCGACATGACCCCCCACCCCCACCGATTGGACGCACTGCCACCAGTCGACCGCCACCCGGGCCGATTGTCCACCACCTTCGCACGCTTCTGGTCAAGATGAACAGACGACCGAACAATCGGTAGGGAGCCCCCGCCACCCCTGGAGGTGCCCGAGATGACCGTTCTCGACCACAGACACCACCCGGCGGTGCCCGGTTGGCTGCCCGGGGCCACCGCCCCGCGCACCGACCCGGCCCCGCTGCTCCCGGACCCCGCTCCCGTCCGCGTCCTCGGTACCCCCGCACTGGAGAAGTACGACCCCGCCCTGCTCCGCGAGCTGTACCGCCGCCTGGTCGTCGGCCGTCGGTACAACCAGCAGGCCACCACCCTCACCAAGCAGGGCCGGCTCGCCGTCTACCCGGCCTCGACCGGGCAGGAGGCCTGCCAGGTCGCCGCCGCGCTGGTGCTCGGCGAGCGCGACTGGCTGTTCCCCAGCTACCGCGACACCCTGGCCGTGGTCTCGCGCGGCGTGGACCCGCTGGAGGCGCTCACCCTGCTGCGCGGCAACGCCCACACCGGCTACGACCCGCGCGCCAGCCGGACCGCCCCGCTCTGCACCCCGCTGGCCACCCAGGGCCCGCACGCCGTCGGACTGGCGCACGCCGCCCGGCTGAGCGGCGACCCGGTGGTCGCGCTGGCGATGCTCGGCGACGGCGGCACCAGCGAGGGCGACTTCCACGAGGCGCTGAACTTCGCCGCCGTGCTGCAGGCACCGGTGGTCTTCCTGGTGCAGAACAACGGGTACGCGATCTCCGTCCCGCTGAGCGCGCAGTCCGCCGCCCCGACCCTGGCCCACAAGGCCGTCGGCTACGGGATGCCCGGCCGGCTGGTGGACGGCAACGACGCGCCCGCCGTGCACGGCGTCCTGGCCGAGGCCGTCGAGCGGGCCCGGACCGGTGGCGGCCCGACCCTGATCGAGGCGCTCACCTACCGGGCCGAGGCGCACACCAACGCCGACGACGCCACCCGCTACCGGACCGAGGCCGAGGTCACGGCCTGGCGCGAGCACGACCCGATCCTGCTGATGGAGCGGGCGCTGCGCGAGCTGGGGGTGCTGGACGACGCCCTGGTGCGGGAGGCGGCCGACGAGGGCGAGGCGCTCGCGGCCCGGATGCGCGCCGAGTTCCACGCCGACCCGGAGCTCGACCCGATGTCCCTGTTCGCCCATGTGTACGCCGAGCCGACCCCGCAGCTGCGCGAGCAGGCGGCGCGGTTGGCCGAGGAGCTGGCCGCCGAGGCCGAGGTGCAGCACTGATGACGACGGCCGCCACCCCCGCCCCCACCGGCGTCCGGACCGCCAGCATGGCGCAGGCGCTCAACTCGGCGCTGCGCGACGCCATGCGCGAGGACCCGACGGTGCACGTGCTCGGCGAGGACGTCGGCGCGCTCGGCGGCGTCTTCCGGATCACCGACGGACTGACCGCCGAGTTCGGCGCGGACCGCTGCCTGGACACCCCGCTGGCCGAGGCGGGCATCCTCGGCACCGCCGTCGGCATGGCCATGTACGGGCTGCGGCCGGTGGTGGAGATGCAGTTCGACGCCTTCGCCTACCCGGCGCTGGAACAGCTGTTCTCGCACGTGGCCAAGATGCGCAACCGCACGGCCGGCCGGCTGCCGCTGCCGATCACCGTCCGGATCCCCTACGGCGGCGGCATCGGCGGCGTCGAGCACCACAGCGACGCCTCCGAGGCCTACTACGCCTCGACCCCGGGCCTGCACGTGGTCACCCCCGCGACGGTGGCCGACGCCTACGGGCTGCTGCGGGCCTCGATCGCCTCGGACGACCCGGTGGTCTTCCTGGAGCCCAAGCGGATGTACTGGGGCAAGGCGGAGTTCGACCCGGCCGCGCCGGTCGAGCCGGTCGGTCGGGCGGTGCTGCGGCGTACCGGCACCTCCGCGGTGCTGATCACCTACGGCCCCTCGCTGCCGGTCTGCCTGGAGGCGGCCGAGGTGGCACGGGCCGAGGGCTGGGACCTCGCGGTGCTGGACCTGCGCACCCTGGTGCCGTTCGACGACGAGACGGTCTGCCGGGTGGTGCGCTCGCTGGGCCGGGCCGTGGTGGTGCACGAGGCCGGCGGTTTCGGCGGCACCGGTGCGGAGATCGCCGCCCGGGTCACCGAGCGCTGCTTCCACCACCTGGCCGCGCCCGTGCTGCGGGTCACCGGCTTCGACATCCCGTACCCGCCGCCGATGCTGGAGCACCACCACCTGCCCGGGGTGGACCGGATCCTGGACGCGGTCGCCCGGCTCCAGTGGGAGGACTGAGGATGATGCCCGTCGTGCGCGAGTTCACCCTGCCCGACCTCGGTGAGGGACTCACCGAGGCGGAGGTGGTGCGCTGGCTGGTCGAGGTCGGCGAGGTGATCGCGGTCGATCAGCCGGTGGTGGAGGTGGAGACCGCCAAGGCGGTGGTGGAGGTGCCCTGCCCGTACGGCGGGGTGGTGACGGCGCTGTTCGGCGAGGTGGGCCAGGAGGTCGCGGTCGGCGCGCCGCTGGTGACGGTCGCGGTGTCGCCGGGCGAGGGCGAGAAGCCGCTCGCGGCGGAGGTGGAGCGGCCGCTGGTCGGGTACGGGATCGCCGAAACGGCGCGGGGCGGACGGCGGCGACGGGTCGGCGGCGGGACCGCGGTGGCGGCTCCGGTCGCTCCCGCTGTCCAGGCCGCTCCCGTTGCCCCGGCTGCCCCGGCGGCCGTGCGGGGGTCGGCCGTGCCGGCGGTGATCTCGCCGCTGGTGCGGCGGCTGGCCCGGGAGCAGGGTGTCGACCTGGCGGCGGTCACCGGCAGCGGGCCGGAGGGGCTGATCATGCGGGCGGACGTCGAACGGGCGGTCGCGGCGAAGGTCGCCGGGCCCGCCGTCGCGCCCGCCGTCGCGCCGGCGCCGTCCGCGCCGTCCGCCGTCGGGGAGGTCGTTCCGCTGCGCGGGCTGCGCAAGGCGGTGGCCGAGAAGCTCGGCCGCAGCCACCGGGAGATCCCCGCCGCGACCTGCTGGGTGGATGTCGATGCCACCGAACTCATGGCTCTGCGCCGGCAGTTGAACGCCGCGCCGGGGCCGAAGGTGAGCGTGCCGGCGCTGCTCGCCCGGATCTGCACCGTCGCGCTGGAGCGCTTCCCCGAACTCAACTCCAGTGTCACCGAGGACGGTTCGGGGATCCGGCGGCACCCGTCGGTGCACCTGGGCTTCGCGGCCCAGGGCGAGCGCGGGCTGGTCGTCCCGGTGGTGCGGGACGCGCAGCGCCTCACCACCGAGCAACTCGGCGTCGAGCTGGGCCGGTTGACCGAGGCGGCGCGGACCGGGTCGATCGCCCCGGCCGAGCTGACCGGTGGCACGTTCACCCTGAACAACTACGGGGTGTTCGGGGTGGACGGCTCCACCCCGATCCTCAACCACCCGGAGGCGGCGATGCTCGGGGTCGGCCGGATCGTCGCCAAACCCTGGGTCCACCAGGGCGAGTTGGCGGTGCGCGAGGTGACCCAGCTGTCGTTCACCTTCGACCACCGGGTCTGTGACGGCGGTACCGCGGGCGGGTTCCTGCGCTTCGTCGCGGACTGCGTCGAGCAGCCGGGCCTGCTGCTGCGGCAGCTCTGAGCGGGTCGGGCGGGTCGGGCAGGGCCCCCCGGGTGGTGGAGTCGCCACCCGGGGCGACCCGGGGCGGGGGAGAGTAGCGCGTCCCGGGGGCGGGTGTCCGGGCTTCGCGCGATTCGTGGGATGAGCACTCCGGGCGTGTCACGCTTCCTGGGCGTCAATCGAGACAAGCCAGGTGGTGGCGAAGGCCGGCCGGAGGCGAAACGATTCTCTTGGGTACACGAAACGTTGCGGTGAAATCCCGCAGGACACTCCTGGTCCGGACCGGGCACGGCTCGGCGGCGGCCTCGGCCGTCCCGCCGATGCCGTCGGACCCCCCGGACCTGCCGCCGGCCGCGGCCCCGGTCACCCCGCCGGTCGTGCCGACGGCCGTGCCGCCGATGCCGGTCCGGCCGCCCGCCGTGCCCGCGCCGAGCCGTCCGGACGCCGCCGCGCCGGCTCCGGTGATCGAGCCGCTGTTCACCAGCGCCCCCGGTCTCAACTGGGCCGTCCCGCCCCTCGCCCCGGTGCCGCCGGCCCCGCTGCCGCCCGCACCGGACCCCCGCACCTCGGCCGAACTGCCCCCCACCGCCCGGGACCTGGAACTGATCCGGACCAGTCTGGCGGTCGTCGAGCCGGTCGCCGACCGGGCCACCGCGCACTTCTACGCGCTGGTCTTCCTCGGCCACCCCGAGATCCGGGCGCTCTTCCCGGCCGCCATGGACGTCCAGCGCGACCGCCTGTTCCGCGCCCTGCTGATGGCCGCCCGCGGCGCCGGTGACCCGGAGGGACTGCGCACCCAGCTGCGCGCGCTGGGCTGCGTCCACCGCCGGTACGGCACACTGACCGGCCACTACGGCCCGGTCGGCGAGTGCCTGGTGGCCACCCTGGCCAGGTACACGGGCAGCCGGTGGACCGCCGAGACCGAACTGGCCTGGCGCCGGGTCTACCGGCTGGTCTCCTCGATCATGATCGAGGCCGCCGAGGAGGACGCCCGCAGCTCGCCGCCCTGGTGGCAGGGCGAGGTGGTCGCCCATGAGCGCCGCACCCCGGACGTCGCGGTGCTCACCGTCCGCCCCGACCAGGCCTACCCGTACCGGGCCGGGCAGTACACCAGCCTGGAGACGCCCTGGTGGCCGCGGGTCTGGCGGCACTACTCGTTCGCCTCCGCGCCCCGGCCGGACGGCTTGCTGACCTTCCACGTCAAGGCGGTGCCGGCGGGCTGGGTGAGCAACGCGCTGGTGCACCGGGCCGCGCCGGGGGACGTCCTGCGGCTCGGCCCGGCGGCCGGCGGGATGACCCTGGACCACGCCGACGGCGCCGACCTGCTGCTGGTGGGCGGCGGCACCGGGATCGCGCCGCTGCGGGCGCTGGTCGAGGAGGCGGCCGGGTACGGCGCGGCGGGCCGCTCGGTGGAGCTGTTCTACGGCGCCCGGCGCGCCGGCGAGCTGTACGAACTTGACGGGCTGCGGGAGTTGGCGCGGCGGCACCGCTGGCTGGCGGTCCGCCCGGTGCTGTCCGGCCCGGGGTCCGGGACGGCCGAGTCGGCCGCGGCGGGTCTGCTGGCGGGGGAACTCCCGGAGGCGGTGGCCCGGTTCGGGCCGTGGACCGGACGGACGGCCTGCCTCGCCGGGCCGCCCGCGATGGTCCGGCGGACGAGTGGGGTGCTGCTGCGGGCCGGTCTGCCGGTGGAGCGGATCCGGCACGACCTGGCCGCGAGGTGAGTGGGCCGCACGCGCCGATCGCAGCCCGGCGAGGCGACCGGCGTCAGCCGAGGTCGGGGGCGAGCAGGGCGCGGATGCCCTCGATGTTGGCGGCCAGGTAGGCCCGAAGGCTCGGCGGCACCACGTTGACCGCGGTGACGCCTTCACGGGTGAAGGGCACCCGGACCACGTCGTAGTCGCCGTTGGGCTCGTCGACCTCGGGGCCGTGCCGGCGGTCGAGGTCCATCGAGGCGAGCCGGCAGACGAAGAAGTGCTGGACCTTCACCCCGTGCGGGTGGAGCAGGGTGCCGTCGTCGTGGTGGGTGTGGCTGATGGTGTCCACGAAGGCGGGGACCACGTCGACCACCTTGCCGCCGAGCTCCTCGTCCACCTCGCGGTGCAGGGCGTCCACCACGGTCCGGTCGTCGCGCTCCACGCCGCCGCCGGGGGTGAGCCAGTACGGATGCGGGGAGCCCGGCCGGGTGCGCTTGATCAGTACCAGCGAGGCCGGTCCGTACGGGTCGTTCGGGTCGACCTCCAGCAGGATCGCCCGGGCGGTGCGCTTGACGACGGGGCGGGGCGGGGTGCGCATGGCGACCTCCGGGGCTGGAGCGTTGTGCGGGAGTCTCCCGCGGCCCGGTGCCCCCGAAACGCGGCCCGCCCACGGGTGCGTCCGTCCGTGATCGGTTCGTAGTGACGAAAGATCTTGGATAGCAAAGATGAACGTTAAACGGCTCTTCGAAAGTTAGATTTTGCGATCAGATGACCTTTGATTCAAAGGATTTTACCGATTGAATCGTGTGAGAGTCATTGCCACCTTGCCGCGCCTGTGCTGCAATGGGCCACTATCGGGCGAATCGGAGTGATTCACTCCGCATGCTCTTCTGTGTCATGTCTCGGGCTGGGGGCTGGCTGTGGCCATGGATCGGATCGCGGAGCGCACGTCGACACCGGCGCGGCCGGCGCGGACCTCGCGCCTGGAGCGGCAGCCCACCCTGATCTCCTCCGTCCAGCGGGCGCTGCGCCTGCTGGAGGCCGTCGGCGGGTTCCGCCACGGGGCCACCGCCAAGCAGCTCGCCCGCGCCGCCGGCCTCCCGCTCGGCACCGCGTACCACCTGCTGCGCACCCTGGCCCACGAGGGCTACCTGCGGCGGGCCGACGGGCGCTTCTTCTACGGCGAGGCGGTCGACGCCATCGTCCGGGCCGACGACCGGCAGAGCGAGCGGCACGGGCTGCGGGAGCGGATGGAGCGGTTAAGCGAGGAACTCGGCGCGGCCGTCTACTTCGCCCTCTACCAGGACGGCGAGGTCACCGTGGTGGACTCCGTCGACGGCGCCCACCAGGCGGCCGTCGAACCGTGGGCCGACTTCCGGGCCACCGCCCACGCCCACGCGATCGGCCAGTGCCTGCTGAGCCAGCTCCCCGAGGAGGCCCGGCGCGACCACCTCGCCCGCCACCCTCCGGTGGGCCTCACCCCGTCCACGCTCGTCGACGAGTCGGCCGTGCTGCGCCGGATCGCCGGGGTCCGGCACACCATGCCGGTGGTCGAGCGGCAGGAGTACGCGATCGGCACCGTCTGTGCGGCCGTGCCGATCACCGTGGGCTCGGTGGTGGCCACGATGGCCCTCTCGCTGCCGGTCGAGCAGGCCGACCGGCTCGCCGCGGTCGCGGGCCAACTGCGGCGCAGCGTCGGAGCGATGACACCGTCGTTCGTACTCTGACCGCCCCGGCGGGCCGGGCCGGCCCGGGACCGGGCCGGTCAATCCCGCTCGTTCACCATTTGAAAAAGCACATCTTGTCCACTACGTCCGCAAACGGGGACGATGAAGGTCGGACGTAGCGCACGCAAATCCCTCCCCCGTCAGCCAACAGCCCTGTCCGGTACCCGCGAACCCTCACCCACGCGCGGCCGGGCACAACGAGAGGTGTCGGTGCCATGCAGCACAGCACAGTCCAGGGCCACCTGACCATGAACCTCGTGGTCTCGTCCGAGTTCACCCTCAGCATCGTGGTCGACCTCGACTACGACCCCGCCGACCCCTACGCGGTCGGCTTCACCTTCCACCTGCCCGGCGACGAGCCGGTCACCTGGGTCTTCGCCCGCGACCTGCTGCTCGACGGGCTGGCCCGGCCGTCCGGCGAGGGCGATGTGCACATCCACCCGGTGGGCGGGGAGCTGGGCGAGGTCTGTCTGGTGCTGCGCTCCCCCGAGGGCGACGCCGTGCTGTGCGGCGCCGCGCCGCCGCTGATCGCCTTCCTGGCGCGCACCGACCGGCTGGTGCCGATCGGCGAGGAGGCCGCGGCCGGGGACCTCGACGCCCAGCTCGCGCTGATCCTGCACGAGAACGCCGGGTGAGCCGCCGGAGGACGCGGCACGCGCATCGAAAGGGGCCCGTACCCGGGTGGTTCACCGGGTACGGGCCCCTTCCGCACGGGCCGGCACGGATACCGCTCAGTCCTCGTCGAGGGCGAGGCTGAGGCCCCAGGACACCAGGCTGACGATCAGCGCGCCGAACAGGGCGGACCAGAACCCGTCGACGTGGAAGTCCAGGTCGAGCTTGTCCGAGGCCCAGGAGGTCAGCCAGAGCATCAGCGCGTTCACCACGAAGGTGAACAGGCCCAGGGTGAGGATGAACAGGGGGAGCGAGAACAGCTGCACCACCGGCTTGATCAGCCAGTTGACCACGCCGAACACCAGCGCCACGGCGAGCACCGTGAGCGTCTTGTGCTGCCAGTCGTCCCCGGTGAGCGTGATCCCGGAGACGATCCAGGCGGCGACCCAGATGGCCGCCGCGTTGATCAGTGTCTTGATGACGAAACCCTTCATGGGGCCAGCGTCCCAGGTCGGTCAAGGGGAGGCGAGGTTCCGTTCGGCACGGTGGTGTTGAATGCCGGTGACCCGAGGCCGCACGAGGAGGGTGCCCCGATGAAGCTGTTCCGGCTGGACCGCCTGGACGCCGAACGCGCCGCCAACGACGGTGCGTACCTGCGCTTCCTGCGCGAGCCGCGAATGTCCGCCGGCCTGTACGCGCTCTCCCCCGGCGACACCGACACCCAGACCGCGCACGCCCAGGACGAGATCTACCAGGTGATCAGCGGCCGGGCCGAACTGACCGTCGGGGACGAGACCGCGACGGTGGGCCGGGGCACCGTCGTCTACGTCCCGGCCGGGACGCCGCACCGCTTCCACCACATCACCGAGGAACTGCGGGTGCTGGTGGTCTTCTCGCCGCCGGAGGACTGAACCCGGGCGCGGTGGACCTCCGGTTAGGGTCGGGGCATGAGCAGCCTGAGCCTGACCGAAGAACTCTGGGCGGCGATCGAGCCGGTCTACGCCGAGATCCTCGCCCACCCCTTCCTCGCCGGCCTGACCGACGGCACCCTGCCGCGGGAGGCGTTCCGCCACTTCGTCGTCCAGGACTCGCACTACCTGCGCGACTACGCCCGGGCGCTGGCCGTCTGCGCGGCCAAGGCGCCCGGTGAGGAGGAGGTGCGGGCCTTCGCGGACGACGCGATCGGCGCGCTGGCCGCCGAGCAGGGGATGCACGCCGAGTTCCTGGACGCCTTCGGCGACACCGCCGAGGGCGCCGCCGCCGAGCCGGTGCTGCCGACCACCCGCGCGTACACCAGCTATCTGCTCGCCACCGTGTACGGCGGCTCCTTCGCGGAGGCGGTCGGCGCGGTGCTGCCCTGCTACTGGATCTACGCCCGGGTCGGCGAGCGGCTGCTCGCCGAGGGCTCCCCCGACCCGCTGTACGCCAAGTGGATCGCCACCTACGGCGACGAGGCGTTCCAGTCGGTGGTGCGGCGGGTGCTGGCGCTGACCGACCGGCTCGGTGAGGAGATCTCCCCCGCCGAACGGCGCCGGGTGACCGAGCACTTCGTCACCACCTCGCGCTACGAGTGGATGTTCTGGGACGCCGCCTGGCGCGGGGAGACCTGGCCGGTCTGAGCACCGCCGCGGGGCCGTGCGGGGGACCGTGCCGGGCACTGTCCCGGGGAACGTGCCGGGGGTCGGGTCGGGGACGTTCCCCGAGGTCGGGGCGGGGGTTCACCCGAGGTCCGGGGTCGGGGGGATCTCCGGGTTCTCTCGGGGCCGTTGGGCCTCGTTCCGTCCCTCGCGTCACCGTACGATCGAAGTACCGAAAGCGAACGGGATGCGGCACCGGGACGGCAGCCGACCCCTTGGGGAGAGAAGGAACGGACATGGCTGAGCTCTGGAAGTCGCTGCCCTCGTGGGTGCGGAACATCGTCGTGCCGGTGCTGGTACTGGTGCTGGTCTGGAACCTGCTGATGTTCGTCTTCGGCGTGGTCGGCGCGCTGCTGGCCTTCGCCGTCAAGGCGCTGGTGGTGGTCGGCATCGCCGCCGCCGTGGTGGTCCTGGTGAAGAAGGCCGCCAAGAACTAGCGGAATCGTGGCCCGGCGCCCGCGCCCCCGTGGGGGACGCGGGCGCCGGGCGTTTCCTCAGGCGGTGGTCTCGCGCAGGAAGGCGTCGAGGTCCCGGTGCGGTCGCCAGCCCTGGGAGCGGGCGCGGGAGAGGTCCAGCACCACGTCGCGGGAGAGCTGGTCCACCGCGTACGGGGTGAGGCCGGGCAGCCGTCCGGTCCGGGCGGCCAGCCGGGCCAGCGGGGCGGGGACGTGGTGGATCCGGGCGTCCACCCCGTGCGCGGCCAGCACCGCGCGCACCACCGCGTCGCGCCGGTAGGGCCGGGCGTCGGCGATGTTGTAGGCGACCGGCGTCCACGGGCGCTCACCGGTGCGGCCCGCGCCGACCGCGGACAGGCAGGCGTCGGCGAGGTTCTGCACGGCGGTGAGGCTGAGCCGGACGTCGCCGCCGGGCAGCAGCAGCCGGCCGTGCCGCACCCGCGCCAGCAGCCGGGGCACCAGGTGCGGGTCGCCCGGGCCGTAGACGGCGCGCGGGCGCAGCACCACGGCGCCCGCCGCCAGCGCGAGCCGTTCCCCGGCGGCCTTGGTGCGGCCGTACGCGTTGAGGTGGCCGGCCTCGGTGGGGTGGTGTTCCTGGACGGCCGTGCGCACCGGCCGGGGGTCGTAGACGCTGGCGCTGGAGACCCAGGCGAGCGGCCGGTCCCCGGCGGCGCGCAGCAGGTGCTCGGTGCCGGTGACGTTGACGGCGTGCTGGGCGGCCTCGGCCCCGGCCCCCGGGGGCAGGTCGGCGACGGCGGCGGCGCAGTGCACGATCGCGTCGGCGCCGCCGAAGTCCGGCCGCCCGGCGGTGGCGTCCCAGGGGACGTGACGGCCGGCCGGGCCGGGGCGGCGGCCGTAGCAGAGCACCTCGTGGCCGGCGGCGACGGCGGCCCGGACGACGTGTGAGCCGCAGAAGCCGCTCGCGCCGGTGACGGCGATCCGCATCGGAGGTCTCCTCGGGTGGTTCGGGGTGGATCGGGTGGTCCGGGCGCTCGGGGTGGTTCGGCCGGGGGCGCGGGGTTCAGGCGGGGGTGCGGGTGGCGCGCACGGTGAGCACGGCCCAGCCGGGCAGGGCGGCCCGGCGGTCGGCCCGGGCCGCGGTGACCACGGGGGCGTACGGCGCGAGCGCGAGCAGCAGGTCGGCGAGCAGGGTGCGGGCCACCCCGGCGCCGGGGCAGGCGTGCGGGCCGGCGCCGAAGACCGCCTGGGTGGCGGCGGGTCCGGGGGACGGTCCGCGGCGGTGCGCGCCGGCGGCGTGCCGGGCGACCAGGATCAGCCGGTCGCCCCCGCGCACGGTCCGGCCGGCCAGTTCGGCGTCGGCGGCGGCCACCCGGGGGAGCAGCGGCGAGGGGGCGGTGAGCCGGAGCAGTTCGGCGGCCAGCGCGGGCGCGCCGGCGGCGTCCACCGAGGGCCAGAGACCGGCGTCGGCGCACCAGGCGGCGGCCCGGGGGAGCGCGGCGACCGTGGTGTTGACGGCGGCCACCGCGACCATCGCGTCCCGGGGGGCGGGCAGCAGCGCGGCGAGTTCGGCGGCGCGGACGGCGGCCGTCCGGGCGGCGCCGCGTGGGCGGGGGCCGGGCAGGTGGTCGCGGGCGGTGGCCGCCGCGGCCTCGGTGGCGGCGCGGGCCAGGGTGTGCGGGCAGCCGCTCGCGCCGGTCAGCCCGGCGGCCGTCACTCCGGCCAACTCGCTGGCCAGGGCGACGAGTTCCAGATCGCCGGTGACGAGCGCGGGGACCCGGGCGGCGAGCACCGCCTGCCAGTGCGGGCGCAGCCGTTCCACCGCCGATGCGTCCAGCGCGGCGGCCAACTCCCTTCGCGCGGAGCGGTGATCGGCACCATCCTGGTCGAACAGCACGCCGCCGTGGGCGAGTTCGGCCGCCGCGCCGCCGGTGGTGCCGGGCGCGGTGCGGTCCAGCGGGATCCGGGTGAGCGCCTCACGGTAGGCCTCGGCGCCGTGCACCAGCACCGTGCGGCCGAGCCGGGCCACCGGGCGGCGGCGGGTGGCGGCGAGCAGTGCGAACAGCAGCGGGTGGCTGCGCAGATAGACCCGGCGGTCCCGGCGCCGGGCCCCGGGGTGCAGGGCCGGGCCTCTCGCGCCGGTCATGTCGCCAACTCCCGTGCGCAGTAGGCCGAGGCGGCCGCCCGGTCGGGCTTGCGGGAGCGGCCGGCCAGCGGCACCTCGCCGAACAGCAGGGCGTCCGGGCGGGCCGAGCCCATCCGGTCCAGCGGACCGGCCAGCGCGCCGCGCAGCCGGCGGGGGTCGGTGCCGGGCGAGGGCTGGACGAGCGCGACCAGCCGCTCGTCGCCCTGTCCGTCCGGGACGCCGACCAGCACCGCGAGTTCGACGCCCGGCAGGTGCAGGGCGGGCTCGTACAGGCCGGGGTAGATGTTCTCGGCTCGGCGCAGCACCATGTCCTTGAGCCGGCCGGCGAGCACGATCCGGCCGTCCGGGGCGAGCGTGGCGCGGTCGCCGGTGCGCACCCAGGGCTCGGGCTCCTCGCCGAGGTGGCGGTGGCGGGCGCCGGGGCCGGTGAGCAGCAGTTCGCCGGCCTCGCCGAGCGCGGTGCGGATCCCCGGCAGCGGCGCGCCGACCAGGTCGCCGGGACCGGTGAAGGCGCTCTTCTCGGCCTCCTCGACGGCCGCCGCCGGGAACAGCTCGGTGAGCGCGTAGACGCCCCAGGCCTGCTCGGCCCCGGCCTGCTTGACCCGGCGCAGCAGGGCCGCGTCGGCGGGCGCCGAACCGGTCCAGACCCGGCCGGTGAAGCGGGCCCCGGCGGCGAGCGCGGCGCGCAGTTGCGGCGGGGTGAGGTAGCTGTGGGCCGGGGCGAGCCGGTCGAGCTGGCGGGCCAGCGCGGCGGCTTCGCGGGCCGGGAGGGCGACGGCGGCGCCGGCGGTGAGCGCCGGGACCAGCACGAAGAAGGTGCCGCCCAGCACCACCGTGCCGGGGCGCGGGTCGACCAGTTCGGTGACGGTGCTCAGCCCGGCGGCCAGGCCGTTGCGGGAGTGCACCACGGCGCGCGGGCGGGCGGTGGTGCCGGAGGTGAAGACGATCACGGCGTCGGCGTCGTGCCCGGGCGTGCCGTGTCCGGGGACCCTCGGCACCGACGCGCCGAAGGGGTTGGTGTGCAGCCGGGGCGCGCAGCCGGGCAGCCGGCGTCCCAGTGTGGCGACCGGGCCGAGGGTGTCCAGCGGGGGCAGCGCGAGGTCGGCGCGGCGGGCGAGCGGCGCGGCCCAGCCGGCCACCGCCTGGGCGGCGGCGTCGGCGAGCACCAGGTCGGGCCGGGCCAGGGCGAGCCGGGCGGCCAGGACGTCGGGGCCCGCGGTGGGGTCGAGGACGGCGGTGCGCAGGCCGAGCCGGTGCGCGGCCATCAGCACGGCGAGGGCGCGCGGGCCTGGGCGGACGGCGACGCCCAGGGTGGTGCCCTCGCCGAGGCCGCGGGCGTTCAGGGCGACGGCGTAGTTGTCGGCGAGGTCAGCGAGTTCGCCGCGGCGGATCCGGACCCGGGTGGCGCCCAGCCGGGTGTGGCGCAGGACGGCGGGGCGGTCGGGGTGGACGGTGCGCAGGGCGTGGGCGAGCCGGTCGAGCACGGGCTGTCCTCGGGTTTCGGCGGGTGGTCGGGTTTCGGTGGTCGGGTTTCGGTGGGCCGTTTTTGGGAGGCCGTTTTTGCGGGCAGCGGGCAACGGTCAGCGGACGTCGACGGCGCGGGCGCCGGCACCGCGCTCCAGGTACCAGCGGGCGGTGCCGACCACCCCGTACGCGCGGATCCGCCGGGTCGAGTTCTGCACCACCATGTCGCGGCGGTGGACGATCGCGGTGGTGTGCCGGCGGACCCGGTTGATGAATGTCCGGTCGGTCGGCGAGGGCCGGCGCGGCATGCCGCCGACCGCCTGGTACAGCTCGGCGGTGATCGCCATGTTGTTGCCCGCGTGCATCCGGTACCGGGTGAGGTAGCCGTGCCGGCGCCGGTGCGCGGGCCGGATCCGGCCGAAGAACGCCCCGAGCGCGACCAGCACCAGGAAGACGGCGCGCCCGGCGGGCCCGTGCTCGTCCCGGCGGGCGGTGACCCGGCCGCAGACCAGCCCGCCGCCGCCGAGCATCGCGGCCCGGGCGGCGGCCGTCCAGCCGGGCTCGGGCAGGCAGTCGGCGTCGGTGCGGGCGAGCAGGGTGGCGCCGTGCGCGATGGCGTGCCGGAACGCGGTGTCGACGGCGGAGCCGACGCCCTTCTCCGGTTCGACCAGCACCTCGACCGGGAACGGCGCGTGGGCGGCGAAGGCGCGCACGGCCGCCACGGTGCCGTCGGTGGAGCCGTTGTCGGCGACCAGCAGGGTGAAGTCCCGGTCCCGCTGGGCGGCGAGGGCGGCCAGGGTGCCGCCGATCCGGGCCTCCTCCCGGTAGGCGGGGACGATCACCCACAGCGCGGTCACGACGCCTCCCAGACCATCGTCATCAGGCTGACGCCGCCACCGAGGCCGAGCATCAGCACCTTGTCGCCAGGAGTCAACTCACCTCGTATTCGGTCGAGTTGGATGCCTATCGTGGCGCTGGCGACATTGCCGAGCTCGGGCACGGTGACCACCAGCTTCTCCTCCGGCACCCCGGTGGCCTCGACGAACCGCTCCAGGTAGGGGACGGTCACCTGGTGCACCAGCACCCGGGCGTAGTCGTCCCAGCCGAAGCCGGTGCGGGCGGCCACCCGGGCCAGGATGTCCAGCCCGATCTTCTCGAAGACCCCGCGCAACTCCTTTCCGCCGCCCCGGAAGTAGCTGTACTCGTCGCCGCGCGGGTGGCGCGAGCCGCCGCCGGGGATGCCGCCGATCCGCCAGTGCTCGGAGGCGGTCTCGGTCTCGACGTCCAGGATGCCGCCGCGCTCGACGGCCTCGACGACCACGGCAGCGCCCGCGTCGCCGAAGGTGTAGCCGGCGAAGCCGTCGCGGAACTCCTCCGCCCCGCCCGGGTCGCGGCGCATCGCCCGGCTGGGCGTCTCGCCGGTGACCACCAGGGCCCGGCGGGCCCGGCCGGCCAGGATCATCGCGCGGGCCAGGTCGATGCCGTTGAGGAAGCTGTTGCAGGCGTTGCTGACGTCGAACGCGTGGGCACGGGAACCGAGTTCGGCCTGCACGAGGTGGGCGGTGGCGGGCTCGGCGACGTCCCGGGTGGCGGAGGCGAAGAGCAGCAGGTCGACGTCGAGCGGGTGCAGCCCACGGGCGTCCAGGGCGCGCCGGGCGGCGCCGACGGCCAGCGTGGAGGCGTACTCGCCGTCGGCGGCGAAGTGCCGGGTGAGGATGCCGGTGGCCTTCTCCAGGGTCCGCTCCGGCAGGCACAGCCGGCCGCCGGCGGTGATCTCGTCCTGGAGTTGCCGGGAGGTCAGTCGGCGGGCGGGGAGCTGGGCTCCGGCGGCGGTGATGCCGATCCGCGCGATGGCTGCTGGTTGCATGGCCCCATCGTCCGGCGAGCCCGGCCGCGCCCGCCTGAGTACGGGTACTCAGGCGGGCGGACCGGGCTACCCAACCGCTCAGTCCTCCTCGGGGATCGCGTCCACCGGCACCGCGTCCACCGGCACGGGCACCGCGTCCACCGGCACCGCGTCCACCGGAACCGGGACGGCCGTCGGAGCGGCGGTCGCCGGGGCGGCGGCGCCGTCCGGGCCGACGGTGGACAGCAGCTGGCGGGCCAGTCCGAGCCCGGTGCCGCCCATCGCCAGCGCCTTGGCGAACAACTCGCCCATCCCGTCGGCCCCGTTGAGCAGCACCATGTGCTCGACGTTGCCGAAGGACTCCGCGGCGGCCCGCACGATCTGCGGCCACTGCTCCGCCAACTCCTGTGCCACCACGGCGTCCTGGTTCTCGGCGAGGGCGGTGGCGCGGGCCTTGATGCCCTCCGCCCGGGCCAGTCCGATCGCCCGCGCCGCCGCGGCGTCGGCCAGACCGCGCGCCTCGGCGGCGGACGCCTCCGCCTGTCCGGTCGCGGTGGTCGCCTCGGCCTGTGCCAGGCCACGCACCCGGGTGGCCTCGGCGTCCGCCTCGGCCGCGACCCGCACCCGGCTGGCCTCGGCGGTCGCCGCCAGCTCGGTCTCCCGGGCCTGCGCCTGCGCGGCCGAGATCCGCGCGTCGCGGGCCGCCTCCGCGCTGGTGCGGGTGTCGTACGCGCGGGCGTCGGCGGGTTTGCGCACGTCGATCTGCAGCTGCTGCTCCTTGCGCTGTGCCTCCAACTCGGCGACCCGGGTCTCCTGGACCACCACCTGCTGCCGGGCGGCGGCGTCGGCCAGCGGTCCGGCCTGCCGGGCGCGGGCGGTGGCGGTGTCCATCTCGGCCTGGTACGAGGACTGCTGGATCTCGCTGTTGCGGGTCGCCTCGGCCTTGCGGGCGGCCGCCTCCTGCTCGGCCTCGGTGGCCAGCCGGTCCGCCTCGGCCTGGGCGATCCTGGCGTCCCGCTGGACGGCGGCGGCGTGCGGGATGGCGAGGTTCTTGATGTAGCCGGTCGGGTCGATGATCTCCTGGATCTGCAGGGTGTCGATGATCAGCCCGAGCTTCTCCATCTCCAGCCCGGAGGCGGCCCGGGTCTCGCCGGTGAGCCGCTCGCGGTCGCGGATCATGTCCTCGACGGTGAGCCCGCCGACGATCGAGCGCAGGTGGCCGGCGAAGACGTTGTGCACGCGCTGGCTGATCAGCTTCTGCTGGTCCAGGAAACGGCGGGCGGCGTTGGCGATCGAGACGTCGTCGTCGCCGACCTTGAAGATCACCACGCCCTTCACCCGGACCGGGATGCCCTGCGTGGTGACGCACTCGACGTTCAGTTCCGCCTCGTTGAGGTCCAGCGAGAGCCGCCGGACCCCCTGCAGGCCGGGGGTGACGAGGGTGCCGCGCCCGGTGACGATCCGGAAGCCCAGACCGTCGCCGACCCCCTCGGTGCGGTGCCGGGAGCCGGAGATGATGAGCGCCTCGTTCGGCTCGGCCACCCGCCACATGAGTTTGAAGAGCGTGACCCCGATGATCAGTGCCGCGACGGCTGCCCCGGCGATGATGAGTCCCATGGTTCAACTCCCCCTTCGAGCGCAGGAGATGCGCCGAGTCGGATTGTCCGCCCCGGCCGATCCGGGGGAAAGGGAAGTGACATGACTGGCCGTCACAAGGTCGTCACCGGAGGGTCATCGGCGTGTCACGGCCCGATCGGCGCCACGTACACCGTCCTCGGCGGCTGGTACTCGATCACCACCACCGGTGTGCCGACCGTCAGTCGCTCGCCCGGCACCGCCAGGTAGGCGAGGAACGCCTCGGTGCCCTGACGCTCCGGCACGTGCACCATCACCTCGCCGACCAGCCCCGCGCCAACCGCCCCGGTGACCCGCCCCGTGCTCCCGACCACGCCGGCCTCCTCGCCTCGTCCGCTACGGAGCCAGTCTGCCCGCAGCGGCGGCTACGCGCCCCCCGTTCACCGTCCGGACCTCGACGTTCCCCCTCCCGGACCCGCTCTGGACCTCCGGCGATCGGCTCGCTACGGTGTTGGACGTCATGCGCGGGCAACACCGCCTGCGGACGCGGGAGCTCGGAGCACCGGGCTGAGAGGGCGCTGAACGGGACGTCGATGGACGGACCGGCGGCTGCGTCGACCGCAGGAACCTGACCGGGTAATGCCGGCGTAGGGAGTTTGAGGTCCGATGACCAGCTTTGAGGCACAGCCGCAGTCTGCCCGGCCCCGGTCCGGCCCCGAGGGCGCCGTCACCAGCGCGGGCAGCGGCTACCCGGCCCCGGCCTGGCGCAAGGCCCACCGCGAGGGGTCCCGCCCCGATCTGCGCGTGCCGTACCGCGAGGTCGTGCTCACCAACGGGAAGACCGTCCCGCTGTACGACACCTCCGGGCCGTACACCGACCCGGACTACGAGCCCGACGTGCGGCGCGGCCTGCCCGCCCTGCGCGAGGCCTGGATCCGTCAGCGCGGCGACGTCGAGGAGTACGACGGCCGCGAGGCGCGCCCCGAGGACGACGGCATCCGCCACACCTCGCCGCGCGGCGGCGACCTGCGCAACCTCGACGCGGTCTTCCCCGGCCGCCCGCGCCGCCCGCTGCGCGGCCGCGACGGAGCCGCCGTCACCCAGCTCGGGTACGCCAAGCGCGGCGTCGTCACGCCCGAGATGGAGTTCGTCGCCCTGCGCGAGGGCCTGGCGCCCGAGTTCGTCCGCGACGAGGTCGCCCGCGGCCGCGCCGTCATCCCGGTCAACGTGAACCACCCCGAGGTCGAGCCGGCGATCATCGGCACCAACTTCCTGGTGAAGATCAACGCCAACATCGGCAACTCCGCCGTCACCTCCTCGATCGAGGAGGAGGTGGAGAAGATGACCTGGGCCACCCGCTGGGGGGCCGACACCGTCATGGACCTCTCCACCGGCCGCAACATCCACACCACCCGCGAGTGGATCCTGCGCAACTCCCCCGTGCCGATCGGCACCGTGCCGCTCTACCAGGCGCTGGAGAAGGTCGACGGCAAGGCCGAGGAGCTGAGCTGGGAGGTCTACCGCGACACGATCATCGAGCAGTGCGAGCAGGGCGTCGACTACATGACCGTGCACGCCGGCGTGCTGCTGCGCTACGTGCCGCTGACCGCCCGCCGCAAGACCGGCATCGTCTCGCGCGGCGGCTCGATCATGGCCGCCTGGTGCCTGGCGCACCACCGGGAGAACTTCCTCTACACCAACTTCGAGGAACTCTGCGACATCCTCGCCCGCTACGACGTCACCTTCTCCCTCGGTGACGGCCTGCGCCCCGGCTCGATCGCCGACGCCAACGACGAGGCCCAGTTCGCCGAACTGCAGACCCTCGGCGAGCTGGGCCGGATCGCCCGCGCCAGGGACGTCCAGGTGATGATCGAGGGCCCGGGCCACGTCCCGATGCACAAGATCAAGGAGAACATGGATCTCCAGAAGGAGATCTGCGACGAGGCCCCCTTCTACACCCTGGGCCCGCTCACCACCGACGTCGCGCCCGGCTACGACCACATCACCTCGGGCATCGGCGCCGCGATGATCGCCTGGTGGGGCACCGCGATGCTCTGTTACGTCACCCCCAAGGAGCACCTGGGCCTGCCCAACCGCGACGACGTGAAGACCGGCGTCATCACCTACAAGATCGCCGCCCACGCCGCCGACCTCGCCAAGGGCCACCCCGGCGCCCAGGCCTGGGACGACGCCCTCTCCGACGCCCGCTTCGAGTTCCGCTGGGAGGACCAGTTCAACCTGGCCCTCGACCCGGAGACGGCCCGCGCCTTCCACGACGAGACCCTCCCCGCCGAGCCCGCCAAGACCGCCCACTTCTGCTCGATGTGCGGCCCGAAGTTCTGCTCGATGAAGATCAGCAAAAGCATCAATGAGCAGTTCGGCCAGGGGCAGGCTTCGCCGGAGTACGACGAGGAGGCGGTCGAGGGCATGAAGGCCATGTCCGACGAGTTCAAGGCCCAGGGCAGCAAGGTCTACCTGCCGATGGCGGACTGACACAGGACACCTGAGCGCCGCCCCGATTACCTCGGGGCGGCGCTCCATTGCCCACAGCCCCTGTGGCCGGGCTGAAGGCCGTCCTATGCTCGGCCCGTGACGCTCTACTTCGATTCCGAGGCTGTACTCGGCGAGAACCGTGAGGCGTTCCGAGGCAGTTGGGAGGACCGCCTCTGGCTGAACGTTCCCGGGCCCTTCTACGGAGGCGAGACCGACACCTGCCGGACGGGCCGGATCTCCGCGCCCCAACACGTCCTCTACGGGGGCGAGTACCTGACCGAGTACGTCTACCGCCAGCCCCGGACCTCGGCGGAGGTCGCTCGGCTGGTCGAGGCGGCCGACTGCGACCCGTTCCTCGGCTACGGCTGCGACGGTGACGCACACTGGACGCCGGAGGCGGTCCGGGAGTGGTGGCGTGACCGCGGTCGGATCACGCAGTACCTTTCCGAGCACGACTGGGACGGCATCGACTGGGCCCGGCAGGAATTACGAGCCGCCGTCCGGGACTACGAGTCCTACATTGCCGGTGGCCTCGCGATGGACCTGCGGATCTATCTCTACTGGCTGGAGGAAGGCAGGTCTCCCGCCCCCGACGACCAACTGCCCCAGCTGTAGTTGACAACGCTCTGATGTGGTGGCTTCGGGCTGATGTTGTCGTCGATGAAGATCAGTCAGAAGATCCGCGACGAGCACGGCGACGGCTCCACCGCCGTCGAGTCCGGCTACGACGCCGAGGCCGAGGCCGGCATGCAGGCCATGTCCGCGGAGTTCAAGGCCCACGGCAACAAGGTCTACCTGCCGATGGCCGACTGACGCACCGTCCTCGTGGCGCCGCCCCGGTGGACCTCGGGGCGGCGCTTCGTCGTGGGCAGCCGTTCACCGCGGGGTGTCGGGGCCGGACAGTTCGCGCCGGGTGCGCAGCGGTGAGAAGAAGATCGGGACCCAGACCGTGGCCAGCCCGGCCGCGCCGACCCACAGGGCGGTGCGGACCGACGCGAGTTCGCCCAGCAGGCCGGCCAGGGCGGCGCCGACGGCGAGCGAGCCGGTCAGGACGACCCGCATGGTGGCGTTCATCCGGCCGAGCAAGTGGTCCGGTGTCACGCTCTGGCGGAAGCTGACCGTGATCACGTTGTCGATGCCGACCTTGCACGTGGTGATCAGCCAGGCCGCCGCGGCGAGCCAGAGGGCCGGGCCGCGATCGGCCAGCGCCAGCAGGGCGCCGAACGGCGCGACGGCCAGGCCCATCAGCCACAGCACCCGACCCGCGCCGAGTCGGTGCGCCAGCCGGCGGGCCGACTGCGAACCGATGAACACGCCGAGGCCACCGGCCGCGAAGTACAGGCCGATGACACCGTCGGAGAGGCCGAGTTCACGGGTGAACAGCACCGGCAGCATGGTCTGGCAGAGCTGGATGGACAGGTTGGTGCAGGCTCCGGCGAGCGCGACGGCCCGGAGTGTCGGGTGGCCGAACACGAAGCGCAGGCCCTCCCGGATCTCGCCGCCGAGGCGGGCGTCGCGCCGGTGCTGCGGTCGCGGCTCCGCCCGGCGGATGCGCAGCAGGAGGATCGCCGACCCCAGGTAGCTGGCCGCGTCGACCACGACCGCTGCGGGAGCGGACAGCAGCGCCACCAGGAAGCCGCCCACGCTCCGCCCGCCGATCTGGGAGAGGGCGTCCACGGTCACCAGGTGGGCGTTGGCCTGGGTGAGCCGGTCCCGCCCGACCAGGTCGGGCAGTTGGCTCAGCGCGGCCACGTCGAAGAGGACCGTGGCCGCGCCCACCAGCAGGACCACCAGGTAGAGCTGCTGGATCGTCAGACAGTCGAGCAGCCAGGCGGCCGGCACCGACCCGAGCAGCGCGACCCTGGCCAGGTCGGCGGCGATCATCACGGGTCGCTTGCGGATCCGGTCCACCCAGGCACCGGCCGGCAGGCCGATCAGGAGGAAGGCGAGGGTGCTCAGCGTCGCCAGCAGGCCGACCTCTCCGGCCGAGCTGTGCAGGGTCAGGACGGCGGTCAGCGGGATCGCCAAGGAGCTCACCGCGGTGCCGAGCTTGCTGACCGTGGCGGCGCCGATGAGCAGGCGGAAGTCCGGGCTCCGGAGGACCGAAGGAGGCGGATCGGGAGTGGTTGCGGCCGTGTCCGGCCCGTGGGCGATCTCATGGCTGGTCATGGAGTGAGGCTCCCGCCGCGCCGCCCGGCGGGCGAGGAATTTAGGCTGGGCTGAATCCTGACCCGCCGGGCGCCGGGTCTTTCCGCCGCAGAGGGGGCCGCACCGTGCTGGACCTGGCGTTCTCCGTCCGCGATCTGGCCCGCACCCGGTTCGCCCTGTCGCCGCTGTGGGAGGTGGTGGCCAGTGTCAGGGTGCTGAAGCATCCGGCCGAGCACCCGCTGCACCGCCCGTGGATCGATCAGGTCCGTCCCCGGTTGGCCGCCTCGGGGCTGGACTGGCGCCTGCTCGCCGATCTGGTCCCGGACCCGCCCCGGTCGATCCCGGTCTTCATCGCACCACCACCGACAACCTCGGTCGCCGATCTGGGACTTGAGCTTGCCGTTCTGCGCGCGACGCCACCCGAGAAGGTCCGGTCCGGCCTCGGCGGCCCACGTGCGCCGCGCTCCGAGCGGATCGATCGGCTGCGCGGCGACCCGCGCCGCGGTCTCGGCGAACTCGCCGAACTGGTGGAGGGCTACTGGGAGATCGCACTCGCGCCGCACTGGCCCCGGATGCGCTCTCTTCTGGAAGGTGACGTGCTCCACCGGGCCGGACTGTTCGCCGAGCACGGAGCGGACCGGCTGCTGGGCGACCTGGCGTCCAGCGTGGCCTGGGACGAGGACACCCTGTACGTCGGGCACCACCATGTCCGCGGCAGCCGGCACCTCGGCGGGCGCGGGCTCCTCCTTGTTCCGTCGGTGTTCGTCTGGCCCCGGGTCTTTTCCGTGATCAGCCCGAACTGGCAACCCACCCTGCGCTATCCGCCGCGCGGCGTCGCCACGCTCTGGGAACGGCGATCCGCCGCCCCGCGGGCCCTGGCGGCGGTCATCGGCCGGTCCAGGGCCCGCCTGCTGGCCGAGCTCGACGCCCCCGCCTCGACGACCGACCTGGCCCGCCGCACCGGGATCACCGCCGGAGGAGTCTCCCAGCAGCTGACCGCTCTGCGCACCGCCGGCCTGGTCGACGCACACCGCAGCGGCCGGTACGTGCTGTACGTCCGCACAGAGGCGGCGGAAGTCCTGGTGGCCGCTGCGGAGACCCGGCGGGACCAGGCGGACGTGCCGCCTTCCGGCTGAAACCCTCCTCGATGAAGATCAGTCGGAAGGTCCGCGACGAGCACGGCGACGGCGACGGCTCCACCGCCGTCGAGTCCGGCTACGACGCCGGGGCCGAGGCGGGTCCTGGTCCGGGCCGGGACGGCGGCGCGGCCTCCAGGGTGCGGCGGATGACCGTCGATCCGTGCGCGACGAACTCGGCGATCGTCGCGGCCAGCGTGTCGGGGAGCACGTCGATGTGCCACACGAATCTCGTCCGGCCCCCGGTTTCCGGCAGAGCCTGCATGGAGGCGTGGTGGTGGGACGGGTGGAGGGTCCCGCCGATGACGGTGTAGGCGACCCGCCTCGCCTCGTGATCGAGGTCGACGAGCCGTTCGAGGACGATCGTGCCGTCGGAGAAGGTGACGGTGCGGGTGTCCGAGCTCAGGCGGGTGTCGACGACGAACCCGGGCGCCAGGCGCTCGTGCACCGCACCGTAGTCGCTGAGCACCGCCCACACCGATTCGGGGAGGGCGTCGACGGTGAATTCCTCGTGGACGGAGGCCATGTGCGATCGACTCCCGGTCAGGCCGCGGTGACGCAGAACAGGTGTCCCTCGGGGTCGGCGAGAACGGTCCACTCGCCTCCCCCGGGCTGGAACTCGGGCAGGGTCGCTCCCGCCGAGAGCAGTTCCTCGACCGTGGCCTCCAGGTCGGCGGTCCTGAAGTCCAGGTGGGCGTGCTTGGCGGTGTCGGGCCAGCCCGGTCCCCGGTAGTCGGCGACCCCCTGGAAGGCCAGCTGGACCGGCCCCTGGCCCAGGTAGACGAAGTCGTCGTCGGCCTGGGCGATCTCCCAGCCGGTGACCTTCCGGTAGAAGTCGGCGAGTGCCCGGGGGTCGGCGCAGTCGATGGTGATCGCGGTGAGTTCCGCGTGGACGGCCATGGGTGGCTCCCTTCGTGTCATCACGTGACCCCAAGCATCCGGGGCGGTGGCACCGGAGGTCTTGAAGATCCTTGCGGGCCGTCCTGTCGTACCCGGCGCGTACCGTGCGCAGCATGCTGTCCGCCTCGACCCTCGCCGTCCGGCCCGAGTTCACCGTGACCGTGGTGGGGTGCCGTTCCGACCACGTCCGGTGGTCGGAGCCGGAGACGCGCGACGACCACCGCCTGGTGCTGGTACGGCGCGGCAGGTTCCGGCGATGGGCCGACGGCGCCGATGCCGATCTGGACCCGACCATGGCCTACCTGGGCGCGCCGGGCGAGGAGGAACGCTTCGCGCACCCGGCCGGCGGCGACGTCTGCACATCGGTCGGCTTCGATCCCTCCCTCCTGGGGCGCCCGCTCGCCGCGACGACGCTGTACGTGGACGCGCGCGTCGATCTCGCCCACCGTCGTCTCCTCACCGCGGCGGGCACCGGTGACATCGACTACGCGCTGACGGAGGAGCTGCTGGGTCTCGTCGCCGTGGTGACCGGCGAGCCGACCGTACGCCCGGGACCGGCCGACCGGGCCTTGGTGGCGGCGGCACGTGAGGCGATCAACGACGAGGCTCCGGAGGCCGGGCGACTCTGTGACCTGGCCGCGCTGCTGCGGGTGTCGCCCTACCGGCTGAGCCGGCTGTTCTCACGGGAGATGGGCGTCCCACTGACCCGCTACCGCAACCGCGTACGGGTCACCCGGGCCATGGACCGACTCGCCGAGGGCGCACCCGCTCTCGCGGACCTGGCGGCACAGCTCGGCTTCGCCGACCAGGCCCACCTGACCCGCACCATCCGCGAGCACGTGGGACACACCCCCACCGCCCTGCGCCGTCTGCTCGTCCCCGGTTCGCCCGCGTCATGAGAGCGGCGGAAGCCCCCGTGTGCTGAAGACCGGTCAGAAGACCGGCGACGAGTCCGGCGACGAGTCCGGCGACGGCTCCACGCCCGCCGAATCCTGCTCGGCGGGGGCGAACACCATGCGGTGGCCGCGTGCGGTGTCCATGTACTCGCGGACGCGGTGGATCAGGCCGTCGCGGAGTTCGAAGACGAGGCAGTAGTCGTTGGTGTAGTGGTTGCCGTTGGCGAGCGTCGCGGTCATGGTCTCCTCGACGACGACGCGGTCGCCGTCGACGTGGAAGCCGCGGAACGTGACGTCGACGTCCCGGGCGAACAACCGGCCGAAGTCCTCGGCGAGGAAGCGTGCGATCGCTTCTCGGCCGATCATGTGGCTGGGGCAGTCCAGTGCGACGGCCGTCGCGTTCCCGGCCGGTGCCAGCCATTCGGCGTCCTCGGTGAAGACGGCGGAGATCCGGTCCGCATCGTGGCTGGCGAACGCCTTCCAGGCGTGCTGGACGATGTCGCGGCTGCGTTGTGACATGCCCGCGAGGCTAGGCCCGGGCAGGCCCCGGCACTGGCGGATTTCCGACGTCGTCGTCCGGTACGGGGCCGGTCCGGCGACTGCTGTATTCAAAGGTGTTGTTGGCCTTATATATCGGAGGAATATATGAGCGTGACGACCACCGATCTGGACGATGACGCTTTGGCGAAGGCTCTTCGCTTCTCCGGGGGCGCGACCGAGAAGGACGTGGTGAACGCCGCTCTCCGTGAGTACGCCGAGAGGGCACGAGCGTGCTGCCAGGCGTGCCCGGCACATGCGGGCTGCCGAGGAGTGGGACTACGAGGGCCGGCAGCGGCTCCATGACGCGGAGAGCGGGGAGCGGAGTGATCCGGTACCTCGCGGACTCCACTTCAACGCGGCGTCCGCGATGTCCCGGGCTGATGGGCGGCCAGGGGAATCAGGGGATTCCGTCCGCTTCGCCGCCGGTGGCCTATCGGGCGGCGTCCTCGGGGTACCAGCGGAGTTCGACGGTGTTGCCGTCCGGGTCGCGGACGTAGACGGAGGTGGCGTTGCCGCGGGCGCCGTAGCGCCGGACCGGGCCCTCCAGGACGGTGAAGGTGCCGGCGTCGAGGACCTCCTGCCAGTCGAGCGGGTCGACGGTGAGGCAGATGTGGTCGACGTTGGAATCGCCGCGCGGTCGGGCCATCAGGTCGATGATCGTCTCGGGGGTGATCCGGATGGACGGGAAGGGGGCCTTGCCGGCCCGCCACTCGTCGACGCGGACCGGCTCCAGGCCGAGCAGGCCCTGGTAGAACGCCAGCGAACGTTCGACGTCGCGGACGTTGAGGACGAGGTGGTCGAGGGCCTTCACGCGGAGGAGGGTCATGGTGGCTCCAGTCGGGGAGGGGCGCTTTGCCGACACCTTCCACGATCCGCCGCGCGGCCGCCGTGATCAAGGCCGCTTTTGTCGACTTGTATCGAATTTCTGCCGCGAATTAGTTGGTTGACATCCTGATCCGGTGATCGGATAGTCTGCGCCTCCACGCGGTGGGAAACCCCGCGCGGCCGCCGGATCTCGCGGCCATTTCGGACCATTGAGGTAAATGTGAGAATTCGCCATGCGCTCATGGCGGCGGCGCTGGTCGCGTCGCCGATCGCGCTGACCGCTCCCGCTGCCCAGGCCGCCGGCAACGACCCGGCCCACACCATCCGGATGGACGGATTCGACTCCGTCGAGCCCGGCGGCGGCTGGTCCGAGGGGTCGGTGACGGTCAAGAACGACACCGATCAGCTTTCCGCCGACGAGCACGTGCTGGTCTACTTCGGCTCCCAGATGATCGGCCTGGACGAGATCGTCGCCGAGTACGCCGACGGGGCCTCCGGAGCGTGGCAGCCGGTCAAGCTGATGGCCCAGGACCTGGGCGGGAGGACCGGCGGCCACGAGGGCACCGCGGCCGACCTCACCGGAGGCGCGGTCGAGGTGCAGCCGCACTCCGAGCGCACCTTCAAGCTGCGGTTCAAGCTGGTGCAGTCCGCTCAGGAGGGTCCGGCGACGGACTTCGGGGTGGAGGCCTTCATCGGTCCCCGACTGGGGAAGGGCGGCCAGGCCGAGGAGTGGGTGGCGCGCACCGGCCGGGTGGCCAAGGTGAACGGCCTCACCACCACCATCGAGGGGCTGCCGAAGTCGATCCCCGCCGACGGCAGGCCGCACCCGTTCAAGGTCTCGATCAAGACCGCCAACAAGTTCGACTGGCACCTCACCACGGCCTCGTTCTTCCTGTGGGCGGGCCAGGGCGTCGGATCGATGGACGGTCCGGCGCGCTGCGACGCCGAGGTGGACGTCCAGGACCCCAAGGACGGCAGCTGGCACCGGGTGGACCTGGGCGCGGTCGGCATGGGCGACGGCACCGTCGACGTGGCGAAGTGGGCGACCGGCCCGGTCGACGACAAGGTGCTCAACGCCCGGATCACCCTGGGCAGGAACTTCAAGCTCGACCCCTCGGACCCGAGGCTCGGCTTCGGCTACTTCCCGGGCGCCGGCCCGATGCTCTTCTGGACCACCCAGCCGCTCGCCACGACCCCGGTCGACGGCGCGCCCGACTGCGTGAACCCGAACGCGCCGGTGCCGAGCGCCACGCCGAGCGCCACGCCGAGCAAGACCCCGAGCGCCACGCCGAGCAGGACCCCGACCGCCGCGCCGAGCACGGCCGCCCCGAGTGCGACCGCCACGCCGACCGCCACCCCGTCGGTGGTCAAGGCCGCCGCCAAGCCCTCCCCGACGAAGACCGCCGCCACCGCGCAGGGCGAGCTGGCCGACACCGGCTCCGACCCCGCCGTCCCGGTGGGCATCGCCGCCGCGCTGCTGGCGGTCGGTGCCGCCGCCGTCGCGCTGGCCCGCCGCGCCCGCCGCGGCTGACCCGTTCCGGCCGACCCGCGTCGGCCGACCTGCCCCGGAAGGCCCCGCCTTCCGGGGCAGGTCGCGTTCCGCGCCGTGCGCCGCGTCCCGGCCGGTCCCGGCCGCCCCGCGGCTCAGACCGGCAGACGGGAGACCAGCAGCCGGCCCTCCATCGTCACGCCGCCGTCCATGGCGACGGCCAGCTCGTCCGCGTACACGTACGGCCCCGGCACCTGCGGCGGCATGCCGTCGTCGGCGTGCACCGCGCCGGTGAGGTACGGGATCGGGCTGTGCCCGTGCACGACGCGCGCCCCGCCGTAGGCGTCCAGCAGCTCGCGGACGGCCATCGGCCCGGCGTCGCCGCGGAAGGCGAACCGCTTGGTGAACCGGCGGAAGCAGTCCCACCACTCGTCGACGCCCTCGTCCGCGAGCAGGACGTGCACGGCGTCGTTGACCTCGGCGATGGACTCGCCGTACTCCAGGTACGCGGTGGTGTCGGAGTGCAGCAGCAGGTGGCCGTCCTCCAGGGCGATCGCCGGGAGCCGGGAGAGCCAGCTGATGTGGTGCGCCTCCAGGCGCTCCAGGTCGCTCTGCTGGCCGCCGTTGAGCCGCCAGGCGGCGAGGAAGGAGGCGGTGCCGGCGGTGGACTGGACCGGTTCGTCGCCGTACCGGGCGGCACCGAGGAAGAGCAGTTCGTGATTGCCCATCAGGGCGCGGCAGTAGCCGCCGGCCGCGGCCGCCTCGGCGGCGAGCTGCATGACCAGGTCGATGACGCCGATGCCGTCCGGGCCGCGGTCGGTGAAGTCACCGAGGAACCAGATCCGGGAGCGGCCGGCCGACCAGTGGCCGTCGGCGTCGATGATGCCCTGCTGGCGCAGCTCGGCGCGGAGCTCGTCGAGGTAGCCGTGCACGTCGCCGACCACGTAGAGCGGGCCGGGCGGCTCGCCGGGGCCGGGGGCCGGGTACGGGTGGTAGGGGACACCGGGTTCGGCGAGCGGGGGGCCGAGCTCGATGGTCGGCGGGTCGTCGCCGCCGGAGGGGGCGTGCACGGTGTGGCCGTGCTCGGGGCCGTCGGCGGGCCAGTGCTGTTCGAGGTAGCGGGCGCCGCCGTAGCCGCTGTAGGTCTCGGCCTCGTACCCGCCCCCGGAGTAGTCGGCGACGGGTTCCGGTTCGTAATAGGTGCCGTACGGCAGCACGTCGAGGTCCGGCTGGTGGCGGGGGCCTGGGTCCGGGTGTTCAGGCCCGGGGAAGCGGTCCTCGGGTGTCATTCGCCCATCATAGGAAGACCACTCTCCCGGCGTCGTCACCTGGTGGGTATCCAATCCTCCGGAGCGTCAGCCGGTCGGCCCGTCAGGTCCGATTTGTCCTGACTCGGTACGGGGGAGGGCCGCACGTGCGAGCCGTGCGGCCCGGGGTCACACCTCGCCCGGCGGGCGGGGCGGGCTGACCGTGGTGCGCGGGCACCGCCGTTGGGAGGAGGCCCGGACGATGAGTTCGGTGGGCATCAGGGTGCCGGGCGGCGGGCCGGTGCCGGCGGTGCGGAAGCGGGGCGGGAAGAGCCGGGCGATGTCGACGCCGGTGCCGGAGTCCACCCCCTCGATGGCGTCGATCAGCAGGTTCACCACGGTGGTGCCGATCCGCCGGGGTTTGAGCGACAGGGTGGTGATGGGCGGCTCGGTGGTGGCGTAGACGTCGCTCTCGCTGCAGCAGACCAGCAGCAGGTCGTCGGGCACCCGCAGGCCGTAGCGGCGGGCGGCGGCGAGCAGGTCGGTTCCGTTGGGGTCGAAGAGGCCGTAGACGGCGTCCGGACGGTCGGGGCGGGCGAGCAGCCGGTCGGCGGCGACGGCGCCGGCGGCCGGGTCGTGCGCGGGGTAGGTCTCGTAGACCGGCTCCTGGCCGACCTTGGCGCACCAGCCGAGGTAGGCCTCGGTGGAGAGCCGGGTGTAGGTGTCGGTGCTGGTTCCGGTGAGCAGGCCGATCCGGCGGGCGCCGGCCTCGGAGAGGTGGTCGAGGATGCCGAGCACGGCGGCCTCGTGGTCGTTGTCGACCCAGGCGGTCACCGGGCAGTTGCCCGGCTTGCCGTCGCTGACCACCGGGACCCCGGACCGGTACAGCTCACTGACCAGCGGGTCCTGGTCGGGCGGGTCGATCACGACCGTGCCGTCCAGGGCGATGTTGCCCCAGACGTCGTGCCGGGAGGAGGCGGGCAGCACCACCAGCGCGTAGCCGCGTCCCAGGGCGGCGCTGGTGGCGGCCCGGGCCATTTCGGCGAAGTAGGCGAACTCGGTGAAGGTGAACGGCTCTTCGCCGTAGGTGGTGACGGTCAGCCCGATCAGGCCGGAACGTCCGGTGCGCAGGGTTCGGGCGGCCGCCGAGGGGCGGTAGCCGAGGCGCTCGGCGACTTCGCGCACCCGGCTTCTGGTCTCGTCGGGCAGGCGGCCCTTCCCGTTCAGCGCGTCGGAGACGGTGGTGATCGACACTCCGGCGGCTGCTGCCACATCCCGGATGCCGGCCCGCTCCAGACGCCGTGAGGTGGTGGGTCGCCGACCGCTCTGGTTGGCTGCTGCTGTCATGGCGGACCGATCGTATGGCTCCTGACAAGGGTCTGTGACCGGCGCATTGGGAGCCTATGGAGATACGTTTCTCCATGAGTGAGCCCGTGCGCGCCCCTTCGATCCCCGTACGAAACCAGCCGGTTTACCTCTGACATGTGCCAAAGGAACCCAGCAGAATGGCTGATCTGCACCTGTAACCCGACCGGGCATCTCACTCCTACGGGTGAGCGCGGATCGGTATCGTTCAAGGCACCCGACCGGGGTGGACCGGGTGCGTTTCCGAATCCCGGGCACGGCGGCGATCCCGACCGTGACGGGCGAACGCAGCGGAAGAACAGAAGGAGACCGACCGTGACCGCAGCACAGGGCCCTCGCCTCAGGCCGACCCTGGACGGCATTCCCACGTACAAGCCGGGCAAGCCCGCCGGTGCCGACGCGTACAAGCTGTCGTCCAACGAGAACCCCTACGAGCCGCTCCCCGGGGTCCTGGAGACGGCGGTCGCGGCGGCCGGCAAGCTCAACCGCTACCCGGACATGGCCGCCACCGAGCTGACCGCCGTGCTCGCCGAGCGCTTCGGCGTGCCGGCCGAGCACATCGCCACCGGCACCGGCTCGGTCGGCGTCGCCCAGTCGCTGATCCTGGCCACCGCCGGCCCCGGCGACGAGGTGGTCTTCGCCTGGCGCTCCTTCGAGGCCTACCCGATCATCACCCAGATCGCCGGCGCGACCCCGGTCCCGGTGCCGCTCACCGCGGGCGGGGACCACGACCTGGACGCGATGCTCGCCGCGGTCACCGAGCGGACCCGGCTGATCTTCGTCTGCAACCCCAACAACCCCACCGGCAACGTGATCCACCGCGCCGAGCTGGAGCGCTTCCTGGACGCCGTCCCGTCCGACGTGCTGATCGTCGTCGACGAGGCGTACATCGAGTTCATCCGCGACCCCGAGGTGCCCAACGGCATCGACCTCTACCGCGACCGCCCGAACGTCTGCGTGCTGCGCACCTTCTCCAAGGCCTACGGCCTGGCCGGGATGCGGGTCGGCTTCGCCATCGCGCACGAGCCGGTCGCGGCCGCCCTGCGCAAGACTGCGGTGCCGTTCGGCGTCACCCAGCTCGCCCAGGACGCGGCCGTCGCCTCGCTGCGCGCCGAGGACGCCCTGATGGTCCGGGTGGACGCGCTGGTCGAGGAGCGGAACCGGGTGGTGGCCGGGCTGCGCGCCCAGGGCTGGGAGATCCCGGACTCGCAGGCCAACTTCGTCTGGCTCGAACTGGGCGAGCGCTCCGCGGAGTTCGCGGCGGCGTGCGCCGAGGCCGGGGTGATCGTCCGGCCGTTCCCGGAGGGCGTGCGGATCTCCATCGGCGAGGTCGAGGGCAACTCGATCTTCCTCGCGGTGGCGGAGGCGTTCCGCAAGGAGCTGTAACCCCCTTTCCGGTTCGCGGCGGAGCGGGAGGCCGGTGGGGCCGCCCGCTCCGCCGCGGCGTTTCCGGGCCGTCTCCCGCCGCGCCTTCGGGTTCGCGGCGGATCAGGAGTGCCTGGGGATCCCTGGGAGCCGGCTGGGAGAACGGTCAACGCTTCCCCTGGTGTCCGCCAAGCCGTCGGCCGACGCCGGGCGGAGCGTGACCATATGCCCGGTTCGGCCGGTCAGCCACCTCCCAGCCGGTGTCCAGGACGGTGCAAGAGCGCCCCGGGAAGCTGTCCGCCATGAAGGTGTTCCCGCGACGGCGAGGTGCCGTCCTCGTCAACTCCGCGCTCGGCGTGGCCCTGCTCGGTGCCGCCGCCCTGGCGTACACCGTGCTGGACGACGGCACCGGCACGGCGGCCGCCAAGGCCCCGGTCCGGACGGCCACCGTCACCAAGGGCACGGTCCTGGCCACGGTGTCCGGAACCGGCACCCTGGCGTCGCCCACCGACGCGGCCCAGGACTTCACCACCGGCGGGCGGCTCACCGCCGTCAAGGTGGCCGTCGGTGACACGGTGACCAAGGGGCAGGTGCTCGCCACCGTCGACACCACCGCGGCGCAGCAGCAGGTGGACGCCGCGCAGGCCGCGTTGAACACCGCCACCGTCAACCTGGCCAAGGCGCGCGCGGGGGTCACCACGACCACCGTGCAGCAGCTGCCGGCCAGGGCCAACGGCTCGTCCGGCACGTCGGGGTCCTCCGGCGCGGGCGGGTCGGGCGGCCGCGGGGCGGACGGGAGCAGCGCGTCCGCCCCGCAGGCCGACCAGCCGGCGGCGGCCGGTCCCTCGGCGACGGCCGCCCCGTCCGCGCAGACCGGACCGTCCGCGCAGACCAGCCCGTCCGCGCGGGCCACCGTCCCGGCGGCGACGGCCGGCGTCCCCGAGCCGCAGACCACCACCATCACCACCACCAAGGTCGACGACGCGGCGGTCGCCCAGGCCGAGCAGCAGCTCGCCACCGCGCAGACCAATCTCGCCAACGCCCAGGCGGCGCTGGCCGGCACCACGCTCACCGCCTCGGTGGACGGCACGGTCGCCTCGGTGGCGGGCCGGGTCGGCGACACCGTCGGATCGACCGGCGGCTCCTCGTCCTCCTCTGCGGGCGCCAAGTCGTCCACGGGCGCCTCCTCCGCCCCCAGCGGCTTCATCGTGCTGACCAACCCGACCGGGATGCAGGTCACCGCCAACTTCTCCGAGCTGGACTCGCTCAAGCTGAAGAAGGGCGAGGCCGCCACCGTCACGCTCAACGCGCAGTCCGACAGCAGGTTCAACGCCTCCGTGCTGTCGGTGAGCCCGCTGCCGGTGAGCGGCTCCGGCGGGGGCTCGGCCGCCGTCCAGTACGCGGCGACGCTGCAGCTCTCCGGGGACACCGGCAAGCTGCGCACCGGGCTGAGCGCGACCGTCTCGGTGGTCACCGGCGAGGCGGACGACGCCCTGTCGCTGCCGACCGCCGCCCTGTCCGGCACCGGCGCGAGCCGGACCGCCACCGTGGTGCACCCGGACGGGAGCACCGAGCGGGTCACCGTCGAGGTGGGCGTCGAGGGGGACACCACCGTGCAGGTGGTCTCCGGGCTGGCCGAGGGCGACAAGGTCGAACTGGCCTCCACCAGCGGGTCGAACGGCTTCCCCAACGGCTCCTTCCCGGGCGTGAACGGCGGCCAGGGCGGCAACGGCAACCGGGGAGGCGGTACGGGAACCGGCGGCGCGGGGGTGGCCGGCATCGGCGGCGCCGTCGGCGCTGCCGGAGGTGCCGGTGGCACGGGCGCCGGCCGGGGCGGTGGCCGCTGATGCCCCACCGCCTCCCCGCCCCCGCCCGTACCGACGCCCACCCCCACCCGTTCCCCGCCGCGCCGGCCCCGGTGATCCGGATCCGCCGCCTCACCAAGTCCTACGGCCACGGCGACGCCACCGTGCACGCGCTGCGCGGCCCCGACGACCCGGCCACCGGCGCCCCGCTGGGCGTCGACCTGGACGTCGAGCAGGGTGACTACGTCGCCGTGATGGGCAGCTCCGGCTCCGGCAAGTCCACCCTGATGAACATCCTCGGCTGCCTCGACGTGCCGACCTCCGGCCGCTACCTGCTGGACGGCATCGACGTCGGCCACCTGGACGAGCAGCAGCTCGCGCTGGTCCGCAACCGCAAGATCGGCTTCGTCTTCCAGTCCTTCAACCTCGTCCCCCGCACCACCGCGCTGGCCCAGGTCGAGCTGCCGCTCGCCTACGCGGGCGTGCGGGCCGCCGAGCGCCGCCGCCGGGCACTCGCCGCGCTCTCCCTGGTCGGCCTCGCCGAGCGCTCCGGGCACCGGCCCAACGAGCTCTCCGGCGGCCAGCAGCAGCGCGTCGCGGTGGCCCGGGCGCTGGTCACCGCGCCCGCGATGCTGCTCGCCGACGAGCCCACCGGCAACCTGGACAGCCGCTCCACCGAGGAGGTGCTCGCGCTCGTCGACGGCCTCAACGCCACCGGCCGCACGGTCGTGCTGATCACCCACGAGGACGAGGTCGCCCGGCACGCCAAGCGGGTGCTGCGGCTGGTCGACGGCGCGATCGTCGCCGACGTCCGGCAGGCCCCGGTGGACGGGCCGCCCCCCGCGCTGCTCCGGGCGGGGGTGCCGGCGTGATCCTCTGGCAGACGCTCCGCTTCGCCGCCGGCGGCCTGGCCGCCAACAAGGTGCGCTCCGCGCTCACCATGCTGGGGGTGCTGATCGGCGTGGCCTCGGTGATCCTGCTGCTGGCCGTCGGCAACGGCTCCTCGGTCGCGGTCAAGGAGTCGATCACCTCGCTCGGCACCAACGCGCTGACCGTGACCTCCGGTTCCGCCACCGGCGGCGCGCGCTCCGCCGGCACCGCCAGGAAGCTGACCGTCGCCGACGCCAGGGCGCTGGCCACCGAGGCGGACGCCAGGGCGGTCCGGTCGGTGGCGCCGGTGGTGACGGCGAGCGGCACCGCGCTGTACGGGGACATCTCCTACAGCCCCGGTTCGATCGTCGGCACCTACCCGGCGTACTTCGAGACCGCCAACCAGCGGATCGAGCACGGCGAGTACTTCACCCAGGACGACGTGCTGGCCTCCCGCAAGGTGGCGGTGCTCGGGGCGACCACCGCCAAGCAGCTGTTCGCCGGCGCCGACCCGGTGGGCAAGGCGATCACCGTCGGCGGCACCCCGTTCACTGTGGTCGGCGTGCTGCGGGCCAAGGGCGGCACCGGCTTCACCGACCCGGACGACGTGCTGATCGCCCCGCTGCCGACGGTGCAGAACGCCTTCACCGGCTTCGGCTCGGTCAACCAGATCCTGGTCCAGGCCGGTTCGGCGGACGACACGGCGGCGGCCCAGGCCGAGATCACCCGCGTCCTGCTCGGCGCGCACGCGATCGCCGACCCGAGCCGGGCGGACTTCCGGATCAGCAGCCAGGCCTCGCTGCTCAGCACCCGCGAGTCGACGACCAGGACCTTCACGGTGCTGCTCGGCGCGGTGGCCGCGATCTCGCTGCTGGTCGGCGGGATCGGCATCACCAACATCATGCTGGTCACGGTCACCGAGCGGACCAGGGAGATCGGCATCCGCAAGGCGCTGGGCGCCCCGCGCGGGGTGATCCTCGGGCAGTTCCTCACCGAGGCCACCCTGCTGTCGGTGGTCGGCGCCGGGCTGGGGGTGCTGGCCGGGATCGCCGGCGCGCACTTCAGGATCGTCGGCATCGAGCCGGTGGTGATCCCCGAGTCGGTGCTCGGGGCGTTCGGGATCGCCGTCGCCATCGGTCTGTTCTTCGGCAGCTACCCCGCCAACCGGGCCGCCTCGCTGCGCCCGATCGACGCCCTCCGCCACGAGTGAGCAAGGACCGCAGACCATGAGCAACGAGATCGAGCCGCGCACCCCCGCCGAGCAGGTCGCCCTGCTCTCCACCGCGCCGGACGCCCGGGACGTCAGCGCCGAGCTGGCCGCGCCGCCGCGCCGCCGGCTGCCGTGGCTGCCGCTCGCCCTGGCCGGGGCGGTGATCGCCACGGCGGCGTTCGCCGGCGGCGCCTGGTACCAGCGGGACCGGGGCTCCGACCGCGCCGCCGGGTCCGGGCGGACCACCGCCTCCGGCGCGCAGCAGCCGCGGGCGGGCGCGTCCGGCTACCCGGGCAACGGCAACGGCACCCGCCGCAACGGCCAGGGCGGTCAGGGCGGCCAGAACGGCACCCGGGGCACGGTCAAGGCCGTGGACGGCAGCACCGTCTACCTCACCGACGCCAACGGCAACACGATCAAGGTGACCACCGGGGACGGCACCAAGGTGCAGCTCAACAAGGAGGGCAAGGTCGGCGACCTGCAGCCCGGCCAGAGCGTCACCGTGATCGGCACCCCGGCCGGGGACGGCGGCTACGCCGCGACCCAGCTCGTCGAGGGCGCCACCGGCTTCGGCCCCGGCCCGTCCGCCCCCTCCCGCCCCGCCTCCACCGGCTGACCCGGCCGCTCCCCGGACACCCGCGCGGCCCGGCCCCACCTCCCCGGGGCCGGGCCGCGCACCCCTTCCGCTCCACCGTTCCGGGGGCCCGGTGGTCCGGGGTGGAGGCCGTGCGCACACCATCCAGCCCCGCCCTGCGGGGCTGTCCACAGGAAACCGCCCGATAAGGTGTTAATCCAACATTCATCGATGGCCCATAGCCTCCCCGGGCTAGCCTCGAGCTGAACGCCATCGTCCGACCGGGAGGCGGAACCCCCGTGCAAGGCACTGTGTCGACACCAGGAACTCCGGCGGTGAACAGCGGCGGCCAGGGGGAGGCCTACCTCCTCGTCGTCGACGACGAACCGAACATCCGCGAGCTGCTGTCCGCCTCGCTGCGCTTCTCCGGCTTCCGGGTGGCGTCGGCCGCGACCGGTGCCGAGGCGCTGCGGCTGGTCGCCGCGGACCGTCCGGACCTGGTCGTGCTCGACGTGATGCTGCCCGACCTGGACGGCTTCACCGTCGTCGAGCGGCTGCGCGAGCAGACCAGCCGCGGCCTCATCGCCGGGCCCGCCCACGGCCACCCCGGCGACCACCTGCCGGTGCTCCTGCTCACCGCCAAGGACGGCGTCGGGGACAAGGTGCAGGGCCTGGCCGCCGGGGCCGACGACTACGTGACCAAGCCGTTCAGCCTGGAGGAGCTGATCGCCCGGATCCGCGCCATCCTGCGCCGCTCCGGCGGACCGGCCGAGGACGGCCGGCTGATGGTCGCCGACCTCGTCCTCGACCCGATAGCCCACGAGGTCACCCGCGGCGGCGGTGTCGTCGCGCTCTCCCCGACCGAGTTCAAGCTGCTGCACTACCTGATGGCCAACGTCGGCCGGGTGGTCTCCAAGGCGCAGATCCTCGACCACGTCTGGGCCTACGACTTCGGCGGCGACCTGTCCATCGTCGAGTCCTACATCTCCTACCTGCGCCGCAAGCTCGACTCCGGTCCGGCCCACGGGCCCAAGCTGATCCACACCGTGCGCGGCATCGGCTACGCCCTGCGCCGCCCGCCGCAGGGTTGAGCGGCACGGAGCCGTCCGCCGTGGAGACCGCCGTGGTGGGGACCGCGGCGCCGCCGGGCCCGGCCCGGCCGCGCCGCCGCGTGCGGCTGTCGCTGCGCGCCCGGCTGCTGGTGCTCGCGCTCGCGCTGGTCACCACCGGGCTGGTGATCAGCGACACCGTGGTGCTCGGCACCGTCCGCCACCAGCTGGTGCAGCGGCTCGACGAACAACTGGAGCGCTACGGCGAGCCGCTCGCCCACCGGGCCCCGTCCCGGCTCAACTGGCCGGACGCCAAGCAGCAACAGCAGCTCTCGGTCACCGGCAAGCGCGGCTCCTCGCAGTACCTGGCCACCCTGCCCAGCCAGTACCTGGTCCAGTACCTGTCCGCCGACGGCAAGGTGCAGTTCGTGGTGCGCCAGCCGGTCTCCGAGAACGACCCGGCTCCGCAGCTGGCCGGCTTCGACCCGGCCAAGGTCGACCCGGACACCCCCTTCGACCTGCCCGACCAGCGCCGCGGCCGGGACCGCTGGCGGGTGCTGGTGGTACCGGTCCAGCGGCAGAGCGCCCCGGTGGCCAGCGTCTTCGCCGCGCCCACGCCCACCTCCGCGTACGTGATGGTCGCCGTCTCCCGGGAGGACGTCGACGGCACCGTCGCCCGGCTGCGCACCGCCTTCCTCGGCATCGGCGGCGCCGTCCTGGTGCTGATCGCCGCGCTGGGCCTCTTCGCGGTGCGGGCCGGTCTGCGGCCGCTGCGCCGGATCGAGGAGGGTGCCCAGCGGATCGCCGCCGGCGAGCTCTCGCACCGGATGCCCGTCCTGCCGCCGCACACCGAGGTCGGCCGGCTGTCCATCGCGCTGAACGGCATGCTGGCGCAGATCGAGTCCGCGTTCGCCGCCCGCGCGGAGTCCGAGGCCCGGATGCGGCGGTTCGTCGCGGACGCCTCGCACGAGCTGCGCACCCCGCTGGCCGGCATCCGCGGCTTCGCCGAGCTGTACCGGATGGGCGCCCTGCCGTCCGAGGCCGACGTGGCGCGCACCATGGACCGTATCGAGAACGAGGCGGTGCGGATGGGCGCCCTGGTCGAGGACCTGCTGGTGCTCGCCCGGCTCGACGAGGAGCGCCCGCTCGACCTCGCCCCGATGGACCTGCGCACGCTCGCGGCCGACGCCCTGCACGACCTCACCGCGCTCGACCCGGGCCGCCCGGTCGCGCTCACCGGACCGGCCGGCAGCGGCCCGCCGGGGCCGGCGCCGGTGCTCGGCGACGAGGCGCGGCTGCGCCAGGTGGTCACCAACCTGGTCGGCAACGCGGTCAAGCACACCCCGCCCGGCACCCCGGTGCGGATCGGCGTGGGCACCGACGGCGGCCAGTGCCTCCTGGAGGTCGCCGACTCCGGCCCGGGCCTGACCGCCGACCAGGCCGCCCTGGTCTTCCACCGCTTCTACCGCGTCGACGCCTCCCGCAGCCGCAACGACCGCCGCGGCGGCGCCGGCCTCGGCCTCGCCATCGCCACCGCCCTCACCCACGCCCACGGCGGCGCCCTCACCCTCCACACCGCCCCGGGTACCGGCGCCACCTTCCGCCTGGAACTCCCCCACCAGGGCTGAAACCCCCTGATCGAGTGAACCTCGCTCGCTCACCCCCGCCATCGGCCGACGGCGTGTGAGGGTACGGCCGTGGCTTGTGCGGGACCGCGCGGGCTGATCACACTGGACGGGAATGAGGGGTGTCTCAATGTTCGCGCTCGTAGCCGAGGAGACCGTCGTGGACCTGGACCAGGCGCTGTGGCAGGTGTGGAAGGCGATGGAGGTTCCCGAGGGCTTCCACGCGGAGATCATCGAAGGAGCCATCGAGATGTCACCTGCGGGCGGGGCCCGGCACATGATGATCAACCGGCGGATGCTTCTCGCCCTCCATGACCATCTGCGGGGCACCGGATGGGCTCCGGGAAACGACGGAAACGTCATCAGCGGTCTCAAGGTCACGATTCCCGACATCTACGTCGCGCCGGACGATCTTGAGGAGATCGTGCACCCCGAGGGCCTGGGGATCCTCGCCTCCGGCGTCGCCGTGATGGTCGAGACCGTCTCCCCCGGCCACAAGAACCGCCAGCGCGACCGCGTCCTCAAGCATCGTGCGTACGCAACCGCCGGCATCCCCGTGTACGTGATCATCGATGACTACGACGACGGCGGTGCCGTCACCGTCCTCACCGGCCCCGACCCCGATCGGGGTGCCTACGCCCGCTCCGAGCGGACGCCGTACGGTGAGGAGGCGGTGATCCCGGAGGGACCGGCGAAGGGGTTCGCGATCGGTCCGGAGATCACCGGAGGCCGGCAGGACTGACCCGCTCGGCGGAGCGCTTTCCGGGGGAGGATGGTGATCATGACGACCACTCATGTCCCCGTCCCCGACGCCTCCGCGGCCGGCTCCTTCCTCCTCGGCGGCGAGCTGCCGGTGTCCCGGATGGGCTTCGGCGCGATGAAACTGCCCTCCCGCGACTGGGGCGGCCCCGCCTGCGACCCCGAGCAGAGCCTGCGGGTGCTGCGCCGGGCGCTGGAGCTGGGCATCGACCACATCGACACCGCCTGGTTCTACTTCTTCCGCGAGGTCTCCGCCAACGGACTGATCCGGCGGGCCCTGCACCCCTACCGGGACGAGCTGGTGATCGCCACCAAGGTCGGCCCCGGCCGGGAACCGGACGGGTCGTGGATGGACCCGGCCGACCGGGACGGCGTGCGCGCGGCCGTCCACCGCAATCTGCGCGAGCTCGGCGTGGACCATCTCGACCTGGTCTACCTGCGCCGGATGCCCAGCCAGTCCTCGATCGCCGAACCCTTCGCCGAGCTGGCCGAGTTGCGCGCGCAGGGGCTGATCCGGCAGCTGGGCGTCAGCAATGTGGACGCGGCGCAGCTGGCCGAGGCCGAGGCGCTCGCCCCGGTGGTGGCGGTGCAGAACAAGTACAGCGTGCTGGAGCACGACGAGGCCGACGACCGGCTGCTGGCCGACTGCGCCGAGCGGGGCATCGCCTTCGTGCCGTTCTACCCGCTGGGCGGCACCGGCGTGCCCGACCACCCGGCCCTGCGCCGGGTCGCCGAGCGGTACGGCGCCACCCGGGCCCAGGTGATGGTGGCCTGGCTGCTGGCGCTCTCGCCGGCGATCCTCGCCATTCCGGGCACCTCCTTGCCGGCGCACCTGGAGGAGAACACCGCCGCCGCCGCGCTGCGCCTGGACGCGGCGGACCTGGCGGACCTCGCAGAATTGACAGCAGCTGCTATGTAGGACTGTCTGACCAATCCAGCGTCTGGTTTCCCCGCCGGACGGCCGGGAAGGGCCCCGCCCGTACGCGAAGGTCCCGCAACTCCCAGGAGATTCCCGGATGGCAGCGTCAGCAGCGTCGGCAGCGGCAACGGCGTCGGCACCCTCGGCGGCACGTTCCGAGGTGTCCTTCCGCCGGGACCTCTCGGAGTGGCGGATCGTGCTCGTCGCCTGGCGGCTGCTGGTGCTCCAGGCCTCCCATCCGGTGGTCGCGGCCGGGATGGAGGAGCACTCCACCTACCGCGGCCACCCCTGGCGCCGGATCGAGCACACCCTCGGCAGCGGGCGCCGGCTGTTCCAGGCGGACCAGGAGCAGCTCTGGCGCGAGGTCCAGCGGCTCGACCGGGCGCACCGGAGGATCCGCGGCACCACCGAGGACGGCCGGGCGTACGACGCCCACGACCCGGCCACCCGGGCCTGGGTGCTGCTCACCCTCTTCGAAGCGGTCGCCGCCATGCGGGAGTTGAGCGGGGATCCGTACACGCCGGACGAACTGGATTCGCTGTACCGGGAGTTCGCCGAGATCGCGGCGGTGTTCGGGCTGCCCGCCGGGGAGTTGCCCGCCACCGTCGCCGAGCTGCCCGGCTACCTGCGGCGGACGACCGTCGAGCGGCTGGAGTTCACCGGGACGGCGCGGCACCTGCTGTACGACATGCTGCACGAGGCGCCCTGCCCGCGCCGGCTGCGCTTCCTCGGGCCGGTGGGCTGGCGGGTGCTGCGGTCGCTGGTGGCCCGGGTGGTCACCGAGCTGACCGTCGCGGACCTCCCGGCGGTCTACCGGGAGCGGTTCGGCCTGGTCCGCACCCGCCGCGGGGCGCTGCTGTCCGGGCTGCTGCACCGGGGCGGCCGCGCGGTGCTGACCGGCCTGCCGGACCGCTACCGCTACCGCGCCCCGGGCGTGCGCCCGCCGTCCCGGCCCCGCCGGATGCCGCGCCAGGACACCCGGCCGCCCCGGCTGGAACGCTTCTTCCGGGAGGTCCTCGACCAGACCGGCGACGGCCTGCTCACCGCCCGCGACCTGCAGGCGATGGCGCACAACGTCTGCTGGCAGCTGGAGCTCTCCGAGGAGGGCGAGGGCCGGGTGCACGCCGCGTTCGAGGCGTGGTGGGAGCAGCTGCGGGCGACCATGGACACCGACGGCGACGGCCGGATCAGCCGGGACGAGTACGTCGCCGCGACGCTGGCCGGCTGCGACCGCGACCCGGCCTACCTGGAGGGCGGCCTGCTGCCCGCGCTGCGCGCCGTCTTCGCGGCGGTCGACACCGACGGGGACGGCCTGCTGGACTTCGCCGAGTACCGGGTGCTGTTCGACGGCCGCCGGGTGCACCCGGCCGAGCTCTCGCACGGCTTCCGCCGTCTGGACACCGACGGCGACGGCGTCATCACGGTGGCCGAGTTCCTGCGCGGCTTCGTCGACTTCTTCACCGCCCGCGCCCCCTCCGCCCCCGGCACCCAGCTCCTCGGCCGGGCCTAGGACCGGCAAGGCCCAGCAGGCCCGGAGCACGGCCTCGGGGGAGGGGGCCCGAATGGGGCCGCCTTGGAGGATCCGGTGGCTGTCAATGTACGGATCGTCCAGATTTTCCGCGGCGCGCGCCCGGTCGCTCGTTGTGGTCCGACGGGGCCCTTCGCAGACTGTGCCCACGGCATCGCTGCCGGTCAAACCCCACCCCGCCGGTGAATCACCTGTAAGAGTGGTGGATACTGATGCTTGTGAACGTGTTCACGTTCACAAGCGGACAAGCTTGCGCGCTTGAGCAGCGGTCTCCGGCTATAGATGAAGTTTGTCCTGAAATATGACCTCGACAGGGTCGGTTGGAGAGAGGGCGACGTGGAACTGGCAATCGCTCACGAGACCATCGCGCGATGGCAATTCGGCATCACCACCGTCTACCACTTCCTCTTCGTTCCGCTCACCATCAGCCTCGCCGCGATCGTCGCCGGGCTGGAGACCGCGTGGGTGCGGACAGACAAGGAGAAGTACTTCCACGCCACCAAGTTCTGGGGCAAGCTCTTCCTGATCAACATCGCGATGGGCGTGGTCACCGGCATCGTCCAGGAGTTCCAGTTCGGCATGAACTGGTCCGACTACTCCCGCTTCGTCGGCGACGTCTTCGGCGCCCCGCTCGCGATGGAGGCGCTGATCGCCTTCTTCTTCGAGTCGACCTTCATCGGCCTGTGGATCTTCGGCTGGGACAAGCTGCCGAGGAAGCTGCACTGCGCCTGCATCTGGATGGTCGCGCTCGGCACCGTGCTCTCCGCCTACTTCATCCTGGCGGCCAACTCCTGGATGCAGCACCCGGTCGGCTACGCGGTCGACCCGGTCACCGGGAAGGCCCAGCTCAACGACATCGCGCGGGTGCTGTTCCAGGACACCACCGTCACCGTCGTCCTGCACACCCTGACCGCGGCCTTCCTCACAGGTGCGGCGTTCGTGGTCGGCATCGCCTCCTTCCACCTCTGGAAGGCCAAGCGCAAGCCGGAGGGCGCCAACCCCAAGCGGGTCGCCGCGATGCGCACCTCGCTGCGCATCGGCCTGGTGCTCGCCGTCGTCGCCGGCCTCGGCACCGCGCTCAGCGGCGACCAGCTGGCCAAGGTCATGTTCCGCCAGCAGCCGATGAAGATGGCCGCCGCCGAGGCGCTCTGGGACACCAAGGCCCCCGCGCCGTTCTCGATCTTCGCGGTCGGCGACGTCAGCAAGGGCCACAACTCGGTCGAGCTGGAGATCCCCGCGGCGCTGTCCTTCCTCGCGAACAGCGACTTCAGCTCCTCCGTCCCCGGCATCAACGACACCGCCGCCGCCGAGGCCGCCAAGTACGGCGGCGACCCCAAGGACTACATCCCCAGCATCTTCGTCACCTACTGGGGCTTCCGCCTCATGATCGGCTTCGGGATGACCTCCTTCGTGGCCGGCCTGATCGGACTCTGGACCACCCGGAAGAAGCGCTTCCTGGCACCGGAGTTCCGCACCGGCGACGAGGAGGTGCCGCGCCTGATGCTCACCCCGACGAAGGAGCTCGGCCCCTTCCTCACCAAGTGGAGCTGGCGGATCGGCATCCTCACCATGGGCTTCCCGCTGATCGCCAACAGCTTCGGCTGGATCTTCACCGAGATGGGCCGGCAGCCCTGGGCCGTCTTCGGACTGATGACCACCGCGAGCGCCGTCTCGCCCAACGTCGGCATCGGCACCCAGATCGGCGCGCTGACCACCTTCACCGCGCTGTACGCGATCCTCGCCGTCATCGAGGTCAAGCTGCTGGTCAAGTACGCCAAGGCCGGCCCGGCCACCGACGAGCAGCCGCCCGCCAAGGACCCGTCCCTGCGCGGCCCGGCCGCCGACGACGACGCCGACAAGCCGCTCGCCTTCGCCTACTGAGGCCCCCGAGGATCGATAGGACCGACACACCATGGAACTTCACGACGTCTGGTTCGTCCTGATCGCCGTCCTCTGGATCGGCTACTTCTTCCTGGAGGGCTTCGACTTCGGCATCGGCGTCCTGACCAAGACGCTGGCCAGGAACACCACCGAGCGGCGGGTGCTGATCAACACCATCGGCCCGGTCTGGGACGGCAACGAGGTCTGGCTGCTGACCGCCGGCGGCGCCACCTTCGCGGCCTTCCCGGACTGGTACGCCACCCTGTTCAGCGGCTTCTACATCCCGCTGCTGATCATCCTGGTCTGCCTGATCGTGCGCGGCGTCGCCTTCGAGTACCGGGCCAAGCGGCCCGAGCCGCGCTGGCAGCGCAACTGGGAGGAGGCGATCTTCTGGACCTCGCTGATCCCGGCCTTCCTCTGGGGCGTCGCCTTCGCCAACATCGTGCGCGGTGTCGACATCGACGCGCAGAAGAACTTCGTCGGAAGCTTCTGGGACCTGCTCAACCCGTACGCGCTGCTCGGCGGCCTGGTGACGCTCGTCCTGTTCGTCTTCCACGGCTCGGTGTTCGCCGCGCTCAAGACGGTCGGCGAGATCCGCGACCGGGCCCGGGCCACCGCCCTGCGCACCGGCCTGGCGACGGCGGCGCTCGCCGCGGTCTTCCTGATCTGGACCCAGGCCGACCACGGCAACGGCTGGAGCCTCGCCGCCCTGGTGGTCGCGGTGCTCGCGCTGGTCGGCGCGCTCGCCGCCAACCAGGTGGCCCGCGAGGGCTGGGCGTTCGTCCTGTCGGGTGTGACGATCGTGGCCGCCGTGGCCATGCTCTTCCTCTCGCTCTTCCCCGACGTCATGCCGTCCACGCTCAACCCGGACTGGAGCCTGACCGTGAGCAACGCGGCCTCCTCGGCCTACACGCTCAAGCTGATGACCATCGTGGCGGTGGTCTTCACCCCGCTGGTGCTGCTCTACCAGGGCTGGACGTACTGGGTGTTCCGCAAGCGGATCGGTGTCCAGCACATCCCGGGGCACGACCCGGCCGCCGCCCTCGAAAAGGCCTGACGCCGTGAAGCCGGTCGACCCCCGACTCCTCGGGTACGCCCGCACCACCCGGGTCTTCCTCGCCGGGACCGTCCTGCTGGGCGCGGCGAACGCGGCCCTGGTGGTCGCCCAGGCGGGCCTGATCGCCGAGCTCGTGGTCCGCGGCTTCCAGCAGCGGACCGGGCTCGACGAGCTCACCGCGCCGCTGGCGCTGCTGGTGCTCACCGCGATCGGGCGCGGGCTGGTCGGCTGGCTCACCGAACTCACCGCGCACCGGTCCGTCGCCCGGGTGAAGTCCACCCTGCGGCGCCGGCTGCTCGACCACGCCACCGCGCTCGGCCCGGCCCACCTGGCGGGCCGGCGCACCGGCGAACTCACCGCCCTCGCCACCCGGGGCGTCGACGCGCTCGACGACTACTTCGCCCGCTACCTGCCGCAGCTGGCGCTCGCCGTGGTCGTGCCGGTCACCGTGCTGCTGCGGATCGTCGGCGCCGACGTCACCTCGGCCGCGATCATCGCCGGCACCCTGCCGCTGATCCCGCTGTTCATGGTGCTGATCGGGATGGCCACCCAGGCCCGGATGGACCGCCAGTGGACCACCCTCGCCCGGCTCTCCCACCACTTCCTGGACGTGGTCGCCGGGCTGCCCACCCTCAAGGTCTTCAACCGGGCCCGCGCCCAGGCCGCCACCATCGCCCGGATCACCGCCGACTACCGCCGGGCCACCCTGCGCACCCTGCGGATCGCCTTCATCTCCTCCTTCGCCCTGGAACTGCTCTCCACCCTCTCGGTCGCGCTGGTCGCCGTCTCGATCGGCTTCCGGCTGGTGAACGGCGGCCTCGACCTGGAGACCGGGCTGCTGATCCTGATCCTCGCCCCCGAGGTCTACTTCCCGATCCGCCAGGTCGGCGCGCTCTACCACTCCAGCGTCGAGGGCCTGACCGCCGCCGACCGGATCTTCGAGGTGCTGGAGACGCCGCTGCCGGCCGCCGGCACCGCCCCCGCGCCGGACCTCGCCGGGGCCGTCGTCGAGGCCGACGGCCTCACCGTGCGCTTCCCCGACCGCACCGCGCCCGCCCTGGACGGCGCCGCGCTGGTGCTGCGCCCGGGCGAGACGGTCGCGCTCACCGGCCCGTCCGGCGCCGGCAAGTCCACCCTGCTCGGCGTCCTGCTCGGGCTCACCGCCCCGGACGCCGGCACCGTCCGGGTCGCCGCCGCCGACGGCCGCACCCACGACCTGGCCGACCTGGACCCGGGGAGCTGGCGGCGGCAGATCGCCTGGGTGCCCCAGCACCCGCACCTGTTCGCCGGCACCGTCGGCGACAACCTGCGGCTCTACCGGCCCGAGGCCACCGACGACCAGCTGTGGACGGCCCTGCGCTCCGCCCACGCCCTCGACTTCGTCACCCGGCTGGACACCCCGCTCGGCGAGGACGGCGCGGGGCTCTCCGCCGGCCAGCGCCAGCGGCTCGCGCTCGCCCGGGTGCTGCTCGCCGACGACCGGCCGCTCGTCCTGCTCGACGAGCCCACCGCCAACCTGGACGGCGCCTCCGAGGCGGCCGTGGTGGACACCGTGCGGGCACTGGCCGCCGACCCGGCGCGCACCGTGCTGCTGGTCGCCCACCGGCCCGCGCTGCTGGCCGCCGCCGACCGGCGGGTCCGGCTGGACGGCCCCGCCGCTCCCCCGGCCTCCCCGGCGGCCGTCCCGGTGCTCGCGCACCGCGGCCGGCCCACCCCGCCGGCCCCGGAGGACGCGCCCGCGCCCGGTCCGGACGCGGCCAGGCCCCGCCTCGCGCTGTCCGTCCTGCTGGGCGCGCTCGCGCTCGGCTGCGCCGTCGCCCTGATGGCCACCTCGGGCTACCTCATCTCCTACGCCTCCAAGATGCCGCCCGTCCTCTACCTGATGATGGCCGTCACCTCGGTGCGCGCCTTCGGCATCGGCCGCAGCGTCTTCCGCTACGCCGAGCGGCTGGTCTCGCACGACGCCGTGCTGCGCACCCTCGGCACCCTGCGGGCCGCGGTGTACCGCCGGCTCACCGCGCTCGCCCCGGCCGCGCTGCCCGCGTTCCGGCGCGGCGACCTGCTCTCCCGGCTGGTCGCCGATGTCGACGCCGTCCAGGACCACTACCTGCGCTGGCGCCTGCCCGCCGCGGTGGCCGCGGTGGTCTCGCTGGCCGCCGCCGTCGCGATGGGCGCCTTCCTGCCCGCCGCCGGTCTGGTGCTCGGCGCCGGCCTGCTGCTCGCCGGCCTGGTGGTGCCCGCGCTGACCGCCCGCTGGTCGGCCGCCGCCGAGCGCTGCCAGGCCCCGGCGCGCGGACGGCTCGCCACCACCGTGCTGGACGCGTTCAGCGGGACGGCCGAGCTCACCGTGGCCGGCGCGCTGCCCGCCCGGCTCACCGCCGTCCGCGCCGCCGACACCGCGCTGACCGGGCTGGCCGCCCGCTCGGCCACCACCGCCGCGCTCGGCACCGGGCTGATCACCCTGCTCACCGGCCTCACCGTGGCCGCCGCCGCGGCCGTCGGCCTGCGCGGCGTCGAGTCCGGGGCGCTCGCCCCGGTCTGCCTGGCCGTCGTGGTGCTCACCCCGCTGGCCGCCTTCGAGGCCGTCACCGGCATGCCGCTCGCTGTCCAGGCCCGCCGGCGCAGCCTGGCCGCCTCGGAGCGGCTCGCCGAGGTGCTGGACGCGCCCGCCGCCGTCGCCGAGCCCGCCGCGCCGAAGGCCCTGCCAGAGCAGCCGCTGCCGATCGCCGTCCGCGGGCTGACCGCCCGCCACCCCGGCCAGGAGGCCGACGCGCTGTCCGGCGTCGACCTCGACCTCGCCCCGGGCCGGCGGATCGCCGTGGTCGGCCCGTCCGGCTCCGGCAAGACCACCCTCGCCCAGGCGCTGCTGCGCTTCCTCGACCAGGACGCCGGGAGCGTGGTGCTGGCCGCCGGCCGCCCGCAGGCGGTGGACAGCCGGGAACTCGCCGGGGAGGACGTCCGCCGGGTGATCGGGCTCTGCGCCCAGGACGCGCACGTCTTCGACAGCTCGCTGCGCGAGAACCTCCGCCTCGCCCGGCCGGACGCGGACGAGGACGAGCTGCGCGCCGCCCTCGCCGCCGCCCGGCTGCTGGACTTCACCGAGACCCTGCCGGACGGCCTGGACACCATGGTCGGCGAGCACGGCGCCGCCCTCTCCGGCGGTCAGCGCCAGCGGCTCGCGCTCGCCCGGGCGCTGCTCGCCGACTTCCCGGTGCTCGTCCTGGACGAGCCCGCCGAGCACCTCGACCTGCCCACCGCCGATGCCCTCACCGCGGACCTGCTCACCGCCACCGCCGGCCGCACCACCGTCCTGATCACCCACCGCCTGGCCGGTCTCGACGACTCCACGGTCGACGAGGTGATCGTCCTGGACGCCGGCCGGGTCGTCGAGCGCGGTGGCTGGTCCGAGCTGCTGGCCCTCCCGGCCGGCCGCCTGCGCGCCATGCACGCCCGGGAGCGGGAGGCCGACGGCCTGCTGACGACCGCGGTCGGATAACCGGAGCGGACCGCCGCCCTCGCGTCGTTCCTTATGTCTAAAAGCGTACAAACTACGCTCTTCCTCATGGACCCCACGCCAGAGCCGCCCGACGCCGCCACCCCCGGTGAGCCCGAGCCCGACCAGGCCCCGCACCGGGTGCCCGAGATCTCCTCGCTCGGGCTGGACACGCTGGTCACCGAGGTGTCCGAGCGGCTGCAGTCCGCCGCCGCCGTCACCGACCGGATGCAGCGGCTGCTGGAGGCGGTGGTCTCGGTCGGCGCCGGGCTCGACCTGCACGCGACACTGCACCGGATCGCCGCCGGCGCGGCCGAGCTGGTGGACGCCCGGTACGCCGCGCTCGGGGTGGTCGCACCCGGCGGCCACGGGCTGCAGGACTTCATCCACGTCGGCGTCGACGACGAGACCGTCCGCGAGATCGGCGAGCTGCCGGTCGGCCGCGGCATCCTGGGCGCGCTGATCGACCGGCCCGAGCCGCTGCGGCTGAGCGACCTCACCGCCGACCCGCGCTCCTACGGCTTCCCGCCGCACCACCCGGGGATGAGGACCTTCCTCGGCGAGCCGATCCGGATCCGTGACGAGGTGTTCGGCAACCTCTACCTCACCGAGAAGCGCAGCGGCGGCGCCTTCACCCCGGAGGACGAGCAGGTGGTGCACGCGCTGGCCGCCGCGGCCGGGGTCGCGATCGAGAACTCCCGCCTCTACGAGGAGGGCCGGCGCCGGGAGCGGTGGATCGCCGGCGCGGCCGCCGTCACCACGGCGCTGCTCTCCACCGACGAGGCGGAGGTGGCGCTCAACGTCGCCGCCGAGCAGGTCCGGGAGCTGGCGGACGCCGCGCTGGGCATGATCCTGCTGCCGGTCACGGACGGGGACTCGGGCACGGTCCGGATGCGGGTCGCCCACGCCTCCGGGGAGGACGCCGAGTTCGTCCGCGGCGAGCTGCTGCCGTCGGACAGCTTCGCCTCCCGGCTGCTCCAGCGGGAGAGCGTGCACCTCGACGACATGTCCACCGACCCGACCGTGGTGATCCGGCTCGCCCGCCGCTTCGGTCCCTCGCTGGCCGTGCCGATGGTCGCCGCCGGCCGGGTGCTCGGCGGGCTCTGCGTCTGGCGCTCGCGCGGCGCGGTGCCGTTCTCCGAGGCGGAGAAGCAGCTGGCCGAGACCTTCGCCTCGCAGGCCGCGCTCGCGCTGCGGCTCGCCGAGGGGCAGCGCGACCAGCAGCGGCTCGCCGTCTTCCAGGACCGCGACCGGATCGCCCGGGATCTCCACGACCTCGTCATCCAGCGGCTGTTCGCCACCGGCATGATGCTGGAGGGCGCCGCCCGGCGGGCCGTCGTGCCGGAGGTGAAGGTCCGCATCGGCGAAGCGGTGGACGAGCTGGACGCCACCATCCAGGAGGTCCGCACCACGATCTACGCGCTCCAGCACGGCGATCAGGGTGACGCGGCCGACACGCTGCGGACCCGGGTGCTGCGCGAGTGCAGCCAGACCGCGGCGGCGCTCGGCTTCAAGCCCTCGGTCTCCTTCGTCGGTCCGGTGGAGAGCCTGGTCGGCGAGAAGACCGGCCGTCAACTGCTCGCCGCGCTGCGGGAGATGCTGTCCAACACGGCCCGGCACGCCCGGGCCTCCCGGGTCGGCGTCGAGGCCGACGCGACCGTGCACCTGGACGACGGCGGGCGCCCGGTCGGCGGCGATCCGGAGTCGCTGGACCGGGGCGGCCGGCCCGGCGTGCTGCTGACCGTCACCGACGACGGCGTCGGCATCCCCGCGGGCGGGCGGCGCAGCGGACTGCGCAACCTGGCGCGGCGCGCCGAGGCGCTCGGCGGCGACGCCTGGCACGAGCCCGGCCCGTACGGCCGGGGGACCAGGGTGCGGTGGACGGCGCGGCTGTGAACACCCGTCCGGTCGATGGGTGCGCCCTCATGGCTCTTCGAACGGTTCGTGAACGACGGGGATCCGGCGCGGGGTCGGTTGGCGCGCAGTTGGTGTGCACCCGGTGAAAGTTTAACGAGAGAGAACTTCCCGGCCAACGGAGCAAGTTGTGTATTTCGTGCCCTTCCGGCGCTCTCGTGTGCACACATAGCTTTACTCCCGTCTCGGAGAGGAACCGGACGGTGGGGGAGCAGTGGACGCGTCGAGCCGCGGTCACACCGCAGCAGGGGCAAGTCGTGGGGGGTTCCGGGCCGAACGGGCGCCGGACGGGCGGTACCGCTGGCAGTTGAAAGCACCGAACGGACGCGTCGTCGCGGTCACTCCGGCCGCGTACGAGACGGCCGGGGACGCGGAGCGCGGCTTCGACGGCTTACGGGCCGCCGCGGAGGGGCTCACGGCCCGGATCACGCACGTCCGGGACGGCATCGGCTGGGTCTGGGTGATCCCCGGCTCGCGCAGCCTGCCGGAGGTGCGGTCCAGCCGCGCCTACGAGCGGTACGCCACCTGCCAGAACGCCTTCCGGCGGTTCGTCGTGCTGCTGGCCAAGCAGCCGGCCCTGGAACGTACCGAACTCTCCGAACGGGGGCCGTCGTTGAGAACCTCAGATGTCCGCTGACCGGCGCGGGCCGCGCCTGCTGACCGTTCCGGTCGGCGACCGCTCGCTGTCCTGGGCGCTGCGCGCGGCGAACGGGCGGCAGCTCGGCGTCGGCGTGCGCACCTATCGCGGCGAGCACGAACTCGCCGACGCGGTCAGAGAGTTGATCATCGAGCGGACCTCGCTGCGATGTACCGTCGGCCAGTCCGAGGCGCGTCTGTGGGTGTGGACGGCCTTCCTGCCGGTCCGCTCCACCCGCCCGGGGGCCGCCGACGCCGCCGGACCGGTGGCCCGCAGCGCCCGCGGATACCTGCGGCGTGATCAGTGCCAGGCCGGCGTGACCGGCTTCCTGGCCGGACTCCAGCGGCTGGGGCAGGAGTTGCGCCGCCCCGGCCGGGAGGACACCTGGCCGTTCTGACGGTCCGTCCGTCGCCGCCCCCAGCCGCCTTCGGGCGGCTTCTCGCGTTGTCCCCGGCGCGGACCCGGTTTCCCCCTCTTCCGGTGAAGCGCAGGTATCCGGCAACCCCCCGAGCCGCCACCTGGAGAAGAACGTCACCGGCCCCTGACCTGCGACTTTCCACCCCTCCACGGCCGTGCTGACCTGTTGCTAAACCTCTCCGAACCGAGAAATCGACAATTGCCGGCGCCGGCTGTCGGCCCTTCCGACGGAACCGCGCCGACCGACAGGATCGGCACTGCCGGAACGGGCCGCCGCGGACGCGGCTCAACGGCCCCGGGACTGACGACCAGTACCCGGGCAAGCGATGTACGTCTCTCCCACCGGAGGAACAGGAACATGCGCAAGACCGCTGCCAAGCTGCTCGCCGCCGCCGCCATCGCCACCTCGGTCGCCACCGTCGCGAGCGGCGTTGCCGTCGCCGACCCGGCCACCGGTGTCACCCCGGCCGCCCAGGACATCGTGGGTGTCGGCTCCGACACCACCCAGGCCGTCCTGAACGGCCTCTCGGCCGGCTACAACGCCTCCCTGGCCGCCGCGGGCAACACCACCTCCCCGCGTCTGTACAGCTGGGACGCCACCGGCTCCGCCACCATCCTCACCAAGACCGGTGCGGACGCCAACTTCACCCGTCCGAACGGCTCGGGCGCCGGCATCAAGCAGCTGGAGCAGAAGACCAGCACCACGGTCGACTTCGCCCGCTCCTCGCGTGGCCGCCAGACCGGCGACCAGGCCAGCGACACCTTCGTCACCCTGGCGAAGGACGCCGTGTCCTGGGCGGCCAAGAACGGTGGCAACGCGCCGGCCAGCCTGACCACGGACCAGCTGAAGGACATCTTCACCTGCGCCAAGACCAACTGGCACGACATCAACACGGCCTGGCCGAACTCCACCATCAAGCCCTTCCTGCCGCAGGCCGACTCCGGCACGCGTGCCTTCTTCCTGAAGGCGATCGGTGGCGGCACCGCCGTCAACCCGGGCGCCTGTGTGGTCTCCGGCACCCAGGAGAACCAGGGCACCGACTCGGTCCTGAACGACAACGACGCGATCGTTCCCTACTCCGTCGCCCACTACATCGGCCAGGTCTGGAACGGCAAGGCCTCCGGCACCGACGCCCAGGGCCCGCTGACCATCCGTGACGTGAACAGCGTCACCCCGGTCGTCCTGTCCGGCACCCCGGCCGTCCACGTCATCAACCCGTCCTTCGCCTCCACCGCGTACGGCCGCGTGATCTACAACGTGGTCCGCCAGACCGAGTGGGCGGCCACCGACACCCACGGCCAGGCCCTGCGCGCCATCTTCGGCACCTCGGGCTGGATCTGCAGCACCGCGGGCGCCGCGATCGTCAAGGACTACGGCTTCCTGGCCCTGCCGGCCGGCGCCTGCGGCTCGACGGTCTGATCCACCGGACCCCGCGTCACCCCGCACCACCTGCTGAACCCGCACCATCCGGCGGCCACGGGCCTCGTGCCCGTGGCCGCCGGCCCACCCGAGAGCCGCCGAAAGGAAGCTGACACGAGATGCGCAGGATCATTGCCAAGCTGCTCGCCGTCGCCACCCTGGCGGGCTCGGCGGCCGGTCTGACCGGGGGCACCGCCCTCGCGGACCCGCCCCCGCCCCTCGTGCCGAACCCGCAGGACATCGTCGGGGTCGGCTCGCACACCACCGGGCCGCTGTTCAACCAGTTCTCCACGGACTACAACGCCGCCCTCGCGAGCGCCGGTGACACCACCTCGCCCCGGCTCTACAGCTTCGACGCCACGGGCCCCTCGCCGATCACGCTCAAGCAGGGCGCCCCGCAGATCGGCCGGCCGATCGACGTCGGCACCGGTCTGGCGGCCCAGCACGCGTGGCCGAGTGCCATCGACTTCGTCCGGTCCGACCGCGGCCCTCAGGCCGGCGACCTGCCCAGCGACCTGTTCGTCGCCTTCGCCAAGGACGCCGTGAGCTGGGCCGCCCAGGCGGGCGGCCACGCGCCGGCCAACCTCACCACCGCGCAGCTGAAGGACATCTACACCTGCGTCAGAACCAAGTGGTCCGACATCGACGCCACCTGGCCGAACGCCACCATCAAGCCCTTCCTGCCGCCGCCCTCCTCCGGCACCCGCGCCTTCTTCCTGAAGGCCCTCGGCGGCGGTGTCCCCCTCTCCCCCGGCGCCTGTGTCGTCTCCGGGCCCGAGGAGAACCAGGGAACCGACCCGGCGCTCAACGACCAGGACGCGGTGTTCCCCTACTCCGTCGGCCACTTCATCGGTCAGGCGTACCTGGGCCGCGGGACGGCGACCGACAGCGCGGGTCCGCTGACCGTCCGCAACATCAACGGCATCATCCCCGTGACGCCCGGCCGGACGATCAACCCCAGCTTCGCCGCGACCGTCTACGGACGGGTCCTCTACGACGTGGTCCGTGATTCCGACTGGAACGCCACCGACACCCACGGTCAGGCTCTTCGGAAGATCTTCGGCGTCACCGGCTGGATCTGCAGCTCGGCCGGCCAGGCCGACACCAGGAGCTACGGGTTCCTGGTCCTGCCGGCCGGTGCCTGCGGCTCCACGACCCACATCTGATCCACCGGCCGATCGTGCGGAGGGCGAGGTACGGGAGCACCTCGCCCCGGCGATCCGACCGCACCACCGAAAGCTTCGGACACCGTTCCCCGCCGGGCAGTGCGGGGCCGGTCGTCCGTCGAGGCGGCGCCCATCGGCCGCCTGCGCCACCAGCACAACCTTTCACCTCTCCCAAGGAGTTCAGCATGTCCCGTACCCGCGCCCGCCTCGCCGCCACCGGTGCCGCCGTCGTTCTTGCCGTGACCGGCATGAGCGGTGCGGCCGTTGCCGACACGACCCTGGCGAGCACGCCGTCCACCGGCAGCGCGGTGGTCAACTCCAGCACCACCTTCCTCAAGGACCAGGCCCTCAACGGGATCGTCGTCATCCCGCTGCCGACCGCGGCTCCCTCGTACGACAGCGCCACCGGCATCAGCACCACCTTCCCGGTGACCGCCGGCGCGGCCAACCTGGCCGGCTACTACGGCGACATCGAGCTCGGTGGCGGTCTGCTCTTCGTCAACGTCTTCACCGGGAAGAGCGCCACCTTCAAGCAGCTGCACTTCAGCGTCGACTCCTGGGCCATCACCGGTGTCCCGGTGGGCGGCACCGCTGCGGTGTCGCTGTTCGACCCGGCCGGCAACACCCAGATCGCCAACAGCGCCGGTACCCAGACCCTGAACTCCTCGGAGCTCAAGATCGACGCCGCGGGCGCCCAGTACCTCGACACCAAGCTGAACACCACCTTCTTCCAGGGCGGCCAGACCATCGGCTCGCTCGCGCTGACCTTCACCCAGGGCAGCTGACCTCGGGTTCCCCGAACCCGGGAGCGCATCACGGCGGACCCGCGCTTCGGCGCGGGTCCGCCGCATGCGGAGTTCCCAACTCCGGTACGGAGTAGTCGCGTTGTGTTCTCGTACACCCGGTCGACCGAATCCGGCCATGTAGGGCTGGCCGAATAGTAGGCAACCGGAGCCGTCAGCCGAGCGCGACCATTCCCTCGTGCCGCCCCGAGCGGCTCGCACATCCCGGAGGTGCCCGCCATGAGAATCCGCGTACCCGATCCGAGAGCGCGAGGGCGGTGGCGCCGACGACTACCGTCGTTGACACTCGTCCTGGCCGTCGTGGGTGCCCTGGTGACGGTGCCGGTGGGCCTCGGCACCCTCACCGAGGCGAAGGCGGCATCCTCGGTGACGGTCCCGGGGCCCAGGGTCTGGCTCCCGGGCAAGATGGACTACGGCGACGCCGGGAGCATCACCGTCTCCCAGGCCGACAACCTGACGGACCAGGTCATCCAGGTCTCCTGGACCGGCTTCACCCCGAGCGTGAGCCGGTACGACGGGTCGCAGGCGTCGAGCGTCGAGCCCGGCAGCGACGCCGTGCTCTATCCGGTCCGGGTCTACCAGTGCCGCGGCGACAAGCCGAAGGTGACTGACTGTTACGGCAGTAGCCTGTTCGAGGCCGACCCGGACAAGGCCTTCGAGAACGTGCGTCCGGAGGCGGGCACGACGACCCCGGACTTCCCGTCGAACATGCGGGTGGGCATCACCGGTGCCGACGGCTCGGGCGCGGTCACGATGGAGGTCTGGTCGAAGCGGCTGAGCCCGCACCTCGGGTGCGACGCCACGCACGCCTGCTCCATCGTGGTCGAGGCCAACTACGGCGGTGACCCGGTCGACATGTACCAGATGCGCGGCGGCCAACCGGACTGCGCCGACCACGGGTTCGACAACGACGGCGTCATCATGGTCACGGCGTCGGACTGGGGCACCACCAACTACAACAACCCCACGACGGGCGCGGCCGCCGGCGAGATGTGCGCCTGGCAGAACGCCAAGGTCGTCCCGATCAGGTTCACCGCCACGCCGGACGAGTGCGACATGCAGGCCCCCGACGTGGTCGCCGCGGGCCAGGAGCTCTCCAACCGCGCCATGCAGCAGTGGGTGGCCGGTCTGTGCCTCGACAAGAAGGCCCCGCTGACGGTCCAGTACACCCCCGCCGGTGGTGACTCGGCGGCCCGGCAGTCGTTCCTGAGCGGTTCACGGGTGGACGTCGGACTGACCGCGGTCCCGGACCGGGAGACCCCGGCCCGGCCGTACGTCTACGCGCCGCTCTCGACGACCGGCATCTCGATCGTGTTCTGGGCGGACGACCCGAACAGCGGACGCCAGTTCAGGGACATGAAGCTGAACGCCCGGCTGGTCGCCAAGCTGCTCACCCAGACCTACCAGGCGAACGGCGTCGTCACGCCCACCGTCGACGGCAACCCGGCCTGCATCTTCGCCGACCCCGAGTTCATCCAGCTCAACCCGCTGCCGGCCGGCTCGGGCCAGGCCTGGCCGGGCTGCGAGGGCGGGCCGGAGAATTCCAGCCCGATCGTGCTGGGAACAGCGAACGACCTGACCTACCAGCTGACCTCGTGGATCGCCGGGGACCCGGACGCCGCCCGGTTCATGGCGGGCGAGCGCGACCCCTGGGGCACCCGGGTCAGCCTGCGCTACATGCGGCCCGACTACCAGGGCTACCCGATCGACCAGCTGATCCGCGAGGACGACACCGGTCTGGCCCAGAAGCCGGGCGAGCCGCCGCTGCCCGACGAGAAGGCGCACTGGAAGCAGTACGAGTGGAACCCGCTGCAGACCAACCTCGGTGAGGTGCTGCGCTACCTGCAGCAGGGGCAGTCGACCGCCCGCAAGCGGGACAAGCAGAACGGCCAGAACCCGCGACTGGACGCGCGCCCGATCGGCAAGCGGATGAACTTCGCGATCCTCGACAGCGCCCAGGCGAAGGCCTACCGCCTCCCCGAGGCCTCGCTGCAGAACGCGGCCGGCGCCTTCGTCGCACCGACGCTCAACAGCCTCCAGGCGGCACTGGGCGACATGCCGGTGGACCCCGCGACCGGCACCCAGCTGCTGCCCTACGGCGAGCCGAACACCCTGTACTCGTTCGACCAGCGGGCGTACCCGCTGGCCGTCGTGCAGTACGCGATGGTGCCGACGGGCGGGCTGTCGGCGAAGAAGGCCGACGACATCACCAAGTTCCTGCGGACGGTCACCGACACCGGTCAACTGTTCGGCGTCGAGCCGGGTCGCCTGCCCGAGGGCTTCCTCCCCCTCACCAAGGAGCAGCGGGCGCAGGCCCAGGACGCCGTCAAGCACGTGGCGGACCAGGACGGCAAGTGGCCGGGCAACCAGAAGCCCCCGGCGCCCGAGCCCGAGGGCGGGAACCCCGAGCCCGGGACGCCCACCGGTGGCTCCGGTGGTACGACGGGCGGCACGGGCGGTACCGGCGGCACCGTCGTCCCCGAGGTCCCGTCCGGCACCACCGGGACCACCGGGACCTCGGGGACCGGCGGCACCACGGGTGGCACCGGTACAACCGGCACCACCGGCGGCGACAGCACCCCGGTGAGCGACGGCACCTCCGGCACGTCCGGCGGCTCCGGGATCTCCGGCGGCTCCGGTTCGAGCGGTCTGGACCCCGACCTCCCGGGCACCGGTGCCGCGGGTACCGCGGGAGCCACCGGAGCCGGCGCGGCCGGCGGCGCGACCGCGCCGGGTGCGGGAGCCACCGGAGCCGGCGCGGCCAGCGGCGCCCCGGCCCAGAACGGCCCGCTCGCGGCGGCCCCGGTCGCGGCCGGCTCGCCGTCTCCCGACCGCTCCGGCGGGGCTCGGCTGCTGCTGCCCATCGCGCTGATCGGCGGCGCGGTGCTGCTGGTCGGCGGCCCGGCGGCGCTGTTCCTGGGCGGAACTCCGGCGGGTGCGCGGGCGACCGCCGCCACCCGGAGCGTGTGGGCGCGGATCCGCCGCCGCCCCTGACACCGCCCGACCCGTGAGGACTCGGCGGGGCCGCCGTTCCGGCCCCGCCGAGTCCCCTTCCCGGGGGCGGGCACCCCTGTCCCGGCGCCTCGCGCCGGGGCGGCGGTTTCCGCCCACCGATCCCTGTACCGAGCAGGTCCCACCGAGCCGGAGAGCAGACCATGACAGCCGCCGCCGAGCCCGCGGCACCCCACGCCGAGGCTCCACGCCAGCCCGACCCCGACGTACCCCGCACCATCACCGCCCCCGCCACCAACGGCGACCGGGTGTTCCGCGGCCTGCTGCGGGCGGCCGGCCTCTCGGTCTTCGCGATCATGGGGCTGATCGCCTTCTTCCTGGTCCTGCGCGGCGGCGACGCGCTGCGCGCGGTCGGCTTCGACTTCTTCACGGAGAAGAAGTGGCAGACCCAGGCACACAACTTCGGCATCGCCTCCGTCCTGCCCAACGGCATCCTGATCGCCGTGATCGCGCTGGTGATCGCCGTCCCGGTGGCGCTGGCCACGGCGATCTTCATCTCCGAGTACGCCCCGCCGAGGCTGCGGGCCACGCTGATCTCGCTGGTCGACCTGATGGCGGCGATCCCCAGCATCGTCTACGGCCTGTGGGGGCTCTTCTTCCTCCAGCCGCAGATCATCGGCACCGTCCGCTGGATGTCCAACCACCTCGGCGACACGATCCCGTTCCTGAAGGTCCGGACCGGTGACATCGGCACCTCCTACACCTCCTCGACCTTCATCGCGGGCGTGGTGGTCTCGCTGATGATCATCCCGATCATCATCTCGCTGAGCCGTGAGGTGTTCTCCCAGGCCCCGCAGGGCGAGCGCGAGGGCGCCTACGCACTCGGCTCCACCCGCTGGGGGATGGTGCGCACGGTGGTGCTGCCGTTCGGACGCGGCGGCGTGATCGGCGCGGTGATGCTCGGCTTCGGTCGCGCGATGGGCGAGACCATCGCTGTCGCGCTGATCATCTCGCCCAGCTTCGACATCATGGGCCACATCTTCGAGAACGGCGCCAACTCGATCTCCGCGCTGATCGCGCTGCGGTTCGGCGAGTCCGACACCCTGTCGCTCTCCGCGCTGATGGCGGCCGGACTGGTGCTGTTCGGCATCACCCTGCTGGTCAACATGGCCGCGAGCTTCGTGATCAGCCGCTCCCGCTCCGGCGCGGCGACGGCGGACTGATCCATGGCCCACCAGAGAACCCGCCACCGGGCCCGCCGACCGCTGCCGCTCCGCCGTGAAGGGACGCACCGATGACCACCCTCGACAAGGCGCCCACAGAAGCGCCCCCCGCCGGCGCACCCGTCGGCGCGTCCCCCGCGGACGCCCCCGGTGACCGGCCCCCCGGGCCGGAGCTGCCGGAGAAGAAGCTGAAGCTCGGCGGCATCACCCGCGACGACGTGTTCACCGTCGCCGGCGCGCTCGTCGGCGCGCTCGGGCTGAACTGGGTGCTGTACGAGCGGGTGCTGCCGTTCAGCGGCGCGCTGGGCTTCGTGCTCTGCTGGTACCTGCTCTTCCTGGCCGGCTACTACATCCTCGGCCGGCAGCAGTGGGGCACGCTGGTGGTCCGCGAGCGCCTGGTCTCGGTGGTCGCCTGGAGCGCCGGCGCCCTCGTGGTCGCGCTGATCGTGGACCAGATCGGCTACGTCGCCTCGCGCGGCTACCAGGCGGCCCAGCACGCGAACTTCTTCACCGAGTCGATGGAGAAGACCGCCTCGCTCTCCCCGATCACCTCCGGCGGTGCCATCCATGCCGTCGTCGGCTCGCTCGAACAGCTCGGCCTGGCCACGCTGTTCGCGGTGCCGCTGGGCATCGCGGCGGCGGTCTTCATGTCCGAGATCGGGGGCCGGCTGGCCCGGCCGGTGCGGACCCTGGTCGAGGCGATGACGGCGCTGCCCTCGATCGTCGCCGGCCTGTTCATCCTCGGCATCGTCATCCTCACCTTCGGCTTCGACAAGAGTGGCTTCGCGGCCTCCCTGGCGCTGACCGTGATGATGATGCCGATCGTCACCCGGGCCGCCGAGGTGGTCATCCGCCTCGTCCCCGGAACCCTGCGCGAGGCGTCCTACGCGCTCGGCGGCAGCCAGTGGCGCACGGTCTGGAACGTCGTCCTGCCGACCGCCCGGCGCGGTCTGGTGACGGCCGTGGTGCTGGGCATGGCGCGCGCCGTCGGCGAGACCTCGCCGGTGCTGCTGACCGCGGGCTTCACCTCGCGGTTCAACGCCAACCCCTTCGAGGGCCCGCAGATCTCGCTGCCGCTCTACATCTGGAGCTATGTCAAGCTGCCGTACGACGCGATGATCGCGCGCGCCTTCGCCGCCGCGCTGACCCTGATGGCGGTCGTGCTGATCCTCTTCGTCACCGCGCGCGTGCTCGGCGGGCGCGGCCCGGGCGAACTGAGTCGCCGTCAGAAGCGCAGGCTCGAACGCGCCTCCCGGGCCTCCGCGCCGGCCGCCCCCGAGGCCGCCGGGCCGCACGTCGTCCGGCCCACCGCCCAGCCCGGCCTCGCCACCTCGGCCGTCGCCACCGGGGGGCACTGATGTTCCGACCCACCACCCTCCGCACCAGAGGAGTCCCCATGTCGCGGGAGGCCGCAAGCCGCCCCCTGGCACGCCCCTTGGCCGTGCTGTTGTCCACCCTGCTAGCGGCCGGGTCCCTGCTGCTGGGACAGGCCGTCCCGGCCAGCGCGGCCTCCGTCGCGCTCACCGCCAGCGGATCCAGCTGGGCCTTCCCGGCGATCGACCAGTGGCGCCAGGACGTCGGCCCGCAGGGCATCCAGATCGACTTCAACGCGGTCGGTTCCGCCCGTGGTCGCGCCGAGTGGAACACCGGTCGCAACGACTTCAGCGCCTCCGACGTGCCGTTCCGCACCACCGTCGACACCGGTGCCGGCGAGGACATCCAGCGCGCCGGTGAGGCGGGCGTGGAGAAGGTCGTCTACGGCTACTCCTATGTTCCGATCACCGCCGGTGGCACGGCGCTGATGTACCACCTCACGGTGGGCGGCAAGCGGGTCAACGACCTGCGGCTGTCGACGCAGACCATCATGGACATCTTCACCAACAAGATCACCAACTGGAACGACCCCAGGATCACCGAGGACTACGGCAAGCAGCTGCCGAACCTGCCGATCACCCCGGTGATCCGCTCCGACGGCTCGGGCGCCACCGCGCAGTTCACCCGCTGGATGAGCCGGACCTACCCCGAGCAGTGGGACGAGTACTGCAAGTCGGTCAACAAGGTGAGCTGCGGCCTGTACACCGAGTTCTTCCCGCGCGCCGGCCGGATGACCGCGCAGAGCGGCTCGGACACCGTCGCCGGCTACATCAAGGCCGGCTCCGGCGAGGGCACCATCGGCTACGACGAGTACGCCTTCGCCAAGAACAGCAACTGGCCGGTCGTGAAGGTCCTCAACCCGGCCGGGTACTACACCCTGCCGACCGCCTCCAACGTGGCCGTCGCGCTGACCGCCGCCCAGATCCGCGGCGTCGACGACAACACCTCGCCGGAAGACCCGAACTACCTCCAGCAGAACCTGGACGGCGTCTACATCAACAAGGACCCGCGTTCCTACCCGCTCTCCAGCTACAGCTACCTGATCGTGCCGCGCAGCAACTCGCTCCAGTCGCTGCCGAAGTTCAGCAACGACAAGGGCTCGGCGCTGAGCCGCTTCCTCGCCTACGTGCTCTGCCAGGGCCAGGGCGAGGCTGACTCGCTCGGCTACTCGCCGATCCCGCGCAACCTGGTCCGCGGCGGTCTGCTGCAGACCAGCCGCATCCCCGGGAACGCCAGCCCGGTCGACCCCAACACCCTCTCCAACTGCAACAACCCGACCTTCAACAGCGCCGGTGAGCTGACCATCCTCAAGACCGCTCCGCAGCCCAGCGAGTGCGACGCCAAGGGCGCCCCGCTGGACTGCAAGACGAAGCCCGGCGGCACCTCGGGCGGCTCCACCACCGGCGGGGCGGCGGCCGGCGGCGCGGGCACCGGCGGTGCCACCGGCGGTGGGACCGGCGGCGCTGCGG